>CAZDMR010000150.1:0-1573 GCA_964506795.1 uncultured Acidobacteriota bacterium | reverse complement strand
CCTTGATCCGTTGTTGCATCCTTAACTCCGTGGTCCGTGAGTGGATGTTTCCCGGGAGAATTGCAGCCCGGATTTCCGCAAGTGCATATGCCATAAATCGGTTCATAGCATGGGAAGACTTTCAGCCCGCGTTTTGCATACGCAAGCGCATAATTCAGCAGCTTAGGATCGTGCGGCATAATTGGCCTTTCGTTGCCGATAGAGCGCGCAAACGTAAACATGAAATTCCGGCCTTACATAAACGGTTTCCCCACAGCGTGGACAAACCCACGGCTTGACTGAATCGTTTTCTTCGCGCTTGGTGCGCCGTTTCCTATTCGTGAACATCATCGTTGCCTTTCCTCTGGTCGATAAAGGCATCCAGGTCGTTACGGTCGATCAGGATCTTGCAAATCCTGCGGGCCTCTGGCCGCGCAATAACATTGCCGCTTTTATCTCTAAGCAGGGAACCGGGGAGCTGTACGGGGCGAAGGAGTCCATCGGCGCAATAATCCCGGATCGTGCTTTCCCCAAGGCTCAAATATTCTGCCGCCAAATGGACATCCAAGAGTCGCGGCCATGCCAGCATCACACGCTCAGTCATGGCCCACCTCCAGCGCATCGGCTAGCCGGCGTTGCATCTCTGGAGTGGGTTTTAACCGGCCTGTCTCCACGAAGCCCACCCATTGCCGGCTGCGCCGGACCCGCTTGCCCAGTTGCTGCTGGCTCTGCCGGCGTAGCAACCGGAGCATTCGAATTGTGTCTCTATCTAGCGCATCGCTAATCATGCTATATGCTTGCGCCTGGACAAAATTCCTGTCAATTTATGTCCGAATAGGAGTTTGCAGATTCTTACGGAAGCCTTTGTTTACGCGGGGATGCGGGGATTAAAAAAATTGCAGAAAAGCCCGGACAAAATTCAAGCACGCGACAAATTCTTGCGCAATATCTCCAAAACCATCTTTTTTTCTTCGCTTCGTTGCGGGTCTCTGTAGAGACTCAGCCAATCGGTACCGCCGACATTCGGTATTTTTTTCTTGTCGAGTTCCAGCGCCCCAAAAGCATTCAACATTTTTTGGCCGTCTCTCAGGTCTGCCGGGTTGTTTATTCCGTTACGTTTCAGAATTTGCACTCGCTTTGTTATATCGGGATCTTTTGGCCGGCCGCGCTTTGTCTTTGTGTCTGCTTGCGGTATGGCCGCGCCGCCTTGAGATTCAATTATGCCGGCCAGGTATCGGCATAGGACCGGCTTCATATTCTGATCGCCATTAGTCCGCACTTCATACGGCAGACTTTCTTCGATATAGGATAGTAGATTTGACGGTTTGATTTTGCCTTGCCATACGGGATAGAGAAATCGCGATGCGTTATTAAGAGCCCCGAGCAAAGCATCCTTCACTTCCCACGGTCGGCGCTGCAAAAAATGATACTCCAGCCCAGGTGTGCCATAGACGCGGGTTTTACCCTTAACGGCTTTTGCTTTCTGCTTTTTCTTTTCCAGCGCGAATCGTTCAAAAAAAGATTCATTTATCGCATTGTCAATCAAAAAATCCAGTGCAGGATTTTCAATACTGGCCTTTATTGCTTCGAGGAA
>CAZDMR010000149.1:0-1590 GCA_964506795.1 uncultured Acidobacteriota bacterium | reverse complement strand
GTCATGGTGCACGGGCTGCTGGAAGAAATCGATGCCATCCAAGGGAAAGTGAACGGCGATGTCTGAAACTGACGGTTTGGCAACATGGTTCGGGACCGCGGCGGTCACCGGCTTCGGGCTGGTTACTCCCGTAGGCCTCAGCGCTCCCGCAAGCATCGCGGCATTAAGGTCGGGGGTATCCCGCATCGAGGAAATTCCATGGTATGAGATTGAAGACGCAAACGGGGAAGCGATTCCTATTACGGGCGGCGCGGTGCCTATCCTGACAGAAAACCGCCAGGGGCCCGAGCGCATCGTCCGCTTGATTCAGGCGGCGCTGGCCGAAACCCTCTCGAGCGCCCGGATTCCGAATCCCTCGCGATGCCGGGTTTATCTGGGCCTTGCCGCACCCGGTTTCGGCGGCCGCATTCTCGATCCGATCGAGCCCATTCGGAACGGCATCGGGAACCGCCTTCCCGCGGAATTGAAAAGCGCCGAAGTGCGTCTTGTCGCCGCCGGCCGCGCCGCCGCTTTGACCGCGCTGCGGGAGGCATTGGGAGCATTAACAAGAGGGGAAGCGGATATCGCTCTGGCCGGAGGAGCGGACTCCCTCCTAAGTCCCTTGACCTTATCATGGCTTGAAGAAAATGGCCGGCTGCGGACGGGGCGCAGAAGTACAGGGATCCTTCCGGGCGAAGCGGCCGGTTTTCTGGCTTTGGAAATGCTCTCAAGCGCAAAGCGAAGGAAAGCGGAAATACGATCGCTTATCGTCGGAGCGGCGGGGGCGCAGGATTCAACCCCATTCGGAGAGCCCACGCGCGCAGAGACGCTAAGCCGTGTGTTTCGGAGCCTGCAGTCCGTACTTCCGCCTCCTACTCCGCTTTTCGTTTCCGACTCTAACGGCGAACGCCAATGGGCGACGGAATGGATGATGGCCAACTCGCGCGGCCTTGGGCCGTATAGCGAACCGACCAGACGCTGGATGCCCGCCGAGTACATCGGCGATTCCGGAGCCGGCGCGGGAGCGGTGTCTCTCGCATGGGCCGCCGACGCGTTGTCCAAGGGATACGCAAGAGAGGGCAGGGCCCTGGTCTACGGTTCTTCCGATGAAGGCGCACGCGAGGCGGCGGTGCTGCTGCCGGCTGAGGAGGTCTCCTGATGGGCGGTGTTACGGTCAGCGCCAACAATATGTCGATTGCTCACAAAGGAAGCAACGGCACCACAATCGCGTTCCCCGATGTGTGCAAAGTTCCCGCTCCTCCGGCGCCTCCGATTCCCACTCCCTTTCCGAATATCGCCCAGACAGCCAACCTGTCCAAAGGAACCAAGAAAGTCAAAGTCGACGGCAAGTCTGTTTTTGTCAAAGATTCCGAGTTCAGCCGAAGCTCCGGGGACGAGGCCGGAACTCTCAAGGGCATGATCAGCAACCAGAACATGGGAAAGGCGAAATTCGTCCTCGGGTCGATGGATGTCAAATTCGAAGGCAAGATCGTCCATCGCCTCCTCGACCCGGTCCAGCAAAATGAAATGTCGCCGACGCCGAATGCGTTTTCTCCCGCCGAGCTTCAAGGCCCCGTGGTCGTCATCGACTTAAGCAAAGTGGGCGCGACC
>CAZDMR010000148.1:0-1647 GCA_964506795.1 uncultured Acidobacteriota bacterium | reverse complement strand
AACGGATTAACCTCAACGTATGAGCCTGAGCCCGGGTCTCTTCTGCTTCTGGGCACGGGCATTTTGGCTTTAGGCCTGGCGGTGAGAAAGAAGAAAAAATAATAATATATCGCCGCCGCTTCTTAAGGCAGCCGCAGACTGCGCCGATTTCATATTCAGGAGTGTTTTTATGAAATCCCCCGGTTCTGGGGCTGTTTTTTTGTTTTGGATACGCAACTGCAAAGAATCAACTCTCCCTGCGCACGCGGGCAAAAAACCTTAATTCCCTGCCTCCGATTCGGTGTAAGATTATGGCTTAATCTTGTTCTTGGGATCGGAGAATATTCCGCCGCAGCCTGAGCTCCTGAACGATCCCGGGAAAGCACGCAGACAAAATCCCATGCGTCTTCAGCAGATATGGAAGTATTTTCACTTCCTCCGATACCGCCGCCATCAACAATGGCTACATAGGCTGTATGGAGACGAAAAGAACAAAAAAGCCTGGGATTACGGCATAAACATGCGCCGCACCCGGGCTATCGCTCGGAAAGAATTTCTTCACATTGTCAGAGACAGGCGCTCGCTTATTTTGGCGCTGGCGCTTCCCGTCCTGATGCTTGTCATGTTCGGCTACGCGTTGTCTCTCGACGTCGACCGCATCCCCACGGTCATCCACGACGCGGATCGGAGTTCGGCGAGCCGCGATTTGATCGAAAAATTCCGCGCTTCCCGGTTTTTCAACGTAAGAGGCAATGCCGCGTCGGAGCGCCATATCGAGCAAATGATTGACGAAAGCAGGGTGATGCTCGGCATTTCCATTCAGGCGGACTTCGGCCGAAGCATTAAAAGCGGCCGTTCCGCCGATGTCCAGCTATTGTTGGACGGATCGGATTCCAACACCGCGTCCATCGCTCTTGGGTATGCCGAAACCATCGTGCGCGATTATTCTCAAAGCCTTCAGCTTGGTCTGCAGGGCCGCGGGAGCGGCGCATCCGCCGCCGATTCTGCGCCCGTTGATGTGCGGCTGCGCGTCCTTTATAACAGCGAAATGAAGTCGAGGAACTACATTGTTCCAGGGCTGATCGCCGTCATAGCTATGATCATTGCCACGCTGCTCACCTCCCTGACCATTGCACGCGAATGGGAAATGGGAACCATGGAGCAATTGCTTTCGACCGCGCTCCGTCCGGCGGAGATTGTGCTGGGCAAGATGGCTGCCTATTTTTTAGTGGGCTTTACGGCGACTCTTATTTCTATTGTCGCCGGCATAGCTGTCTTCGATGTGCCTTTTCGGGGCAGCATATTCGTCCTGGCCGCTTCCGTTTTCATATTTCTGTGCGGCGCGCTTTTCTGGGGAACTTTCGTTTCGGCTTTTGCGCGAAAGCAGTTGCTGGCTCTTCAGATGAGCATGGTATCTTCGTTTTTGCCGGCATTTCTGCTGTCGGGTTTCGTTTACGCGGTTGAAAGCATGCCGGAAGCCATTCAAGCCATCACCCTCGCGGTTCCGGCGCGCCATTTTGTGACCATTCTAAAAGGGGTTTTCCTAAAGGGAGTGGGCTTCGAAGTTTTGTGGATGGAATTCGTTATTCTTATTCTTTTCGCGGGGATTGTTTTCAAGGCGGCGACCCATCAATTGAGCGGGAAGCTGAACCGAGCGCAATAGGAGGC
>CAZDMR010000147.1:0-1692 GCA_964506795.1 uncultured Acidobacteriota bacterium | reverse complement strand
GAAGGCCAAAAGATGTCGAAATCCCTGGGAAATTACTACACGCTGCGCGATCTGCTCTCCAAGGGGCATTCGCCGGAGGCCATCCGCTATCTTCTGCTCTCAGTTCACTACCGCAAGCAGCTCAATTTCACGCAGGACGGGCTGCAGCAGGCCCAGGCTTCCATCCAGCGGCTGGAGGATTTTGCGCTGCACCTCGAAAACAAAGCCGGCTCGGGAGAGCCGTCGCCTGAATTTAGTTCAGAGGTGGCAAAGGCCCGCGATCGTTTCAGAGAGGCAATGGACAGCGACCTGAACACCTCGGCCGGCCTAGCAGCGATTTTCGATTTCGTGCGCCTTACCTACCAGCTTGACGGCCGCGATCCAATATCCGGCGCGGACGCCCGCGCGGCGCTCGATTTCATTCGGGAAGTCGACCGGGTGTTTAACATACTGCCTGCGCAGCCGGAGCTTCTGGACGAAGAAATCTCCCGTCAGATTGAAGCACGCCAGGAAGCGCGCAAGCGCCGCGATTTTGCCGAAGCGGACCGGATCCGCGACTGGCTGCTTTCAAAAGGCATTCAGCTTGAAGACACGCGCGAAGGGGTGCGCTGGAAAAGAATTTCCGGGTAAATTCCCCGAAATAAAGCCTCCCATTGCGACACATCGTATGCATGATTGCGCCGCATTTGCTTCGCGGCCGCGAAGGAGAGCGGATCGCCTGTCTGTTTTTGATCCGGCAGGGATTCGACATCCTGGCGCGCCGCTATCGGAACCGTTCCGGAGAGCTTGATATTATTGCTTTCGAAAAGGATATCCTTGTTTTCGTGGAGGTGAAAACGCGCAGTTCGAGCGAATTCGGCGAACCCTGGGAATTCGTCGACTGGCGCAAGCAGCAGATCCTGCGCCGGACGGCGGAAGATTTCATCGCCGACAACGATCTCGGACAATACAGCTACCGTTTCGATATTGTTTCGGTCGTCGGCAAAAAGGCGGAATTATTCCGAAATGCCTTTTAAATCCCGACCGTAAGGTCGGGATTGCAATAGGCCGTGAGGCCCAAATAACGGGCGCCGAAGGTGCGCCACCCCAATATTTCAATATTTTTTGACGCATTTGTGCATAATCCGATTATTTAGGGTATGGCAGGAAAATACCTCTGTGTAAATCTCCATATGATTTGGAGCACCAAAAACCGGAGCCGCATCCTTGATCCTCAATGGGCGGATCGACTTCACGGCTATTTAGGCTCAATTGCGCGCTCAAAGAATGCCAAATTGATTGAGGTCAACAATGAACCCGATCACATTCACCTTTACGTTTCAATGCCGTCGACAATTTCAATTTCTGAGATGATTAACGCATTCAAATCCAATTCAACCCGATGGATTCGGCAAACCTTTCCAAACCGGAAATGGTTCTCCTGGCAGGAGGGATACGCCGCCTTCAGCGTCAGCTCCTCTAAGGAGCAAACGGTCATTGAATATATTCAAAACCAACACATAAACCACCATGGCACGGATTTTCGGGAGGAGCTCCTTGACCTCCTAAACCGCCATAAAATTGAATATGACATGAGATATGTTTTTGATTGAGCGCGGAGGCCGCGCACATGATTTTTGTTAGGTCCGAAGGACCGTCAGGCAATAGGCCCGACCGTGAGGTCGGGATAATGCGGCACACGATTTTTGTTAGGTCCGAAGGACCGTCAGGCAA
>CAZDMR010000146.1:0-1760 GCA_964506795.1 uncultured Acidobacteriota bacterium | reverse complement strand
TTCCGGGCTTTTTGCTTTGCGTAGTCTCAAATCCGATCAAAATGGCCGCAGGATCGCCCAGGAAGCCGGATCTCGATGCGGCCCTTACGTTGGTATGCCCGTTTTTACGGCTGCAAGGCAAAGTCGGCCTCGGAGTCGATAACCGGCAGTGGCTTGCTGAATTCGCTCCGGGAAATGCAATGCTGTAGCTTTGCCCAGGCGATTTCGCCGTTGTCGATGCGAAGCTCCAGGGTGCCGGTGAATTTCGCCGATTTCAGTTTGTCCAATAACGGCTGTAAATCGTCCATTGTTTCCCCCTTTTAATTGGGTTTTTTGGTCGGCGTTTGGTTTTGGTCCGGGTCGCTCCAATCCGGGAGCCGCTTTTTGAGTGTCGCCCGCAGGCTCTGGATGGAAAGCAACAGATATTGATTAACGGTAAGGAGGTCATGAAGGACACGCTCAATCTGCGCGTTAGTCTCAATAATGCGCTGTTCAAGGTCGGCAACCGTGGTGCGCTTCCTAATCAAGTCTTTAGCCTTTTTTCTATGTTGGAAAATCGGGCCTCAATATCCCGGAGCCTGGCCCAAAGGATGTAAGACCAGCCGCACACGTCCAGGAGTTCTTCTTCGATCTCTGAGAGCAGTTCCGCCGGCGGACGCTCGAAGGACCGGGAACCGTATTCCTTTGCTCCTTGGTAAAGGCGCTTGCGGATCGCTTTCGTGAATTCCTCGAAATCGGCCATTTTGCCCTTACCCTGTACCAATGTATCCCCGAAAAAACATTGCCGATTTACGGCCAGTTTGCGTCGATTTAAGGCCGTTTTGCGTGCCTGAATGCATGATTTCAATCGCTGTTCAAAACAGTCCGTTGTGCCTTGAGCCATTCGACAATATCCGACTCCAAATAAAGTCGGCAAAACTTAGTCACTCGCAGAAACGGAAGCTGTTTCTGATTGCGTAATGCGGCCAGCTGCGCCTTGGTAAGCCCGGTCAATTTCAAAAGTTCGCTCTCCGTAACGATATTCTGTAGGCTTTCGCCTGGTGTTGATTGGTTCTGCATTTAATTCCTCCTCTGGAATGATGAATTTCCCTAAGACTTCCGCCTTACCCATGAAGCCGCGCTCCGCCGCCAGGGCATAGGCCGCTTTGATTCGATCCTGCGTGCTATTGGCAATAACCTGCAAGCATCGGGAACACACAAGCAGTTCTGAATTGCGGACGTTCCCCGGTTCATCCCGGTAACATAGTTTGCACCCCATGTTTTAGCCCCTTTTTTTAGCTGTAAAGTTTTGTATAGTTTTCGCGTCGGCAATAACCTCATCCAGGTCAAGGCGGTCGATGAGAAATTTGCGGATAACATGCTCCGCGGGCCAGGAGTCATTCCCGTTCCGCCTTTTCACCATCGTCCCCGGCAGTTGGACAACGGGCAAAACCCCGCCCCGACACCAATCGCGCAAAAGCCAGTAGCTAAGGCCGGAATACCGGGCCGCCTGGCGCAGACTCAAAAGACGGCCTCCGGGAGCTTCGATATTTGCAGGCTGTTTAACCGCGGGCTGCTTTGCCGGTTGGCCGTCGCCGTGATAGACCTGCTGCAGCAAACGGGAAACGGCGTCCGGGGCAACGGGCAAATTGAGCTTATCCACAAGGCTGTTGATATGTTCCTCGGCTTGGGCAAGGCTATTCCCTTGCTTGCGCAGGTGGCGTATTGCCAGCTCTATGCGCCCTTCAACCGTATCCGTACGTGGGTGATTGTTGGCTGTCATTGGATGCTCTTTATTTTCG
>CAZDMR010000145.1:0-1779 GCA_964506795.1 uncultured Acidobacteriota bacterium | reverse complement strand
GGGGGGCGAAACAACGCCAATAGAGAAAACGGTAGCAGATTCCAATTCGGCGAATTGGAATTTTGCCGCAGCATTGAAGGCGGGGCTTTTGGTTAAAATATCAGACAACGTAAATGATTGAATTATATGATCAGCGATAAAACAGATTTTTCGGACGGGATGTCCGCTTCGCTGCGGTGCGCGAAATGCGGGCAGGAAGTAAAATCAAATGAACCTCACACATGTAAGGAGACAAACGACAATGAGCAGGAAAAGAAAGAATCAGACAGCCGACGTGATTAAATTTCGCGGCGCGCTGGAATTCGCCTTGGCAAATGCGCTAACAGGCGAAATCATACGGCGCGGCAAGAGTGAAAATACAGTCGTGACCGTCGGGCGGGCTTGGATGCTTAATCGGCTCCATACAAACAACACGCAACTGATTGACCGCATCTATCTGGGGACCGATACTACAGCTCCGGCTACGGGCGACAGCGCACTGGGCGCATCGTTTTCGTCCAAGTCTGCGGGCACAATTTCCAATGCTGGAACAACGGCCAATCCGCCCTACCTGACGTTTGCCGCTTCGTGGGCATCGAACGAGACGCACGATTCGAGTTCGGCTATCAATGAATTCGGGCTGTTTACGGACGAGCCTGTCCTCGTGGGGCATGTGACCACGGGCAGCGCAATCAATTTCAGCACGTCGAATACATTGGCGGTCACCTATACGCTGTCCAACTAAAAATCTAAAAGGAGAACAATGTCGGGATATCCTCACATGAGCACTCTAGTGGTAGGGGTGCCATTTTCAGGAAAACCGCTGCCACCATCGCAAACGCTGTGTTTCACGAATTTCATTACGCAGTTGCCCATGAATTACAACATGAGGCAATATCACACGCAGGGCGCGCCGATAGACGAGGCCAGGAATTTCTTCGCCCAGAACGCGCTTGAATGCGGGGCGAAGTATCTTTTCTTCTGGGACGAGGACGTTGTGGTTCCGTCCTATATCATGCGCCAGCTGATTTACCGCATGGAGCATAACCCGGAGATAGGGATGGTGGGCGGCGTTTATTGCCAGAAGGTCGAGCCGGTCATCAACTGCGCGCCGATGGTATTCAGGGGGCATGGGCAAGGACCGTATTGGAAATGGCGCGTGGGCGATTTCTTCGAGGTGGACGCCATAGGTACCGGGGCTAGCATGATCCGGGTGGAAGCCTTGAAGGATATCGAAAAGCCTTGGTTCAAGACGGAGAAAAATTACGACTCCTGGCTGGACGGCGTGCCGAAAGGCGAGGAATGGACAGAGGATCTATGGTTTTGCCATAGGTTGAAAGAAACTAAGAAATGGAAAATTTACGCTGACGGTTCCCTTGTCTGCGGCCACATGGATCTTGATACGCGCAAGGTTTATGGCTTGCCGCCCGATAGTTACCCGATGCGGCGCATGGGGGTGGAAAAGGGGCGCAAGAAAATAGTGGACCTAGGTTGCGGCCCGCATAAATACCAAACCGACGAAGGCGAGGTGATCGGGGTCGATATCCGAGAAGAGGTGAAACCCGATTATTGCCTGGACCTCCACATCCTTCCTTTTGCGACCGGAGAATTCGATATCGTTTATTCCTCTCACACGCTAGAGCATTTTGCCCGCGAAGAAATAGAAAGCATATTCGACGAATGGGTTCGCATACTGAAGCGCGGCGGGATTTTCCGCCTCATCGTTCCAAATATCGAATGGGCGGCGGACCGGATCAAGCAGGGAGTCGTGGATCACGACGTACTCAATGTGCTCTACGG
>CAZDMR010000144.1:0-1880 GCA_964506795.1 uncultured Acidobacteriota bacterium | reverse complement strand
ATAGGAAAAACAAAAGCCCTTTTTACGAAAGCCAGTCGATATCAGAGCGGGCTGATTTCCGATAAAGAGTTATAAGTTAACTCCGCTTGAATCTTATTGCTTGATTTTACTCTAGGTTGCGCCAGAAAAGGGAGAATTTTACGCACTTTTCCCTCAACCTGCAGGACGAGTCGTGCGCCTACTGCATGGTCAGAATATGATTTAAATATCGAGGTAGTCTTGGTTCTGTACTGGGAGGGAAATAGGAGGTGCTCTGGAAGGCAGGCCCAGGCACTCGAGTATCTTTCGGATCGCATCGGGGGGATTTGATGCCACAAAGTATACGCATGCGACCGCCGCATCTGGGACATTCTAAAACATCGATCTCGAACACACGTTTTAAGAGCTCAGACCAACAGTAATTCCTTCCATGACAACGGCTTGGATTTTGAACATCTTTGCCTGCGGTTTGTTTCCCCTGCTTTTCTGCAGTGCCGGCCGGGTAATGTCCGGAATCGGACACCTCGGAATCGGACGGAACGATACAGGATCTCCATCGGGCAGCCGGAGCAAGAATCCCGTGATACCCCACAAGATTAAACCGCGGAGGCGGCACCAGAGCCGCAAGCTTTGCTACAAGATCAAGCGGTTGGGAAATTACATGGGTTGCCCCGTTGCGCCATTTATGCCTGAGGCGATAAGACACGCGGCCGTCATGAAGTATCGAAAGCCGTTCGGTGGCTACTGCCGGGCGGGCCGCATAGCGGCATAGATTCTCAAGCTGATGTCGAGCTTTAGCCGGAATACAGACGTTAGCGTGCAAGCTGAAACCCGACACATTGGCGCACCGGGGCCCGAGCATGCCTCTTTCGTGTACGGGTTCAGGCTGGAATCCTCCAGTCGCGAGGTAATTGCCCGCTTGAGGACCGATGGCAATTCGCCCTTGCACCGAAGCGGTGTACAGTTCGGCAAGCAAAGGCTGGTCCCTGGATAGCGGATCTGCTTCATCAGGATCGGCGTTTGGACCCAGACCCCAGTGTTTCAACAATCGCATAATCCGGAGGGCTATACGTTCCGTAATCTGTACCACCTCAGTGTCGGACGGCGGCGGCAGCATTAGAAAACGAATTTGTTTTCTATCTTCTTCATAATAAACGCCGTCCAGCACTAAGCTGTGAAAATGAATATTCAAATTGATGGAACCGCCAAAGCGCTGCACGAATGTTACAGCCCCGCAGTGAGCAGCACGGATTTCTGCATTTTTTCGCGCACGCCGACGCAATGAGGAAAAGACTGCACGGATGAAAATATGCAGAACCTCTCTCGCCAGACGGGAATCATATGCCAGCCGATACCGCAGTGCGAAAGGGAGCGAGAGCGCCGATTGCCGGACAGGGACCTTTGGAAATACCCGATCGACGAGATGCGCTGCATTATCGGCCATCCGGCGTCCGCAGCAGGAAGAACATACGCTTCTGCGTTTACATGAGAATGCAACAACCCTGTCCTTGCCACAGGCATCGCAATGAACACGCAAAAAACCATTGGCCGACACTCCACAGCCGAGGAATGCTCTCAGTTCCCGTTCCACAAAGCGCGGAACGGGTCATTCGCGTTCCAATTGCCTTTCCAAAAATGTTTCAAGGTGCTCGGAAACAACACCGTAAAGAGGATTATCTTCAGGATTGCGAGGATGATACACGGCTTCTGAATCGCAGACGCGGGCATATTCATCGCGAGCACCATAACAGCCACGCGAAAAAGGGAGTCCTTCTGTTATAGGCGAAAATGGAGAATATTGGCGCATAGCGCTTGCAACCTTCCCCAAAATGAGAAGGCCGCAATAGCCTTAACCCGGATTATTCAGTGCGCCCCAACGGCGCAGATCACCGGTGGGTGAA
>CAZDMR010000143.1:0-2009 GCA_964506795.1 uncultured Acidobacteriota bacterium | reverse complement strand
GCGCGCGGGCGCAGGGAGGGAGTTGGAAAGGAGGTGATGCCTGTGCAACCGGAATATACCACAAATGTCCCGGATCCTACATACGTGCCGTAGAGGGGGCCGCGCATCCTATAAACGCGGATTGTTCGCGCAAATGTAAACATTGTGGAATGAGAGTAAATGATTTCATGGATTAATACTTGCCTACGTGGCGGAAAGGTTTGATCGACCGTGCAAGCCCTCCCTCAGGTAAAAGCTGGAACTGATAAAAACCCTCGGATAACGTCCGTATTCCAATTCCCGGCCAATCTTTCGGCAAAGCATGAAGAAGAATTTCGCAAGCGTGGGATAAGTAAGGATTTCGCTCTTTTGTCCGGCGCCCGGACTGTGGCGGATAACGAGGTGCGCGATCTCAACTTTCAAGCATCGTTGCCCGTTGCGGAGAGATCCAAGGGGATGCAAGGCATATGCTTTGCCTACCGCGACATGGAGCTCAACGCGGAATGCGCTTGGCGGATAAAGCCGGATACTCCCTTCACGATGACCGATGGCGGCCATGCAAAATATCTTTCGAGGGTTGGAGATAAAGTCAGAGCCTATTTTCCGCATACAACTTCCAAGAAAATGCTTTCGGATATGAAAGTGAATGCGGTTATAACCGAAGGCGAATTCAAGGCGCTGGCGATCGCGGAAGCTCTTAACTCTGCGGAGAAGAAAAAGCAATTCGCCGTAATCGGCCTCCAGGGAGTCAACGGCGGATGGCACCGTGATAAGAAAATCGTGCCCACGGCAGACGGCGGCCACGAGAAAAAGCCTACCGGCCCGCCGCATCTCATTGACGATCTTCAAGCGGTAGAATGGAAAAAGCGCACCGTCTATATCGTTTTCGACTCGGATGTTGGCAGCAAAAAGCATGCTTCATCTTTCAAGCAGTCCAAGTATGCCGGCGCCTGGGGCGCGGAATACACGCTGGCTGAATTGCTCCGCGCGCAGGGCGCAGAAGTGCGGATCATTGAAATTCCCGACAACATGACGGACGAGAAGATCGGGGCGGACGATTTTATCGCAACACACGGCGCATACGAATTCATGAAACTCTTATGGAATAACTGGACGGCTGAACGCGACGTCAACAAGGTAATTTATCAAACCAAAGTCGATGCCGTCAGCATGATTGAGGCGCGGGAGCTGGTAAAGACAAAGCCCGCGCGCCCCATTTTTGTCATTGATAAGCTGCTCCCCGAGGGCGGCACCATGATAATCGCCGCGGCGCCGAAAGTGGGCAAGTCTGGAATCGCGCTGAATGCGGCAAAGGCGGTGGCCGCCGGCGATAGATTCTTGGGTGCTTTCCCTGTACGGCAAGGGCGGGCTATTTATATTCAAACGGAGATCCCGGCCTGGGCAATGGCGGAACGGCTCAAGCTGATGGGTGAGCTCCCGGAAGGGCTGCTGGTTTATACCCCGGGCAAATTTAAAATAAATCTTTGGGAAGAGGACGGATACCAGAAAAAACGTGAAACCGGGAACCGGGAGCGCGTAGCGGTGCTAATCGAAGCACTGAGGGCGCAGGCGGCCAGCCTGGTTATTTTCGATCCGTTAAGGCATTTTCACTCCCTCAACGAGTTAAGCGTCGATCACGTGGCGCACTTGTTTGAGGTTTTTCGCGGTATAGCGAGGGCGGTCCCATGCGGAATTATGATCGTGCACCACCACCGGAAAACAGCCCGCAGCCAGGTTGAATATGAAGGCGCGGAGGATATGTCGGGATCTGGAGCTTTGTTCGGTGAAGCCGACAGCATCCTATCAATTTACCGCAAGATCCGGAAGTATGACGACACGCGGCGGTACAAGCTGGTCTTTGACCTCCGTCACGCCGAGACCCCCGAAGCAATGGAGCTGTTCCGGATGTCCGGCGAAAATGCAATGGAATGGCTTGCAGAACCCTGGGAAGATACACCATCGGATCAGGTAGATGCGGCATTCGACAAAGTTCTTGCGGTCCTGAACAGAGACCCGTATTCAGGATACAA
>CAZDMR010000142.1:0-2060 GCA_964506795.1 uncultured Acidobacteriota bacterium | reverse complement strand
AGCGTCGCAACATCCGACGGCTCACGGGCGAGGATGGGACGGTTTACGAAGTAAGAACCATAAAACCAAGGAGCAAAAAACCATGGATAACGAACAAAACCAAACAATCGATCCCGAAATGATCGAGCCTCATAATGAGGCAATAGAAAAACGCAATGGCCCAATTCCGGTAACTTTGGCTGAATTAGCGGCCATGAAGGGCGAAGCCTTGGAGATCGTCGAGGCCAGGATCCAAGTGCTTGAAACGCTCAGAAAGGCAGCGATCCGCGCAACGCATCCGGCTGATTGGCTGCTTTTCCGTTCGCCCGATCAAAATGTAACCGCATACCTCCAGGATTGCGGCGCAGATCGCGTACGGGATCTCTACGGGATCGAAATTTATGACGTGTCTATCCCGCAAAAAATATCCGGCATGAATGGCGGATTTACATACATCATTCAAGGCTCCGGGCGCTGCAAACTGACAAAGCAAATACTTGAGAATGTTGAAGGCGGACGCTCAAGTACCGATGATTTCTGCCAGGGCAAAGCCGGCGCTGAATTGGAATTGTCCGTAAGGAAGGCGGCGCGCGCGAATTTGGACGGGAATATTACCCGCGAGCTCGCTGGACTCAAAAATATTCCAGTGCAGGAGCTTGAGGCGTCTTGGGCCGGCACCAATAAGAATATCTCTAAATGCCGCCTGGGGCCCGGATTCGGGAGCCAGAAGGAACGGCAAGGGGCGCAGGTTCAGGGCGGCGATCAAACCAACGACCCGGGCCCGAAATGCCCCGTTTGCGACGCCAAGATGTTTTTCCATGCGGCTGGTACGAAGAAAAACGGCCAGAAATACCCCGCGTTTTGGGGATGCTCCCGATGGAAGGAGGGCTGCAAGGGAGCGGTCCAGGATTCTGAATATCAGCAATCCAAGCGGTACGCAGAGGGAAGCGACCCCGACCCAATGACGGAGCGCGAGCCTGGAGAGGAGGGGTAGGCTATGACAGCTACCGAATTAAAACCAGTCGAAATATCTGCGGAGAGTGTTGCGGAAAGCATCAATACGGCTTGGCAGGAATACATCCTGCAGGAAAACAGGCAGGCGCCGAGCAATCGGCCCTATCAATACGCCGGCGGATACGAGTCGTGCGAACGCAAGATGGTTTTGCTGATGACTGCGGGCGACAAAGTGACTCCGTTTCCGGTTGAAGTGCTTGCAAAATTCCAGCGTGGCCGGGAGCGTGAGCGCAGCATAATAGTGGACCTGACCCGCGTGGGGCAATTTGCCAATCCGAAATTCAGCGTTATCGGCCAACAGGAACGCTTCGAGTTGCGCGACCATAAGGGCCGGGTTGCAATCGCCGGAAAGGTGGATCTCCGGCTCGATTATGGGCACAACAGACCGCGGCCGCCGTGCGAGATCAAGGATTGGCATGTCAATCTGACCGACAGGATCAACAGATTTGAAGACGTATTCGACAATCCTTGGACGCGCAAGGGTGGATATCAGTTGCTTTGCTATTTGTTCGGAGCGGGGGAGAAATTCGGATTCCTGCTGCTGTCGCGGCCTGGCCTCCCGAAACTGCTTCCCGTGGAACTCATCCCAAACCTTGACCGGGTGGAAGAATTCCTGCAGAAAGCGGAACGGGCATTAGACCACAAAGCGGCAGGAACCCTCCCTGATTATATCCAGGATGCCGACGAGTGCAAGCGGTGTCAGTTTTATGGTTCTATTTGCAACCCTCCGCTTTTGTCCGGCCAGGGCGCTCAGGTAATCACGGATCCGGAAATCCACCAGATGCTCGAACGGCGAGCGGAAATTGAAGATGCCGCCAAGGAATACGAGAGCATAGATAAGAAAATCAAATCTCAATTCCGGGGCATCGAACGCGGAATCGCCGGAAAATTCCTGTTGGAAGGGAAGTGGCAAAAAGCAACCTCCTATGCGATACCCGATGAGATTAAGAACAAGTATAAAGAGGTGGATCCTAAAAGCAAATTTGTTCTGCACATTACAAAGATTGTCTAACTCCTATAGGCCCGGAGGCGGCCGGGAAGCCCGCGATTCCGCCTGATTGTCGCGG
>CAZDMR010000141.1:0-2163 GCA_964506795.1 uncultured Acidobacteriota bacterium | reverse complement strand
CGGAGGGATAGGTCCCGCTGCGGCCTCCCCCTGCGTTATGTCCTCTGCTATTCCAGAGCCAGATAAAGCATCGTTGGCGCTGTCCGAGTACGGAGCGTCGGGGCTTTCCCCCTCCCCTTCCTCAATCAAATCCGCCGGTTCTTGGATTGAGTCATCGGGCGATTCGGGTTCGTCGGGGCTGGATGAAAATTCCGCGCTTATTGCGGCGGCAGGCTCCTCGAAGGCGGCCGGTTCGGGTAGGGTTGGTGCTGGGGAGGCAAATCCCTGAAGCTGCTTCAATGGTTCCGTCCCGGCAATCCTAAATTGGACGGCCTGCTCGACCAGGGATTGTTTCAGCGCCAGGGCGCTCGAAGCCCGGAATTCCAAGGCGACGGCGTATTGCGTTGCGGTCTTGTTATTGTAGGTTACCCGATAGGGGTGGAGGACCATTTTAAGCGGAATGCCGGCAACGAATCCGTTTTCTGGATTTCCCCGGCCTGTCGCCCGCTTGAATATTTCAAGCGAGCTGAATATCTGGTTTATGGATCTATAGCCGGCTGTGGTGAATACGGCCGTTCCCCCAAGCCTGGGAGAATTCAGCAGCTGAAAGAACAGGCGCCCCATCGGCCGGCATGCGGCCGGTTTTCCGTTGGAAGGCTTCGAATAGGGGCAGCCGGCCAGCCAGCAGCGCTGCATGGGAAAGTATTTTTCCCCGCGCTTTTCGGCCTGCGCGGCGAGTTCCTTCTCTTCAGATGTTTCGGCCAGGGAATTTAAACGGAGCGCTACCTTCCCGTCTCCCTCGCAGAGTTTCGATGTCGCGGACCACATCTGGTATGCGGCCGAGAATGGATCGTCGCGGACGAAAATGATGTCTATCTCGGTCGGGACGGGACCGTGGCTTTCGATGATGTCCCAATCGGGCTCGAAGTCGCCATCGGCCGAGATATGAAGAAATGTAAAATAGGGCAGGCGCTGGGGATATTGGCGGTCCGGCGCCGTCTTCTTAAGCTCACGATAGCGGCGCTGCGCTTCCCTTTTTAAATCGAATCTTTCGCGGACGGCATTTTTCCCCGCGCCCGTTAAAATGCTCCACTTACCTTCCAAGTCTATGTAGGCATGAATGGCCCGGCCTTTGGGCAAGCCTATTCCCACTTTTACCGTCTTTGGTTCGACAATCCTCGGAGTTCCATCCGGGGCATGCGTTACTCCGTAGAGCTTGCCGGAAGGCTTTAGTTGTTCCATTTTTTTCTTTCCTATATAAATCGAGCTGAAGCGATAAGCGCGAACCAGAATAAAAGGCACGCGATCAAAATGAAAAACCAGGCCCCTGCCAGTATCCAGTCGATTTTCCTTGGGCTTCTTTTTGTTTTGTGGTTGACAAGCCAAAGAAAGGCCATCATTCCTCGAGCCACCAGGCCAGGAAAACGAGAGGCGCCAGTATGAGCGCCAGGCGGCGCACCTTGCGCCAGAATAGATAGCGTTTCATCCGCAGGATCAAACGCTTTCGGATCGACTTTAAAATGAGTTCTGTCTCATCCGCGGGAAGCTCATGCGGCAAGCCATATGGATGCATTCCCCTCCTCCGAGTTATGCGGTTTTGCTTATGCTTATCATTTTGGCCGCCACTTCCTGCGGCTTGCGTTTTTCCGCGCGCTTCTCGATGAGGTGGCGGAGACGGGAGTTCTCCCGCTTCAACCTTTTGTTCTCGATCTTGAGCTCCGCGAGGATCCGGCGAAGCTCAGCTTCCGCTTGATCGATAAAGGATTCAGCGGGATTCATGCAGCCTCCGTTTTTACCCTGGGCGTCGAGGTATATATGGGCGCAAGCCAATAACAGGCGCCTCGCCCCAATTCGGCGGAGGCGTCGATCCTATGGACGGTCGCGATGCGGCCATCTTCGATAATGGTACGGGTTGCTAGGACGCGCGGACGCCGGGCAAGAGTCTGTTCCCGGAATTTCCGGATGCGCGCTGCTCGGTCAGATGCAAGCTTCTTTAGGGTTTCCCTGTCCGCGCTCATATGAATGCCTCCTTCCGTCCACGCAATAGACCCGATTTACTTTGGCCGCAAATATGGGTCCGTACTAATCTCCTAATGATGTAGGAGCAGGTCCTATCTCGCCGTTGGGCGTGCTTTTCGAGAGCCTGTTTTTCGTCTTCCGACAATCTCGCGGAGACGATTGCTA
>CAZDMR010000140.1:0-2166 GCA_964506795.1 uncultured Acidobacteriota bacterium | reverse complement strand
CCGCCAAGCTTTCCGTGCTGATTCAGGCGATGATGGGCGCCGGCGTCAAGCCGAAAGACATTGAAAGGAACAGCATTTCGGAAGAAACCGGCCGGATTTCCAGGGCGGCCATCCGCCGCGACAGGCGGCTGCGCCTGGTCGCGCGGGCATATCGCCATGCCGGCAAGGTGATAGGAAAAGTCGAGCTGCAGGAGCTTGAGGTATTCGATCCGCTGGCCGCCATACGCGGCCTGAGCAACATCCTCGTCCTGAATACCGACACCATGCGGGAGCTGGCAATAGTGGAAAACAATCCTTCGGTTGATCAGACCGCCTTTGCTTTGTTTTCCGATCTCATATCCATCATCAGAACGCAGTAGCCGCCGCAGCGGAAGGCCTGCAGGAAATGCGGATTATATCCCCCAACCGCCGCTTACCTGGATATTGGCGCCGTTGACGTAACGCGCCTCGTCCGAAAGCAGGTAGCACACGGCCGCCGCCGCATCGCTGGGACTGCCCATATAGCCCGCGGGAATGCTTGGGAGGAATTCCGCCAGTTCCTCCCTGGGTATGCTGCCTGTTTCTATGAAACCCGGCGAAATGGTATTCGCCGTAATGCCGTGGGGCGCAAGTATCTTGGCCAGGGAGCGCATCAACACAATCACTCCGGCTTTGGCGATATAGTGGGCGGTGACATAGGGCTGCCCGATCTGGCGATCGGCGCTCGCCATGCTGAAACTGACAATCCGCCCCCACCCGCGTTGAATCATGCCGGGAGCCGCGGCGCGGCTCAGATAAAAAACGGGATGGAGGTTATGGTCGAACATGGAATGCCAGCCCTCGACGCTCTCCTGCATTAAATGAACGCGGCGGAACGAACCGGCGCAAATGATAAGCGCATCAATACGGCCGAAGACATCCTCAACGCGGCGAACCAGGTCTTCCGCTGCCGCGGCGTCGGAAACATCCGCGCGCAGGATAAGGGGGGTGACTCCCCGGGCCGAAAGCTCCGCCTTCATCGCCGCCGCCTCCGCTTCGCTTTCGCGGTAGCATGCCGCTATCGTCCAGCCTTTCGCGCCAAGCGTCAAAGCGATTTCACGCCCGATGCCGCGCACGCCGCCCGCAATCAATGCCACACGAGAATTCCCGGATGAGTTTTCCATCGGCTCCCCCATTATGCTCCGTCTGATT
Source organism: uncultured Acidobacteriota bacterium (assembly GCA_964506795.1). Classification (GTDB taxonomy): domain Bacteria; phylum Acidobacteriota; class UBA6911; order UBA6911; family UBA6911; genus UBA6911. The sequence goes on along the minus strand of CAZDMR010000140.1, from coordinate 996 downwards.
TCTTTCCTGCGGCATAGAGATACCGCTTTATCTTTTTCGTTGTGGTCTTCTCCAATTCCTCATAGCGCACCGTAATCCTGCCCACCCTCTTAAATGAAGCGAGCGCCTGGCAGCGCTCCTTTACTTCCTTCCGCAGGATCTTTTCAACGGCCGGATTCGCAATCCCGCCTTCGAGTTCAGATTCCTTGAATTGTTCGATATCCGGGACCACTATAGCTTCGATTGCGACATCCTCCCCGGCATGGTCCCCCGTTCTTTCCCTGACCAGGCATTCGGAGATATAGGGGGACTTGAGTATTTCCGCTTCCACTTCCTCGGGATAAATTTTCTTCCCCGCCGGAGTGACAATAACGGATTTTTTGCGCCCCTGAATGTAAAGGAAACCGTTGCTGTCGATGTATCCAAGATCGCCCGTGTGCAGCCAGCCGTCCTTGAGCGCGGCGCCGGTAGCTTCCGGATTTTTGTAGTACCCTGTCATAATGTTCGGCCCCCGGGCAAGGATTTCCCCGTCTTCCGCAACACGAACTTCCACGCTCTCCAGCGGCAGGCCGGCCGCGTCGTCCTTGAAGGCCTTGTTTCTGTTCACGGTTATAATGGGCGAGGATTCCGTCAGCCCGTATCCCTGCAGGAAAGCGATGCCCAGCTCCCGGAAACCTTTTGCGACCTCCGGATCCACGGCCGCCCCTCCCGATATCAGGATGCGAAGGCAGCCGCCGAATTTTTTGTGCACTTTCCGGAAAAGGAGACGCCGAATATTCAATCCCAGGATTCTTTCCGATAATGCGGCCAAGGCTTTTGCGGCCGCCACTTTGCGGATTCCTTTCTGCTCCATGCCGGCGCGGATCTTCGCGTAGACGGCATGCCAAAGGAGGGGGACCCCCAGCATTGCGGTCGATTTTGTTTCCGCCAGGTTCTCGGCGATCCGGCGAATGTTCTCCGCGTAGGACGTGGTGGCTCCGATATAAAGCGCCAGAAGAAAACCGTCGGTGCATTCAT
>CAZDMR010000139.1:0-2188 GCA_964506795.1 uncultured Acidobacteriota bacterium | reverse complement strand
AAAGTGTCAAACATGCTGTTAACGGGCTGGATCGAGGATTTGATGGAGTCGCGGAGGCCCTCGAATGAGTCAAAAAGCTTATCGGTTTCCGATTTTATTTCGGTCCCGGCGGCCGCCAGCTTTTTCTCCCAATCCTTCATGCGCTCCATGAGGCGCTCGTCGTTGGCAAATGCTTCCTGGTAGGCTTCGTTGAGTTTCTGGAAGTCGCCCGTGATCATCCCGATTTCGAATTCCTTTCGGAAATCGAAGGTCCCCCATGAGGTCTGTACGCGCTCGAGGCTTTCGAGGAATTCGTCTATCTTCCCCTGTTGCTCGGCGAGCGGCCAGAGCTGCTCTGTCAGGAATTTCGGCGAGGACGTCAGCTCTTTCCGGATCCCCCAGGAGCTCGATTCGCTGAGACCCACGGATTCGTAGAATTGCTTGAAGGCCTCCTCGGTCATCTTGATCCCGCCGTAATCCCGGGCGACTTCCTTGGCGCCGGCCTCCTCGGTGGTCTTAGTCAGCCAGTCGCCGATTTTTGAAATAGCTTTGCTTAATGCACCTACCGCCGCCCCGATCGCAGCGCCGATCGCAGTGCCAATTCCGGGAATAATAGACCCGATGGAGGCGCCCATAGCAGCGCCGCCGCCGATAGCTTCGCCCCAACCTCTAACTCCTCCGTGTTTGAAGGAATCGAAAAAGGCCATTGATCCGCCCATCATCAATCCGCCTTGGAGGAGATTACCGAGTCCCCCGGTGAGCCCCATAAAACTTCCGGCCCCCGTCCCGCCGCCCAGGGAGCCGCCCGGCAATCCTCCGAATTGGAATGACTGTTGATAGGCCTTTTCGGCGGCGGATTGCAGGTCGAATCCCCCTCCCCCAATCTTGGAAATGATGTCGCCTATGCCTCCCCCTCCCGTAATGCCTGAAAGAATGTTGCCATAGCCTCCCGCTCCGGCACCGGTCCCGCCAAAGCCGCCCAGGTTGGGGATAACGCCTGCAAGCATATTCTGAAAACTGAATCCCTGGCCGGTCATCAGGCTGGCCATGAAGTTTTGGAAAAGGGTTTTGAGGCCGGTCAGGAAGGTTGCCTCGATCCAGTCACGGAGCGATTGGAAGGCATCCTTTCCGCGAGAGGTGATGGCGTCAAATATGGATCCGGCCGAGTCGCGGACCTGATCGATCATCTCTTCGTATTTACTACGATAATTCTCAAGCGCCTCCACTCCCTTTTCCTGCGTTATTCTTTGCAGGGCTTCCTGTTCGGCCTGGTCGAGATCGCGCACGGCTTGGAGCGCCTGTTTGTAGGCTTCCCCACCGACGTCCATATCCTTGATCTTTTCGAATATCTGTTCGCGTTGGGTCGCGTATTTAATCCTGATCTCGTCGGCCTTAAGCGCATAGTCCAGGGCACTTCTTTCGGCTTCGATGCGGCGCGCTTCCTCCTGGGTGCGGGGAATAACGGCCTCGAGAATGCGCTTTTGCAGCTCGAGGTCCTCCATGGAGGCGTCGCGGCTATTCTCGGAAACCTTGGCGATGATTTCCTGAGCCGTTTCGAGATCCTTCTTGGCCTGTGCCGCCGCGCGGTCCGTATCCTCAAACAGGCCGCCGGCCGGGGCTGCGCCCATTTTGAATGATTCCCGGTAGGCTTTTTCCGCGGCGGCCTGCAGGCTGAATGCGGCGGCCTGGTCGTATAATTTTCCGGTTGTGGCTGATATTTCCTGCCCTAATGCGATTTGACGTTCTGCAGCCGTGATAAGTTTGTCGCCATATGCGGCCATGACGGTGGCGATCGGCTCGCCGGCCGCAACTAGTTTCTGCATTTCCCCGGCCAGGGCCTCGGCGGGCTTGGCGGAATTTTGGAATTGTTCGCGCAATTTTTTAAGTGAATCATCGAGCACGATGGTCCCGGCGCCGGCATCGTCGCCGGCGGTCCCGACTTGATTAAACAAATTAGCGGTATCTTTTGCGGCCGGATGCAGTTGCTTTAAGGCGTTGTTTGCCTTTCCCAGGACCTGCGCCCAATCCTCGAGGGATTTGTTTCCCCGGCTGATATCGATCCCCAGCTTGTCGAGCTCTTCGCCGCTTTCCTTGAGCAGCGCATTGTAGGCTTTGACGAGATTGTCTTCATATCCAGCAGCGCTTTCCTTGATGCGGCCCTGGAACAATCCCATTCGCTTCCAGAGACCGGCGAGCTTTTCGTCGAGGT
>CAZDMR010000138.1:0-2409 GCA_964506795.1 uncultured Acidobacteriota bacterium | reverse complement strand
CAACATGAATCCCATGTGCCATCCCCACATTTCCATGTCCCCGATGTATCCGAAGAAGAAGCAGCAATTCTCAAAAAGACGGTTGCCGATTGCTCCATACAATTTTCCGTTATCATGCCTACCTACAATAGGGCAGCTGTAATCTGCAAAGCCATTGACTCAGTATTGCAGCAATCCTACCCTCATTTTGAATTGATTGTTTCGGACGACGGCAGCACGGACGGGACTGCCGCCATGCTTTCTCGCAAATATGCGGGGCAATTGAAACAAGAAAAGATCCGCATCATTGAATTGGATCACGCAGGAGTCTCTGCCGCGCGCAATGCCGGCTTACGTCATGCCAGGGGAGAGTGGATCGCCTATCTGGACAGCGATAATACCTGGCATCCCCATTATTTGCTTTTTGTTGCCAATGCATTTGCGTCGAACCCGGAACGCATGAACTGCTATGCCCAAATCGAGGTTGTCGATCACGTCGGCGACAGGCATTTCATATCCGACCAGCCCTTCAGCCTCGCCGAAATACGCCGCAGGAATTTTATCGATCTCAACGTTTATGCCCATCATCGCAACCTTTTTGAAATGCTTGGCGGATTTGATGAATCGCTGAGCCGTCTCGTCGATTGGGATATGATCAACAGGCATGTAGCCTGCTACCGGCCGGTTTGCATCCAATACACTCTCGCCAGGCATTACCTCGATGATTCCTTAAACAACATAACGTCATGCATGGACTTGCATTCAAATCGCGAGCGCGTCTATGCCAACATCAATGCGTACGCCGACCGGCTGATTTCAATCAAGGCGCCAGCCCCGGATCTTTCGCAGGCAGCGGAGTGGGGAGATTATCACCTGGCATTAGCCGTGCAGCGCGCATTGATTTCCCTGGGTTACCTCGTTCGCGTGGACACAATGCACGATTGGTACTGTCCTGAAGGCGCAAGCGACCGTTTTGTCATCGTTCTTCGCGGCCTTAGCGAATACAATCCCGATCCAACCCAGATCAACATCATGTGGCTTATCAGCCACCCCGATGAAGTGACGCGCGCGGAAATGCAGAAATACGATTTGATCCTTGTCGCTTCTCAAAAGTATGCCCAAGAGCTTTCCGCCCTCGATTTGCCTCCGGTCCGGGTAATGGAGCAGTTTACCGATCCGTATGTGTTCTTCCCTTCGGAAAGCAAAATCGGCAGCGGTATTGACCTGTTGTTTGTCGGAAATTCAAGAAACCGTTACCGCGAGATTGTCAAAGACTGCATCGAGCTCGGGTATGATGTCGCCGTTTACGGCTCTCTTTGGGAAAACATTATCGATGGGCGCTATATCAAAGGGCGGCATATCAGCAATCATCTGCTGCATCATTACTATTCCAACGCAAAAATCGTTCTCAACGACCACTGGCAGGACATGATCGAGCATGGCTTTATCTCCAACAGGATTTTCGACGTCGGCGCTTCGTGCGGCTTTGTTATTTCGGACAACAATCCCGCCATTTCAAGTCTTTTCGGCGATGCGGTCGTAACCTACGATACCAAGCAAGATCTAAAACAAAAGATCGATTATTATCTTACGCACGAATCCGAGCGCTCCGCAAAAGCGCAACAACTTCATGAGACTGTCATGCATTCATATATAGCGGAAATTCAAGGCCGATTCCTTAACGAGCTGATGCAAAAGCTCCTAAAAATGCGAACTTGCTACGAAAACTCCGAAGAATACCGGCGCAGCGAACAGATCTTTTTTGAAACCAGCCCTGATACAGATCGATCCGACAGCGCGCGTTTACCAATATATGAAACTCCCCTTCAACAGCAACCGGATGCTATCGATACCAAGCTCATCGCATGGTATCTGCCGCAATATTATCCTTTCAAAGAAAATGATAAATTCTGGGGCCCCGGATTTACGGACTGGGATAACGTTAAGAGAGCAAAACCGCTGTATACAGGACATTACCAACCCAAAATCCCCGGGGAGCTTGGGTTTTATGACCCTCGCTTACCCGAAGTCCTGAAACGCCAAGCGGAGCTTGCGCGCCAAAGCGGAATCCATGGATTTTGCTTCCACTATTACCATTTTGATGGCCGCCCGATAATGGATGCGCCCTTAAATGTATTCTTGAATCACAAAGAAATAGACATCGGCTTCTGTTTGCATTGGGCGAATGAACCCTGGACGCGCACATGGGACGGAAACAAACGCGACGAGAGTCAAATTCTCCTCGCGCAGAACCATACTCTTGAAAATGATATCCGTTTTTTTCACGATATTTTGCCTGCCCTTGGAGATCCTCGTTACGTTAAGGTCGGGGATCGTCCGCTTCTGCTGATATATCGACCGCATCTTTTCCAGGACATGCGCGTTACAATAGAGACCTGGCAAAAATTGGCCCAGCAGAATGGAATCGGC
>CAZDMR010000137.1:0-2465 GCA_964506795.1 uncultured Acidobacteriota bacterium | reverse complement strand
CTTGTGCAACGCGCATTCCCATTTCTGATTCTGCTGATCACAATATCGCTCGGTTCCCTATTCTTCCGCCTTGGCTCTCTGCCGCTTTCAGGCGCCGATGAACCCCGCTATGCCCGGATCGCGCAGGAAATGCGCACGGGGGGAGTATGGGTCACGCCGACGCTCGAAGGCAAACCCTGGCTGGAAAAACCCCCTCTCTATTACTGGATAACCCGGCCCTTCTTCTCACTGTTCCGCAGCAATGAAGCGGCCGCCAGGTTCGCGCCCGCAGTCTGCGCTCTTGCCGCCTCGCTGGCCGTCTTCTGGGCGGGAGCGGCGATTTGGTCAAGCAAGGCCGGATTGATGGGCGGCCTGATTCTTTTAACCAGCCTTGGATTCGCCGGCTTCGGCCGGAGCGCTTCAACCGATATGCCTTTCGCCTGTTGCTTCACGCTGGCGATGGCCATTTTTGCCGTCGCATCGGAAAGGGACATCCGTGGAAAGGTGCTCTTCGCATACTTATTTCTGGGGCTGGCGGTTCTTGCGAAGGGACCGGTTGCCTTTATCCTGGCGGCGGGAATCGGAATTTTCGCCTGGTTTCTTGACGAACGCGGAATTCTCCTCCGCCGCTGGCGCCTCGTTGCCGGATTTTTTGTCATGCTCGCCGTATCTGTCCCCTGGTTCTGGCTTGTCCTGCGGCAGAATGGCTACGCTTTTATTTCGACCTTTTTCATTAACCACAATTTCGCACGCTTTATAACGCCTATTCATCATCACGCGGAGCCGGTCTATTATTTCCTCCCCGTCCTGGCGGCATTGGTTTTCCCTTGGAGCGGCTGGCTCCTGCTTCTGCTGCCGAAAGCTCCGATTGCCGCTCTCCGCAACTGGCGCCGATGGAATCCGGGCATGGTTTTTCTTTCCTGCTGGTGTCTGTTCCCCATAATCTTTTTCTCCTTGTCGGAATCCAAGCTCGCGGGCTATATCCTGCCGTCGCTGCCCCCTCTGGCCTTGATTCTGGGAGTGCGCTTCTCAAGATGGAGCGAGGGCGCCATTAAGCCGACGGCGCTTCGTTTCGTCGCTATCATGCACTTACTGATTTCCACCGCGATGGCGGCGGCAGCGCCTTATTTTTTCCAGGCAGATTACGGAGGACACTGGAAAACCGGCCTGGTTCTTTCGATTTTCATATGGATTCCGGCGCTTTTTGCTTTTGTGTTCGGATTCCAGGGAAAGAGCCGCCGCGCCTTCGCGGCGACAGCGCTTCAGGGGCTTTTTTTACTGCTCGCCGTTGCCCAGTTTGCATTCCCGGTCCTCGGCGCTTATCATTCAACGCGGGAAATCGCCAAACAGGCTGTCGACGAGCGGCAGGCGGGAGAACCGATAATAACCTACCGGTTTTTTCATCACAGCCTTCATTATTACACTGATTACGGAATTGCCGATAAAATAGACGATCCGGAATCGCTGCTTCGTTTTGCCGACGGGCGCGACGGCTTCCTTGCCGTCACCGACATCGAAGGATTTCAAGAATTGACCGCCGGCAAGCGGTTGTCGATCGATCTTCTGGGCAAGCAGGGCGATTTCCGATTGCTGCGCATTTCCCGCAAATAGAAAAACGGAGCCGCAGCTGTTAGCGAGAGAATTTATGCTTAAACTCTACAACACGCTCAGCAACACTGAAGAGGAATTCCGCCCCCTGGAGGAAGGCGTTGTCCGGTTTTACACCTGCGGGCCGACGGTTTACGATTACGCTCACATCGGCAATTTCCGCACTTTCGTTTTTCAGGATCTCCTGCGCAAATATTTGCAATATCGGAATTACCGTGTGATCCACGTCATGAATATCACCGACGTGGACGACAAAACCATCCAAAAGGCCCGCGAACAAGGGATGAGCCTGAAAGATTACACCGCAAAGTATACCGAGGCGTTCCTCGAAGACAGCAGGATTCTCCGGATCGACCCGCCCGATATCATGCCCCGCGCCACCGAGCATATTGGCGAAATGGTCTCCTTGATACGCGCGCTGGAGGAGAAGGGCTACACCTATCGCAAAGACGGTTCCATATACTTCAGCATCTCCCGCTTCCCGGGCTACGGGAAGCTCAGCAAAGCCGATTTCAGCGGAGCCCAGTCGGGCGTGCGCGTTGACTCGGACAAATACGACAAGGAAAATGCCCGCGACTTCGTTTTATGGAAAGCCAAAAAGGAGGGAGAGGACTTCTGGGAAACCGAAATCGGCGCGGGAAGGCCCGGATGGCATATTGAATGCTCAGCCATGAGCATGAAGTACCTGGGAGAGACTTTCGACATCCACTGCGGCGGCGTGGACCTTATTTTCCCGCACCATGAGAATGAAATCGCCCAGAGCGAGTGCGCCACCGGCAAACCGTTTGTCCGTTATTGGATCCACCCGGAATTCCTGATTGTAGAAGGCCAAAAGATGTCGAAATCCCTGGGAAATTACTACACGCTGCGCGATCTGC
>CAZDMR010000136.1:0-2510 GCA_964506795.1 uncultured Acidobacteriota bacterium | reverse complement strand
GGGATGGATCAATATGAGCTTATCAGAACTGCAAACAGAGTGTACGCAAAATCAATAAGGGCTATTGCCCGGGAATACGGGCATTCGCGAAAAACAGTCCGAAAGGCCCTGGCGGGCCTTGAACCAAAATATCGACGCAAAAAAGAGCCATTTGCTCCGGTAATGAGTCCCTATGCGGGCATTGTCGAGGCATGGTTGAAGCATGACCTTGAGGGTCCGCGAAAGCAGCGGCATACGGCCCGGCGAGTCTATACACGTCTTGTTAAAGAGCATGGGTTTACAGGATCTGAGGCAACGGTCCGAGTGTGGGTCCGCCAATGCAGGGAACGCCTGGGATATCGATCGAAAGACGCAGTGATTCCCCTGGATCCGGAATGTGCCCGGGAAGCAGAAGTCGATTGGGGTACCGCCCAGGTCCGGATGGCGGGGCAATTGGTAACGGTCAAGATCTTCTGCATGCGCAGCCGCTTTTCCGGCAAATCGTTTGTGCGCGCCTATCCCATGGAACGACAGGAGATGTTTTTGGATGGGCATATTTGGGCATTTGCTTTCTTCGGGGGTGTTTTCTCTATCATCGTTTTCGATAATCTTAAAACGGCGGTTTTGAAAGTCCTTCGTGGGAAGAATCGGATTGAACAGGATCAGTTCGTTAAGTTTCGTAGCTATTACACGTTTGAAGCCAGATTCTGTAATCCCGACAGGGGAAGGGAAAAGGGGGGCGTTGAAGGGCTGGTGGGATATGCGCGCCGGAACTTTCTGGTTCCGGTACCTGAAGTTGCCGACTATGAAGAACTCAACAAACTGCTTGCAGAACGTTGTCTGGCTCATGGAAGCGGAATCATAGCCGGCCGTGAAGATCGACGAACGATCGACGAACGGCACCAAGAGGAACGTTCCCGATTATTGCCGTTGCCTGCAAAACCTTTTGAGAACATCAAGCCGGTCCAAGTGCAAGTCAGCCGATATCAGACTGCAATGGTGGACCGGAACCGCTACTCGGTGCCTAGCGCCCATGTTGGTCGAAAGGTATGGGCTCACATAGATTGCGATAGAGTTCGGATACACGCCGACAGCAAAGAGATTGCCGATCACCCAAGATTGTTTGGCAGCAGCAAGTGGCAAATCGACCCCCAGCATTATCTGGATCTAATCGCCGAACGGACTCAGGCGTTTGAAAGTGCCCGGGCTATCCGGCAATGGCGCCCGAGTTGGCCGGCAGCCTATGAAACGATGCTTTCAATCCTGCGCAAACGCCTGGGAGACAACAAAGGAACACGGGATTTTGTCCGCATCCTTCAGCTTCATAAGGATCACCCCTCGGAAGAAGTGAATCGAGCTGTGGAACAAGCGCTGGAATATTCCAGCTACAGTCACGATGCCGTTAAACATTTGCTTTCATCGCAGAGAACACAGCCACAGAACATGATCCCGCTGGATCCGCATTTAATACCCGGCATAACCGATCACTCTGTCGCCGGTAGCGACCTGAATCGATATGACATGCTTCTGACGGGAGGTGCGTCATGAACCCAGCGGGCGAACAAATGCTATTGAATGACCACCTGAAGCTTTTGAAACTTCCAGCCATGCTGCGCCAATACGCGGAATGCGCCCGGCAGGCGCGCGAGGCTAAAGAGAGCCACGAGAGCTTTCTCCTGAACCTCACGACGCAGGAACTGGAGCAAAGACAGGCCAACCAGCTGAAACGTCGGCTCCAGGATGCGCGGTTTCCGACGATGAAAACGCTGGAGACGACAGATCTGAACAAATGGCCCGATTTTGATTCATTGCGATTTCGGGAATATGTCGATGGCGACTATATTGCCCGCCGGGAAAATCTGGTGCTGATTGGCAAGCACGGCACCGGAAAAACCCATGCCGCCATCGTTTTGGGTGTCGAAGCCTGCAAACGAGGACACCGCGTCCTGTTTACGACTGCGGCAGATCTCGTCAACACGCTGGTGGAAGCGCGGGAAGAGAAAAGCCTTAAAAACTATCTTGCCCGCCTGCAAAAGTATCCGCTCATCATTGTGGACGAATTGGGTTATATCCCCTTTTCCTCCGAAGGTGCGCAGCTGCTCTTTCAGGTATTTGCCAAACGATATGAGCGCGGATCGCTGCTGGTGACGTCGAACCTGGCTTTTGCCCAATGGACCACCGTGTTTGGAGATGCAACGCTGACGGCCGCACTTCTGGACCGGTTGACTCATCACTGCTCGATTCACGACTTCAATTGGGAGAGCATTCGATTCACGGAAAGCATGCAGCGGATGAAAAGCGTGTTGAAAAAACCTGTAAATCGCGCAGTGGCTGCCACTGCGCCCCTTGACGGGGCTAAAAAGGTGAGGAATCAAGAGGGGGCCCTAAACCCCTCTTGATTCCTATTCATTTTTTTTAATTTGGGTGGGCCCCATTTGCATTATCACGGTGGGTCCCTTTTACTTTGACATTACGAGAGGGCCGAACAGCAAAATTACGCAGCTCTCAAGACGGTCCCTGGCATCCTCAAT
>CAZDMR010000135.1:0-2578 GCA_964506795.1 uncultured Acidobacteriota bacterium | reverse complement strand
TCAGAACTCCTGACACGTCACGGTGAAAACCTGTCCGCTTTTTCATGAATTCGTGGACTGTTCCGTTGAAAATCGCATTGTCAGTTTGGTGCCCGGGAACTGAGTTTCGGTTTGGTTAAGGATATTACAAAGAGCCGCAAGGGCTTTCGACCTATGCGGTGAACTCTGCGGCCTTAGCTTGACGTGCAATTCGTTTTCGACGGGCTCTATGGCCGCGGCACTCTGCAGAGCTGCCTGAATAAAGGTTCGGCCTTCATCCTCTGTTCTGGCATAGTGCGGACGGATATGACCAACCAACTCGCTTTCAATTTGGTATGCCACCATCTTTAATATATTCGTCAATTGTTTTCGTTCTGTGGAAAGCTTGACCGCTTCCTGCCCTGGGTGTGCTTCCATCAGTGGAACATGGGCAGGGAGCGCTTTGCGCAGGGTTACCAACTCAGCAATGCAATCGCGAATCTCCGTTATCTCGCGGCGGATCTTCTTCTCGGCGACAGTGAAAGTGCGCATTGTTGGATTTCGTCCATCCAGGTAATCCAGCGCCGCGGAACCGTAGGTCTCTTGAAGCTCTCGAAGTTTAGCTCGTGCAATGCGAAGCTGTTTGTCAACCTCCTTGCGGGCAGGATTGGAGACTGAACGAGCCGGATCGTCCGGCTCGACTTCGTAATCGGCAAGCGCATCGATCAAGAACTCCTGACGCATGTATTTGAAAAAATTCTCCTGCCGCCAGCGCTCAAACATGCGATAAGCAATGACGATATCGCGCAGATCCCATCGGCTGGTTAGAACGGGGGTTTGATGGCCATTTTCTGTAAGACGGGTAACCTGGCGAAGTCGCAATTTTCCTCGCAAGAATCGAACAGCCTTATCGTGCAGCAAGTATTTTACCGGGCGGCCGTCGAGTCGGGCCTTTCGCAGAATGAAGCGCTTCTTGGCAATTTGGCGTATGCGGCCCTTCCGATACGTAAGGATGTCAAAATTAATCGCCAGCAGTTCGCAGAAGAGTTTTGGACTCCATCCGCCACGATCAAAGACAACCGTGATACGCCGATTGGCCCCGATCAACTCGCGAACTTGCGCCAGAATCGGAACCAGCATTTTGGTCATCGCTCTATTGGCATCGGCGGTAACCACAAAGATTGGGTCACCTGTTCGATCATTGATCCAGTAATCGGTGGTTGCGGGAACGGCAAGGCGTTTCCGCGTATCATATCCCTTGGCGATTGTGTGTTTTCCATGATAGGCGCGCACATGTCCGTCCACGTACAGGAAGCCAAGCAATCGGCCACGCTCCCGAATGCGACGGATAGCCATTTCCCGTCCCAATTCCCGGCTGCCTTTCAAAGAAGCCAGCCGAGAAAGTTTGCGTCGCAGGGTTTTGACCTCAGGCATGCGATCTAATCCGATGATACGTCCCAAATCATCCGGAGCATACTCCTTCAGCATTTCTGGACGTGGGATGCGCAGCAACGCCAACAGTGTGTACGCCACCAATGTTGTACGAAGCCCATAGAATGCAGGTCCGATGCTTCCATATATTTTTCGCGCTACCGATAGCAGCCCACTTGCAACCAGAGAAGGGACGGCCAGCAGTACTCCCGCTCTCGGGACACTGGAGGCTTTGGCAAACAGAGGGGTCGCATCGTCGAGCAATCCCATGGCTGCGAGAAGCCGGTCCATGGAACGATCCAGGGGATCGAGATCCATGCTCTGTTGGACAGGCTCAACTTTGTCGATGACTGGGTTGTTACGTTGTGGGCTTTCACCGGCCCTGCAGACGTCGGCTTGCCCTGAGACTTCACGAAAATCCTTTGCCAGGCCCTGTTCAGAGAAGAAAAAGGATGGTTCGGCAAAAGCCTTCCATCCCAGATGCCGCAATCGCCTCCGCACGATTTTTTCGTCCAAGCCAAGTTTCCCTGCGATGGCGCGGTTACTGAAACCCTTGGCTTTAAGCCGGAGAATCGTCTGGTCCCGTTGCCGCTTTTGGTGCGGCTCTGGACCGCTTCCTGAAGGCCGACCATCCGGACGAGCAATTGCAGCCAACCCTCCGACCTCGACGCGCTCCTGATAACGGCGAAGGCTGCGGGTGGAAACACTGAAAGCGCGTGCGATGTCATTCTGACTCGCGTAACCGGTTTCGAAGAGTGAAACCATGGCATAGGCTTCAGCGGCACGATCAGCAATATCGTGGTGGGCAAACACAACACCGTGCACGAAAATGACGCGCTCCGTTCCTTCGGTGCTGAAATAAACGTGATCATTGACGAAAACGAATCCGGGAGCCGGATCCAACCGCAATAGTTCCTTTTGTTCTGGTGACATGATAGGCAAGAATGCCCGACCATGCGGTAAGAACAAAAGCGGACAGGTTTTCGTCCGCACTTCCTCTGCGGAGAATAGCCATAAACATCTGATTTGCTATTTTTGTGTGGTATCGCTTCCAGGTATAGCCAGCAAGGCTGCGGGTTGAGTTTAGAAGTCTCTTCGATTCAAAAAGCGGACAGGTTTTTGTCCGCACCCATGTCCGCCGAAATGCAGAGTTTCCTAACTTTTAACAGGGCGTGTCAGGAGTTCTGAA
>CAZDMR010000134.1:0-2605 GCA_964506795.1 uncultured Acidobacteriota bacterium | reverse complement strand
ATCTGGTTCAGGCTGCGGCGAAAACCGGACGCTGCGTCAATCTGAAAAAGGGACAGTTTCTCTCGCCCCCTGAAATGCGCAATGTTCTGGACAAGGCTTTGAAATGCGGGAACAAAAACGTGCTGGTGACGGAAAGGGGCACCTCTTTTGGGTACAACAATCTTGTCGTCGATTTCCGCTCGTTCGTGATCCTGCGCTCATTCGGCCAGCCAGTGGTCTTCGATGTCACTCACAGCGTGCAGGAACCGGGGGGCCGCGGGGACAGGTCCGGAGGCAATTCCGGATATGTTCCTTTTCTCGCCCGCGCGGGTGCGGCCATGGATGTGGACGGCTTCTTTTTCGAGGTGCATGACCATCCGGAGAAGGCGCTCTCGGATGGACCGAATGCCCTGAAGCTTGAAAAATTTCCACAGGTAGTCGAGGACATTCTGCGCATTCGAAGTGCGCTTCGGAGGAGTTAAAGATGGCTCTGGACAGCCGCGCATCGGTGGCAGCCGCAGTCCGCGTTTTGGAAGCCGAGTCTGAAGCCATCCGGAACCTCGTGGATAGACTCGGGGAGCCGTTTTTGCGGGCGGTCGATATTGCGGGCGCCTGCTCCGGGAAGATTGCAGTCACGGGATTGGGGAAATCGGGCATCATCTGCAAAAAGATTGCGGCAACACTCAGCAGTACGGGTTCCCCTGCGTTTTTTCTGCATGCTGCCGATGCAATGCACGGGGACTGCGGGTTGCTTTCCGTAAACGATATCGTCCTGGCTGTTTCCAAGAGCGGCGAGACGCCGGAAATCCTGCATCTATTGAATATGGCCAAGCGCTTGGGCTTGCCCGTTGTTGCCATCGCGGGAGAGCGCAGCTCTTCGCTCGCTAAATTTGCGGATGTTTCGCTGGACGTCAGCGTAGAAAAGGAGGCCTGTCCTCTGGGATTGGCGCCTACAACGAGCACCGCTGCAGCGCTCGCCATGGGGGACGCATTGGCGGTCGCATTGATGGAGAGAAAAGGATTCAACGTAGAAGATTTTGCATCCCTTCATCCTGCCGGCAGTATCGGGAAAAAACTGATGCGGATCGAGGACTTGATGCACCGGGGCGATTCCATCCCGAGAGTGATGGAATCTACTCCCATGTCGGAAGTTATCTATGAGATGACTCGCAAGAGCTTGGGAATGGCGGCGGTAACCGATGAACGCGGTGTTCTGCTCGGAGTGATATCGGACGGCGATCTTCGCCGTATGCTGCAGAAAGCCGCGGATCCCCTCAAACTGCCGGCCAGCCGGGTGATGAACCGGAATCCAAAAACAATCCAAAAAGAGGAGCTGGCTACGGCGGCGTTATCCAGAATGGAAGATATGAAGATCACAAGCCTCGTGGTCGTGGATGCGGAAAGAATCGTGATCGGAGTATTGCATCTCCACGATTTGTGGAGGACCGAAATGTTTTAGCCATGCTGTTTTATAAAATAGTTTTATGAAGCGTTGCGTTCTTCTCTCGATGGGATCAAGCTTCTTGAAGGGCAAGGAAAGACGGTTGCCGATTGAACGCAAGCAAAAAGCGAAAAAAGGAGGCTGCGCTATGCCGGATGATATTTACCGAAACATCCGATTGCTTTTGGCCAGCACGCGCCCGGATGAAATACATGAAGGACTCAAACTTGCCGAAATTGAAGCGGCCAAAACCGGATTCAAGGAAGCCGAACCATTGTTCGAAATGGTCTCCAGTCTGTTTTATATCGATCCGCTAGACCATCCGGAATTCATTTCCGTCCTGGACGAAGCGGTTAATGTGGCGGTTCGTTTTGGACCCTCCGTTATTCCCGTTCTGATGAGCCATCTCGACAAGGGCGATATCAAAGCTCAATGGGCGTTTGCCAATGTTCTTGGACGTATCGGCGAGCATGCGATTCAGCCCATGATCAAGGAATACACATCGGCGGATGATCCTACCGTTCAGTCGTTTATTTTGTATGCGCTGGGCAAAGTCAAATCGCCTTCCGTCGTACAAGCCGCCGAATTGGCGATAGAAGCCGCTCAGTCGGCCAATCTGGAACTGCGGGATACTGCGAGCCGCGCGCTGGGCAAATTTGCCGAATCCATCCCGCCGAGGTCTTTGTCCAAGGATTTAAAGCTGCGGCTCATAGACTGCCTGAGGAAGAATCTATCGGATTCCAATGCAGGTGTTCGTTCAAAAGCAATCCGCAGTCTGGGTAAGATGGCCAGATATGGCCATCTCGAAGAATCCGAGAGTGAACAACTTAAAGCAATTTGCCGCCAGCTGACGGGCGCGGACGGAAACAACGAATGGGACCGCGCTTATATTGTGAGGAAGGAAGCGCAGGAAGCACTCGAAAGCATCAAATAGCATGTTTTCAAAATGCGGGCGGGCTTTTAGTTTTAGGTGCCTTGAAAAAACAAATTGGCAAAGATAAATTGATTTTGATAATTTTGAATGAGAAAAAGCCTGTGGGAATCGGGGATTAACCAGGATGCGGCTTCATCTTCGATTGTACCGGCATCATTCTAAAAGCCTGTGAGATATATCCAGGTAATGAGCGGGAGTAATTCAGCGGTAGAATGCCAGCTTCCCAAGCTGGACGTCGCGGGTTCGATCCC
>CAZDMR010000133.1:0-2773 GCA_964506795.1 uncultured Acidobacteriota bacterium | reverse complement strand
GATTACGGTCTTGAATCCCGCCATCACAAGCAAGATGGTGGATCGCGAGCCTTTGCCCCCTCGGCTGGACACGCTTGAGGGAAAAACCATCTACATGGTTGATATCAACTGGGGCGGACCCGATGCTGCTTACAGCGTCTTCGAGGAAATCTCATCGTGGTTCGAGCAGAATATGCCCACGGTAAAAACGGTCATCAAAAGAAAACAGGGCATGTACAGTTCGGATGATCCGGCGCTGTGGAAAGAAATCGCCCAGAACGGGAATGCCGCCATCATCGGCATAGCCGGCTGAGACGGATGCACGTCGGCCGTGAGCCAACATGCAAAAACTCTCGAAAAAATGAATATTCCCGCCGTCGGAGCCGCCGGCGCAAATGTCGTCCATTATGCGGTTGGATACAACTTCAAATACACAAACGGCATGCCGATCCGTTACGTGGGATTTCCGTTCCCCGTCGCCGGGCAGCCTAAAGAGGTCCACCACCGTTATGTTTTTGAAAGCAAGGACGTCTTAAGCGGCAAGCCGATGATGCAGGCTGTCATCGACGCCCTTACCAGTCCGCTGACAGATGAAGAGAAAATCGCCGGCACGCCGCCCGAATATAAAGAGGAGCCGAGACTGCTGCCGCCGGATACCGAAGACAACCTGCAGCAGTTCTTCAAGGATCAAGATTGGACGGACTACAATCCCATTATTCTTCCAACGGAAGAGCGGGTGGCCGCAATGCTCAAGGGAACGAGCCTTCCGCCGGATAAAGTGGTAAAGTCCATAAACTGGCCGGGCGGATTGCGCGACCTTACGGTTGAAAAAACGGCCGTCTGCGCCGTAATGGCCGGAGCCAAGCCGGAGCACTTCCCCTTGATCCTCGCGGTGGCCACCGCAGTTCCCTTCGGCAATTCCACAAGCTCCATGGCGAATATGATTCTCGTCAATGGCCCCATACGCAACGAAGTGAAGATGAACTACGGCGGCAATGTCATGGGTCCGCACAATGAAGTCAACTCGGTTCTCGGAAGAGTCTATACGTTATTGTCCAAAACCGCGGGCAATTTGCACGCGGGCAAAACGACGTTCAGCACTCTGGGAAGCAATCTTCAGTACAACAATCTCTGCATTGCCGAAAATGAGGAAGCTCTGCCTGCGGGATGGGATCCCGTTCACGTACAGATGGGCTTCAAACCGGCCGACAGCGTAGTCACCGTGGGCACGGGCTGGACCTATATCTCCAGCGTGGGCGAAGTGCAGATCGCCTACCCTCCCCAGAATCTGATGCGCGACTATATGCAGGCTCTAAGCGGAATGGGCGCTTCCGTCATTATGGATCCGACGGTCGCCAAACTGCTCAAAGAAACACAGGGCTTCAACACGAAAGCAGACCTTGCCAAGTGGCTGGCTGAAAACGTCAAGAAAACTGTCGCCTCTTTCTGGGGAAACGGCGTTGTATCCACAATGTGGGCATCCATGGCGATCCAGGGAATGGAGCCCTATGCGTCGCAGAGAAAGGCGCCTCCGGATTCCCTGATGAATCCGTTCCAGCCGAGAGGTATTGGAGTGATTGTAACCGGAGGGGAAATCCAGACTACGTGGTTCGTTACGGACTTCCGGATCGGCCGCGGCACGAAAGTCGACGACTGGAGATAACCGCCAGGATAGTTCAATCAGCAGCCCATCAACCGCGGATCGACTCGGATGCATATTGGATAAAATCCTTTTTTCGGGTCCATCCGCGGTTTTTATTTTGCCGCCGGCCGTCGGTTTTAATCCTGACCGAATAGGCGAGGCTGCCTAAATAATCCGGGCGAATGGATTTTTCAAACAATTAAAAAGATAATCATGGCAATCTTAAGAATCGCTTTTTTCGACGCGAAGCAATATGAAATCGATTTCTTCAATGAAGCAAATACGAAATACCGTTTTGATATCAAATACTTCCAAAGCCGTCTTTCCGAAAACAATGTCATTATAACCAAACAGGCGGATGCCGTTTGCGCTTTTGTCAATGACATCATCGACGACAAAATAGCGAATGCATTGTACGACAACGGCATCCGCCTTATCGCGCTTCGTTCCGCCGGCTATAATAATGTCGACTTTAAAGCTGTTTTCGGAAAGATCCATGTGGTCCGGGTTCCCGCCTATTCTCCCCACGCTGTTGCGGAGCATGCCGTGGCTTTGATGCTGTCCCTCAACAGAAAAATCCATAAAGCGTATTACCGAACCAGGGACAGCAATTTCAACATAGACGGTCTTTTGGGTTTTGATATGGCCGGAAAGACCGCGGGCATAATAGGAACGGGGAAGATAGGCGTTCTTGTCTCTAAGATTCTGAACGGCTTCGACATGAAAGTCATCGCTTATGACAAATATCCGGATAAAAACAATGAGAAAGAATATAGGTTTTCTTATGTGGATTTGGACACTCTGTACAGACAATCGGATGTTATAAGTCTACATTGTCCGCTGACGCTCGAGACGATGCACCTTATAAATGACGCGAGCCTTAAAAAAATGAAAGATGGCGTTATGGTCATAAACACGGGCCGAGGAAAGCTTATCGACACCGTGGATTTGATATCGGCTTTAAAAAACGGAAAGGTGGGATGCGCCGGCCTGGATGTTTACGAGGAGGAATCGGAGTACTTCTTCCATGACTATTCGAGCACTATAATCAGCGACGACGTGTTGGCCCGATTACTTACATTCCCGAATGTGCTGATAACTTCAGAACTCCTGACACGCCCTGTTAAAAGTTAGGAAACTCTGCATTTCGGC
>CAZDMR010000132.1:0-2786 GCA_964506795.1 uncultured Acidobacteriota bacterium | reverse complement strand
GCCCGCTTTTCCTCGTAGAGGATTTGATCCGGATCTCGCTCGACCGTCCATGAATTGTAAATGAGTTTTAAAGCCTCATGCGGCCCGCGCTCTGCTATGAAATCATCGATGCCGTATTTGCTGCCGTCAATGCGCGGTGGAATTACAACGATTCGGACCTCCGCGCCTTGCGCCCGGAGAAGCTGCGCCAGGGTATATTCGGCTCCCCAGGCGCCCATGCGCTTATTTTGCTTGAATGCGGTTGCGTTCGCCTTGCTCCCTATGTCCGAGTCAAAAACAATATAGACGGTGCGCTTTTGCCAGTTCCAGGAAAGCAAATCATCAATGAGGTGCGGTGCGCCTTCTTTGCGCGTTTCCTTCCTTCCATCGGGCAAAATGACGGTTGTTTTGTCCCGATGCCAGCCTCCGTTCACGCCTTCCAGCCCGATAACGCAAGTGGGACGCGAAGCAATAGGAACGATGTTTTCGGCAAGGGCCAGCGCCTTAAATTCGCCCTCGGTCAAAATTAGGTTTACCCTGGTATTGCTTGCGTGTTCGGGTAACGTAGTGTGCGGGAAATAGGCCCTGATCGGATCGCGCGCCCTGGAAAGATACTTCGCGCCCTTCCCGTTCAACGAAAATTCTTGATCCGGTTTTATCCGGTAGGAAACGGGAGTTCCGGCTATGTCTCGGTACTCAAAGCAAAGCCCCTGCAATCCCTTTTTTTGCTGGTCAATCGGCAGCGCCGCTCCGAATCCAAGCGCCCGTAACTCATTATCAGCGGCAAAGCGCACCCCGGATGCAAGTGCAAACTCCCGGGATATGCCGCGTTTCCTTAACTCGGCTTCATAACGCTCCGGGAGTTCCGGCGCATATGCGAAGGCTGCTTTTGCGTTCACTTCTGCGCCCTCCATATACGCGATTCAATCTCCGCCAGGCGCCGGTCAAAAGCCTCGGCCAGGATACACAGATCGCGCACCGAGTTAAGTAATTCGACTTGATCGGATTGCCGGGGATGCGTTAGGATTACATCCACGACGATTTTGGGAGCCGGCTGCATCCCCGCGCCGGCTTTCGCATTTTTGGGAGTCATTTCGCGCCCCCTATTTGCTGGCAATAAAATTTCGGATATCTTCCACTCGCCACGCGATAATCCGCGGCCCCAATTTAACCGCTTTCGGAGCGCGGCCGTCCTTTACCATGTCCAGCCACGTACCCCGGCTCACGGGAATAACCCCCAATACTTGCGGCATTCGGATAAAGCCGATCTCAGGAATATTCAGTTCTGTTTTCTTTTGCATCGCTATACCTCGTTTGTTGTTGTTAACGGAGATATAGCGAAAGAAAATAGGAAAGTCAGTCCCCAGGAAATCTTTTTATTTCTTGTCCGTGCGGGGTTGTTTTTTGCGGATGATCGATATTGCGGTGTCGATCTTTTCGATCGGCTCTAATAGCTGAGCTTGAATGTCAAATTTCCTATAAAATTCGGAAAGGGCTTCGTGTGAGCCCAGCATGCGTTTTGCGGCCGCGTAATGCCGCTTAACGGTTTTTTCGCTTTTCCCGAGTTTGACCGCGGCGAGAGACACGCTTTCTTCATATCGCTTGCCGGTGCGCATGTTGCGGATTACCTCTTCGGCCGCCTCTACCTTTCGGGAAAATTCGTTCAGGGTTTTCTTGCGGCCTCGCTTTTTTTCAAGTTTCAATGCTTTTGCGGCGTCTTCACCCTTTAGGATTTTCGTAAAAGAGTCCGTCAAAAAATCCATTACGGAAGGGTCGATATTCTTTCGTTTCCGGCGCGCCTCGACGAAGCGGCGAAGCGCCGTTTCTCCTTCGGATTCCACCAGCTTCAAGATATCGTCGCGCGTGAGAATTTTGTGTTTCATCCCCGAATTTTGACCACCTTTTCGGCCGGCTTCGCGGTTGCGAATGCGGCCCAGGAATCCATGAGTCTGCGTCGTTTTTCGAACAGGGTAGTTCTCAAATATGCCGCTTCTACGCGGTTTTCAACCTGATGTGCCAGCGCCGCCTCTACTACGCTCCGCTGCGTGTTTGTCCTTTCCTCCGCCCAGTCCCGGAAGCTCGACCGGCAGCCATGCGGCGTTATGTCTGTTTTGCCCATGCGCCTGAGCGCCATGAGGAAAGCCATGTTTGAAAGCGGCCTTCCCTGTTTCTGGCCTGGAAAGATGTATTCCCCGCCAATGGATAACTCTTTTGCGGTTTTCAGGATTTCAATACATCGTTCCGCAAGGGGTATCCTATGCTCACGCTTCATTTTCATTCGCCTGGCCGGTATGGTCCATGTTCGCGATTCAAAGTCAATCTCCGCCCATTGTGCCAAGATAACCTCGCTGGTTCGCGCCGCCGTCAGGATCAAAAGCTCGAATGCCAATTTCACATAAGTGTTTATTTCCGCATTGCGTAACTGCCCAATAAATTCAGGGATTTCGCCGTAAGGCATTGCCGGCAAATGCCCCTTAATCCTGCCGGTAATTCGCGGGAGCGCGCTTTCGATGCCTTGTGTGGGGTTGTCGCCCGTGGTCCATCCTTTTGCTTTTGCATACGTGAACACGGCCGATATCCGCTGCTTAACGCGCCGCGCCGTCTCCGTCCGATCTGTCCATATCGGCGCGAGAATCCGGAGAATATCGTTCGCTTCAATCAGGTTGATTGCGCGCTTGCCGATAACTGGAAAAGCGTATTTTTCGAGCGTAACTATCCAGCGGTTAGCATGGCGCCGGTCGAAGGTCGCCGAATATGCCTTATGCGCTTCGCGCGCGGCCTGCTCGAAAATTGGGACTATCCGGCGT
>CAZDMR010000131.1:0-2954 GCA_964506795.1 uncultured Acidobacteriota bacterium | reverse complement strand
ATAAAGGCGGGCCTTACTGGAAATATGGCTATCATGTCTTAAAGGGGATTGACCGGATCATTCCCGTGGACGTTTACGTGCCGGGGTGTCCTCCGAGGCCTGAAGCGTTGCTTGAAGGGATTATCAAGCTGCAGGAAAAAATCAAGAAAGAGACTCTCGCAAAAACCAAAGAAGGTGTTGCATGAATGCGCAGGAAATTGCTGCGCTCCTGACCGAGACGTTCGGAGACCGGATTTTGGAATCCAAGCTCGACGGCCCTTGTCCATGGAGCGCGATTCAACCGGCGGCCATACTGGAAATCGGCGAATTTCTCCGTTGGGACAGCCGATTGCGTTTCGATCATCTTGAGCTGCTGGGCGGCGTCGATTATAAAGACCGAATGGAAGTCGTGTACGTGCTTTATTCCATGAAGCACCATCACCGGTATACCCTAAAATGCCGGCTCCCCAGAGAAAATCCTGTTGTGCATACCGTCGAATCCCTGTGGGGCGTAGCCAACTGGCACGAACGGGAGGCTTACGACATGTTTGGGATTGTGTTTGAGGGGCACAGCGACCTGCGCCGGATTCTTTGTCCTGAAGATTGGGAAG
This sequence comes from uncultured Acidobacteriota bacterium, assembly GCA_964506795.1. Taxonomy (GTDB): domain Bacteria; phylum Acidobacteriota; class UBA6911; order UBA6911; family UBA6911; genus UBA6911. Next base: position 2,364 of record CAZDMR010000131.1, on the reverse strand, counting down.
GTTATCCGCTGCGCAAAGACTATGTCTACCCGAAAACCTATCAAGGAATGCCGGTTTAGGAGGTCCGATGGACGTTGATTACAGCGGCGACGTAATGACCCTCAATATGGGACCGCAGCATCCTTCAACTCACGGAGTTTTGCGCCTTGAGCTCAAGACCGATGGAGAAATCGTCGCCGATGCCATCCCGCAAATAGGTTATCTCCATCGCTGTTTCGAGAAACATGCTGAGAATCTTGAATACGCCGGCGTGGTCCCTTTCACGGACCGGATGGATTATTGCGCCGCAATGAACATGGAACTGGGCTATGTCCTCACGGTTGAAAAGCTGATGGGGATTCAAGTCAACAACCGCGTGCGCTGCATCAGAATCATTATGGCGGAACTCGATCGCATTGCGAGCCATTTGATCGCGGCGGGGACCTATGGAAACGATATAGGATCAATGACTCCGTTCTTATGGTGCTTTCGGGATAGGGAGATCATTCTGGATTTTTTTGAAGAAACTTGCGGGGGCCGGCTTCTTTACAATTACAACTGGATCGGCGGCCTCATGTATGACATCAAACCGGGTTTCGAGAAAAGGCTCCTTGACTTTATCGATTATTTTGAGCCCCAAGTCGACAATCTGAACAGGCTTCTATCGGATAATTATATCTTCATAAAACGCACTGCGAATGTGGGGATTATGCCTGCGGACGTTGCCATGAGCTACGGCGTTACGGGACCCAATTTACGAGGCAGCGGAGTGGAATTCGATGTCCGCAAAGATGAGCCCTATTTGGGATATGAAGACTTTGATTTCGACGTTGCCGTGGGGCGGGGCGAATACGGGCCGGTCGGTTCCTGCTGGGATCGTTATATGGTGCGCATCCGGGAAGTAAAGGAAAGCTGCAAGATCATACGGCAGGCTGTGGCGAAATTGACGCCGGGCGATGTTCGAGAATCCGTTCCTAAAAGAATCAAGCCGCCTGCAGGAGAGGTTTATATGAGGACGGAGTGCCCGCGCGGAGAACTTGGATATTATCTTGTCAGCGATGGCAGCACCAAGCCCTACCGACTTAAAGTGAAATCGCCGTGTTTCACCGCTATGAGTGCATTCCGCGAGATCAGCCGGGGCGCTATGATTGCGGATATTGTCGCCATTCTCGGGAGCTTTGATATCGTTCTGGGAGAAGTGGATCGCTAATAAGGGGAAGTCCCCATGGAATATATTGCAGAGCTTTTGCAAAAGTTGCCAGGATATGATGTGCTGCCCGAGCCATTGAGAATGATCCTGCCCGCGAGCATCAGTTGCGTCCTTATTTTTGCAGTTCTGTCGCTCGCCGTTCTTTTCCTCGTATGGCTGGAAAGAAAAGTATCGGCCCATATTCAAGACAGGCTTGGCCCCATGTATGTCGGAGGCTGGCACGGTTGGGCGCAGACACTGGCCGATGCCTTCAAGCTTTTATTGAAGGAGGACATTGTCCCGCAATTAGTCGACAAGCCATTGTTTAAAATGGCTCCCTATATTGTATTCCTCGGCGCCTTTGCCGCTTTTGTGGTCATGCCTTTCGGGGCAAAATCCATCGTTGCGGACTTGAATATCGGCGTGCTTTACATTCTCGCGGTGGGAAGCATTTCCGTTATCGGCATCATCATGGCCGGATGGGCCTCCAACAACAAGTACTCGCTGTATGGAGGCATGCGCGGGGCGGCTCAAATCATCAGCTATGAAATTCCCGCCGCTCTGGCCATCATGACCGTTATCATTCCGGTGGGAAGCCTTTCGATGACGGATATTGTTGAAGCGCAAAGCGGCGGGATAGGAAACTGGTTTGTTTTTCGCAATCCTTTTATTTTCTTGGGATTTATTGTTTACTTCATTGCATCGCTGGCCGAAGTCAACCGAACTCCTTTCGACATCCCCGAAGCGGAATCGGAGCTGGTCGCGGGCTACCACACGGAATATTCGGGAATGCGCTTTGCGTTTTTCTTTCTTGCGGAATACATCAACATGATTTTAGTCGCAGGCGTGGCCGCAACGCTTTTTCTGGGGGGATGGACCCAGGTTCTTCCCGGAATGCAATGGGTTCCCGGACCCATCCTGTTTTCCATAAAGGTTTTTGCGCTTATTTTCCTTCAGATGTGGATGCGCTGGTCGCTTCCGCGGCTGCGCGTGGATCAACTCATGTATCTCAATTGGAAAGTGCTTTTGCCGTTTTCGTTTGTGCTGCTGCTGGGCGTCGGCTGGTTGGCTGTCCGCAGTTAAGGATTTATATGGTTAATTATTTTAAGGATATCGGGCTCGGAATTGTTACGGCGCTTAAATCCATGGGGGTTGCTTTTAAGCATATTTTTATGCCTTCCGTGACTCTTCAGTAT
>CAZDMR010000130.1:0-2987 GCA_964506795.1 uncultured Acidobacteriota bacterium | reverse complement strand
TCAAGGCGGCGACCCATCAATTGAGCGGGAAGCTGAACCGAGCGCAATAGGAGGCGCGGCGATGCTTGACCGGATTCTTGTAATATTCCGCAAAGAGCTCCTGCAAACCATGCGGGATCCGCGCATGCGCTTTTTTCTGTTTGTCCCCATGATTTTTGAGCTTCTTTTGTTTGGATATGCCGTCAATCTCGATCTGGAGCATATAAAAATCGCTTGGCTCGACCGGGACCTCACGACGCAGTCGAGGCAGCTCCGGGATTTATTTTCCGCCTCAACGGTTTTTTCAATTGCAGCCGCCCCTTCGGACGACGGCGAGGCGCAGCGGCTCCTTGACCGGGGAGATGTCCTTGCGGTTATTGCAGTCTTGCCCGGCTTTGCGCGAAACCTTGGGCGGGACGAACGCGCGCCTGTGCAGGTGCAGGTCGACGGCTCCAACTCCAACACGGCCGCTCTGGTTTCCAATTACTTGTCGCAGGTCATTCATAGCTTTGCGGCCGATTATGCTTCCGGCTCGCTTAGCCGGCGAGCAATCCGAAGCGAATTTGCCGAAACCATAAGCTTAAGTTCGCCTCAAGTCTTCGCGCGCAGCCGCGTATGGTTCAATGAGGAACTGGAAAGCCGCAATTATTTCGTTCCCGGCGTGGTGGTAAACATTGTCATGATATCGACCATTGTGCTGACAGCGCTTTCCATTGTGCGCGAAAAGGAGATCGGCACTTTGGAGCAGCTGATAGTAACCCCCGTCCGTCCCGTGGAGCTCGTCATCGGCAAAACCTTGCCGTTCGGCCTCGTCGGGCTTTTTCAACTGGTGGTGGCGACATTGCTGGCTTTGGCAATTTTTCGGATTCCATTCCGCGGGAACTTCCTTTTGTTGCTCTTTTCGGGCATCCTGTTTCTGATGACGACGCTGGGAAGCGGAGTCTTTCTTTCTCTGATTGCAAATACGCAGCAGCAGGCTGTCCTTTCCGCGTTCATGTTTCTGATGCCCGCCTTCCTCCTCAGCGGCTTCGCATTCCCGATTCACAGCATGCCCGCTGTGTTTCAATACGCGACATATGTGAACCCGATGAGGTACTTCATTGAGATTGTCCGAAACATATTCCTCAAAGGCTCGGGCATCAGCATCCTATGGCCTCAATTTCTGGCGCTTGCAATTTTTGGAGTTGCCATCCTCTGCATTAGCGTATTTCGCTTCCGGAAGAGGCTGGACTAAGAAGGGAGTGGATTTGGAAAACCGCAGCTTCAACTTTGAACAAGCGTTTTCGCGAAATATCGGGTGGGTGACTGAAGCCGAGCTTCAGATATTACGCCGTAAACGCGTGGCCATCGCGGGACTCGGGGGCGTTGGAGGATCTCATCTTTTAACGCTGACAAGATTGGGAATCGGAGCCTTCAACATTTCCGATATGGATACCTTTGATATTGTCAACTTCAACCGGCAGGCGGGCGCAATGATGTCTACTATCGGCCGCCGGAAGACGGAAGTGCTTGCGGAGATGGCGCGCGCCATCAATCCCGAATTGTCGCTGAAAGTTTTTGATGAAGGTATTTCGGAAGAGAATCTCGGAGATTTTCTGGACGGCGTGGAATTGTTTGTGGACGGGCTGGATTTCTTCGCTTTTTATGCCCGTAAAGCCGCGTTTGAGGCCTGCGAGCGGCTTAAAATACCCGCAACAACAGCTGCGCCGCTGGGTATGGGCGCGGCCTTAATCACTTTTATGCCCGGCCGGATGACATTCGAAGAATATTTTCGCTGGGAGGGCCGCTCGGACGATGAAAAAGCGCTGCGGTTTACGATCGGCATGTCTCCATGGCTGCTTCAGCGCCGGTATCTTGCGGATCCAACGGCGCTGGATTTAACCGCCCACAAAGGCCCTTCTACCCCCATGGCGTGTGACATTTGTGCCGGCATGGCGGGAACGGAAGCACTCAAAATCCTGCTGAAAAGAGGGAAAGTGGTTGCGGCTCCGCACGGGCTGCAGTTCGATGCCTATAAAAACAAGCTGGTCAAGACCTGGCGCCCCGGCGGCAACAACAACCTGCTTCACCGCATTATGCTCAAAATCGCCGCCCGCCGATTCTCGCAAATGGCGCGGCGATAATCATCCAGCGGATCTATAAAGGCTGCGATCGGGAATTGTCCACAAATACAGATTCCAACGGCAATCGCTTGGAGCGCAGGGGCTGCTTTTTAGGATAGCCCACGCGCATTATTATATGCAGGATTTCTCCCGGCTTCAGATCCAGCAATTTTCGTGTTTCTTCTTCAACCTCCATGATTTTCGGCCCGAATCCCTCCACAACTTTTCCTTCATGGAGCCGATTGATCTGGTCGGTCACCATATAATACGGATGCACTGCGACGCCATTTGAATTAAGACGCAGCCACGCTCGCGTCATGAGCCGCCCGGCATTAATGGAGTTGCGGGCATCGGTCGGACCGACGATACATATCAATGCGGGCGCGGCGGGCAACAGTCCGATTTCTGAAATGGCAATAAGTTTGTAGGCACCCAGGTAGTTTAAAATCTTCATCCTGCGCCAGTCTGAGATAAAGCGCAAAAACATGCTTCCGCCCGGCGGCAAAGACAGTGTGCGCACGTCAAGGCCATCGCCCCGCGCGACCTCTTCCGGAGTGAATCGCAGGGAGTCGGTCAGCCATTCAATCAGTTCCCGCGTGCAGAAACGCGCCTCGGAGCAGATCCTGACAAGCCGAATCATTCCTGATTTTTTCTTTCCACCAAAGACGGGCACAATTCGATTTCCGCCCTCCCGCAACTGTTCGATTTCTTGAAGCAAAGCGGAGGGTAAGGGATCGCGGCGGTATGGAAAACGATTGGTGTGCCGGCCCGCTGCAATTTCAGGAGCGATAAAGCCTTCTGCTCCGCCTGAGAATGCAATCGAGGCGTATGGCTGGCCTAAGGCTGGATCCGCCGGCCACCGCCACTCGGCAGTCATCCTATTTGCATCAAGTGCGCACTCCGTAT
>CAZDMR010000129.1:0-3024 GCA_964506795.1 uncultured Acidobacteriota bacterium | reverse complement strand
ATGAAATCCGCAAGTACCACTTTCCCGGATAAATTTCGCGAACATGCACGCTCATGATTTTGTCTTCCTTGTCATGTCCCTCAGTATGCTGAGTAGATCCTCATCATGTTTGAGTTCAATCCGCCGGTTCTCCATCAAAGCGGTGAACTCATCCCAGCGCAACCAGATTTTCCCGGACCGGCTGTTCCTGTAGTGGGGTAGAGCATCGTTCCTGACGAAATTCCGGATGGTTTTTTCAGACATCGAAGACCTTCGGGCGACTTCCCTGATGGTAATGTAACCTTCATCTTCCAGCTGCGCATTCATCCTAGAATTCCGATCTAATATGTCGTGTTATTCGGGTAAAACCCATGTTTAAAGCCCTTTCCCCAATACCGACTTTCGCCTTCCGGCGACCCGTTGTTTCTTCAGTCTGTCTCATGAACCTCTGAACCTCGTGAACCTTTTCCACCCCTCCCATATTCATATTCAGCCCCCTTTTTCTCGCATAGGGCGCTTGGAAAAGGTTCATAAGGTTCACAAGTTCACCAAATGAAATAGCTGTGCACCCTGCCGTTTGGTTCCGAGTGAAATCCTGTAATACCCGAATTGTCTATCTCTTGCAGCTCTCAGTAATATTCCTAGCCGCGTCTTTTGGCTTCGTTCCTTGCCATCGCCGAGATTCATGTCATCCGCCAGAGGGAACAGGTCGGACACCCCAACCTCGTTGGACCCGAATTTCACCCACCACTCCTCGACGAATCCTCGCCAAGCTGCAGTTTCGGTGTCGCTTACCTGGTAGAATTCTTCCAGGTTCGATAAGAACCCTTCGTATTTGGCTACCGCGAGAATGCCTCCAATGACTTCGGTCCACGACTCGAACATTCCGAGGCGCTGCACCGCCGCCGGTGCCTTTGGTCGCCCTTGGATGATCCATGTGCGCACGAGGACCAGGGCCGCCCAAACAAGATCGCCCCTCTTTTCGCGCATCCATCCTCGCAAGTCAGGGTGCTTGAAAGACCTTCCCAGCCAGGGTCGGTCGCTCATCGCATTTAGCCTGATGCGGACCGTTCTCCGGGCAATCTCTCCCGAAACCGTCGGGTTGTTCCCGGTGGCGATCCATGCGCAGCGAATGGGGACGAGAATAGTTTCCGAATACCCCAATCGCCTGTCCTCCCACGAGGTTGCGGTGATGGCGGCGGACACGTTGGCCGAATCGAGGCGCCGGCGCAGATTGTCGAAAAGGACAAACGACGGCCCCGCCGCCAGCTTAGCCGTCAGCCGCTTGCGCCATTCGTCCTCGTCCCTGCCCTCGGTTGTCGCCGCCATGCTGCGCCCAATCGCAGGGTAGGAGATTGCATCGGCCAGAAGGCTTGCGCCGGTGCCTTGACACGGTTTTTCGATGAGATGGAGCGGTGTCGGCCCGGAGATGAGATCCCGCACGTAGGGCAATATGTAAAGTCCGACCGCGTTTGTCTTTTCGGCCTCAGAGGCGAAAGGGAAGTCATTCAGCAGCTCAAAATCAATCAGAGCGCGAGCTTTTAACAACTCTTCCCTGGTGGGCTTCTCGGGTACATCAGGCAAATTAAAGACTGGGTCGGGCGCGTAGTATGTGCGGCTTGCGGCATTATATCCCGGCTCCAATTGCAGGGTGCAGTCCGACGCAAAAACCGGCACTTCAACGATTCGGGTTAGTGCGGGAAATGGCGGGTCCGGGGTCGCCAGTATGTTTTTGCAGACGGATATTGGCGGATTTGCGGATGTTGTGCCCGTAATGTTTCCCTTTTTGTCCTTGACGTTGACATAGTAACGCGCGCATCGAGCCAGCTCATAGCGGACACGGTCGAGGTTCAATTCCCGGATCACCGGCGTACCGTTTTCGTCCTGCTCGATCCGAGCGAGGGTACCATGCCGGAACATGTATGTGGGATTGTTCGCCTCCATGAGTGCGTCCCACGCAGCCCGGGTTGCTCTGTCGAGGTCTTGGTCTGCGGCATTGATTGAGAGAGAATCCAGGCATCTCCCGTGCTTGATCAATTCCAACATCCGCTCAGGCCCGCCCTCCGGGTGAGCGAGAAAATCATCGGCGCCGGTCTTCTGCAAACCAGAAAGGTCGGGAATATCGACGATCCGCACGACCGAGCCGCGTGCTTTCAGTTCGCGCGCCAGCTCGCGCTCTGCGGCCCGGATTGAGGGGTTCCGTTGTTTGTCGCTGTCAAAAATAATATATACCGTGCGGTCCTGCCATGTGATCCGTGAAAGATCGGCAATAGGGCCCATGACGGCCCGGCGACTGCCATCCGGACCGGCCTCGCGCCCGATGTTTCCGCGCCAGTTCCAAACACCAGGCAATCCGACTGGCACCAGTTGCGCCCAATGCTCCAACAGGCGCGATAGAGCCAGCACCTTTTTTTCTCCCTCGCAAATCACCACGGGTAGTGATGTATGAGTGAGAGCCGCAGCCGTAGTGCCAGGGGCAAAATACAGCATGTTCCCGCGTCCTGGTGGGCTGAGATACTTGCCTTTCTCACGCGTCGTGCCGTCCGGCCGCAACTCCAACTTAGGATGATCGCGCCGCAGGCGATATTCTCGCGTGTCGCTCAGACCCGGCCACCGATAAGGGATTGCAATCCCTGAATAGTCGCCAGCGCCGTTTCGTCCGACGAGGTGTGCACCTTCGCTTGAGGTGACGCGCCGCAGTCCCGCGGCATTTGCCAACTCTGGCGGGATCCATGATTGCGCGAGCACCCGGAGGTCGGATTCGGTGAGTGTGGGGGGAAGTATGCTCATCTGCGGGGCGACCTCCGAAATCTAATCGCGGGAGCTTCCATTGCCTCCTTGCCGCGTTCCCCAGGCGCTTGTCCCATGCCGACCTCTCGGGAATCGAGCCACTCCATAATTTCGTCCTCGATCCATGCGACCGTGTTCCCGGTAAGCCGCCGCCGTTTCGGGAACAATCCATCCTTTTCGAGTCGCCAAATAGTCGGACGTGATAATCCGGTCAGATCGTGTACTCTCGGCCAACGAACTGCTTTCATATTCAAT
>CAZDMR010000128.1:0-3056 GCA_964506795.1 uncultured Acidobacteriota bacterium | reverse complement strand
TTGGTTTGGGCCAAGTCCCGGCTTCGTGTTCGGACGGTCCACGGGGCCGGGGCGACTAAACAGTTTCGGCGAGCGCCGAGAACCGAGCGCGTCCTCGGTTAACGGAAGAGCAGGGAGCGAGACGCGGCGCTTCCATAATTAGAGAATTCATGGGGCGCCCGGTTGACCGCCGGGCGCCGTTTAAAGGGAGATGCGATCATGGAAAAACTGGATAAATATATTGACGCTTTGCTTGCATCCATCGAGGCGCGAGATGCCTTAATTGCAGTCCTGCAACAACAAGTCTCCCATCTGGAACAGGAAATTGCTCTCTACCGCACTCTAGAAGTATCCGTATGGAGCGAAATAAGCTCCTCAGGATCGACGGAGAGCGACGATCTCAGGAGCGCCAATGGTATTACACCCCCCAAAAACGGCCAAAATGCGGGGGTAAGGCAATGACATTGCCTAAGCCAAGTCATAGCCTAAAACATCCGTTGCCAACGCGAATATGCCCTTTCTGCAGCAAAGCCTTTACGCCTATCCGCGCATCGCAACGGTACTGCTCCAGCCAATGCCGCTATTCCGCCTGGAAGCGGCGCAATTTCAGGCGGCTCACGGGCGAGGATGGGACGGTGTATGAAATCAGAACAGTGAAGGGCAAAAAAGATGCAAGCAATTAAACTCGATCGCGAAAGCCATATATACAGCCCGAATCTACCTAGCGTTACCAGCATTCTACAAGGCGCCGGTCTCGTCGATGCCTCTTACTACACCGACGAAGGCAAACAGCGCGGCTCCATGGTTCATCTTGCGCTTCAATATCTCGACGAAGGGGATCTTGATGAATCGAGCATTGATCCCGAAATTGCCGGATATGTGGAATCCTACAAGAAATTCAAAGAGATAAGCGGCTATGCGCCCGAGTGGATAGAGCTTCCGATGAAAGATCCGGCAGGCGTATATGCCGGAACGCCTGATCGCATCATGGTAACTCGCCCACGGTCTCTGGACGACATCAAAACTGGCGACTATCAACCTTGGCATCGGCTCCAAACAGCGGCCTATGTCAACATGCTGGAAGATCCGTTCAGCTACGAGCGCCGTTGCATATACCTGAAAAAAGACGGCGGCTTGCCAAAAGTCGAAGTATTCCCCAAGGCTGAGTATACGTATGATTTAACCGTGTTTTTATCCTGTATCAATATTGCAAATTGGAGGGAAAGGCATTATGGCAGCAGACCTAAAAGAGATTGAACTGGAGCAACAAGCTCTAACGGTTGCCGATGAAGCCAAGGCTATCGTCATTCGAGACCAGCACACCCACGACCTGGCTGCGGAGAAACTCATCGGAATCCGCGAACTCATAAAGCAAATCAACAATACGTTCGACCCGCACATTAAGGCGGCGAATGATGAACACAAAAAGCTCATCGCCACCAAGAAGAAAGTCCTGGGCGTTCTGCCCGATGCGGACAGCATTCTTGTTAAGGCGATCAGCCATTGGGAATGGGAACAGGACCGCCTGCGCCGCGAAGCCCAAGAGCGCGCTATGGCAGAAGCCCGGAAGCGCGAAGAAGAAGAGCGGCTCAAGCTGGCCGAAATAGCCCAAAAGCAAGGTGCATCAGCGGAAACGGTGGACGAGATCCTCGAGACCCCCATGCCGGTTCAGGCGCCGATTGTCGCGCCGGCATTCCAGAGGACCGCCGGACTATCGGCTCCCAGGAAGCCCGTCTATCGCTGGCGTGTGCTGGATGAATCCCGCATTCCCCGCACATATCTGAAAATCGACGAACCGAAAATCAACGGCGTGGTTCGCGCGATGGGCGCCGCCACGAAAATCGACGGCATCGAGATATACGAAGATATCCCCAATGTCGCCGTAAGAACGGCAAGGAGGTAGGAAATGCAGAATCAACTTGTACGGCAGGGACAGCAGGACATTGTGCGCGAAGGCGCATTTGACTTAACCCCGCGCAGTTTAAGCGAAGCGATCCAGCTTGCGGAAATGATGGGAAAGTCCGCTTTGGTGCCGGAGCAATTCCGAAACAAGCCCGGCGATATTCTGATTGCCGTTCAATACGGTGCCGAAGTCGGATTGAAGCCGCTTCAATCGTTGCAGGGGATTGCGGTTATAAATGGGCGGCCTACGATTTGGGGCGATGCCGCCCTGGGTGTCGTGCTTAATTCCGGGCTAATGGAAAATTACAAGGAGATGACTCTTGAAGAAATCGAGGCCGCCGGCAAAGCCGTATTTTGGGGCAAGCGCAAGGGCGTCCATGAGCCTATCGTCCGGGAGTTTTCTATTCAGGATGCCAAACGCGCTCACCTTTGGGAAAATCCGAGAAAATCGCCCTGGGTTGAACACAAATTCAGAATGCTGCAAATGAGAGCGCGCTCCTGGGGCTTGCGGGATGGATGGGCGGACGTTCTCAAGGGTTTGTCTATCCGCGAAGAGGTAGAGGATTTCGAGGCTATCCAAGCGCCGCATGTTCTGGCGATGCCCCGCCGCAAATCCGAATTGCCGGAAGCCCCGCCCGAATACGCGCAACCTGAGCCTGTGCAAGAATCGGCTATGCCGGAAGAAGCCCCGCAGAATACCGAGCCGCAAGCGGAGCCACAGGAACAGCCAGCGCCCAAATCCGGCCGCAAAATTACAGACGCCCAACGCAAAAGGATGTACGCGATTGCGCGGGGAGCCGGATTTAATGACAAGGAATTTGAGGAGACCCTACGCAAGGAAGGTTACGACAGCAGTAAAGATGTCACGATGGACGATTACGACCGCGTTGTAAAGATATTCGAGGAAGCACACTAGCACTCTCCTATAGGCCCGGAGGCGGCCGGGAAGCCCGCGATTCCGCCTGATTGTCGCGGAGACGGATTTATATAGAAAGAGGAAAAGCCGATGGCAAGCATCGAAATCAAAAACAGATTCACGGACGAAATCATAATCAGCGGCAAATATGAATCCATAAAAGATGCGTTGCAAAAAAATAGGGAAGCCAACCTGCGGGGAGCCGACCTGCGGGGAGCCGACCTGCGGGGAGCCGACCTGCGGGGAGCCGACCTGCGGG
>CAZDMR010000127.1:0-3080 GCA_964506795.1 uncultured Acidobacteriota bacterium | reverse complement strand
TAAGAGAAAGGGCAGTTCGCATGCTGTTTGAGCATCAGGGAGAGCATGAATCCCAATGGGCGGCCATTAGCTCCATAGCGGAAAAGATTGGCTGTACTCGGGAAACCCTGCGCAAGTGGGTACGACAGGCAGAAATCAATCAAGGGATCCGCAACGGCCTAACCACCTCAGAACGAGAGAGGCTCAAGCAATTAGAGCGGGAAAACCGTGAGCTCAAGCGCGCAAATGAGATCCTGCGCAAGGCATCGGCGTATTTTGCCCAGGCGGAGCTCGACCGCCGACCGAAGCAATAATATCGTTTATCAATGACTGCAAGGCTGATCACGGAGTCGAGTCGATTTGCAAACAGCTGCCAATCGCTCCGTCGACATTCTACGAACACAAAGCGAGAGAAAAGGATCCCGATCGATTACCACCTCGATTAAAGCGGGATAGGTCGCTTTCGGACGATATTGATCGGGTGTGGAAGGAGAATTTCCGAGTTTATGGAGCGCGCAAGGTTTGGCTCCAGATGAACCGAGAAGGAATCCGCGTAGCGCGCTGTACGGTAGAACGCCTGATGCGGCAGCTAGGCCTGAAAGGGATAGTCCGTGGGCGTCGCTGCAGAACTACGATCAGCGATCCGGCCGCAGATCATCCTGCAGACCTGGTGAATCGCCAGTTCAAGGCTACGCGCCCAAACCAACTGTGGGTAGCCGATTTTAGTGTGCCGCAGGAAGCGGCGTAGGAGATGAGAGAAGTTTTGTGGAATACAAAACTGGCCTCTCGCAAGCGACTTGCAGGAGTGGGTTGCAAACCACCGCAAGCGGCTTGGGTCAAAAGCCCCGGTCGTGAGCGTTGCGGAAAAGGTGCTTTTAAGCATCAGGTGAGAATCAAAGAAGGCGAACAACCGTGAACTGCCGTTCAAGTGTCGAAAGTACTCAGATGAGGTCAAAACCGGGTCTTGATGTTAGCCCGGGACAAGCATGGCGGGTGCCTGCGTATTGGCCATGCGGCGTCCGGCATAGAGGCAGCGCCAGCTTGATTTGGGCTCCTATGTTGAACTGCGGGAACCTTCGGTTGCGATGTAAAGGGAAAGGCGCAAGCCTGAAAGGCGAGGCCGACAATACCAATGCGCAGCCAAGGGACGGAGCGACCCGTAGTAGTAATGAAATTGCTGTAATGGCAATGGAGCGAAGGGGTCGCGTTATCCTGTCTGCGGGATATGCCAACTGTGGAAACAGGAGGAGCTTATTCCAATGACGAAGCCTTTTAATATTCCCAAAGCACTTGTTTGGAAAGCATTCAAACAAGTCAAATCCAATGGAGGTGCAGCCGGAGTAGACAAGGAATCAATCGAGATGTTTGAAGGTAATCTCAGCGGCAACCTGTATAAGCTTTGGAACCGTCTTAGTTCGGGCAGTTATTTTCCTCCGCCTGTCAAAGGCGTGCCCATTCCGAAGAAGTCAGGTGGAGTGCGGATGCTGGGAGTGCCAACGGTAGCAGATCGGGTAGCACAAACGGTGGTTAAGATTGTTTTAGAACCTATCCTGGAAATCCTGTTTCACCACAACTCCTATGGATATCGGCCTGGGAAGTCAGCGCTCGATGCAGTAGCCATGGTGAGGCGGCGAAGTTGGGATTATGACTGGGTTGTCGAGTACGACATAAAAGGCCTCTTCGACAATATTGACCACGAACTGCTTCTCCGAGCGTTGCGCAAGCATTGTCAGATTCCATGGATCCTTCTTTATATCGAAAGATGGTTGAAGGCTCCGATGGAAGGTGAAGACGGGAAGCTGGTGGAAAGGACAAAGGGCACTCCACAAGGAGGCGTTGTAAGTCCGCTATTGGCCAACCTCTTCCTCCATTATGCTCTAGATGTGTGGCTTGTCCGGAATATGCGAAGTGTACGATTTGTTCGCTACGCAGATGATGGAGTCATTCACTGTAAGAGCGAGGAGCAGGCAAAGCTTGTAATTCGAAGAGTTAAGGAGAGACTGCGGGAGTGCCGACTTGAAATGCATCCGGAGAAAAGCCGGATAGTCTACTGCAAGGATATCAACCGGCAGCAATCCTATCCGGTGATTCAGTTTACGTTTCTCGGTTATTGCTTTCGTCCGCGGAAAGCTGTGGATAAGTATGGCCGCGTTTATGTGAACTTTGCCCCTGCAGTAAGTCGCGAGGCACTGAAGGCCATGCGGCAAACCGTACGGGGATGGCACATCCAATTGAAGTGCGACAAGTCGCTTCAGGATCTTTCGAACATGTTCAATCCAGTGCTTTGCGGCTGGATGAACTATTACGGACGATTCCATTCTTCTGCGATGAAACCTCTTTGGCGAAGCATTAATGCGTACTTGGTAAGGTGGCTGATGCGAAAGTATAAGCATTTTGCGATTCACCGGACAAGGGCATATCGGGAATTATCCCGCCTGGCATCTAAATCGCCGGGGATGTTTGTGCAATGGGGAACGAAGATATTTTCGTAGGCTGGATAATGGGAGCCGGATGAGCTGAGAGGTTCACGTCCGGTTCTGCGAGGGGCTGAGGCTGAAATGCCTCGGCCTACTCACCCCTATGTAGCGACCTGGAGCGGCTTTGTTTATGTCGCCTTCATCACGGACGTATTTGCCCGAAGAATTGTCGGGGGGAGGGTCTCTAATTCCATGACGGCAGATCTTGTACTGGATGCCTTGGAACAAGCAATCTGGGCCCGCAAAGGGGCGGAAGGCGTGATTCATCACAGCGATAAGGGCAGCCAATACTTATCTATTCGCTATACGGAACGGCTTATTGAAGCCGGCGTCAAATCCTCGGTGGGCAGCACTGGCGATGCTTATGATAATGCTTTGGCAGAAACCATCAACGGATTATTCAAAGCCGAGGTCATCCACTCTCGGGGGCCTTGGAAGGGAGTGGAGGATGTTGAGTATGCGACACTGGAATGGGTTGACTGGTTTAATAATCGCAGATTACTGGAAACTGTCGGCAACATCCCACCGGCGGAATACGAAATGATATATTATCGGCAATTGAAAGAGTCTGCTATGGTAGCATGACTCAAACAAAAAAATCTCCGGCAAACCCGGGGCGGTTCA
>CAZDMR010000126.1:0-3296 GCA_964506795.1 uncultured Acidobacteriota bacterium | reverse complement strand
AACCCGTTGTGGTGCCGCCCGTACCCCGCAGGATTGTAGGCGATGGTTTTTCGGGATTCAGGCGAATCAGTCCGAAGTGCTTCTTCTTTTCCTGTCCGGTCAGGACCCGGTACATCTGCCAGGTCGGTTTGATCTCACCCTCTTTCAGCTTGTAGCCGCCTTCGCTATTGCACATCGTGGCGGCTGGCTGATCGGCCGGAATCCACGGATTGATCCTCTGCGACCTGGTCCTAAGCGATTTGGGGATCACTGCCTTGACCGGGATTGGCTGATATATGGGATTAGGGTGAAATTTCATGTGGATCTTGGAATCTGCAGAAGTATCCATTCGCGAACATGCTTTGAAATAGCCCGCATGAAAAGCGGCGGGACGCAGTTACCGATCTGGCGGATCCCCTCCGTGAACTCTCCAGAAAAAACAAAACCATCCGGAAACGAACTAAATCGCTTGAACTCTGGAAGGGAAAACCTACGACACTCGGCCCAGTGCATTGCCCCGCCCATTCCTAAATTGCTGTCCATGCGCCTTATTGTGTGGGCGGGCTTCCGGGGATCGAATCGAATCGCGTTGAATCCGTTCCCCGTAATGTCTTGCTGCGACCGGCCGATCCTGATCCGGTCCCAGAACCGATATGCCTTGTACTTCTGCCCCGCTTCCAGAAGCGCCGCCAGCTGCTCTGCGGGCGTGGAACAGCCGGCGAGCGATTCTCCTGCGGGAATGGTAAAAGTTTGCGGGGCAGGATGGGCGGGAGTCAGCAAAGATCGTCCCTGACGCCGATGAAGATCATCCGTTCGCGGGACTGAGGCACGCCGAAGTACATCGCGTTCATCAGCCTGGCCGAAACCTGGTACCCGGAGGCCTTCAGCTCGCGCATGATCTCTGCAAAAATCAGCTTCATCTTTCCTTTGACCATTCCGCTGACATTTTCCATTACGAAAACTTTCGGTTTGAGTCCCCGCAACAGTCGAGCATATTCCCGGAAAAGCTGATTCCGGCCGTCGTCCATTTTTCGTTTCCCCGCAGTTGAGAATCCCTGGCAGGGAGGACTGCCGTCCAGCACATCCAGTTCGCCCGGCTGCAGCCCGGTGATTCTCAAGCATTCGTCCACTGACAGTTTGGCAATATCTCCATGCCAAACTGGAACATCGGGAAAATTCAGCTTGAACGTGTCGACAGCATGGTCGTCCCATTCGACTGCAAGCAGCTCGCGGTAACCGGCCATGCTGTATCCAAGTGAGGAGCCGCCGCATCCGGCAAAGAGCGATATCACTGTGGGCGCGTCTTTCGCCTTCGGCTTGAGGTGCTCCTGCCAGCAGGCTTCAAGGAACGCCGGATAGTCTACTATTTTGGAAAGGTGTGTCCGCATTTTGGGCAGGTTAACAGCTGCACATCATCGGCGGCCGACTCATCGAACTCTTTGAACTCGACATCTTTTCCCAGCATGATGTCGGCCAGTTCCATTGCGTCAAATCCAATCACCTGCAGATTCGCTCCAAGCTCTTTCAGTTCTGTTAATTCCACCCGGAGGAATTCCTCATTCCATCCGCTGTTAAGGGCCAGCTTATTGTCGGCAATGACGTAGGCCCGCTTCTGTTCCTCAGTTAGACGGCTGAGATCGATGCACGGAATTTTCTTCAGATCGAGTTTTTTCGCCGCGGCAAGTCGTCCGTGGCCAGCGATGATCCCCTGATTGCTATCAATGAGAATAGGATTCGTGAAGCCAAACTCCCGGATGCTGGAGGCGATCTGTTCTATCTGCTCTTCAGAATGAGTCCGGGGATTTCTTGCATAGGGGACCAGCGATTCCAGAGAACGGTATTCAATTTTCAGGCTGTCGGGCTCATTTGCAGCCGGTTTGTACTCAGTTTTTATCTTTTTCATTGGATTTTTCAGCGAATTAGCTTGGTTATCTGACTATTTCGGAACGGAAATTCATCAGAGAACGATTAAAATTAATCAAAAAACAGGCAAAATCGAGTGATTTTTAAGCATTTTTTGATAAAAAATAGGGCTGTTTTCAAGCATCATTTTGCGGGTTCCGAAGTCGAATTTCTGCCGAAATCTATCAAGAAATGAGCGATTTCTTTCCGTCATTCGGCTTATTAATCCAGGCGCGTAACATATGACATAAAAAAGACTTGCTTTCCATACAACCACAGACTGACAAGCCAGAAATAGCATTTATTTGCTCCATATCAGCCCGTGTCGAATTTTTATTCTGGAGCGCTAATAAATCAGCCTACCCCCCCCTATCAATTTTGACGGCATAAAAAAATCATCGCGCACCCGGTCTAAGGCTTTTCATCCCAGACATTTACACGCCCATACCCCTTGTCGCATCCGGATTAGGATATTGCATTATCCTGCCCCGAATGCCTTAATCCGCCTCGATGACGGCGCTGTGCCAATTTGAAATATTCTTTTCCCTTTCGCCTCGCAAATGCATGTGAACGACACAAACGGCTGCAATATTTTTTTCGGCTCTGCCTCTTACCGGTTTTCCACACTCGGCGCAAGTGCCCTTACTCTCCGCCGTAACGCCGCCGGGCTCAAAGGCATCGAATTGATTCCACAAATTGATGGCGTT
Source organism: uncultured Acidobacteriota bacterium (assembly GCA_964506795.1). Taxonomy (GTDB): domain Bacteria; phylum Acidobacteriota; class UBA6911; order UBA6911; family UBA6911; genus UBA6911. Next base: position 708 of record CAZDMR010000126.1, on the reverse strand, counting down.
CTATGTGGCAATATTTCGGCATACATGGCAAAGCTTTCTCGGCCAATTATCCAATTGCCACATGATTCGACCGCATCCCGGACAATAATCTTGATGCCTGGGATTAATGCACGCGGATTTGCCCGGGCGCACTCTATGGAGCGGAACGAAGGGCAGAGATTCAACTATCTCTACGTCCATCGGCCATCACTCTTCGCCGTCTTCCGGTCGTGGCATGTTTTGCACAGCGCCTGCCAGTTCGATTCATCCCAGAAGAGCCCGGGATCGCCTTTGTGGGGAATTATGTGGTCCACGACTGCCGCGGCTTTCAGGATTCCTTTGCCCTGACACTCAAAACAGAGTGGATTCCTTTTCAGGAATGCTTTCCTGGCCGTACGCCATTTTGCGCCATATCCTCTGATAGCTGCGGAACCTCTTCGCCCTTCAGATTCTCGCCGCTCATGAATCCGGTGCTTGTCACATCGGCTGTCATTCGTTTTCACCAAGATCGTGCAACCGGGATAGATGCACGGGTGAGGCGCAGCATTCGGCATCAGGCATATTTCCTTTTGCGGACGATCTCCCTGACTATTTCTTCCGCGCGGGCAGCGTCCAGCGGATTTCTTCCGGGCAGTTTGGTGTGAGCGGATTCCGCTTTCTTATCCTGACAGCTTTTGCACGTGCAGAGAACCCATGATGGTCCGCTTAGATCTTCGCCGAGCAAGCGTC
>CAZDMR010000125.1:0-3698 GCA_964506795.1 uncultured Acidobacteriota bacterium | reverse complement strand
GCCGTGTTAACGGGAAAACGAACGAGGCCCGAAGGGCCGATAGGCAATAGGCCCGGCCGTCAGGCCGGGATATTGAGCAATTGACAAAATGAGCGCAGAAAGCGCGGCACCGAATGGATTGGATTACGTATCAAACGGTTTTATGCGATCCGCCGCAGCTCGTGCCAAAGCATATCCAGCCCAGGCCCCGATGCCCGCAATCAAAATATCGCTTATTCCTGCGAATCTTCCCGGTGTGAAAACCTGGGCCAATTCAATTCCGGCCGCCAGCAAAACGGCCCACAACACGGTCTTTCTACGCGGCAGCAAGGCGGTCATAAGTCCGTATCTCAATAATCCCGCCATCGCGTCGTATAGCGCAGCCCCGGTTGTCCGGTTGTAGTATTCGACAAGCGGAATCCACTCAAAATGCGACGGCGCCGAAAAACCGTAGGGGCTTAAGCCCTGCGCGATTAAAGCGAGGCTCATCAATAGGAATCCGGCAACGGGCCGGATCAGGGCAGGCTTATAACGCGCTGCGGCTATGCCTGCAAAAACTCCCGCCGCGTTCATTGCCAGGTCCCGCAATGAAGGCACATGAAAAACAACGATGATCTGCGCCCCTTCCAACGCAAAAGGAAGAAAGATAGCCATTGCGGCTAGTCTTGGGTGAGCCTTCGCACCCGTCAGCGCCCCGAGGATTGCAAATTCAACCATCAAAATCCATTCATTTTCAATCGGAACGCCTGATTCCCAAGGATTGAACCATAACTGTTTTATGCTCGATCTGATATGAGAAACATCCAGCGTAAAAACAAGCGGGAGAAGCATTTCTACAGCGATAACGCCGGCGAGTATCCAGAAAAAAGCCTCTTTTTTTTCTTTAAAAGCTTCTGAGATCAAATGGAAAATCTGCCTTCCGAAAAGCGCTGCCGCGCAGGCACCAAAAAATGCTCCCAAACCATTGTTAAACGGGTCTGTTATGTCCGACGTGCGGAAGCGAAGCCCCAATTGAAGAATTTCAATCAGTAACCCTGACGCGAAAGCCAAAGCGAACCACAATGCGATGGGCGGCCGCTTGCCTTTCGCCAAAAGCCACATAAATCCGAAAAATCCCATGGGAAATGTAAGGAGGGCATTGGCAAGCATGTCGGGCAGGCTGTGAATGCGCCCACGTGTTGCATCCCAATAGGGTATGCGTCCCATTTCGGACCAGACTTCGCTAAGCGATAGAGCCGAAAAATCAAAATCAAAGGGGAACAGAGTCCCATAGAAAAACACGAGGACCGACAGGACAAATGCATAGCGGAATAATGCAAGCAGCCTTAAATTCATGGCCCCACAGAATACACAAGTTATGGATTCTTTTAAATAAATCGCTTTGCCCGTGATTGCAGTCACATCAAAAATCGCCCGCTGCCCGATAAAATCAACAGCGCTCGTCAATTGGGAAATGCGGTTTGCCGAGCTTTAAGGCAATTCGATGGGCAAGTTGATAGGGAATCTCACCATGAAAAACCGAAAATCGAGGTTTTGGATAAAGCTGTCGGGAGTCTTGTGGCTAATATTATCGGCTTCTCTGCTGTTTGCCCAAGCCAACAGCGGCCAATCCCAATCTCAAGAAAAAACATCGCTTAAGCCAAGATCAGAAATGGTTATTGTGAACAAGAATTTCGATAACCGGGAGATCAAGGTAAGAACCGGCGCAATGATCAGGGTCGAACTCGATCAGCTCGGCGCGGCCGGATACGTTTGGGGAATCCAAACGCTGGACAAAGAGTATTTCAATGTACTCAAAACAACCACGGAGAACGCCCCTCCTCGGGACGATTCCACAGGCGCCCCGGTTAAAACCATGTGGCTCGTCCGGGCGATAAAGGAAGGGAAATCAGTTTTGAAATTCATTCATTACAGGCCTTGGGAGAGCGAGAAAAGCGCCTCGGACTCCTTTGTTCTTAAGGTTCGCATCATTGCATAAAGATCAGAGGTGAAAACATGATTTACGGAAACAATACAAAAATAAAGAGGGGTGTCAGCCTGGCGGCTTTTGTTATTTTTCTCTTCAGTTCGGCGTTCGTTTTTGCAGACCCTAAGGACCTTGACGATATTCGCCATGCCATCAAGGCTAAGGGAGCCAAATGGCATGCCGACAAAACCTCGGTTTCGGAATTATCAGACGAGGAGAAGAAGAGACGCTTAGGCGGCCATGAATTTGAAGATCTTTTAGCCGAGGCCCTTGTTACGTCGGAAACCGCGCCTATTCCTATGATAGAGAGTTCCCTGGCGCAGGTAGACTGGCGGAGTGTTGAAGGATTCAGCTATGTTACGCCGGTAAAAAACCAGGGTTCCTGCGGGAGCTGTTGGGCTTTCGCCACGACGGCAGGATTAGAATCGCAGGTTATGATCGGCACCCAGGGCACGCAGATAGATCTTTCCGAGCAGATACTTGTCTCATGCAGCGGCGCAGGCTCCTGCTCGGGCGGTTCATCGGCGACAGCATCGAACTTTCTTCGCGACGTCGGCTTGCCCTTGGAAACCTGTTTCCGATATACGGCAGCGGATACTTCCTGCGACAATGCATGTTTGAATTGGCAGGATGACACATACAAAATTAATGGATGGCACAGAGCAAGCACCGACAGCATTACCGTCGAAGACATGCGCAACGCCCTCTATGCGTACGGTCCTTTCATTGCAACCATGTATGTTTACAATGACTTTTATTCATACAGAAGCGGCGTATACAGCTATACGTCAGGCTCCTATTTGGGATCTCATGCCGTCCTTGTTGTCGGCTACGACGATACTTTGCAGGCTTTCATTGTGAAAAACAGCTGGGGTACCGGTTGGGGCGAGGCGGGCTTTTTCATGATTGCCTACAGCGAAGTCACGGGATCAAGCCATTTCGGGTATTCCGCAATGGTTTATGATGGCTATGGAGATACTCCGGTTCCAGATCCGAGCCCTGTGCCCGCCCCTGAACCGGAACCCGAACCTGATCCCGAACCGGATCCGCAGCCGTGCTCTTACTCGCTTTCCTCCAATGGGGCTACTTTCAAGGCCAGAGGAGGCAAGGGCAGCTTCACGCTTTACGCTCAAGGTTCCTGCCCAATCGAATCTCTGACTCCAACGAGCAGCAATTCATGGGTTGAAATCATTTCAACAGACCATGCGAGCAGCAGCATATCGATCGGCTATTTCGTTTATGAGAATAGCGGAGACAGGCGCTCTGCGGCAATCGACGTTGCCGGCCTAAGCCATATTGTAAAGCAGTTGGCGGCTAAGACGGTTCGAAGCAAGCCCGATAAAGTAACGAGAACGGAAAGAAAAAGCGGGCGTTCATTATTAAGAAACTGGGCGCCGGATAAATAGATTGAATCTTTGAAATCTATATAGGAATCTATCGGATAGGACCAATCTAAAGTAACGAAAAGGGAAAGAAAAAGCAGCCGCTCCATTAAAAGCCGATATAAAACAAAAAGGGTGAGGTATTTGCCTCACCCTTTCTTTTACCGTTAAATTCTCTAATAAATCTATTTTCTCAGCTTCCGCCTACCCCAAAGAGCAATGCCTACCACGCCGCTGCCAAGGAGCAAGAGAGTGCCCGGTTCGGGAATCGGAGGCGGCGGGACCGTAGTTGTATCGGGAACCGGAATCCAATTAGTGGCTCTTCTCCCAACATAGTGGGTAGAAAAACACTATTTTCCTTATGAAAGCCT
>CAZDMR010000124.1:0-3790 GCA_964506795.1 uncultured Acidobacteriota bacterium | reverse complement strand
GCAATCAGGATTATAAAAATTACGAAATTATTATCGTCGATAACGGCTCGAGCGACGGCACTATTGGGGCAATCGATCATCAGGGAATCAGGCTCATCAAAAACAAACAAAACCTCGGATTTTCCAAGGCCAACAATCAGGCGCTGGAGATCGCAAAAGGGGAATTTATCTTATTCCTTAACTCGGATGCCGTCATTGAGTGGAATTTTCTGTCCGTCTTGCTTCCCTATTTTGAGGGCGACCGCAATCTGGGCGCCATATCCGCCAAGGTATTGAGGCCGTCGAACGGAAGCACCAGGATTATCGATTCGGCAGGCTTTTTAATGGAACATTGGCGCCTGCTTCCTCGAAACCGCGGCGCAGGAGAAATCGACAGGGGACAATACGACGCACCAGCCCCTGTATTCGGAGTCCCTGGAGCCTGCGCCCTCTATCGCCGGGCTGCCCTGGAATCCGCGGCTTCAGGCCGCGAATATATAGACGAAGATTTCTTCGCCTACTATGAGGACGTGGACCTCTGTTGGCGCATCCGCCGGCGGAACTGGAAGGTTTTGTATGTCCCCGAGGCCGTATCCTATCATCGCAGCAAAGGCCCGGATTCGAAGGAATCGTTTATTCAAATCAAGGCTTTCACCAATCGTTACTGGTGCTATTTAAAAAATGCGCGCACGACTGAATTTCTTGCTTACGCCCCAATAGCGGTTCCATACGAAATGGTTCGCGTTCTGAAGACATTTTTCCATAAGCGATCGTGGATCAAACCTTTTCTTGCCGAACTGCGGCTTTTTTCGAAGATGCGGAGAAAGCGCCGAGCGATCCGCCCCTTGGAAGGGGAGGAGTTTTTAACCCGGATTATTGATGAGGATTCGAAGCAAGGCGCGCCTATTCCGCCTCGCTGAGAAATTTAGCGATAAACGGCGATTAAGCATTTGCTCCCGCTTTGGAATTTTGGCCGCTGCTTTCCTGATATTGGCCGACCACTTCCTTTACAGGTCCATTCGCCTTTATCGCCCCCTGGTCGAGCCAAATAGCCCTGTCACACATTGACGCAATAGTCCCTGGGCTATGCGAAACCAATAGAATAGTTGTGTTGTTCCTTCGGAAGCGGTTTATCCTTTCCATCGACTTCTTTTTGAAGGCGATGTCTCCCACCGAAAATACTTCATCCATGAGCAGAATATCGGCGCTTACCTCGGTTGCGACCGCAAATCCGAGACGGGCGATCATGCCGCTCGAATAGGTTCGGATAGGCGCATCGATAAAGTCCCATAACTCGGCAAAATCGACGATCCCCTTGTATTTTGCGTCTATTTCTTTGTGCGAAAGCCCCAACAAGGAGCCATTGAGGTAAACGTTTTCCCTACCGGTAAGTTCGGGATGGAATCCGGCCCCATATTCAAGCAAAGGAGCGACTCGCCCCGCGATCCGGACTCTTCCCTGCCTTGGTCTTAAAACCCTGGCAACGACTTTGAGCAGCGTGCTCTTCCCCGCTCCGTTCCTGCCGACGATGCCGAGCGCTTCCCCCTTTCGGACCTGGAGATTGATGTCCTTCAACGCCAGGAAATCATCGTAGCGCACGCGCCCCTTCAACCACCGGATGGTATGTTCGCGAAGGGTGGCATACCGCTCATGAGGGACGCGATACCGAACGGAAATGTTTTCTAGACGAAGCACGAGATCATCCCGCGGGAAGGCATCCAGATCAGACACGGTAGGCGAATTCATCGCATTTCCTTGTAAAAAGCCACCAGCCGGCCACAAAGGCTCCAACGGCTATCAAACAAGCTCGAAAGACAATATCTGCTTCCGGCAGAATGCCCTGGTAAATCGGTGTTCGAAAGATTTCGACAAAATAAAACATAGGATTCATATGGATGATAGGCACATACTTGTCCGGCACGATGCTGATTGGATAAAAGATCGGCGTCAGATAATAAAAGGTCTGCAGCGCAATACTATAGATATCGGAAATATCAGTGAAGAATACCGCCAGCGTGGAAACAAAAAGACCGACGCCCAAGGCAAAGATAAAAGTCAGGCCAATCGATATCGGTAAAAACAAAAGCGCCGCGGAGAATGCGCTTTTGTTCACAATCATGATTATGGCTAGGGGCACCAGGGCCAAAAGCAGATTTACGAGCGATACAAGGCAGGCGGTTGCCACGAAAATCGTTTTGGGCAGATATATCTTGTTCATCAACTTCCCGCCCCAGACCAAACTGCTGATCGATTGATTCGTAGCCCACTGAAAGAATCCGTAAAGAAGAATCGCCGAAAGCAAATAAACTGGAAATCGTTCAACCCGATAACGAAAGAGGTGAGAAAACACCATGCTTATAACGATCATCGTTAACAAAGGATGAAGCATTGTCCATAAGAATCCGAGCGTCGACCGTTTGTACCGAATGGTAAGATCGCGGTGGACCAGGCTCCAGAGCAGGTCCCGGTATCGATACAATTCCTTCGCTTCCTCGACAATGGCCCATCTCAAGCGGCCGGAGTCATAAATCGGCGGCGCGTTGGTTTTGATATTTTCTCCAGATCGCGTCGTTACATTTGGTTCAGCCAATCCAATCTTTCCTCCCGCATTTTTATTGCGACGGACACTATAGCATTTATTCATGCGGCAGAAAATCACGCGCTGTCAATCAGGGATGCTGCTTCTTTATTTTTTTAGTGCCACCACTGTCGCGCATTCAATAGAATAAAGGCGAAAAACCAACTTAGAAATATTAGACAAGAGTTTCATTGCTGAGGTTTGGTTTGGATGAGATCTGAAAAAAAGCGGCCTGCTTATTTTCCCGGAAAACCGCCGGCATTTTTGAAACGACTGCTGCGTTTTATCCGCGATCCACGCAGCTTTATTTCGCTGCAGCGTCAAATAAGAATAGTGGCCCGCAGTTCGCTTTTTGATGCAGCCTTCTACATCCGATATAACAATGATCTGTTCTCGATGTGCTCGGATCCTGTTGAGCATTTTATCCTTTACGGATGGAAACAGGGCCGCGATCCGGGGCCGGACTTCTCAACTCAGTATTACCTGCGGCGCAATCCGGACGTGGCGGTTTCTGGAATGAACCCTTTGCTGCACTATATCGAACATGGCCGGAGGGAGGGCCGAACATGCAACGAATATGCCGAGCAATATAACCGCGTCAAGAAATGCGGCATTTTTGACCGCGCGTATTACCTTGCCTCCAATCCCGAAGTTGCAGCCTCCGCGACGGATCCGCTGCAGCATTTTCTCAAATACGGATGGCGCGAGGGCAAAAATCCATCGCCCGCATTCGACTTGCAGCAATACATTCAGAATAATCCTGATATCAGGATGCATCCTCAGAATCCACTCATCCATGCGTTGAACAAAATCGGCGGCGGCAGAGAAATTTCAGGAATTCCGGTTGCCGAGGCAAAAAAGAAGTTTTCCGGAGACCTGGCCGTATTCAACATATCCGATGAAGAAGCAAAGAAAATTATTCGTTCCAGCGGCTATTTTGACGAAGCCTATTATCTGACAAGGAACAGGGATGTAAAGGATTCGGGGATTGATCCTTTGAGTCATTTTTATATCCATGGGTGGAAGGAGTATCGGAATCCATCTTCGCGTTTCAACATCTTCAATTATATAAACAATTATCCCGAAGTCCGCGAGACGGGCGTCAATCCATTGCTTTACTTTCTTTTAAAGGGACAACATGAATCCCATGTGCCATCCCCACATTTCCATGTCCCCGATGTATCCGAACAAGAAGCAGCAATTCTCAAAAAGACGCTTGCCGATTGCTCCATA
>CAZDMR010000123.1:0-3915 GCA_964506795.1 uncultured Acidobacteriota bacterium | reverse complement strand
TCTGGAGAGTTCTCCGGTATCGGAGCTTTCATGGATCACCATGGATACCGCCGACGCGGATTATTCACGAATCTTCGTGGGTAATCCGCGTTAACACTTTTGAAGATAGGATTGGTTAGAATGAATATGAAACAAAACAAAACTCTTATGGGGAAACGGATCGGCATTCTCGGAAAGGGAGGAAGCGGGAAAAGCACCGTGACGGTTCTTCTCACCAGAGCGCTCAGGGATTCCGGCTATGGAGTCTGTATATTAGACGCCGATTCCACCAACATCGGGCTCCACCAGGCTCTGGGGCTCAAAAAATTTCCGGCTTCTCTTGTCGATTATTTTGGCGGAACTACGTTCAGCGGAGGATCCGTAACTTGTCCCGTGGATGATCCCACTCGTTTGCCCGGCGCGGAGATCCATTTAAACGAGCTTCCCGGCAAATACTATGCCAAAAGCCGCGACGGAATATTTTTCCTGACGGCAGGCAAAATAGGCGATAAGGGCCCGGGAGCGGGGTGCGACGGCCCGATATCTAAAATAACCAGAGATATAAAAATATCCGGGAATGGCGACGATCCCGTAACCGTCATAGACCTGAAGGCGGGTCTTGAGGATCCCGCGAGAGGGGTAATTACCAGCCTGGATTGGGTCATTGTAGTGGTTGACGCCAATAACGCATCCATCCAGATCGCGCTGGATATCAAAAATATGGTCCGCCGCATAAGAGCGGGAGAACTGCCCGCCACCAGACATTTGGACAACCCCGAACTCGTTAAAATAGCCAATGAAACATTCCTGAACGCAAAAATCAGGGATGTTTTGGTGGTATTGAACAAGATCAAGGGGAAAGAGATAGAAAGTTATATAAAGAGCAAACTCACAAAGAATGGAATAGAACCCTCAGGAACAGTATACGACGACGCTTCAATTTCGCTGTCCTGGCTGAAAGGCGAACCCATTAAGCATGACAGAGCAAGCATAAATCTGGAAAGAGTGATTAAAAGGCTGCACGAATCCTCATGAATCATCCGGGGCCGGAGGCCCGCCGGGAGGGCCGATGATCGGCTCCTCCCTGACTGCCATGCGCCGGCCCTATCCGCGCTATTATTCCTTGCAGGCTGGCTCGGGAGGCCAACCCATCGATTTGCATCCGGCGCCTATAACGGCATTGACCAATTCAACCTTCCCGTTCCTCATCTTGAACACGTGGAAATCAGGGAGGCCGCCGGCAAAATGAACGAATGCGACTACAAGCCCGGCTTCCACGTCGACCAGAAACCGCCGCGGGCCGTGGTTGGGGATGACAAGGCCTTTGGGCGTGCAATCGTGGGCGTGCATTTCCGCTTTTTTGCCATCGGCTCCTTCAAGCGTGAACAGTCCTTCCACCGTCGTTTGCGTGCCGTTTTCCCATCGGTCGCAGGGGCTGGCAAACGGAGTGTGGACGCACGGCTCCGCGGCGAACATATCAAAATAGTCATCCGCCGCGGCCATCATTGCCAGGCGCGAGCTTCGCTGGGCGCACGGAAGGATGCTTTCCCAATCCTGGCCCTTTGTCGCCAGAATACCCTCCGCATTAAAAGCAAATTCGCTTTCCCGGGCGATGATTGTTTCGATTTCGGAAATCTTTTCGTTTTCAACCTTGAGCCGGACGCCGAACAGAATCGGACGGGGCGTCCCTTCCGCCGGCAGCGGTTTTGTCTTTACTCCCGGCAGACTTGTCGGCATAGCTCTTCCCGCGGTTTTGGGATCGAATTTCTCCTCAATGACCGCACTGGTAAGCATGCCGCATTTTTGGGTGTCGATGACGTTGCGCTTGAGCAGCGCTTTCCCCGCGGTTTGCCAAAAGCCTTTCCCGACAGGCATCTCAACGCCGTTCTCGGTAAACTTCACATTTGGAGCAAGAGGCAGCATCGAAGGGTCGTGCGCCTCCAGAGCGGCAAAGTATTTATCAATAAAACCTTTGAGGCCTTCGCGCGTGCAGGACGCCTGCTTCGTCTGCGCACCGGCCGAAGGGATGCTGCCCAATGCCGTTAAGCAAATAACCAGGAAAAATGATGCCATTGGCTTCATTGAAGAGATCCTCCAAAAAATCATTTCAATAGGTTTTCCAAGAACAAGGCCCGGGGTTGATCCATCAAGTTGCCATTCCGCCTGGACTAACCCGGATTATTCTCGAAGCTTCTGCTGCGGCGGGCAGATTCAAGAACATTCACGCCCCCTCGCCGCGAATCCCCATGAATGATGCGGGGTTGCAACACATGCGGGCCAATATATCACGGACACCTCAGAAATATAGGCGTGTGAATACGGATTGGATGCTTGTGCGAACCCATGAAATCCGCGTTGCTCAGAGGCCGAAATCTCTGTTAGCTTTTGCGATTATCGCAGCCGGCCATTTCTATTTGCCCAAACGATTCTTCTTGAAAACATAAACAGCCCACCCAAACGCCTCCCGTCCCCATTTCAGGAAATTTTCCCTTCCTTCATGAACTCGCGTCAACACTTCTGCCGCGTCGGGATCGTCCGGATATTCGCTTGCCCACTTCGCCGCCGCATACCACTGCAAGCCTTCATATCTATCCCAATCGTCTTGGCTGCTCACCATCGTGTAAACCGGATCAAGACCAAATTCTTTGCCGGCCTCCGCATTCTCGTAATGAGTCCCATACGTGCTCCGTTTTTCCCCGATAGCCTTCAGATGCTCCGGCTCCGGCTCCCGCCGCCAATAGGGTTCTCCCACTACCACCCAGCCTCCGGGGGCCGCCATCCTGTTCATGGCCATGAGTGTCCCTCGATGCCCGCCGTAGATCCAGCTCGCTCCGATACAGGCCGCCAAATCGAAACTCTCCGGTTTTTCCGGCTCATAATCCGCCCCATCCATCTCCAAAAACCTCAACCGAGCGCCGGGGATACGCTGTTTGTACTTTTTCTTGGCGTCGGAAACAAAGTACGGAGACATATCGATTGCTATTCCCTCAATGCCGTATCGTTCCGCCAGCCGAATGATGAACTCGCCTTTTCCCGCGGCGATCTCAAGCACCTGCGCTCCCGGCCGTAATCGCAGGAGAGCAATGAGTTCCTCCACCTTGTCGACGCTGATCGGATTGCACAGAACGTGCTCCCGATGCGTAATGCCAAAATACTTCCATGTATCCATCCTCGACCTCTTCTATAATGAAAGCTCCAAGAGGGGGGCTAAGGAGCAGCGTTATATTCGCGTTGTTGCCGGCGGCAGTTTGTTGGACGGCAACGTTCGATCGCACATGTCCAGGACTTGATTTCAGTGGCGGCAAGCATGCGCCGCCCGCGGACCGGATTCAATAGGAGCCCGTCCGTGAATTCTTGCTTTTTATGTCAGGTCGAAATGCGGATTCCAAGCCACTTCCCACAGGAATCCATCAGGATCTGAGAAGTACCCCGAGTATCCGCCCCACTCCGTGTTCCCGGCCGGTTTCTGCACCAATGCCCCGGCATTCTTGGCCTCCTCGATCACCCGATCCACTTCTTCTTTCGATGACACATTGTGCGCCAACGTAAATCTTCGGAAGCCGCTTCCCTGCGGATCGACCTGGGCATCAGCCGCCAGCTCATCACGAGGATACAGCGCAAGCCATGTCCCGGAAAGCTCGAAGAAGGTAATCCCCGGAAAATCTCCACGTTTTGGCAGTCCCAGTGCGTCCCGGTAGAAGGCGGTGGATCGTTCAAGGTCTGAGATTCCTAGTGTAATGACGCTGATTTTTGGTTTCATCGGTCTCATCCATGCATCAATGTCTAAGCGAACAGGCCGCCGTGAAGCGCAGCGAAATAGTGATCCGGTCGCGCCCTTTTAGCCTGTGCTTCCGAATCACTTCACGGTGAATATATTAAGGGCCTGTCAATAAATAACATTTACATTTTGCTGCTGGTCCCCAGGTCCGCCGGCAC
>CAZDMR010000122.1:0-3940 GCA_964506795.1 uncultured Acidobacteriota bacterium | reverse complement strand
CTGGCTGAATATGGAGGCGATCTCGATGAAGCGCTCAAGCTGGCGCAGACAGCTTTAGAAAAAATGCGAGACGTTCCGTCTGTTCGCGACACTCTCGGATGGATTTACTATAAAAAGGGTTCCTATGAGGCGGCTATTGACTTTTTGAGCGATTGCGTGCGCCAGGAACCCAAGAATGCAGCCTATCAATATCATTTAGGGATGGCGTATTTTAAAAACGGAGACAAGGCAATGGCGAAAAAATCCCTGAATGACGCATTAAAGCTTAGTTCGTCGTTCCCGGGAGCGGAAGAAGCGAAAAAGGTTCTCGGAACGCTGTAAACATAGAAACAGGACGGCATAAAAAGGCCCTCAGGGAGCGAGAAAGTGATTTTCTCTTAATCCCTTGAGGGCTTTTTTGTTGTCCGATCCTTTATGAAGAAGCAATACTGACGGATTTGAGTAATCTCCGTATTTCAGGCACGGCATCGCACGCAGCCTGTGCCCCCGCCCGGATGAGATCGGCGGAATATTCGAAGGCATCGTACTTGAATTCGCTGACATCAGGGCGGATTATCAAATCCGCAGCTTGCTTCCAGCGTCGGCTGTTCATTTCCTGGGCTATCGCAAAGCATTGCCCGATGACGTCAAACAGGTGCCGCGGTTTTTCGCCTCCGGCCCATCGTCCCTTCAAATGAACCGCAACTACCGGCATTGCGCCCATTTGTCTCAGGGGACGGGTGGGAACAGCATGCGAGAGCATTCCGTCCACAAGCAGGCGCCCGTTGATTTGAATCGGCTGGAACATTCCGGGATAAGCGCAGCTGGCCCTTACCGGACCGATAAGCGGGCCTGAGTTAAACAGCGCCTCTTCTCCGGTTGAGAAATCCGTTGCGGCGATGATGAGCGGTATGCGCAATTCTTCGAAAGTCTTTACTTTGAGGAGGCCGTTTAAAAATCCGATCATCCGCTGGTTGCTGGCAAATCCGTAACGCGAAAGAGTCCAGCGGGCGATGTCCTTGAAACGCACGCGGTCCGCAATCCGCTCCATTTCCGCGGGGGATACTCCGCTGCAGTAAGCGGCGCCGACGAGCGCCCCTACGCTGGTGCCCGAAACAAACTGAATGGGGATATTCTCGTATTCGAGTATCTTAAGAACGCCGATGTGGGCGATGCCGCGGGCGAATCCCCCTCCCAGAGCCAGACCTATTCCGGCGGCGGCCGGATGAAATACGGATACGGGCAGATAATCCTGTTCCGGTTCAAGCTCCTCTATTGAAAGCGAGGATTCTTCCAAGCACTTCACAGACTACTCCCCTATATGTTGTTCTTATCGGCAATTTATTGACTTTCCTGGAAGAATTTAAATCCGATGTGGGGGGGGGCCGGAGATGGAGTTTCGGGCGTTATTATACACAGCGTCATAAATAATTGCGCATTCCGTTCAGGCCCGAAGGGCCGGAATTTCATAGCCCCGGCCGTCAGGCCGGGCGTCTGCATTATGATCATTTGTTTGTGACGATCTGGATAGGGATCAAGCCGGAGGTGCAGACTCTGCGTTAGCGGCAGTTTGCACCAATAAGTCACCGCATGAATTCCTGATAGAGGGCCGGATTTCTTCTTTCAAGCTCCTGCAGCATGGTTTCAATCCTGCCCAGATAGGGAGTCCTGAGTCCGTGGTAATACTGGTCCGGCCCGATCGGTTCAAACACAATGCCTACGCGCTTCAGCAGGATATACAGCCCGTGCGCCATAACCGCCAGCAGGTATTGATTGCCCCTTTCCAGGCTTTCCTTATAAATGCATTTGTAAAAACCGAGGACGATATCGTTGCCCATTTTTCTTGAACCGGTGAACATATTGTCGATGGCGGCATCTTCAAGGACCTTGCCGTCATAATAGACTTTATCGGTGACCCTTTTTCTATATTCCTTGCTTACGGCGAGTCTGGATATTTCGCCGAAGCGGCTTCGATCGTATGTCGATAGGTCCCTATCAATCTTGCAATGCCTCTCGATGGGGAATCCCTTTTCGGAGCTGTTGATCATACGGATCGTTCCGATGATTTGATCCTCTCCCTTTCTCCTCACAACAAAATGCGCCGCATGTTCATCGAACTCGTCTTTTTCGATGCCTCCGGGATGGTCTTCCTTTTTCTCAAAGCCCCATTCTTCGACATAGACTTTGTATCTCAGCCTGTAAATCTCATTAAGCAGAGGGTCGCCTTCCGGTATTTTGAGATATTCAAAGAGAGCGCCCGACGGTTCAGTCATTAAAATCGGCTCCTGAAGCATTTACTGAAAAAAAGGCCAACGGCCGCGCAAATGTTTTCGAAATCAGTTCCTAACAAAAATAAATATAGCCCATAACTCAGGATGCAAGGAATTTTTTTTAAAAACCAAATCATCTTGAAATCATACTCAACCACGCAGACAGGATCGGCAATAAAAAAGATTGACTCTCCGGCTCGGTTCTCATTAAGCTGCGATTTCATGATTGATATGGATTGAAACTAAATTCAGGCTATTCGACGGGTTTTTACTTGAATTACATATCCCCGCGCATCGGTTCTCCCAATAACGAAGTCGACGCACTACTTTCCTTTCATCAAACATTCGGCATTTTAAATAGGAGTATTCATGCTTTATTCCCAGGTTGCTGACGTAGAGAAGCCTTCGCTTATAAGCAAAACGCCATTTTTTGACGCCTATCATCGCTGTTTTAATATTATTCACGCGGATACTCCCGAGCTGCGGGAGCAGGCATATCGCCTGCGCTATCAGGTCTACTGCCGCGAACATGGCTACGAGTCCCCTGAAGAAAATCGGCATCAAATGGAAACCGATGCATTCGACAGCCGGTCCATTCACAGCTTAATTGTTGACCGCGCAGGCGGAAATGCCATGGGCTGCGTCCGCCTGATACTTCCGGACGTTAAAATGCCTGAAGCAAGCTTTCCCATTCAAGGGATCTGCCGGTATCCGCTGCCGATATTGCCGCCCAGGGCAAGCGCCGCCGAGATATCGCGTTTTGCCATATCAAAAAAAATGAGGGAAGCGGCGAATGGAGACTGTCCCAAGGATCTGAAATGCTCCGTAGCCCTGGGATTAATGAGGGCAATCGTGCAAAGAAGCTCGGAGCGCGGCGTTACTGATTGGTTCGCGGTCATGGAGCCTTCGCTGCTGAGACTTCTTCGCCGTTTCAGCATATATTTCACTCCGGTCGGCCCCCTCGTTGAACACCATGGCATGCGGCAGCCCTGCCATGCGAATGCAGATATCCTCTTGGGAAAGGTCCGCCAGGAAAATCATGGTCTCTGGGAATTTCTGACTGAATCGACGAGTTTTCAGGATAGCGGCGAGACTGTCGTTAGTATAGCGGTTTAGTTTCTTATTACTGCATCATTCCACCCACCGGTTTCGAAGCCTGACCTGATTTCCGTGTTTTATAATAGGTTTGAACCTTGGCTGCCTGGGATTGCGCCCTGCCTGCCGCATATAAAAAAAGCCCCCTTCCCGAATCCGGAAGAGGGCTTATTAAATATTAATTTAAAAGCTATCCTAGAAGCCTATGATCTGCGGCGGCTGACAATCCCCGCGCCGAGAAGACCAAGCCCCAAAAGGATGAGCGTTGAGGGCTCGGGGACAGGATTCAACCCGACATCCGCATCGCTGGTGGCAAAGGCATTCTCACGCCCGCCGCCTCCCAGAATATCTGCGGATCCCACCATATCAACAAAACCGTCACCCGCACATTGAAACAACCCACAAGCGGAGATCTGAAAGGAGTTAAAAAGATCCATGTCGCCCCATACCTGATTCAGCGCAAAATTAACTATACCGACTTTGGTAAACTGATCAAGCTGTTGTACCAGTGACGGTACGTTAGCAGGCTGCCCAGCAATAGGATCGAAAAACCATTCGGTATCGGGATCGTCAGTGATTGAAAATCCCCAGAGGGG
>CAZDMR010000121.1:0-4005 GCA_964506795.1 uncultured Acidobacteriota bacterium | reverse complement strand
CGGACTCTTTGCAGCAGGCGGTCTTCTCGCCTTTTCTACACAACGATATCCATTTGAGTTTGGCGTCCGGCTATGCGCATACTGCGAAATCAGGCTATTTTTTAAGGTCCTGGCTGCATGTCGACGGGAAGAACCTGACATTCAAGGAAGAGAAAGACCGCCGGTCCCTCTCGCTGGAGCTGGGGACCGCAACCGCGGACTACAGAGGGGAAATTCAAGATTCCCGGGGCATACGGTACACCTTTAATATTAAAGACAAAGATTACGACCGCATTAGAAGAGAGGGAATGGATTTTGAGATGTATCTGCCCGTCAAGAATCCCGGCGCCTATTATGTGCGCGCGGCTGTGCGCGACTGTGCATCAGACAAAGTCGGCTCCGGTTACCAATTTTTGGAAATTCCCGATCTAAAAAAACAGGGACTGTCTCTTTCGAGCATCTTTTTGCTGAACCGGAGCGAGGATGCATTGAGGATTCAAAGCGGGGATATTGACAGCAATGAATCCGTTGCTGCCCAGGAGCCGCCGGCGGGCAAAAGCCCTGCCATCCGCAGCTATTTTCCCGGAGAGGGATTTGATTACGCCGCAATGGTATACAACGCGAAGACAAAAAAAGGGCGGGGGCCCGAACTGGAATCGCAGTTAACCCTGTTTAAGGAAGGAAAAGAGTATTTCCGAGGCAAGCCCGAGAAAATAGACCAGGCCGCCATTAAGGATTTTGGGGGAATACCCATAACGAAAAGGCTGCTTTTCAACGACGGAATGGAAGAAGGATTGTATCTGATGCAGATTATGGTTAAGGACGGCCTGGCAAAGAGAAAATCGGCAACGGCCGTTCAGGCCATAGATTTCCAAATCCGGAAGGACTAAACGAACAAAACCGAACCGCGGCTTTAGGATGCGCCCGCCGATTAATGCGGACTAACCTCGAATTTGCTTTTCATGCCCGCCCGTACATGCGGCTCATTCCACGAAGCCGCGCGGCCACTCTGGGTTTCAACTCGTCGCCCTTCATCTTCCATCGCCAGTTGTTCCCGACGGTCGCCGGCAGGTTCATGCGCGCCTCCGATCCCAATCCCAAAATGTCCTGCATCGGCACAATCGCCGTATCGGCAACCGAAGAGAGCGCCAGGCGGATGAAATCCCAGACGGCGTCGGTCCCGCTGCTTCCCATGTAGCGCAAGGCGTATTCCCTCTCCGCGCGGGCCGCGGCTTCGGTCCCGGCGGCAAACCACCCGGCTGAAGTGTCGTTGTCGTGGGTTCCCGTGTACACCGCGCAGTTGCGGATAAAATTGTGCGGCTGGTTCGGATTATCCGGGGATAAATCCCCAAAAGCGAACTGGAGCACTCTCATGCCGGGCAATTTCCAACGATCCCGCAATTCATGAACTTCGGGCGTAATGTAGCCTAAATCTTCAGCAATAAACGGCAGCTTTCCGAGGGCTTGCTTGAGAGCTTTGAAGAAGGAATCTCCCGGCCCTTTTACCCATTGCCCGCCTACGGCCGTGTCGGATTCTGCGGGTATCCTCCAATATTTCTCAAATCCCCTGAAATGATCAAGACGAATGAGGTCCGCTTGATCCATGACTGATTTCACTCTTTCTATCCACCAGCGGTATCCCGTCTGTTTCATAGCGTCCCAGCGGTATAAAGGATTGCCCCATCGCTGGCCTGTTTCACTGAAGTAATCGGGGGGGACGCCGGCTACGGCATTCGGATTTCCCTTTTCGTCGAGATCGAACAGTTCGCGATTGGCCCATACATCGGCGCTGTCGTGGGCGACAAAAATAGGAATATCTCCGAGAATCTCAATCGCGCGCTCGTTGCAGTATCTCTTAAGCGCTTTCCATTGCCGAAAAAATTCAAATTGTATGAATTGATGATCCAGAATGTCCTGCTTGCCGGGCTTCGTTTCCAGGCCCCATTGCGTCCATGGGGCGTCCGAATATACCTCCTTGAGGGCTGCAAATTCGGCAAAGGGGGTTAACCATGCTTCCTGTTCGGCGCAGAATTCCAGGAATTCCGTGTGAATGGGTTCCGGCGTTTTTTGGAAAAAAGCGGCCGCCGCCTTCTTGAGAAGGTTTTTCTTAACCGGGATAACGGCCTCGAAATCCACCTCGGAAGAGGAAAATCGGGACCCTTCGCGCAGGTCTTCCGGGGCCAGAAGGCGCTGCTCTATTAGAGATTGAATGCTGATCAGCAATGGATTGCCGGCCATGCCGGAGTAGGTTTGATATGGAGAATAGCCGAATCCCGTCGGACCGAGAGGAAGAACCTGCCAGATTTTTTGCCCGCTCTCTTCGAGAAAATCCGCGAAACGATACGCCCAGGCTCCGAGATCGCCGACGCCCAATTCTCCGGGAAGCGAAGTGGGATGCAGCAGGATTCCGCTTTTGCGCATAGCCATCAAATAATAAGACAGCCGCGCTTGGATTTGTAGAGCCAGAAAATGTGGAGAGCCAGAAAATGTGGACACCCACAAATTAAACTTTGGACACCCACAAATTAAACTTTGGACACCCACAAATCAAATTTTGGACACCCACTTTGAATTTCACTGGCCCCAGCAAAAAAGTGGGTGTCCAGAGATGCCCTGCCGGCAAAAAGTGGGTGTCCAGAGATGCGGCTCAGAGAGTTTAGAGACACCTATCCATCAACTTTGCAATTATTTATCGTGGCATAAACCCGAATGAAGCTATGAGCAGCCGCTGGTTTCTCCGCAGTTAATGCATTTGTAGCAGGATCCGTTGCGCACCATGAGGCTGCCGCAAGCGGGGCAGGTAGGGGCGTCATCCAACACATACATGGACTTGAAGTCGGCGCTGGCATCTTCTGCCGCGCTCGGCGCGGCGGGAGTTTCAGAATGCGTTGGGGCAGAGCCCTCGACAACAGAAACGCCGATATTTTTCGACTCCTCCGGAGCGGAGTTTAAAATAAGAGGAAAGCCGAACTTTTTCGGCTCCTCCCCATCGGAATCCTCAATAACATGAACGCCGACATGTTTCTGTCCCTCTATGGGCATGAACTTTGAAGCCAGCCAGCGGAAAATATAATCCACAATGGATTTGGCGAATTGTATTTGGGGGTTGCCTGAGAATCCCGAAGGCTCGAACCGCACATGGGAAAACTTATCGATCAGGACTCTCAGGGGGACTCCGTATTGGAGAGCCAGGGAAATGGCGGTCGCAAAGGAATCCATGAGGCCTGAAATAGTGCTTCCCTCCTTGGCCATGACGAGAAAGATTTCACCCGGTTGGCCGTCATCGTACATTCCCACGGTGATGTAGCCTTCGTGCCCGCCGATGCTGAATTTGTGCGTCAGCGCTTTCCGCTCCGCGGGCAGCTTATGGCGGACCGGTTTGTAAACGATGGTTTCAACCGGTGCCTTGGAGTCTTCCTTTTTGTTCCCTGAGGATACATTCAGCGGCTGCGTTTTCTTCGAGTTATCGCGGTAAATGGCGATGGATTTCACTCCCATCCGCCATGCCTGCATGTACAAATCCATAATCTGTTCGATGGTGATCCCCTCAGGCACATTCACCGTTTTCGAAATGGCGCCGGATATAAACGGCTGAACAGCGCTCATCATTTTCACGTGCCCCATGTAGTCGATCGACCGGGTGCCGCGCTGGGATTTGAAAGCGCAGTCGAAAATAGGCAGGTGCTCCGGCTTTACGTTTGGAGCGCTTTCTATCGTCCCCTTCTCGTTGATGTACGCGGTGATTTCCTGAATTTCGTCTTTTCCGTAGCCGAGCTTGTGCAAAGCCGCGGGGACGGTATGATTGACGATTTTCATCACGCCGCCGCCGACCATTTTCTTGAATTTCACCAGCGCCAGATCCGGCTCCACGCCCGTCGTGTCGCAATCCATCATGAAGCCTATGGTGCCCGTAGGCGCCAAAACGGTGGCCTGAGCATTGCGGAAACCGTCGTTGGTCCCTTCGCGCAGAGCCAGGTCCCAGCATTCCCGCGCCGCATGCATCATGTCGTCGGGAACATGGGCCGC
>CAZDMR010000120.1:0-4058 GCA_964506795.1 uncultured Acidobacteriota bacterium | reverse complement strand
CATTGAAGGGGTGGCGGAGTTTAAAATAATCCAGGAAGATGTGGATGACATCCGCGTCCTTATGAAAATTCACAAGGGCCTTTATCCTGCCGACGGCGACAAAAGGATTATTGAGGGATTAAAAAAAAGAATGGGGGCTTCCGTCAAGGTCAGGATCGAAACGGTGACTGATTTACCTAGAGATGCATCAGGAAAACACCGTTATGTTGTTTCCAAAGTTTCGCAACAGGGATTTAAATGATTAAGGAATAAGGCTTCTAAAAAAGCCCATGCGCATTCTACATATTCTTGACCATAGCCTGCCTTTGCATAGTGGATATACCTTCCGCAGCCAGAGCATATTCAAAGCTCAGGCTAATCGAGGTTGGGAATTAGCCGTTGTCACCTCTCCGAAGCATCAGGAGAGCTGGAAGGGGGAATGGGAATCGCAGGAAATAGTGGGCGATTTCCTTTACTACCGCACGCCCCTTTCCGTACCCCGCACATATCTCGGATATTACGAATTTCGGCTTATTCTGGCCCTGAGCAGACGCATTAGAGAGGTAGCCTCAATCTTCAAGCCGGATGTCATTCATGCCCATTCCCCTGTTTTAAATGCCGTGGCGGCACTCCGGACTCATAAAAAGCTTGGTATCCCTCTTATATATGAAATACGGGCCTTCTGGGAAGATGCCGCCGCTGACCATGGTACCTATGGAGAAAATTCGTGGAGGTATCGTTTTGTCCGCGGTTTGGAAACGTGGCTCTGCGGGAGAGCCGACCATGTGACGGTAATCTGCAACGGGTTGCGTCAGGACTTGATTGATCGCGGCTTATCGTCAGACAAAATATCCGTTGTCCCCAATGGCATTGATATTGAAGAGTTTAACGACTGCGATTCTGATAAACAATTAAGGGTGCAGTATTCGCTCAAGGACAAAAAAATAATCGCGTTCTTGGGCTCCTTTTACAGGTACGAAGGGCTTGACCTTGCAGTCGACGCATTCAGAACGCTTGCAGAAAAATATAAGGACTGGATTCTGCTTTTAGCCGGCGGTGGCGAAATGGAAGCTTTTCTAAAAGAAAAGGTCCGAGAATTGGGATTGAATGACCGCGTCCTGTTTCCAGGAAGAATACCGCATGAACGCATTCCAGGAGTCTACGCCCTGAGCGATATTCTCATTTATCCGCGGTATTCGATGCGTCTCACGGAGCTTGTGACTCCATTGAAGCCGCTTGAGGCTATGGCCATGGGCAAGCCGATCGTTGCAAGCGATGTGGGCGGACACAAGGAGCTAATCATTGATGGAAGGACGGGAGTGTTATTTCCTGCGGGAAATGCCACCGCGTTGGCTTCATCCATAGAAAGCATGATTATTGAAAAGGATCCTACGATGCGCTTGGCGCAAAGAGGCCGTGATTGGGTTCGGAAGGAGCGCACGTGGGAAAAGACGACAGAAGTCTGTGAAAATGTGTATCAAAGGGTTCTGAGAGAGCAGTCAACAAAGGTGTTAAAATATGAAACGACCAGCTAAATGCTACGAACTTTCTGGAAATTTATCGCTGTAATGTTTTGCCAACTCCAGGGAATCCATGCTGATGCTCAAAATCGGCCCCAGCTGACTGTCCTCTATGACAATTATCCTTTTAGTGCCGATTTGGCTGCCGGGGAGGACTTCTCCTGCATGCTGAGCGGGATCGAAAAGACGATTTTATTCGATACCAGCGCCAATGGAGATGATCTGCTGAGCAATATGAAGGCGTTGAATATAGATCCCAGAGTATTCGACTTGGTCGTGATTTCACAGGAGCACAAGGACCATACGAATGGATTGTTGCCGGTTTTGGATAGTAACAGCAAAGCTGCCGTGTATGTACCGGCAGGATTTTGGGATTTTTCGTTGATTTCGCAAATTGAGGCCCGCAAGAACAAAATCGTGCTTGTCAAGCAAGCCACCCATCTGCCGGAGGCCTCATTGCACCGGTAAAAATATGATGCAAAAGTTGAAGGCTGTTTACGGCAAAAAGTACATACAAATGGGCGTTGTAAGAACCATCGCTCTTCGATGAATTCATGATGCAGTGGATTGAAGGAATAGCATTTGTTTGCGGATTAGCGCTTGCCGGCCTTCTGGTAATTTATCCGCGCTTTGGGCCAGGCTCGCGGCACTTGCTTTATTTAATCCTGCCGGGGAGTCTATCGGCGGCGACGGGAGCCTTCGGCACTGGAATTTTCGGCCTATCCCAAGAGGATTGTTCGAGGCTTTCTTTATCCCTAATCATCCTTGCCGCGGCGGGAGGTTTAATTGCGGCCAGGGCTATCCATAGACAAACAAAATGGGATTATGCAGCGCTTGCGGCTGCTTTATCCGTTTTGCTGGTTGCTCTGCTCTACGTTATTGCTCCGCCATACGTCGAGGGGCTGGAAGTCCCGGAAGGATACGTTGCGCTTGGATTCATAGGATACATATCCGCACTTTTCCTGCTCGTTATCTCCGTAATCGTGCTTGCAGGTCTTGAGCAGATCCTTCGCAGCGCAACCGAAACAGTACGATGGGAGCTCAAGTTTTTGTTGCTTGGTATAGGCGCTATGTATGCCGCCATAATCTACCTGAGCTCTAATGTACTTCTGTTCCCTCCCCGCAGCGGGCTGCTGTTATCCGGATCGATTGGACTCTTTCATTCGATATTCCTGATTTCCTGCGGTCTCATCGCAGTTTCCTGGAGAAGGGGATCGGGACAGGCGCGGATTGCTGTTTCCCATGGATTCATTTACAGCTCCATCACGCTGCTGGGCGTGGGAGTCTATCTCATCGCCTCGAGCTTGATCGCGCGGTGGGCAAGCCAATGGGGCGATATAGGATTGCCGCTCGAAGCGCTGATATTCCTCGTTTCCGCGGTTGTTCTGGCGGTATTCATTCTGGGAACCGGATTCCGGCACCGCACACGGGCTTGGATCAGGCGAAATATCTTTGCCGGCAGGTATGATTATCGCAGGTTCTGGATGGAAGCCACCGAGCGCATACGCTCTATCGATCCTCCGGAGGAAATAGCGGAAGCGCTGGCCGACATCGTCGGCAAAGCGCTGGGCTCCATTGATATCAGCGTATGGATCCGCCGCTGGAATCCCAATCGACTGCAACTGCTTAAATTATCCGGGGCAATTGCAGGCAGCGCCGGCGAAGAAATTGAGGGAGTGGTTGAACAAATTATTCGGACACCTGAACCCTTGTCCCCCGAAGACCTCAACAGCATGGCGGGAGAAGAAAGCGCCGCGAAGAAGCTTATGGAAAGAACCCGCGCTTCCATCCTCGTTCCGCTGGCATCCAGTGATCGAATTGTAGGAATCATTACGGTTGGATCGGACCGCAGCGGACGCCCATACGACCGGGAAGCGCGCGAGTTCCTTCGCGTTCTTGGGGGACATGCGGCGAGCGAATTGCATAAGTCCGAATTGCTGGAAACTCTTGTCGCGGCAAAAGAAGACGAGGCATTCCGAGCTTTTTCCACATTTGTATTGCACGATTTGAAAAATTTCTCATCCACCCTTTCCATGATCGCCAAAAACGCCGCAAAGCACCGGCATAATCCTGATTTCCAGGAGGATGCATTCCACTCGGTTTTTGATACGGCGGAAAAAATGAAGCGCTTGTGCAACAGCCTTCGCACTTTTTCGAGTACGCTGGCGGCAAATAAAAAGCCTGCGGATTTGAATCAGCTTATCCGCACGGCTGCCGATAACCTTAATGCCGGCGTACAAGATCGCGTAAAGCTCGATCTTCGCGAGCTCCCTCCGGTAATGATTGATTCGGAAGAATTTGAACGCGTGCTTGTGAATATACTGCTGAACGCTCGCGAAGCGATATCCGAGGATGGGACCATTATCGTTAGGAGCGCCTCCCTGGATGACAATGTGGAAATTTCCGTGGAAGATGACGGCAAAGGCATGAGCCGGGAATTTATCGAGAAAGAGTTGTACCAACCCTTCCATACCACCAAGAGCGAAGGATTGGGCATAGGTCTCTTTCACTCGAAAAAGATCATGGAGGCTCATCGCGGATCAATCCTTGTAGAGAGCG
>CAZDMR010000119.1:0-4097 GCA_964506795.1 uncultured Acidobacteriota bacterium | reverse complement strand
CCAAGCGCCATAATAAGGGCGATTGCGCCATCGATCTTGTTTTCAGGACGGTCCTTCTTTGGGTAGACGTTGTCCTTGTTATCGTAATGGGCGACAACGTTCGAGAACATCCAGGTCAGTATCGGATCCCCGTCATAGTGGAATTTGCCATTCATGATAAGCGCATCCAAGTGCTTCATTGGTTCTGAAAATGTCTTTACCACCGCCCGCATCTCGACCATCGGAAAGCCCTCGGCAAGCATCCTCGTAGCAAATTGCGTCGCCTGGAACGGATCATAGGCGACCTCAACCACCTGGCATTTTTGGGAAATTTCACGCAGATCATTTTCAATGTATCCATAATCGATGATGTTGCCGGGCGTTGCAATGATCAGCCCCTGCCTGGCCCAGCCCGAGTACTGAGAATTGCCTGATTCTTCAATTTCAGATTCAGGCAAATAATAGCGTCCGAAGGCGTAATAATGATCGTCGCGCCGGAATAATTGGATAACTGGGGCAATATCCCTCCGGCTAGCGAGATCGATCCCGATCCAACATGGTTCTCCAGAGAAATCATCCACATTTAGGCGAGGATTAGCACATTTGGCAAGCGCCCCCATATTGAAGAAAGCTGAATCGGCGTTAACCCAGACCGAAAGGCGCTTGGTTAGAAAATTGTTCTGGGCGCTCGGCATCTTTAGTGCCTTGGCGCAGAGACGCTCGATGTCTTCTGGAAAGACCGACACGCCGTAATTAGGATTTGCTTTGGCCCATATCTCCGGATTGCTCCAGTCGTCATCGTCATCGATTGTATAGATGACGCCGAAATAGGTTTCATCCTGTATGACGCCGTCCAGGATTTTGGTCAAATAGGTCCTCTGTTCATAGCAAATCCCGCTCCGGTCCGATCCTGCGGTTGTAATCAGCCATAACAGAGGTTGCGTTCTGGCGCCCGTGGCCGTCTCCAGCACATCGAACACCTTCCGCGTTCTGTGTGCGTGAAGCTCGTCTACGATTGCGCAATGAATGTTAAGGCCATCGAGGCTGTTGCCTTCGGCCGAGAGCGCCTGGAAGCGGCTTGCAGTCGAGATCTGGCTGATCGCGCGAGCGGTGGTCGATACTCCGAATGTACTTTTAAGGCCGGGCGACTTCTCGACCATGTGCCAGGCGTCCTGCCAGACGATTTTCGCTTGG
This sequence comes from uncultured Acidobacteriota bacterium, assembly GCA_964506795.1. GTDB lineage: Bacteria > Acidobacteriota > UBA6911 > UBA6911 > UBA6911 > UBA6911. Next base: position 2,924 of record CAZDMR010000119.1, on the reverse strand, counting down.
TCGCGGGTGGTCGCCGCCGAGTAGACTTCCGCTCCCTGCTCTCCATCCAGGCAAAGCCCATAAAGCCCGACTCCGCTTGACATCGAGGATTTCCCGTTCTTGCGGGGCATTTCGAGATATGCCGTCTTGAACCGCCGCAGTCTGGTATCTTTCCGGATCCAGCCGAACGCTGCCGTGAGGATGAATATCTGCCAGGGCTGAAGCTCTATTCGGGCGCCGGTCTTCGCCCATTCACCTTTGATATGAGGCAATAGTTCTATGAAACGGCAGATCCGCGAAGCCTTTTTTCTGTTGAATTTGTATGGGAATTCCTTGGATTTCGCCTTTTCTAGATCATCGATTTGCCTTTGGCATGCCTTGACAGTCCACTGGCAGGCGGGAGTTTGTCCCGACACGACATCCCCGGCATATCGCGCTGCGATCGCAATGTAGTTTTTTTCTTTTGCCCGGGTCATTTAAGAAGCCGCGCCCATTCGTCATCTGATTCTTCGGCGGCGCCAGCCGCATGGATGCGCGACCGGGAGCCGGGCGTCATGCCGAATTCGGTCAGCAATGCCCTGACTTTCTTCAGAGCCTGGTTTGCCGCTATCAAATAGGGATTCAAGACAGGGAATCCATTCGGCGATTTGACCAGCATCCCGCTCTTTTTCACCTGGTCTGTGGCCTCCAGGTATTCCTGCCATGCCTGGCAAAGCATAGACAGCGCCATGTCGTCCAGTTCCGTCATTAAGCCGATCCGGGCGAGCTTTTTCGCCATCTTGCCATACTGTTTTCGCGCCTCTCCCTGCAGAAATTTCGGGCAGGGAGGAATTACCAACTGCGGCTTTGGTTCGGATGGGTTTGCCCTGTCGGGGCGGAATGTTCCCTGGATTATCTTCAGGTTTGTCGGCTTCGGCTTTCTTCCGGCGGTCATTTTATTTGAGAAAACTGAAGTTTTCTTGTGGGCATTTCAAGTAAACCACGACAGATTAGATTGTGCACGGAGCAGCAATTAAGCGGCTCCCCGATAGATCAGGAGATTTGATATGAAAAACAAAAAAGAACAAAAAACCAAAATCCAGCCGAAAAACGGCAAAAAAGAAATCGCAAAGTCTACGGCATTGAAGGCCGAAAATCAGGCAAGCGAATCCAAGCGCACCATCAAGCAGGTCGTCATTGAGACCTTCACGGCAAACAGTTCCGTAACCAATGAAGACATGATCGCCGCCGTCAAAGCGGAATTCCCGAAGTCGGCGTTCAAGGATACGCACGCCGCGTGGTATCGAACGCAGGCTCGCAAGGGATTGCTTACCGGCACGCCTATCGTGATTCCGGTCCGGAAGCAATCCAAGTCCGCCAATTGAATGACAGACTTTTCGGAAAAACGGGCGGCACAGGTGTGCCGCGAAACAGTGACGGAGTCCCCAACCATGAAGAAATTCGAGAACCTTCTTCCCCGTTACAGGATAATGCTTGTGCGGGAATCGGAGGATACCTTCACGAAATACCCGAAATTCCAGAACTCCCGGGAGCTTTTTGAGAGCTTCCGGGAGGAACTTGCGGCACTTGACCGCGAGCACTTCCTCATGATCACGCTTGATAGCAAGAACAGAACCATCGGCTACCATAAGATCAGCATTGGCAGTCTGTCGACATCGGTTGTTCATCCACGCGAATGTCTCAAGGCCGCACTGCTGGACAGCGCAGCGGCGGTCGTCTTCATCCATAACCACCCTAGCGGAGATCCTGCTCCCTCGCGGGAAGACCGCGACTGCACTAACCGCTTGGTTGAAGCGTCGAAGATCCTCGGCATCCGGGTGCTCGACCACATCATCTTCGGTGAGACCGACTATTACAGTTTCGCCGATGCCGGATTATTCACCTAAAAAGCTTCAATCTCTTCCCTATCCGAAAGACACATGGCTCTTGAGGGAGTCGTGTGTCTTCCCTCATAATGAGTTTTTTATCACTGAGCAGTCGTTTGGCTACCGGGTATTCGCAAGATGGACCCGGTCCGCAGTTCGGCGGGCACATAACAGTGCTAAACTGGGTTTTTTTATTCTCAACGAGGGATGCCATGCTTGATGATAGTCTGCAGAAAAAACTGTTGGTCGCTATGTACGAACATCATTTCTCAGATTCGTCGCAGGATCATTTCAATCTGGGCGATTGGGCTGCTGAGCAATCCGTCTCGCTGGATCATGTTTGGGACAACTTCCAAATCCTGTCAGAGTCTGGACTCGCTGAACAGCACACTATGGGCGGCAATGTTGGCATAACCACGTCTGGAATTATCCATGTTGAAGAGAATTGCTCTCTGTCGCCCACTCATCTTAATCATATGCGCCGGGTCAGAGCACTTATTCTGGATTCTCTCGCTAAGGAGAGGGAATCGCACGGCATGCCGTCTCTCACCCATTACACCAAGATAATCGCGGACGCCGGCATAACAGAGGCCAATTTTGACCAAAACTACCAATTGCTCGAATCCCTGGGATACATCGAACCGTCAGCATTGGGCTGCTACGAAATCACTGTTGCCGGCTTGAGGCAAGCCGAGCAATGGCGAGCCCTCATTTCTCGGGCAGATATCTTTTGCCAACTCCGGGAGGGTGCAACGCTCTCGCCCCAGGAACGTGGCCGTGAACTTGAAAAGCTGCTTAAAGATATTTTCACAGAGGAGCAATGGCGGTGTCAGAGAAATGTGCGCGGACCTGGAGAAGAGCACGACATCATCATCAATCGTGAACGAGAGTATTACTTTGTCGAAGCCAAGTGGTGGAAAACTCCAATCGAGCCCAGACTCCTCAGGGAATTTCGTGATCGCATCGCCTCTCGCGTGGGTGTGCGCGGCATCTTCATATCTATGTCGGGATACACAGCTCAGGCAATTGAGGATGCCAGGGACCGTCTTGAGAGCTGCGTAATTTTGCTGTTCGGCCCTC
>CAZDMR010000118.1:0-4180 GCA_964506795.1 uncultured Acidobacteriota bacterium | reverse complement strand
GATATGTCAATAGCATTAACGCCACCGACTGGAACGATCCGTTGGAAGAGCCTTACATGGTTCGCGACACCATCATGAAGGAGTTTTCTCTGTTTGCCAAAGATGACTGGAAGGTCCGGCCGGATCTGACCCTCAACCTTGGCCTGCGATGGGATTATTACGGCGTGCCGTATCTAGGCGGCGGAATGACCGTGGGCCTGGAAGGCGGGGGAGGCGCAATATTCGGACTCGGCGGCGGCTACGATAATTGGTTCACGCCCATCGAAAGAGGAGATACAGCGCCGGGAAGCCTGGTATCCCTCAGATCCATCGGCCCGGGTGGAGTGCATCCTGACGAGTCCCTTTATCCGAAGACTTGGACAAACTTAGGTCCAGCCGTCGGATTTGCCTATGAACTCCCATGGTTCGGCAAGGGGAAGACCACCATCCGTGGAGGCTATCAGATGAGCTACATCTCGATGGCTGGAAATTTCAGCTCTATCCAGACCGCGGCAGGACAGAATCCCGGCTTTTTCAATATCAACGTCTGGAACAACAGTGGCGCTTGGGCCGAAGGCGATTACTTTGGGATCAAGGATCTCGCGACAAATCCGTTGTTTGCGGACGGAGTTCCTGTTCCGTCCACAGTTGTGCCCGGGCTTACGGCGTTTGATCTTTACGACCGGCAGCAGTCCGTCAGCGCTTTTGCCCCCGATTACAAGTATCCGTACGTTCAGAACCTGACATTCGCAGTCACCCGCAATCTGACATCCAACCTCTCGCTGGATTTGCGATATATCGGCACTCTGACCCGGCACAACTTCAGCTCGAAGAACATCAATGCACCCAACTTCCTCACCAACGGATTGCTGGAAGCCTTCGACGCGGCGCGACGGGGCGAGGATCCCGTTTTATTGGATCAATTGCTCAACGGGTTGAACCTTAATCCGTTTGGTGGCTGTACAGTCGACGGCGTCACCTGCAAGGGCGGCGCGGCACTGCGGAGCGCCGCCTGGCCGACCTTCAACCTGCCATTGTTTGCATCGGGTTGGTTTCAGAATCTGAACTCGATGCTGGCTATGGGAAATTACCAGGGGCTTGCCAACGCGCTAAGCGTTTACACCAGGTTCTATGGAGATCAAAAGGGCAAGTATATAGAGGATAACGGATTCCCGGTCAACTTCATCAAGGCGAGCCCGCAATTCGCCAGCGCCACCCTGTATGAAAACCAGGGCTACTCCAATTATCACTCATTCCAGGCGCAAGTCACACTCAGGCCGACTTACGGCATATATTTTCAGTCGACCTACACCTGGTCGAAAAACATGGGGAACAGCGGCGGTCTCAGCCCTGATCCCCGGGATCTGAGCACCGGATATATTCTGCTGGGCATGGATCGCCCGCACAATTGGGTGACCTACGGAAGCTTTGACTTGCCGTTCGGCCCGAGCCGGCTGGTCGGAGCAAACACGCACGGGGCATTGGCAAAAGCTATCGGCGGCTGGCAATTGGGCTGGATCACCACCGTTCAAAGCGGCTCTCCTCTGAACATGGCTGCCAACTGCGGGCTCTATGGCAATTGCACCCCGGACATAGTCAACAGCGGAATCGACCCCGATTCCATTGGAGTTTCATGGCCGGACGGCGCCCAGAACGGCAGCCTCTTCGGCAATCGCTACACGTTTGCCACAGACCCGCAATGCAACAACATTGATCCCAGCCTCAGGCCCTTTTGCACTCTGCAAGCAGTGGTCGACAGCACAAACGGAAATATCGTGCTGCAGAATCCGCTGCCGGGAAAGATGGGCAACATGGGCTATAACACATTCCGCAACCTGACAAGATGGAATGTGGACATGTCCCTGTCAAAATCCGTGGCTATCGATGAAAGCAAGAGCTTCCGGCTTCGCGTGGATATCACGAACATCTTCAATCACCCGTTTGCATCCGGTGATTTAGGCTATTCGGGGACCCGAATCACATTCCCGACTGCTCCCAGCATGAACATCAACGGCAGCAATCCTATCGGCCAGTACACCTATAAGGTCGGAGGGCGGACGGTCCAGGCGATGCTGCGCTTTGATTTCTAATCTCGAAAAGGACCCCGCCGATCAGTTCGGCGGGGTCCAATCCAATTCACTCAAAAGCTCTCCCGATCCTTGGGGGAGCTTTTTTTTGAAATGACGCGACGCTTTGACTTCCCAAGGTTACGATTTTTTCGTGCCCTGTGTTATTCTATTAGTTGTTCCGGTCATCCGATAGGAATTAGGATACCACGCAAGGCGGGCGGGACAAGTTAAACTCAAGGAGGCGATAATGAAAGCAAGGCCGATTGCCCTTTCGATAGCAGGCGTTCTTGGTTTATCTCTGGGCCTGGCGCAATATGAGGTTTCTTTTGCCAAAGACAAGAAGCTTGCGCCTGAAGAAGTCGCGGCCGCCCACCTGAAATCCATTGGAAACCCTGAACTTCTGGCAAGCATAAAAAACCGCGGCATGAGCGGAAAGTCTTCCGTCGAGTTTATTCAGGGAGGAGTGGGAACTCTGGCCGGCCAGTGCATGGTCGTATCATCCGGACATAATTTGAGCATCATTCTGAAGTACGGCGGCGTGGACTATCCGGGAGAATATTTCGCTTACGATGGAACCGATGTGGAGGTAACGACCATCAGCGCCGGGCAAAGGTCTCCTCTGGGAGATTTTATCTTTCGTTACAAAGGATTGATCAAAGAAGGCCTGCTGGGAGGAGTCTGGTCTCTGGGCTGGCCCTTGCTGGATATCGAGGAAAGGAATCCTTCTCTAAAATACGCCAGTGCCAAGGTGGACGGGCGCGACCTGCACGAGATTGACTACACTCCCCAGGGCGGCTTGAACGACATCAAGGTCAAACTGTTTTTCGAACCCGACACGTTCCGCCACGTGAGAACCGAGTATAGGTTAAAGGTGCAGGGTGAACAGGCGTTGCAGGCCGGCCAAACGGTCACGCAGGGAGTTCCGAATTCAGCGAATTTATCTGCCGGGCAACAAGGCGGACCAATCACCAGAAGCGCCGGCGTCCTGGACCCGATCGCAAATTCCTATTATCGGCTCGTGGAAAAATTTGACGATTTCAAGGAAATCAAGTTCAAGGATTCAAGCGGCGGCGAAACCAGAAGCTTGATACTGCCCCAGAGCTATTCTCTTGAATATTCCGTTGAGGGGCAGGGAAGCTCGTTTCTGGGCCGTTGGAACCTATTGGCGGATCAATGGATGCAAAACGGGAAAATAGACGCGTCGGTTTTCAAAGCGCACTCCGTCTTTTGATAAGGCTGACCCTTGTCAAAATCCCGTCCGCACTGAAAGCAACGGCGCTTTTCGCCTGTAATCCTGGGGCGCCAGCCCGTATTAATCTAGTTTGGAAAGTTGGCGGAAAATTTGAGTCCGGGACCCCCGGAAACGGATGGCGGAGAGGGCGTCCGCCTTACTGAAATTCCCCGGCGTTCGCGGCCGTTCAGAAATCCCCTTTATTCATGCGGTTCCCAAGAAATGTATTGTTCGCCGACGGTCGCCGGAGTATGCTTGCAGTCACGAATTTCTGGGGGGTGCGCTGGGGGGTGCGAGTTCGAATCCCCTTTTGAGAGAGCGGCGAAAATGGGTCATAAGCATCCGGTAAAGAGATTGACGGCTGTGACAATCCGCAACGCGAAGCCGGGCCGGTATGCCGATGGAAACGGGCTGTACCTGGTAGTGGACAAAGGCGGCGCGAAACGGTGGGCATTGCGGGTTGTCATTCATGGCAAACGTTGCGAATTGGGGCTTGGATCATTCCGTACCGTCAGCCTGGCCGAAGCACGCGAGGAAGCGGCGAGACTTCGCAAGATAGCCCGCAAAGGCGGGGATCCCCTCGCGGAGCGTCGGCATGAAAAGCGCGTGATACCGACTTTTGAGCAGGCGGCGCGGCAGGTCCATGCGGAACACTCGAGGACCTTCCGCAATCGGAAGCACGCGGCACAATGGATTACAACGCTCGAAGCCTACGTTATCCCGAAGATAGGAAACCGGCAGATTGAAAGAATCGAAGCAAAAGACATCCTTGAAGTATTGACGCCGATATGGACGGAGAAGCCGGAGACGGCCCGCAGGATAAAGCAGCGCCTTCGGACCGTTTTCGCTTATGCGAAGGCGAAGGGATGGAGACCGGGCGATAACCCGGCGGAGGGCGTTT
>CAZDMR010000117.1:0-4300 GCA_964506795.1 uncultured Acidobacteriota bacterium | reverse complement strand
CGTATGACATATATCAGCGAGAGTGCATGTTGCCATCTGCCGTCGGGGGTAACGATGAAATCCGTCGTGCGGCCTTGGATGGCGGATATCGTGCTGAATCCGCGTCCGCACTTGCATTGGCCGGAGCTGCTTTTCGCCATATCCCCTGTAGCGTAGCGGATAAACGGCATCCCCCATGCGTCCAGATGCGTAATCGTGATTTCTCCCTGTTCTCCCGGGTTCACAGGTTCCCCGTCTTTCAAAAATTCAACGATATAATTGGGATCGATGACATGGAGCTTACCCTCGCGGCACTCATGGCTGATAAACCCGCCCTCCCGGCTGCCGTAGCCGTCCACAACCGGCACTCCGCCAAAGTAATCGCTTATATGCTTGCGCTGATGGTCATAAAGTACTTCTGCCGTGGAAAACACGACCCGGATCCCCAAATCATTTAAATTGATGTTTTGCATGGCGGCCATGCTGCAGAAAAGGTCAATAGTGCTCGGATAGCCGAAGATGCACTTGGGCTTAAATTTCTTTATGTGCGACACCATTTCGGGTATTTTTGCCGGTGATACTTCAAATGCGCTCATCAGCAATTGATTTGTAAGCAAATCGCGCAACGTTTTAATCCCGTCCTGCTTCTTTATTTCCAGGGGCGAGCCCCAAAGATAAAGTTCTTTATCCCCGACATCTATATCCCACCATCGGTGTGTGAGTGCCCTCGCTGCCGCATCGTAAGCCTGGCGCCTCCGGTCGAAATAGAAAACAAGCGGTTCTCCGGAAGAGCCTCCCGTATTGTAGCGATGAAGCCCCCCGGGGCATCCTTTCCAAGTCATTGACTCCAAGTTTTTGCGAATTTCAGTTTTAGTCAAAACCGGCAGGATTTTAAAGTCATCAATGCATTGCATTTTCTCCGGATTGAAGCCAGCTTCAGAAAACCTTCCTGCATAATAGGGAATATTTTTTTTTGCATGCAGGAGGAGGTCTTTCAATTTCCGCAATTTCAGTTCTTCTAATTCCTCTGGACGCTTCCATTGAAGATCTTCGAGCTCACGAAGATATTGAAAGGTCTTTCTCCCAAGCATTCTTTCATGAAGAGGAAAAAGGAACCATCGAACGAGTGCATTTTGCATTGTTTCCTGCCGTAGATTTTTAGATGGTTGTCTTAAGAGTATCTGACAGGGAAGGGATCATCCAAATCACTTGGCGCGAGCCTGATCCAGGGTCCGCAGACGGACGCGACAAAAAGCATCGCTTTCTTGCTCGCACGTTCAGAGCGGATCGCCATAAGTCAAGGGGATGAGATCTCAATAAGACAGGGTCCCGTTACCGTAAAGAAAAGAGTCCCTTCCATCGATGCGGTTAAATTCTGTTTATGCATAGTGTTCATTCCTTTATCAATACTAACAGTGAACGGTTCCCCGGGTTTCATATCTAACAGCAGATTGGCCATTTTGGCCTTCTTATTGATGCCATATTTAACGACGCCATCCATATTGCTGCGGTTGCCGAAGAAAACAATCCAGTTTTCAAGGATTGCGCCTTTCATTGTTTCGTTGATGGTTGCGATATCCTCACATAAAGGCGGCGCCGGTTGGTTTCTGTCGCAAGGATATAAAAAATGCAAAAAAGTATTAGCGCGTTCTTTCTTTTTTGGAAGTACTTCGATACGCCAGTTGCCTGGGTCGATTTTAGAGCCTTCCCTAATTATCTTATATAACGACTTAAGATGAGGAATTTGATTTTCCCCGTTTGCCCAGAATCGGAAGGAAGGGCTGGTGACAGAAAAGTAAAATATATCCCCTTTGATTGGCGTTCCTTCCCAATTATCCTTGGGAATAAAAATGGACTGGCTCTTTGAAATGAACATTGCGTCTTTTATAGAACCGCTGCCGTCTTCTCCGGTGACGGAGCCCTTAATCCTAAAATGCTGATCGTCAATGAATTCAATTGTCCAATCCTCCTTTTGTGCACTATCCGAAGCAATAGATGGGCTAAGCCTAGAATAAATTCCGCTGACGCTTGTTCTTAAAAACGCAGATCCCTTGTTCTCCAGCGCCGGTGATGCAGGAGTTACCGTGGCACTGCCTCCCACGCGGACAACCACATAATCTTCCGGGAACAGAGTCTTGCAAAAGAGGGTTCCCCCTTCATGATTGATACGAACAACACCGGCCCGAAATGTCTCGTGATGCCCAGGTTGAGAGACGTGAATAGGGTAATCCGTAAATTGCGGTTGCCCGATGGAATGTAAAAGCCAGCGCTTATCATATTCTGGATCTACAGAATGAACTCTGTCATGAATCAACAAATACTTTCTATCCAGAAACACCATCTGCCGCGTAAATAGATCCAATTTGGCCTTGTTACCGGGATATGCGAATTTTGGATTGTTGTATGCCATGGTGGCATTGCCCCGGACGTAGGAATAACGGTCTGTTGTTTCAAATGCCTCAATCGTTCCAGTTTCAAAATGGTTACGACTGTTGAGCCGCGAAAGATATTCTGAGAACTTAAGACAGGTTTCCGGATTTCCTCCCGGCGGAGGCAGATAAATTTCCCTTTGGCCTCCTGGCTCATTAAAGTATTTCCCATAATAATAGAATCGTTCCCCCGGCATATCCACTAATATGCTGTTGGAACTGATCGTTCTCCGGTAGTAATTGGTCATGTAAGGCCCGCCATATTCACTATCTGCATAAACTCCGCTTTGAATGGCGAGCCTTCCATTCCGGAAAATGGTAAAAGAATTTTGATCCAGGAAGGAATGAGACCAGAAATAATCGCCGCAGTTGAATTCTATAACGGAATTGTTTTCCCCCCAGCCCTCCCTCATCTGGACATAGCCGACGCCGTCCCGACCCCATATTTTCGTCAGGGGCATCTGATATGCGCCGTCTGGATAGCTACGTAATTCCGGGCTGAAGAAGAGGTATGGCCACCAATCGTAACGCCAGGAAGTCAGATCGCCGCCAATCCAGCGAAGATACTGAATTCCGTCTCTGTTCTTATATGCAGATGCGATCATCAGAACGCTTTTTGTCCCCATCAAGGCTGGCGTATAACTAAAACCTGCCGTATCGGTCAAAGATTTGTCCGGGAGAGTCGAATAAATCAAATAATACATATGGCTGAGCAGCCAATTGTTTTGCTTTGTGGCGATTTCCTCATAAAGATTCTGATCGGTTGCGCTCGACCATGCCGCCACAAATTCGACAAGCGCCTGTACCCCCTGTGAATAATAAACCCATCCTCCCTGATAAGCTCCTCCCGTCCTTTGCCATCCTGGAAGCAAGTTATTCCGGATATATTCTCCGCCATATTGTATATATTTCTCAGCCTCAGGTCTGTGTCCCCAAAGAGCGAGTCCTGTCAAGGCGATATCAACCGGCGGCCGGTACCCAAAGTGACTCCACATATCATTATATGCTTGATGTTTTTTAATGGCCTGTTCCGCCATATCAACCATTCTTTTTTCAACGGTTGCTTTGTCGCTGGCAGAAAACGAAGGGCTGTGATAAATCCAATCATAGCATATGGCCACCGTAGCAAGATAGCCTGGCCAGTATTTGACCGTCTTCATATGGTTGATGATCCGAGGAATGAGAGATTCATCTTGAGTCAGAAGATAACGAAATGCCCATCCCTCAGTCGGATGTCCCCCAGGCCTTTTCTTCAACCAGGCTTTCCAGGGTTCTGTGGCACTGGCCGCCTTTAAGTCAGCCAGATTAGGGCCATGACTCCATGGGGCAGGACGCAAGAGAAGCCGGGGATGATCAGGGATAATATCGGGAATGGAATCTGAAAATTCCTGTTTATGCGTTCGTGAAAGGTTGCTTTGAGTCTGCGTTTTGTTAGAGTCGTTTTGACGGGCTACAAGAGAAGCCAGCAAAACAGCAACAAGAGGGATAGATAATTTTATCATTTTAGCTGTAATTTTCATAAACGAGTGTAAAAGTTTTTAATATCGCTTTCCGCAATTCCAAGCAGATCACTTGCGCCGCAACCAACTTCACTTCATTTTGCAAAGCAAATGCCGGATGCTATTTTATGACTCTCTCATGATTGAGGTGTGGATTAGTTATTCTCTGTCGGTTTCTAGATTTTTTCCCAGAGTGGCATATTTATTGTTAAATCTGGAATTTGTGTTGAAGGAAGCGATAAATGACGCGTCCTATTGCTAAAACCGTGCTAGAGCAGGCTGCATCCTCCGTATGCGAATGGGCGACAGAATATGCGCCAATATTCAAATTGGTTACAAATGCTGATTTGTCCTGCACTTGGCCAAATTCCAGTGAATCCGGGATTGGAATCG
>CAZDMR010000116.1:0-4528 GCA_964506795.1 uncultured Acidobacteriota bacterium | reverse complement strand
GGCGCGTCATCACAACGGATATGAACAGGCTGAGCCCCGGCCTTTATTTCAGCTCCAGCCATTACATTGTGCCGCTGACGACAGACCCGCGCTACATTTCGATCATCAAATCCGTCTGCTTTAAAGAACGGATTCATTTGCTGATTCCGACGATCGACGACGAATTGCCGCTTTTCGGCCGGCACATCGAAGATTTCAAGGCAATGGGTGTTCAAGTCGCCGTGTCGGGAGAACAAACGGGACTTATTTGCAATGACAAACACGCAACCGCTCGTTTTCTGTTGGACAGGGACATTGATTTTGCCCGCACTTGGCTGCCCGCGGAATTGGACTTTTCCAGGATTCATTACCCGCTGTTTTTGAAACCACGATGCGGGCGGGGAAGTATAGGGGCCTATACAATAAGGAACGAGCGGGAACTCCAGTTCTTTCTGGATTATGTGCCGGACCCGGTTGTTCAGGAATATCTCAGTGGAAGGGAATTCACCATTGATGTGCTTGCGGATTTCGGCGGGCGGGTGATCAGCGTGGTCCCCAGAGAACGGCTCGTGGTGCGTTCGGGAGTCACGGACCGGGGCCGGACTTGCCGTCACCCGGGTATGATCCAGCAGGCGATCCGGGTTGCCGAAGCCCTGGCAATACGAGGGCCTTCCAACATTCAAGTGAAGCTCGCGGGCGATCGGGCCACGATATTCGAGGTAAATCCTCGCTTTTCCGGGGGCATCCCGCTGACTATAGCCGCGGGCGCAGACTTTCCCGCATGGATCCTGGAAATGTGCTGCGGACGGAATCCCGCGCCCTGCATTGGGGAATTCACCGATGGGCTCATCATGACTTGTTACGAATCGGCTTTGTTTCTGCCGGAAGATGCGTCCGCGGATGCGGATGCGGGGGTGCTGCCAAAGGAGAGCCGGGGCCTGAATAGCAGGCGGCGCCGATCAAACGCCGCCGCAGTGCCGTCGCCTGCAAATCCGCAGACCGAGATCTTGACTATTCACAGGAGTCCCTTATGAAAACAGTCATTTTGGCCGGTGGGAAGGGAACTCGATTGGCTCCGTATACAACCATTTTTCCCAAGCCGCTTGTCCCGATCGGGGACCGCCCCATTGTCGAAATCATTATCCGCCAGCTTGTGCGCCAGAATTTCGCAGACATAGTTCTCTCGGTCGGCCATCTGGGGGAGCTCATTGAAGCTTATTTTCAGAACGGGAACCGGAATATCCCGGATTTGAATCTCGGGTACTTCAGGGAGGATCAGCCGCTGGGTACCGCGGGATCTCTCGCCATGATTCCCGGCTTGGATGAAACCTTTCTGGCCATGAACGGAGACATACTCACCACTTTAAATTTTCAAGATCTCGTTGAGCACCATCGTAAGCAGCGGGCGGCCTTGACCATCGCGATGCATCAGAAAAAGGTGAAGATCGACCTGGGAGTCCTGCAAGTCGATGAATTGGGGGTTCTGACCGCTTATCGGGAAAAGCCGCTATACAATTTCGATGTCAGCATGGGCGTTTATGTATACGAGCCCCATGTCGTGCATTACATACCCAAAGGCCGGTATATGGATTTTCCGGAGCTTGTCCAGTTGCTTTTGGAAAAAGGCGAAAAAGTCGCGGGGTACCGTTCCCGGGACTACTGGCTTGATATAGGACGCAGAGAGGATTATGAGCTTGCCCAGCAGGAATTTTGTTCCCGAGCCGAGGAATTCCAAGTCGCCTGAATGGATTGTCCCCCTTGCGGAAATCCAATTCAGCGGAGATGAAATCCGGTCCGTTACGCGGGTGCTTCAATCCGGCTGGTGGACAAGCGGCCCGGAAACGGAAGCATTGGAAAAAGAATTTGAACGCCGGACCGGAGTGCGCCATGCGCTGGCGGTGAGCAACGGGACCGCGGCCATTCATTTGGCTTTTAAGGCTCTCGGCTTGTCTCCCGGGGACGAAGTGGTCGTTCCCTCTTTCAATTTCGTCGCCGCCGCCAATACGGTTGTTCAATTCGGCGGGATTCCTCGGTTTGCGGATGTGGAATCCTTGGAAAATCCCGTCGCTTCGGTGAGGACTCTGGAAAAAGCGGTCACTCCGCGGACGCGCGGAATCTGCGTCATGCATTATGGGGGTTACCCTTGCGCAATGGATTCGATCGCGGAATTCGCGCGACAGCGCCATCTCTGGTTGGTTGAAGACGCGGCCCATGCGCCGGGCGCGGCCTGGAGAAATGTCCCCTGCGGCAAATGGGGGGATGTGGGCTGTTTCAGCTTTTTTGGAAATAAAAACCTTTCCTGTGCGGAAGGGGGGATGGTGACGACGGAGAATGATTCCATCGCAGAAAACCTGCGCTTGCTGCGATCGCACGGCATGGATTCTCTCACATGGGATCGCTTTCGCGGCCATTCCTTTTCCTATGATGTCACGGTTCCCGGATTTAATTTTCGCATGGACGATTTGCGCTCTGCTATTTTGAGGGTCCAACTCCGATCGCTGGATGGATTCAACCTTTTGCGCAGGGAACGGGTGCAATGGTACCGGAAATTGATCGGGAATGATTCGCGTTGGATTGTGCCCTTTAGGAACTACGGAGGCACGCCGGCTTTTCACCTGTTTACCGTGGTCCTAGATGAAGGTCTTTCTCGAAAAGGGATCATGGGTTCTTTAAAGAGAAGAGGGATACAAACCAGCATACATTATCCGCCGACGCATCAATTCTCCTATTACCGGAGGCTTCGCGTGTCGGATAGCGATCTGGCTGTTACAGATGAACTCGGGCGCCGCACGCTTACGCTTCCCCTTTTCCCTCATATGAGTTATGAGCAAGTGGAAACGGTTTGCGGCTCCCTTATTGAAGCCGCGGCTGAAAGCGGGAAACAGGGCGATGTCTGAAGAGCAGACGGGACAACTGCCTTGCAGGGCAACTTCCGACTATGGAAATGTTCTGGCGTTTTTGCAGGCGCGGATGGGAAGCACGCGGCTGCCGGGAAAGGTTCTGATGCGGATTCGCGGGCGAACCATCCTGCAACGGGCGATCGACCGCTTGCGGGCTTCACCGGCCGTCGATGGAGTGGTTGTGCTGACCACATTACTTGACCAAGACGATGCGGTGGCAGAGGCGGCCCGGGCGTCGGGCGCGATGGTTTACCGAGGTTCTGTCGAAGACGTACTGGCGCGATTCCATGGTGCGGCAAAAGAATTCAATCCGGATGTCATCATTCGGGCGACGGCGGATAATCCGCTCATAGAAATCGGTTCCGTAGAAAGGATCGTGCGCAAATTGTGCGACGATAAAATGGACCTGTGCATGGAAATAAAACTTCCGTATGGCGCCGCCACCGAAGCGCTGACACCTGCCGCTTTGCGGAAGGCAAGCCGGCAAGCGTCCGAAGCGCGGCATCGGGAGCACGTTACCCTGTATATGAAAGAGAATCCGGAAAAATTTCGGGTGTCCTGCGTGACGCCTCCCCCATTCCTGCAGCACCCCGAGATCCGGCTGACCGTGGATACGCCGAAAGATTTTTCGTTTATGAGCCGGCTTATTTCAAGTTTGCCGGAAAAAGAAGGCCCCCCGGCGCTGGAAGAGTATTTCCCTTTGGCGCTGAGCATTTTACACGAAAGACAATGTAAGGCGAAGACCGCATCCTGACGATATATCGGGATGGAGGGCGGCTAGGGGATACGTATGATATTGCTAAAAAAAATCAATAATACTCCAATTGCCGTGAACTCGGACCTTATTCAGTATATCGAAGAGACTCCGGATACCGTTATAACCATGACGAACAACGATAAGGTCGTTGTTCAGGAGCGCATGACGGACATAATCCGGCGTGTGATTCATTTTCGGCAGCAAATACAGCGGCTGATAGATTTGGAATATGAAGCGAAGCGCGGGAACGAGAAGAAAATCCGGTCTTGATACCAGTTCCGTTCTAGGTCTGACCTTGGCCGTCATCGCGATCCTCCTCGGCCAGGCCTTGGAAGGCGGAAGCGTAAAATCCCTTATTCAGAGCACTGCGGCGCTGATTGTGCTGGGGGGTACGTTCGGGGCCTGTCTGCTGCAGTTCCCGTTGAGCGTCGCGATCGGCAGTTTCAAGGCCATTTTCAACGTCTTCAGGGAGCTTAAATTCGACAACCGGGAAGTCATCCGGCAAATTATTCGGTTGGCCAATAAGGCGCGCAAGGAAGGCGTCATCTCCCTCGAGGCGGATGCCCAAAAAATCTCTGATCCGTTCCTGAAAAAAGCCCTGACGATGGCAATGGACGGGGTCGAACCAAAAGTGTTGCGGGAGACGATGGAGCTTGAAATCGAAAACCTGGAGGAGGAAGCCGAGCAGCCGATTCGGTTCTGGCAAGCGGCCGGGGGCTATTCTCCAACTCTTGGTATTTTGGGCGCGGTATTGGGCCTGATTCATGTCATGGAGAACCTGACCGATCCGAGCAAATTAGGGGATGGGATCGCCGTCGCATTTGTCGCAACCGTTTACGGAGTAGGGCTTGCCAACGTCGTTTATTTCCCTATTGCAGGCAAGCTCAAGTCG
>CAZDMR010000115.1:0-4557 GCA_964506795.1 uncultured Acidobacteriota bacterium | reverse complement strand
GACGACCAAATTGAGAGCTTGTACGACCGCGATTAAAAGCAAGATCTTCATGCCGGCAGCATGTAGTCCCAGGCATCCGAAAGTCCAACGAAATCAGCTCGGACGGGATTTTCGCGGTGCACGGGCCTCTGGGTATGAGCGAAACGCCTGGAACGGGGCACATTCGGCTGGCCCGCGGGAGAGGGAGCCAGTCTTTGCCTGCGTCCCGAACAGCTGCAACTACTGCTACACGGACTGGAGCCGCCGGAAACTATCGGAGGTTCTGTGCGCCGAATGGGACTGGCGCAACGGCAGAGGCATTCTCAAGGATATGGCGACGCGCAGTCCCTATCCCTCGCATTGCGGTTGCGATGAAGGGCCCTTTGGCTCCGGAATAGAACGGCTCTTGCGGTTTTTAAAGGCCGCAAGAGCCGTTAATGAGCCCAACGGCATTTCCGTGCGTTTCGGTTTCTCTAGAAAAGGTACTTGAAACCGAATTGGATAATGCGCGGATTGACGGTCGTGCTGGTAATCTGCCCGAACGTGCTATCCCGCACCGCGGTAACCGGATTCCCGAACTGGGGAGTATTAAAGGCATTGTAAAATTCGGTCCGGAACTGGAATGTGTGCCCTTCTCTTATCGTTGTGTTTTTGATGAGAGAAATATCCCAGTTGAACTGGCCCGGACCAAGAACAATACCCCTACCGGAACTGCCGTAGCCGGTGCCGTTGCCGTAGATCCCGCCGGTCGGGGGGTCGCCGAATGCGTCGCGGTTGAAGAAGCCCGGGCCGCCGCTTATTCCACCCAGCCGATCACGAACGTCGCCTGAAGTCAGGATGGAATCGTAGGTTGCTCCCTCGCTCAGCTGTGCCCTGCCGCCGCCGGCCCCGTAAATGCTGCCGGCTGAGCTATCGGTGAAAGTAAGGGGGATGCCGCTTTGAATCGTTGTGATTCCGGAAACGCTCCATCCGTCGAGAAGCTTCCCTAAGGCTCCCTGATGTTTCCCGAAGGGCAAATCATATTGATAGTTCAGAATGAAGCGATGCGGCCGGTTCCAGCCGGTCGGCCCATACTGCTGATCCAGATTCAGCGGATCATTGGAATTCGAGCTGTCCCCCGCGCCGAGAGTAGTGAGGTTTTTACTAAACGTGTAGGATGCCTGCAGCGACAACCCATAGGAATACGCTTTTCGCACCGTGGCCTGAAGACTATGGTAATTGGAACTGCCGTCGAAATACGTTCCTCCCAGGCCGGTCGGCTGAAAGCCGATATGGGGAACGCGCAAGCCTATGTTGGAGCTCGTGTTGGCGATCTGGCCCTTTATTGGATTTTGCGGGGTTGCCAGTTGGGCCAGATTGATATTTCTGTACGAATTCATGAGTTTCGTTCCGTGCGACGAAACGTACGCGACATCCAGCACCCAGTTGGGGAGAAACTCATACTGAATGCTGGCGTTGTATTGATACGTCAGGGGTACATCGACGTTGGGATCCAGAAAAAGGGTGCTCAAACTGGAACCAAAACCGGTGCAGTTGGTTCCATCGGCATCGCAGCTGAGATTGCTCCAGCGGGACGGGTAAGATCCCGTCGGCAAGTCAGGGAACGGATTCTCCATTGTGTAGGAATTAAACGGGCCGTAACTCAGGGAAACCGCGTAGGGGGGGCTTTCCTGGTAAGCGCGGACAAAATAGTACGCCTGCAGCCGGTCGTAAAATATGCCGAAGCCTCCGCGCACAACCAGATTTCCTTTGCTGGTGGGTTGCCAGGCGATTCCGATCCTCGGACCGAAGTTGGTGTAGGGCGGATGGCTCTTAATGGTGTTGTTGTTATTAGCCTGGTAAACGCCATCCGGTGGAGTTCCGTACATGGGATTGGTGTTTTGGGGAACCACCCATCCCACCAAACCCGGGCCGGATGCGGTCGGCTCCGTGGGTGGTATAGGAATGGTGGCCAGCAGATCCGGCCAAATGGCGGTCATGTTGCCGACGGTATCGTTCAGCATGCTGTTGTACTCCCACCGGAGGCCGAGGTTGAGGGTCAGATTGGAGCCCATCTTCCAGTCGTCCTGGACATAGGCGGTCAAGTTGTTCTGGCGGTAATCGTGATCGAACTCTCCTTTGTAACCGTCTCCTCTATTGGCTACAGACATGAAGATATTACCCGGCCCCCCGACAAGGAAGTCATTGAAGGTTCCGAAATAGAACCATCCCCGATAAGCCCCCGGCCTGGAAAAATACTGTACTCTCTCGTATTCGAATCCGGCGCGGACGGTGTGGCTTCCTGTGGACCACGCAATCTGATCCGCATACTGGTAGTTGGCTCCCAAGCTCTGCGCGGGACGGAAGGAATTGAACATACCGGGTCCGCCGCTGATCGATATCCAAGGCGGCAGGTCTTGGTCCGGAATCGGATTGTTTATGCCCAGCTCATCCGGCGATGCTCCGTCTATAACATCATCATAAATATCCCCCCAATTCCTCTGGTAGGAAAAGCGAACCTCGTTCGTGAAACTGTTGCTCACGAACGTCGTGAGCTTTCCGACTACGTTGTGATTTGAGTAGAAATCCGTCATCGGATTTCCGGGAAGATTCGTGTAGCCCATGGGAATGATTTGCGGATCGCGGGTATAGAAAAATCTGCCCGACAGCGTATTCCTTGAATTGATGAGATAATCAACATTGGCAAGGAATTGATCCCCCTCGTAGCGCGCAGGAATGCTGAAGGTCCTCCGGGCGTAGCCGTCGGTTCCCGATCCGGGGAAATAATAGTCGCCGTCGGGGAGTTTCAGGTTGAGTATATTGAGTGCCACCGGGCTTATATTGGATCCGTCACAGGCGACGTTGGCTCCTCCGGTCCAGCCCCAATTCATGAAACCGCAGTTTGCAGCCCCCAGGGCGGCGGCAAAGCCTGGCGCGCTGCGGTCGCCCGCCGGAATGGGCGGCAATTCGGTATCAACACGCCCGCCGCCTGAAAGCCCGTTTTCCTGGCGTGATCCTTGCCAGCTGCCGAACAATAGAAGCTTGTTCTTGATAGCCGGTCCGCCGAGTGTAAAACCATATTGATGCTGATCGAGGACCGGTTTTTCCGGATCATCAGGCAGCTCCGGATCATCAACCCTTCTGTTCCGATTATAGAAGAAGGGATTGGCGTTGAGTGACGTGTCCCTCAAAAAATAGAATCCTGTTCCGTGCAACTTATTGGTGCCGGACTTGGTCACAACGTTTACATTCGCGCCCGGATTGCGTCCATAACTGGCATCGAAGGTTGAGGTCTGGACCTTGAATTCCAGAAGCGCGTCAGGATTTGGAACCCCGATCCCGGCGCCCACGTTCTGATCGTCCGCGTGCCCGAGGCTGGCGATGCTGTTAATAGCCACCCCATCCATCTGGTAATTATTCTGAGCCGGATTCGAGCCATTGACGCTCGTCTTCTGCGTGCCTTTCCCAAGCTCGGTAGCATCGGCGACGCTGGCGGTCACACCAGCGGATAAATCCAGTATTTGTGTGTAGTTGCGGGTTGTCAGAGGCAGTGCAACCACTACATCCCCATCGACCAGGGTCCCCAGCGTTGAGGTCGTGGTTTGAAGAATTTCAGCGTCGGCTGTAACCGTTACAATCTCACTGGGCATGCCGATTTCCAATGTGCAGTTCAAAACGGCGGTTTCGGTGACATTAATGGTTACCGACGGAAATTCAGCGGTCTGAAAACCGTCCATGCTGAACTTAACCGCATATTTGCCCGGCTGCAGTAGCACGAATTTATAGGATCCATCCGCGCCCGACATCATGGTGCGGGTTTGAGCGGTGGAGGTATTGGTTGCCGTGATCAATGCACCGCTGATCACGGACCCCGAAGGATCTTTAACAACCCCGGTCAACGCACCCGTATCGGCGGACTGCGCCATAACTAGGGATGGCGCCAATAGCACCGTTACTGTCATGATAAGCAGCGAAAATGCATGCATCCCTTTGTAAATATTTCTGCCCTTCATATGCCTTCCCTTCTGCTTAAAGAAAGCCATGGAAAACGAACCTCTGATGAATCCGGATTGGAGGAAATCCCGACACATTACTGCGCCACAATCGGATTCATCTCCTTTAGGCTGGAAGCTGTCAAGGCTTTTTGCGCATATCCTAGCTAAGCTCGCGGAACGTGTCAATGAAAATGAGACACCCGAATTGACTCATATTAAATGTTACCGAAAATAGATGTAAAAGAGATCGTTGACTCATATTTCTTGTTACCTCGTAATGTCAAAGTAAAAGGGACCCGCCGTGATAATGCAAATGGGACCCACCCAAATTAAAAAAAATGAATAGGAATCAAGAGGGGTTTAGGGCCCGTGGTCCGCGAAAACCTCAAATTGCCTGGGTGCAATAAGTAGAGGCCCAGTTCAAGAAACATTTCTTCTTTCGTTCCAGCTCCGCATGGACTCGCCCTCTTCTCAGGGCGTGCCCTTCATCCGATCCGTTGAAACACCTGTGGCGGGAGATTTCTCAATATCAGAATGCAGTGGACGCCCATTATGCGGCGAGCCGGTAATCGTGATGTAAACCGTTTAACACAGGGATGGCTAT
>CAZDMR010000114.1:0-5802 GCA_964506795.1 uncultured Acidobacteriota bacterium | reverse complement strand
CCCCGAGTTTTGCATAAGGCATGGAGAGACAGGGGATGAGTTTTCCGTATTTTCGGCCGGCGACAGGCAGTCGGCGCTTGAATTGTTTAAAAAAGAACAAATCCCCGTCGTTTTGTTGGACCTCGGCCTCCCTCCCCGCCCGAGAGAAGCGGTTGAAGGCCTGCAGGCGCTCGAGGAAATGATCGGATTGAATCCGCTCGCAAAGGTGATCATCGTATCCGGCAACTCCGAGCGGCAGAATGCTCTTGCCGCCATCGACAACGGCGCCCACGATATTTTCCCCAAACCGGTGGACCTGGATGAACTGAAGGTCGTGTTGCACAGGGTATACAGGCGCATAGGACTTGAAAGGGAGAACCTTGAAGAAAGGAATCTGGCCCAAAGCGTGTCGTTTGAAGATATCATCGGTTCAAGCGCGCCAATGCAGGGAATATTTGCCACCGTGCGCAAGGTATCCAAAACCGATATCCCCATACTGATTAGCGGCGAGAGCGGAACCGGAAAGGAATTAATCGCTAATGCCATTCACAACCTGAGCGCCAGAAAAAGCGGTCCTTTTGTCCCCATCAACTGCGGAGCTATCCCGGATACATTGCTTGAAAGCGAACTTTTCGGCCATGAAAAAGGTTCCTTCACGGGCGCCACGGCTCAAAGAAAAGGAAAGTTGGAATACGCCGGCGGGGGTACGCTCTTCCTCGATGAAATCGGGGAGCTTGCCCCGGAACTTCAGGTCAAGATACTGCGCTTCCTTCAAGAGAAAGTGATTGAGCGCGTTGGCGGCCGCCAGCTTATTCCGGTGGACAGCAGGGTGATAGCCGCAACGAACCAGAATCTTGAGGAAGAGGTAAAACGGGGCCGTTTCCGAGAGGACCTGTTTTTCCGGTTGGCCGTAGTCAAGATCGCCCTTCCTCCCTTGCGGGAAAGGGGGAACGATATCGTTCAACTGGCCGAACATCTCGTTGTTGCATTCTCAAAAGAATTGAAAAAAACACCCAAAAGGTTTTCCAAAGCTGCGATTGAATCGATTAAAAATCATTCGTGGCCCGGAAATGTGCGCGAATTGCAAAATAGAGTCAAGCGCGCGCTCGTTCTGGCCGACGGTCCATCCATAGGCCCCTCTGAGATGGAATTGGCGGAACCAAACGGGGACGCTGCGGGCGGATCGACCCTTAAAGAAGCCAGGGAAGCGCTGGAACGCGATATTCTGGCAAACGCATTGCGCGAGAATAACGGAAACATATCGAAGACGGCAAAAGCGCTCGGCATCAGCCGCCCGACTCTCTACGATCTGATGTCGCGTTACGGAATTTAATAGCCATAGGCCCCGCCTTTGGCGCTCATTTATTCCTGTCTCATTTCCCGGCCTTACAGCCGGGCCTATTCTTTGACGGCCCTTCTGGCCTCGACAATGTTAATATCCCATGAATATGCTTAAGGATAGAGAAACCTATTGCGCAAGTGGAATATCAGAGGCACCTCCATTATGCAGGCACAGATTATTGGGAATATGTATTCGAAAAAACAGGAGAAGAGGAGTGTTTCGGCCGAAAAGGTTTTAAAGAAACGCTGAAATGAATATGGGAACCGGCGCTTTGCCTGCAAATTTAGATTTTATTAAAAACATGGACAAAAAGGCGACTACGGTGTTTTTGGTGCTCGCCGCATGCTTTGCCTACTTGTATCGTGATGTAATCGCCAAGCTGGTCCACGACTGGTATATCGATGATAATTACTCGCATGGATTCCTGATTGTACCAATCGCTCTCTTCTTTGTATGGGAACGCAGGAAAAGATTAAAAGAAGCCACGCGGAATCCCAGCCACTGGGGCTTGGCCGTTGCTTTGGGCAGCATGTTTTTGCTGCTGGCCGGCATTTTGGGATCCGAATTGTTTTTGACGCGCATTTCCATATTGGGGACCATTGCAGCGGCGGTGCTGTATATTTACGGCTGGAATCATTTAAAGATCTTGGCCCTTCCGATCGCCTTCCTTATTTTGATGATTCCCATTCCGGCAATTATTCTGAACCAGGTCGCTTTTCCGCTTCAATTGCTGGCCTCCCGCTTTGGAGAAATTACTCTCGAACTGTTCCAGGTGCCCGTCCTGCGCGAAGGAAATATTATTCATCTTTCCACTACCAGCCTTGAGGTGGTCGACGCCTGCAGCGGCATTCGTTCGCTTATATCGCTTCTTACCTTGGGCATCGTTTACGGCTACTTTGTCGACTCGCGCCTATGGGTGCGGATTGTTCTGGCCATCGGTACTATCCCGATTGCAATTTTCGCAAACGGAATCCGGGTGGCGGGCACCGGCATTGCGGCATACGCTTACGGCCCGCAGGCGGCGGAAGGCTTTTTTCATATGTTTTCGGGATGGGTTATTTTCATTGCGGCATTCATTATGATGTTTATCTTGTATCGGATGATTGCCTGGATTGCGCCTGCCGGGAAAAACGGCATTGAAAATACTGTTTCCTAAAGCCGCTCATGCAGAGAGAATCATGAAAATCCGCATACTTATTCTAAGCGCACTTCTTTTGGCTACCTCAGCCTTCATCTCCCGCGCTTCCCGCCCTGAACTTACGCCGATACGGCAATCGCTGTCCGCGATGCCCATGAAGATCGGCGATTGGGAAGGCATAGACTCGCCCGAGATGGATTCAAGGGTGCTTGCCGTGCTGGGAGTCGATGATCACATAGAGAGAATATATTACAGTCCCGATCGATTCCCGGTAAGCTTGTACATCGGCTACTATCAAAGCCAGCGCTCCGGCGATACGATACATTCCCCCTTGAACTGCCTTCCCGGCGCCGGCTGGAATCCAATTAAAAAAGGCCATGTTACCATTCCGGTCAATGACAATAAGAATATTGAGATTAACCGGATAGTCATTTTAAAAGGAATAGACAGGCAGGTTGTATTATATTGGTACCAGAGCCATGGACGCTCTATCGCAAGCGAATATTGGGGCAAAATTTATACGGTGCTTGATGCGCTGCGCACCAACCGCACCGACGCCGCGCTCGTTCGCGTGTTGTGCCCGGTGTCGGCGACCGATGCGGGCGCGGCGGAATATGCCGAAAAGCAGGGCGCGGAATTTGTGAAATCTTTATATCCCCTTTTGGATCGCTTTCTTCCGGATTAAACGATAGGATGCTGTTTGTCGCCCCTTCGAGGCGCCCATTTATATTATATCTTCATCCGGAATTCGCGCCCGGGGCTATTATTCATACACAGCGTCATAAGCAATTGCGCACTCCGTTAAGGCCCAAAGGGCCGGCAGTCCTTCAGGCAGGGGTTATGAATATCGCCAAAGGGAGCACCGAAGGTGAGGTACATGAAGATAGTGCCGCGCCTTCTGCGCTCATTTTTATCGACAACGTTATCCCGGCCTGACGGCCGGGCCTATTTTCTGTCGGCCCTCCGGGCTTATGAGTTTTTAACGGGTTGCCCTGCAAGTGAAATGAAGGGAGAAGCAAAATGCCGCACGGAAAGATAAATGCTATGAACAAAACTATTTGCTTGTTAATAACGTTGGCGGTGTTTGCCGCACCCGGCTGTTCGCGCAGCCCCGAAAAGTATTTAGAGCGGGGCAAAGAATTTCTCGCCGAGAACAAGTACAGCGAAGCCGTAATAGAGTTTAGAAACGCGCTTAAAAAGAATCCAAGTTTGGCCGAAGCTCACTATCAACTTGGCTTGGCCTATCTCAATATGGGAATTATTGAGCAAGGAGGAGAATCCATTTTGCAGGCGGCTTCGATGGATCCCAACAACATGGAAATGCAGTTTTACGCGGGAAATTTCCTGTTGCTTCAGCAAAAATTTGAAGAAGCCCGCCAAAAGGCCGGCATCCTGCTCAAGAAAGATCCCCGGAGCATCGGGGCTCAAATCATGCTCGGCAACAGCATGGCGGGGAAAATAGACATCAACGAGTCGATCGGCTTGATCAAGCGCGCCCTGGAAAACGAACCCCGATTGCTCCCGGCGTTTATTCCTATGGCGGTTCCGGAAGAATCCCGTCCGGATCCCGCCGAGATTGAGAAAATATTCGCAAAGGCCGTCGACCAGAACAACAAATCCGTCGAAGCCCGGCTTGCATTGG
Source organism: uncultured Acidobacteriota bacterium (assembly GCA_964506795.1). Taxonomy (GTDB): domain Bacteria; phylum Acidobacteriota; class UBA6911; order UBA6911; family UBA6911; genus UBA6911. Next base: position 1,701 of record CAZDMR010000114.1, on the reverse strand, counting down.
CTAATTTCTACCTGCTCTCGCAACGCATCGAGGAAGCAGAAAAGCAATATCGCGCGGCGGTTGAGATCGCGCCGAAGTCTCCCGACGCCAACCTTTCGCTTGCATATTTTTACGCGCAGACCAACCGGCTGGCGGATTCGGAAGCCATTTATGCCGGACTGCATAGTCAAAATCCCAACAATTCGCGTTTCGGGATCATTCTTTCCGATTTCTATTCAGGCACGGGCAATCCTGAAAAAGCCATCGAGGTCTGCCAAAACATGCTTTCCGCAGACCCAAAACTCTCTGTGGCAAAAAAGCGGCTGGGCAATATTTATTTGAGTCGGATGGAGCTTGATAAGGCGGCGCAGATCGCGGATGAACTTCTGAAACAGGACGAGAAAGACGCCGAAGCGCACCTGATGAAAGGGAAGGTTTTGTTGGCGCAACGCAAGGTTTCCGAGGCCGTGACGGAACTCGAAAAAAGCGCCAAATCGCTGCCGCGCTCCCCGGAAGCCCGGTATTTTCTCGGCCTCGCCTATATGCAATCGCGCAATTTTGTCTCCGCGGAAGAGGAATTGACGACCGCCCTCCGGTTTAATCCGGCTTTATTCCAATCATACGTTGCACTTGCACAAGTCAACCTGGAAACGGGCGACGCCGATGCCGCAATTCGCTACTCGGAACAAGCGTTGAGCATAAATGCCAACGCCGACGAAGCGCGGCTTCTGCTCGGCAGCGCTTATGCAACCAAGAGGGATTATTCCAGGGCGGCGCCGGAGATCGAAGCCTATGTGACGCGGCACCCGGAAAACCCCGCCGGGCGATATCGCCTGGGCCTTTTGTATTTCCAGCAGAGGAAGATTGAAAAAGCCGCAGAACAATTTGAAGCCGCGCTCAAGGCGGATCCGCAGCATGCCGACAGTCTTTTTGCACTCGCGAACATCGACATGATGAACCAAAAGCCCGGCACGGCGATCGCAAGAGCCAAGCAGGCGGTCTCCGCAAATCCGGACAACCCCATCCTGCATCAGGTTCTTGGAAGGATTTACCTTCTTCAGAGCAATTCAATGGAAGCGGAGAAAGCCTATAAGGCCGCTGCAGCGCTGAATCCCAAAGATCCGAATCCGCGCATAGCGCTTGCCGAATTTTATTCCAATATCGGGCAACCGCAGAAAAGCGTCGAAACCCTCGAGGCAGTTGTAAAAGATATTTCAGGCGACCCTGCGGCCGCAATCAATCTGGGCAATCTTTATTTGCAGCAGAAGTCCTTCGACAAAGCGGCTGCTTTGGCGGATGAATTTTTAAGACTGAATCCCAACCACACGCAAGGCTTGATTCTGAAAGGGAGGGCGCTGCTGGCGCAAAACAAAAGTACCGAGGCGGCCGCAGTTCTCCAGGAGGCGGTAAACGGCAGGCCGGAATCAGCCGCCGCAAGATATTATCTCGGAGGCGCCCAGCTGCAGATAAAAAATCCGGGGCGGGCGGAAGCGGAATGGAATGAGGCGATCAAGTATTCCAGGAGATACATCCCGCCATACATTGCTCTTGCACGGCTGAAGCTTGAATCCGGAAAGACGGACGAGGCCATCCAATTCTCGCGGCAAGCTCTCGATATCGATCCAAACCTCGAAGACGCCTTGCTGATTCTGGGGAGCGCTTACGGCGCCAAGGGAGATTATCAAAACGCCGTTAAGAACTTGGAAGAGCTTCTAAAAGCCC
>CAZDMR010000113.1:0-6435 GCA_964506795.1 uncultured Acidobacteriota bacterium | reverse complement strand
GCCGGACTGGACCGCATACAACTGGCGTTGCGCAATCCGCTGGATATTGAAGAAAAAGACCCGGAGGCAGCCGAGCGCGATGCCCTTTTCCTTCCTGAAAAAATGGCAAAGAAAGAACCTGCCGCGGTCAAAGCGAGCGTCAAGCCCAGGCCGAGGCCTGTTGTTGCCGCCGCTCCAGCGCCGGCGCCTGCGCCACCGCCTGAACCGCGAGTGACCTCCATCGAATTGATTCAGGGGGATTCCAAGGAAACAATCACTTTTAAGGAAAAAATCCAATAATGCCGCGTACATACGATTTCACCACAAAGGGCGCAATAGCTATGAGACGGATACCGATTACATTGCTTGCAATAATAACGATAACGCTTATTCCGGGTTCCATCAATGCCGTCCGAAGCGCAGCGGCGGAACAGACGGCGACACAAGAAGCGCCGCGCGATATCAAGATGCAGAGCTCTCTGCCTGAAGCCGGAGGCGACAGAAAACTGCGCGTGTTTGCGGGCCGGTCCATGATCGTTCAGTCCCGGGCTCCCATGAAGCGCGTGTCCATCACCGATCCCGCCATAGCCTCGACGGTGGTTGTGTCTCCGACGCAGCTCATGATTCATGGATTGAAACCTGGAACAGTGACCCTGCTGCTATGGGACGAACAGGAAAGATCCCGTTCATTCGACTTGCAGGTCGAGATCGATACGCGGCCTATAAAGGCGCAGCTCAAACAGCTCTTTCCCGATGAAAAGATAGAGGCCGATCAATCAGGGGCCGCGATTATCCTAAATGGAGAAGTGGCCAGCCAGCATGTGATCGACAAGGCGGTTGCATTGGCGCAGACCCATGCGCCTTCCGTGGTCAGCACGATGTGGGTTCGGGAACCTCCAGGGGATACGATTCTCCTGCAGGTTAAGTTTGCCGAAGTGGACCGTTCCGCCGTCCAGGAGCTGGGAGCCAGTTTTTTCAGCACCGGCGCCGCCAACACCATAGGCGCCGCAACAACCCAGCAGTTCGGCGGCGGATTGCTGACCAACTCCGGGGCTGTCCCGGCAGACGTTGAGGAGGGCAGTGATCCGAACGCTCAGAATCTCGTGAGCGGCGGCATCGGGCGGACTCTGGCTCATACCCCTTCCGTTTTCGGTCTGAACGATCTCCTTAATATTTTCATTTTCCGGGCGGACGTTAATCTTGGGATGGTGATCCGCGCCATGCAGCAGAAAAACCTGCTGCAGATACTGGCCGAACCCAATCTTCTTGCCGCCAACGGCAAAGAGGCGAGTTTCCTGGCCGGAGGGGAGTTCCCGTTCCCCGTCATACAGTCCGGACAGAACAATAACGCCGTAACCATCCAATGGAGGGAGTTCGGGATCAGGCTTAATTTCCTTGCCAACGCTCTGGATGACGGGCGGATTCGCTTGAAGGTGGCGCCGGAGGTCAGCTCCCTCGATTACTCAAACGCTTTGACCATTTCCGGCTTTTTGATCCCGGCCATGACCAGCAGGAAGGCCGCGACGGAAGTCGAACTTAAAAACGGACAGAGTTTCGCCGTGGCGGGCCTGATGGACAACCGGATGAGGGATACTTATTCCAAGATCCCCGGACTTGGGGACATTCCGATCTTGGGCAAGCTGTTTCAGAGCAAGGCTACAAATAAAAGCAATACGGAACTGATGGTGCTGGTAACGCCAGTCATCGTAAAGCCGTTCGAGCCGGGGCAGGAACCACCCCTGCCGGCATTCCCCGAGCCGTTCCTGCACAAAGAAATCTTCGACAAAGCCAGGCCGGGTCATTCCGATTCGTCCGGCGCCAGGTAAAGGAAAAGACCGTGAACAATTCCAAGCCTATTATCGGGATTGTGTCCTCATCGTCGGAGACGCGCCGATTGTTCCTCGCCCAACTTCAGGCGGCGAAATTCGACTGCTTTACGGTGGAAGTGGACCATTACTTATCGGAAGAGGACAACTATCGAACGCGGCAGCTTGTCGAATTGCGTCCCGCGATTGTCATTATCGACGTGCAGAGCAGAGAAAGCGCGCTGACAACTTTAAGAATTCTGCACGAAGCTCTGCCCGAAACCTGGTTTTTCATCAGCGCGGCGGCGGACGATCCTCAGCTCATTATAGAAAGCATGCATGCGGGCGCGCGCGAGTTTCTTCCCAAGCCGCCGTCCATTGAGAAACTGACGCAGGCGCTGGAAAGATACACGGCGGAGCGGCAGAAAACAGCCGGAAACATTAAGGGAAAGATTTTCGGCGTCACCTCGGCCAAGGGCGGCGCGGGCACCACATCGATTGCCATAAATCTGGCCGTTGCATCAGCCGTCAATCCCAATTCGAAAGTCGCCCTGGTGGATCTCGGCAGTCCGGTCGGGGATGTCGCCGAGTACCTGAATCTGAAATCAAAATACACGGTCGCGGACGCCGTTGCTTCGACGACAAAGCTGGATTGCGTTCTTCTGGAAAGCTACATGAGCAGCACGCACGGAGTTTCGGTGCTGCCCGGAAACAAGGAATTTCACTCGGGCCTTTTCCGAGAGGAAGCCTTGGAAAAAATGTTCCAGGTCCTGTCGGAAACTTTTACGCATACCTTCGTCGACATGGCATGCTCCCACGACCAGGAGCAACTGGAAACGGCGACAAAATTCTGCGACGCCATACTGATTATTCTGACGCCTGAACTGCCCGCCCTCTGGCGGACCGACCGGCTGATCCGTTTATTCGGCAAAAAAGGCTGCGGCAACAAGCTGCGCCTGGTGGTGAACCGGGCAAGCAAAAAACGCGAGATCAGCGTCCAGGAGATGGAGAAAGCTTTGGGGCATTCCGTATTTTACAGCCTGCCCAATAACTATCCGGAAGCCATGGATGCGGTAAACACGGCCAAACCGCTGGTATCGGCAAATAAATCCAAGCTGGCCGCAAGCTACCTCGAACTGGGCCAAGTGTTGACCGGTTTGAAGCTGTCCAGGAAAAAACACGGATTGTTGGGGATATAGGAGCGGTAAGAAATGAGCAATATGGATCCATTGCAGCTTCAATCGCTGCAGTATCAGCAGTTCAAGCAGAATCTGCACCGCAGGCTGCTCGATGAAATCGATCTTGAAAGCCTGAGCCTTTTAAAAGAAGACGTCGCCCGCGAACGGATCAGCAATGAAATCCGGGAGCTGCTGCGCCAGGATAAAGCCCCGCTGACCCAGACGGAAAGGGACAGACTGGTTCGGGAACTGCTGCACGAAGTATTCGGGCTGGGGCCGATTGAACCGCTTCTGAGCGATCCCGCCATCTCCGATATCCTGGTAAACGGGCCCCATGATGTTTATATAGAACGCCGGGGACTCCTGGAAAAGACCGATGTCTCTTTCAGGGACGAAGCCCATCTGATGCAGATCATCGAACGGATCGTTTCCCGCGTCGGACGCCGCGTCGATGAGTCTTCTCCCATGGTCGACGCCCGGCTGCCCGACGGGTCGCGCGTCAACGCAATCATCCCGCCGCTTTCTCTAAGCGGTCCGATCCTTTCCATCCGGCGGTTCGGCGTCGATCCGCTGACCGCCGAAAACCTGCTCCATAACGAGACTCTTACCAGGGAGATGCTGGAGCTTTTGGATGCCGCTGTCCAGGGGAAGCTGAATCTGTTGATATCGGGCGGGACGGGCGCCGGGAAAACCACCCTGCTGAATGTGCTTTCCGCGTGCATCCCGAGCAACGAACGCATCATTACCATTGAAGACGCCGCCGAGCTCCAGCTTAAGCAGGAGCATGTCGTGAGCCTGGAAACGCGCCCGCCCAATATCGAAGGCAAAGGCGCCGTCAAGCAGCGGCAGCTCGTAATCAACTCCCTACGCATGCGGCCCGACCGGATCATCGTGGGAGAAGTCCGCGGCGAGGAAGCCATCGACATGCTTCAAGCCATGAATACGGGGCACGAGGGTTCGATGACCACAATTCATGCCAACAGTCCCAGGGACGCGCTGAGCCGCCTGGAAACCATGATCTCCATGGCGAATCTCAACCTGCCGGAAAATGCGTCGCGCCACCAGATCTCATCGGCTATCAATGTGATAGTCCAGATCACGCGCCTTCCGGACGGGACGCGCAAGGTTATGAGCATTTCCGAAATCACCGGCATGGAAGGGAACATCGTGACCATGCAGGATTTATACCTTTTCGAACGGCATGGATACGACGAGCAAAACAAGGTGCGCGGCAGATTCCGCGCGACCGGAATCCGGCCGAAATTCAACGAAAAGCTGCTGGCTGCCGGCATCCCATTGCCCGACGAAATCTTTTCGTCCGACATTTTCTCGGCAACGAAGCGTTAAGGAAGCGATAGAGATTATGGATCTTATAATTCTGTCCATTGCGATTTTTCTGGCGACGGCGGTGCTCATTCTGGGCATCCTATACCTGTTAATATCTCCGTCAAAGGACAGAGCCCTGCGCGCGCGTCTCCAAGCCATTCAGAATCCGGACTACCGCCAGACTTCCGCCGCGGAACCCAGCCTCTTGCACCAGGATGTGCTGAGCCAGTTGCCTGCCATTGACCGTTTCCTTGCCAGGATACCGGCCGTCGTCAGACTCAACCGTTTTATCCAACAGGCCGGGATGGAAATGCCTGCGGGGCGGCTGCTGGCTTTAACAATTATTATTTATATCGCCGTATGCGTCGTGGGCGTACTGATGCGCATGCCCTTAATCTTGGTCCTGATAGGGGCCCTGATTTTCGCGGGCATTCCCCTTTTGGTCGTCGCCGTTAAGCGCTACAGACGCTTTTCACAATTCGAGGAGCAGTTCCCGGACGCCATCGACCTGCTGGCGCGCGCCGTGCGGGCGGGGCACGCCTTCACCACCGGTTTTGAGCTGATCGGAAAAGAGATGCCCGAACCTGTAGCGGGAGAATTCCGCCAGACTTACGATCAGCAGAACCTTGGACTGCCCATGAAAGACGCCTTTCAGAACTTTCTTTCCAGGGTTCCTCTGGCAGACGTGCACGTTTTTGTCACCGCGCTGAACATCCAGCGCGAATCGGGCGGCAACCTGGCGGAAATTCTCGACAACCTGTCCAAAGTCATCCGAGAACGCTTCAAGTTGATGAGGCAGGTGAAGGTATATACCGCGCAGGGACGCCTGAGCCTTTATATATTGACGGCGGTCGCCCCGGCGCTCGCGCTTTTGTTTTTCTTTATGAATCCCGATCATATATCCCTGCTGTTCACAGACCCCTTGGGAATAAAAATGGTAATAGCGGCCGTCATTTTGCAATTAATTGGATTCTTTACAATCAGCAGGATAGTGCGCCCCAAGGTTTAAAAGAGAGTAGCCATGGATCTGATTTTATTACTGGCAATATTGGGTTTTATCTTATTTGCCGCCATTTTCGGAGCGGGATATTTAATCCTGGGCGGAGTGAACATAAAAGAGCGCCTGCGGCCCAGCGAATTACCCCAGGACGCCGATTCAAAGGCAAAAGCATGGGGTTCCGTCCGGAAGGGGTACGAAAAGGTGGCCAAGCCTTTAGGCGAACTGGTTCCCCGTTCTCCGGATGAGATGTCCAAACAGGAGCGGCGCCTGGTCAAAGCGGGGATACGCCGCAAAGACAATGTCAGCCTGCTTTACGGGACCAAAGTGCTCTTAATGATTTTCTTCGTCCTTATTTCAGTCGCGGCCGGGTGGATGTGGGCCAGCCCGATTTTGTGCATACTGATTTCCATTTTTCTCGGCCTCTTGGTTCCGGACCTATGGCTGCAATATGCCATCGCCGCCAGAACCGACAAGATTCAGAGGGCGCTGCCCAACGCGCTGGACTTGGCGGTTGTTTGCATTGAAGCCGGCATGGGCCTGGACCAGGCACTGATGCGCATAGGCCAGGAAATGGAAAAAGGTTTCCCGGAATTAAGCGATGAGCTGAACGTATTGGGACTGGAGATCCGCGCGGGAAGAACGCGGGCCGAAGCCCTGCGCAATCTTGCAAACCGCACTGAAAGCAAGGACCTGAAATCGTTTGTCGCCGTATTGATTCAAACCGACCGCTTCGGCACCAGCATCGCGCAGTCATTAAGAACTTTTTCCGACAGCATGCGCACGACGCGGCGCCTGCGCGCCGAGGAACATGCGGCCAAAATGACCATCAAAATGGTCCCGCCGCTGGTTTTTTTCATATTCCCGGCAATCTTTATTGTTGTTCTCGGACCCGCCATGATTAAGATAACACAAGTCTTATCCAATATTATGAAAGGCGATTAACAAAGGAGATCAAAAATGGATTCAGTCACCACCATCAGAATCGTTGCCGGAGTCTTGGCCGTAATCGTATTTATTATTCTTGTTTATCGCATGAAAAGAAGAGCCAAATAGCGCCTTGAATATGGCCCTCTGGCGATTTGTGAGTGAGCAGCATGGTCATCAACAACACAAGGCAAACAGTGTTGGTATCGGATCTTGAAGTGGC
>CAZDMR010000112.1:3204-6515 GCA_964506795.1 uncultured Acidobacteriota bacterium | reverse complement strand
CAGCCAGATAAAGCCGATTATTTTGGCATCCTTGAGAGCGATGAAACATCGATGGCCGCTGTCGAGTCGTTCCTCAACGTCTTTTTCAGAGAAAAGAAAATTTTTTTCAGCCACATGATCAGAGTGAAAGGCAACGAGTTGTGGAATATCCTTCTTTAGAAGCTCAAAGAATTCAAATGCGACATCGGTCTCCTGGGGGGGGAGGGCTCCGATGTCACACCATTCATTTATAATAACGGTATGGGCAGAAAAAAGCCTTCGCAGATACCATCGCCAAAGATGTTTGGCGCTACGTCGCTCCGGTTTTTTATCGGAGACTGCGTTGTGTGCTGGCATCCATCCTCCGATAGGGACGTTTTTTCTCACCATCTTTCCAAAGGGATTTTTTGCGGACGGATTCAGTTTTATAATGGATGCAATCCCTATGATCGATAGTCTGGACCACGGCGTAAACCGCATGCTGCGATTTTTCCGAATGCTTCATGAGATCCACCGGAGCCATTAAGAGGGAAATCTCCGGAAATTCGCGAGTCTAGCGCGCTGCTTTCGCGGCTGGCATGGAAAACATCGCTCTTAGGATGCTGTTTACCACCGGTCGCATTTTATCCTGGTTTTGAACTTCGTAATGAATCAGCATCGCTGGAGTGGTATTGACTTCATTGACGACGTAATTTCCCTGTGCAGTTTCCCTAATATCGCGCGAAATCACGTCAACGCCGGCGAGTTTGATGCCCAGAGCATGCACAGCCTTCTGGCATTTGTCAACCAGAACGGGGGATATTTCATCGGTCACATCATGATACTCGCCTCCGAAAAGCCAGTGGCAGACATCATGAAGTTGGATGACGGCGCCTTTAAGTGGGACGGAATTAAGTTGAAGACCTCTTTCCCTTATCGATTGTTCCAACTGCTTTGTAATTGATATCTGATACAGCATGGGTCGGCTGATGGGGTCGTAAGCCGGGATATCTCCAACCTTTCGTCTGTTCCTGTTGGCACCCGATATTAGTTCCTTAACCGTTTTCAAGCCGTCCCCTGTTAAACTAGCCGGCATGCGCAAGCTTGCAGCAAGGAATTTGCCTTTACAAAACAGCAATCGATAATTAAGGCCCTCAATAAACTCTTCAACCAGGATTTCTTTTCCAAAGCTGCCGGCAAAGTTCACGGCAAAAAACAATTCCATAAAACCTTGCGGTTTTACAAATACACCGGTGGTATCGGCGGTTCCTCTGGCCGGCTTGATTACAATGGGACTATTGATCTGCTTCTGAAACAATAATGCGCCTTTATAATCACCGCGATGGAGCACAGCGTGTCGTGGGACAGGGATGCTTAGCTTTTTCAAAACAGAGTAGCAGTAAACCTTGTCGGCAGCAATATGCATGGATCCCCACCCATCCAGATCTGTGCCGCAATTAACAAGATTGTATACCTGGTCATCTTTTCTTAGTTGCACCACCTTATCGAGAATCACCTCTGCGGATATTCCAAGCTTGCGTGCTTCCCATAAATAGTAGGAATTTTCAAGTGTGTTGAGCGACGGTTTTTTGCTCGGTATCAGCTTCTTTCTGGACAGAACAATAATCTTAAAAATCAACTGGATCACCTGGGTGAAGGTCTTGTACATTGACGTATAAAATCCTTTCCGTATTCCGGTAGTCTCTACAGCAATGGGTCCTTTGTTTCTAAACCGGATAGTTGGCGGTCTGGGAAAGCATGCTCTATATTTTATTAGGGTATCGGAAGAAGCCTTCTTTGACGGGAGAAGCTTATTATCATTGCCAAATATGCAAATTCACGTTTTTTGGTTTTAAGACTTCTTAAGCCATCCGGGTTAATCGCTGCTGTCTTCTGGAGCTGCGCGGAGATAAGCGCGCCACGGGAATTGAGAATCAACCGAAATTAGTCAACGAGCTATGTTGCCTCTTTCTAATAAGAGAACGATAAAAAGCTAAAGATCCGCGGATATCGCGGCGCGTCCATATTTCATCACGATAGAAAAAAAAGGCGTAAGAAATTTTTAGCAATCGCATGCTTTGAGACTCAGGAGGATAATCAAGCGGAGTCAATTGCGATCGAATTGCGCTATGTAAGTATTTAAGAAGTGCATGCCGGCTGGTTACGACACGATTGCGAACCGATGCGGGGCGGGGCTGCCACGCATCATAAGCCTCCAATGCCAGCAATGGTTCGTCATAGCCGCAGCCAAAAACTTTAGCGGTTGTGCCTCCTAATCGGTTATTAACCTCAAGAAAATAGACATCCTGGGAATGTGTGTCATAGAGGAATTCAAAGTGATAGCTTCCGGTCAGATTGAGGGAATTCGCAAAATCAATGCATTGTCGGCGGACGGAATCGTTTAGGGGAAAAGGCCGAATGCTGAGAGTTACGCCTTGGAATTTTCTCTCCACAAGGAAACCCTGAATCCCTATCGCGCGGCCCGAGATAGTGCGTGCACCATGGACCACCATATTGGGCAAATTTAAGAAGGGCTGCCCAAGGAGCGGTTTATCGAGCCTCCGAATGCCTTGTATATAATGAATGATTTCATCCGGGGAGCGAGCAAGTTTTACCTTGAAGGAAGGATCGACTGTTTTGGGATTGTCCGGCCGAAGACAAAGTGGAAAATGAGTTTCCGGAATGATTCGCGAGGAATCAATATTCTGATCTATAGAATAAGTCGGTAGAACATTGAAGCCGACAGAACGTGCTGTTTCAATCTGCGTGCTTTTTGACAAAACCTGGGAGATCACGTCATTGGAGGAACTCCAGAGGCTGACGCCGGTACCAATCTGATCCCGATTATCGTTGAGCCAGCGCGAGATATTCTCATTGATGGATATAATTCCTGAAGGTCTGAAGGCACGGACGAAGTCTTGGATCACATGAATCCCCTTTGGAGAATATACATCATTCGGGCGCAGCGTTGCGTAGGATGTAAGGAATCGCGAATCTGGTTTGGAATGCTGTGGGGATCGGATGCAAACCATCCCCACCGCCAATCCCTGCATGCCCCAACTGCGGATGCAAGTGAGAGCCGGAGGGCTGAAGGAACTAATAATTGCGGGGCGTGTCGCGCTTTGCAAGGTTGACCGTGCGATAGCCTGATTATTGTTATTTCTTCATTGCAGCAATGATAAAGGATACAGCTGCAAGATATTTCAGGTAGGGAATATAGCGAATTAAGGACAGATGCCGGCTTATTTTCGGTAAAGAGTGCGGCCCAATAATCACCGGTTTTAAATCAATGAAACCAAATCCATAATCCGTCAGCTCCCGCTTGAACCGGCAGGGGCTGTAGGTGGCCAAGC
>CAZDMR010000112.1:0-3194 GCA_964506795.1 uncultured Acidobacteriota bacterium | reverse complement strand
CATTCCATAAATTCTGCAAATAGAATCTGTTGAGCGTGTCCAGTATAAGGATGCCCCCCTTCATCATAACCCTGTTCAGTTGGGCCATTGCCAACGCCGGTTCGGCAAGAGACTGAAACAGACCAAAACATAATATATGGCTGAAAATGCCGCTCTTGAACGGCAGCGAATAAATATTTCCGCAAAGATACTTGGAATTTACATAGGGATCACGTTTCTTTGCTTCCGCAAGAGCGTTATAAGAGTAATCAATGCCAATGACCGAAAATCCTCGGGATCGAAGGTCCCGGGTATAAGCACCGCTGCCGCACCCTAAATCCAGAATAAGAGTTGTATTAATGGAGAGGCTTGAAAAAAGGCTGAAATACATTTGTCGCCTTATTTCTAAACCGTTTAATGACCACCCTGAAATGCTGTGATCGTCTTTATAGATGAGGGCATAATTATCAAAAAGGCTTTGCCAATAAGACTCGCGCGAATCGGTAACGCGGCGCGGATTATCCATGATGCTTTTAGGAAGATTCTTAAAACCCGGCATTATATTTTAAAAAGAACAGGATTGCAGGAATCCAGAATCGGAGCCCACCGAATTATTTTTGTGAGTGTGATTTACGGGCAAGGCTAATATAAAGGGCTTCATAGGCGGACACCATGGAGCGAAGGCTGAAATTGGAAACGCACGATTGACGGGCTGCGCGACCGATCCTTGCGCGTTTTTCGTCGTCCGTTACATAGCTTTGAATTTGCCGGGCTAATTCCATCGCGTCATCGGGCGCAACAAGGGTTGCGGTCCTGTTGTCTTCGAGGATTTCGGAATTTCCACCTACGCGTGTTGCAATAATAGGGAGCCCGCACGCCATGGCTTCGAGTATGGAATTTGAAATGCCCTCGGCCAGTGATGTTTGCACAAAAATATCGAATGCCTGAAGGTACCGCGGAATATCGGATTTAGTTCCGAGGAAGTGTGTGTGTTTCAAGCCATGGCTCACAGCAAATTGTTCCAGATCCGCACGTTGAGGACCATCGCCGACCACGGCAACTGCAAATTCACCCGGAGAGGATTTTTGAAGCTCTAACGCTTTAAGAAGCATATGATAATTTTTCACGGGATCCAATCTGCCAACCGCACCTATCAGTATCGTTTCAGGTTCAAAACCGAGATTTCGTTTTGCGGTCTTTTTATCTTCAGCCGGGCAAAAGATATCAGTGTCGACGCCGTTTCTTATTGTGCTGATGCTAAGGGGAGGAAGCGCGACTTTGTCTATAAGCCACTGCCTGATATCGTCGGAAACCGTCACGATGTGATGGACATGACGCAATAGAAAGCGCCTTAAATAGTTTCTTCGGCTGCTGGTGCCCTGCACATCACTTGCCTCCCTTCCGTGTTCACTATAAAGGATGCAAGGTGAGCCGGCCATCTTGGCTGCGATAACAGCATCGATGGTGCCCCAGTTGCGCGCATGAACAATTTGGGGACGAAGGCGGCGGATCCTCTTCGCAAGCCTGAAAGCCAGGAGATAGTCCTTGGGTGATTTGTTTATCGAGAAAATTTCAATGTTTGGTTGGTTCAGGCGCTCGGTCATGGGTCCCGCATGACGCAGGCAGCATACATGGTGTTCGAATTTTGAGGGATCCGAATTGTTGATCAGATTGATCACTCCATTCTCCAGGCCCCCGATGTTCAAGGTATCCAAAACATGCAAGATCCTGATGCGCATACGATAGACGTCGATTCCTCAAAAATGCTTCCTGGGAATGCCGCTGTCTTCAATAGGAAATGCTTTGTTGCTTTCCCCTGTGCGAGGGATTCCGGTTCAATGCCGAAATCAGGTGAGATTCGATGGTTCTTTTCAGTGAAAAGAAAAACGGCAAAATATCTATAAAATCAAAATAGCTGAAACAAAGTCTTGGCATTTTGAAGATTAGCCCCAAAGCGGGTTTTAAAGAGGCTGCGGCTCGTTTTGGATTTAACAGATATGAAAGCATTCCTTCTTCGCCTATCCAGAAAACCGCCTTTGACGGCTTCCTTGCGAAATGGTTTAAAGATCCGGTCGTTTTGAAATAGGCGTCCAACACCGCTGGCGCGCCGGACTTGGTCGCCAGATTGTTTTGCACGATGCTTCTGGCATTGACTTCTATCAGATATAATTTACCGCTATCTTTTTCTTCGACATATTCAATTTCAGCGATGGAATGAAAAGGATACTTCTCTATAAAGTTTCGAACTTCTTCCTCTATGCCTTTATGGGTGATTTTCCTGCACAGTATTCCCGTCCCGAACTGGTCCGGGAATTGTATAACCTTCTCGTATATCAAATGGGAGTCAGGGAATTCACTTCCGTTAAAATAAGCGTAAAAACCAAAATGACGATTTGCGGGGATTGCATTCTGAACAATAACATTCACTCTGTTTTTTTGAATTTCTCTGGAATACTTATCCCATTCCTGTGAATTATGGATGACAAATAGTTTTCTTTCATGGAAATGCTCAATGATGCCGTGACGGTTCGGCTTCACGATCTTCGGGAACGAAAAGTTGTTGAGGGATGGCGTCTGATGGCCTGCCGTGGGTGTCCATTCAAAAGTCTCTGGATAATTTATGTTATGTTGTCTGCAGATATGGGTTAATTGAATTTTGTCCAGGAGAGCGAGAATTCTGTCCGGTTCCTTGAATGGAAAAATCAAATATTGTGACAGAAGGTCGAAATGATTTGCGGCGCAATTCAGCACACTGTCGGTCGTTGGAATAAGGACAGGCTTAGTGCGGAAGCGGGAAGCCTTTTTTATGAGAAAATCAATAAAATCTTTTTCGTTGGCCGGTGGAGGGCAAATTTCTTTTTTGCCATAGAAAGATCGGAATGAAGGATTTTGCTTTGAATCAGTGAAAGCGTATATAGGAATTTTATGTCTGGATAAATCGCGTAGAACTGAAAGACCGTTTCCGGAATTATCCAGGTAAATGAAAACAGGAGTATTGAAATATTTCATTAGATTGCATTTTAGTCTCAGCTTTAGTGTAAAACCGAAACCAAAAATATTCCCAAAAAACAGCCTGCCTACCGGCCTTAGGTTGTTTTTCCAATGACCGCGCAATGAACTGATATTCCATGGAAATACAAAGGCAACCACCTTCGTGAAGTTTTCTTGTGCAAGTATATACTCCAATGAATTCAGCATGGCGGCCCGGATTTTCT
>CAZDMR010000111.1:0-6568 GCA_964506795.1 uncultured Acidobacteriota bacterium | reverse complement strand
TCGAAGTCAAAAGCCTATCTGATCGCCAAGGAAATCATGTTGGTTGGAGTCATTTCCATCCTCGAAGGGGAAAACCCGAGATTGATTGACGACAAGCTTCGCAGCTTCTTGAGCCGTAAGGAACAAGAAGACGAAGAGCATGAAGATTCGGCGGGCAAAAGAAAAGCCGCTTGATTTAACGGGAACTCGCAGTGGGAAGAAAAAAGAAGAAGGAAGAAGAAGAGGTAAGCACCGAACGCTGGCTGGTTTCCTATGCGGATTTTATCACTCTTCTATTTGCGTTCTTCACGACGCTGTACGCTATTTCCACGGTAGATGCCCAAAAGCTGGGGAAAATGGTCACATCGATGCGGGCGGCGTTTGACACCACTATTTTCGATGCGGGCAGCAGCAGGATGCTTTCTCTAAGCCAGGGACCGGGCGCGGCGGAGACGAACGCCATTTCTCAGGGAACGCTGAAAGAGATCGGGATCGCGCGGGGCATGGATAAGAAGGGCATCCAAAAGGCGCAGGAAAGCTTAAAGTCCATCGAGCGCAATCGGATCCTTTACAGCAGAAGCGCCCTGGGTACGCTCAAGAAAAGGATAGAGGCGCTGATCGGTCCAGACATACAAAGCGGGCAGGTCCATCTATACATGGAGCCGCGCGGATTGATCATCAGCCTTGGAGAAAAGGGTGTTTTTGATTCGGGATGCTATAAAATCAAGCCGGAAGGAATGATTCTGCTCGACAAAATCGCAGGGGGGCTTGTTTCCGTAGCCAATCATATCCGGATTGAAGGGCATACGGACAGCGTGCCCATTTGCAACTCCAAATTTCCTTCGAACTGGGAGCTTTCGACAGCGCGGGCAACCTCGGTGATCTCCCATATCATCGGAAAATTCGGTTTCCAGCCGGAGATGCTTTCTGCTTCGGGCTATGGAGAGTACAGGCCTACGGCGTCCAACGAAACGCCGGAGGGAAGAGCGCGGAATCGTCGCGTGGATATTTTGATCCTTGATCCCGCAATGGCGCAAACGGAGCCGAGATAAGCCGCATACGATTCATTAACGCGGATTAAAAAAAGAGGAGCCGTCATTCTTCCGCGTCTGTTTTCGCCGGCCGTTCCCGATCACAATCTTATCTGTTCCAGACATAGGCCCCGAATTCTTTTCTGATTTTGAATCCCAGGCGCTGATACCAATCGTAGGCGCGCCGGTTCTTTTTGGTAACGGTTAAGCTCAACGAGTGAAAATCCCTGGTTCGGAGCGCTTGGATGGAATGGTTGATAAGGCTGTTTCCAAGTCCTCGGCCTTGAAAAGAGGGGTGTACGGCGATCTGAGGAATCATTCCGCTTGCGTCCGAAATGCGGCAGGAGAGTACAAATCCGCAGAGTGTCCCCTGGGGATCCAAACCCATAAAAGACGCTTCGGGCATAAAGATTCCGCAGCCGGGATTCTCAACCAGACTGCGAAGGTAATTCCGGCATCCCGTCCTCGTGCAGTAGTCCTCGCAGATTTCAGCGTCGGTTTGGTTCTGGTAACTCATAAAAGTCAACTCGGCCGCGCGCTCGAGATATGCGGGATCCCAAGGAAGGATCGTTCCGGCCCTGGGGGGGGCGGTCTTTGTCTTGGCGGCATCCAGATTCAAGTCCATATAATATCTCGGGTAATAGCTGAAGCCATGCTGTGTAAAGGCGGCCGTGAGGCTTAAGTTATTGAAGGGCATGATTTGAGCTTCCACCCGTTTGATGTTGGGCGAATCTTTAAGACAGGATATAGTCAGGGAAAGCAGGCGTTCAAGCGCTTCCTGCGAATGGTCGGATTTTGAAAGGTATACCGCTCCGATAATACCCTTGGCCTGGTTTACAAGAAAATAGATGTACCCGATTGCTTTTTTTGCGTTCACGGCGACATAGCCGGGAAGAAGCTTTTGCCTTACAAAAGACGCCAGGATCCGGCGGATGGGAGCATAATCCCAGCCTAGATCGGACATCCATGCCTTTTCTTCCTCTTCCATGATCGGCAGGAGAAGAGCTTCATCCAGATGGCTTATAGGGAGATATTTGAGGTCGGACATGATAGATCAAAGCAATCCTGGTTTTGATGCAGGCGGTTTACGGAATCGTGAATGGCAATCCATGATGGTGGCGGCAAGCTGAGAAATGCCTCTGCAACACGGGGATCGAATTGAGTGCCGGAACAGGCTTGTATTTCCTTGCGGGCTGCTTCAAAGGATAGAGCCCTGCGGTACGGACGATCGCTGGTCATGGCGTCCAATGTATCGGCGACGGCAAAAATCCTGGCTCCGAGCGGGATATCACTGCCGGCGAGTCCGTTCGGGTACCCTTTGCCGTCCCACCGCTCATGGTGGCATAGAACAAGCTCTGCCGCCGGAGAAAGAAACTCGATGCTCTGCAAAACGTCGTAACCGATTTGCGGGTGTTTCTTCATTTCAATCCATTCTTCTTCATTCAGTTTCCCGGGCTTCAGAAGAATAGAATCCGGGACGCCTATTTTCCCTATATCGTGAAGCAGGGCGCCGCGTCCGGTCTGGATCAAATCGTCGTGTTTCAGGCCCAAATTCCGGGCCAGCGTTAAGGTATATTCTCTTACCCTCTGAGAATGCGCTTGAGTTTCATGTTCGCGCGCGTCCAACGCCGTCGCCATGGCTTCCAGTGTGATCTTGTAACTTTCTTCGACGTCATGCAAGGCTTCATTAAGCGCAAGAGTTCGATCGCGCACCTTCTTTTCAAGCTCCTCTCGATAAAAGCGATTCTCCATAAAGAGGCGCCGTCGTTCCAGCGCCTGGTTCACCGCCTGCTGTATCGCCGGCAATTCGAAAGGCTTGGTGATAAAGTCGCATGCTCCGGTGTGCAACGAATCTATTGCGGTGTTGATGTCCATGACCCCCGTAATCATGATGAAGGCGATTTCAGGATCCTGTTGCTTAACGCGGTTGAGAAATTCCATTCCGGACATGCCGGGCATCACATAATCGCTGATAACAAGCGAAAAATGCTGGCTCTCCATTTTTGACAGGGCATCCATTGCATTGGGGCAGGCAACGCATTCGGATCCCTCCGCTTCCAGGTGCCGGGCCAGTATCGTGCGGACGTCGGCTTCATCGTCAACGATCAATATTCTTTCCCGATTGGCATCTTGAATCATAGAATCTCAGGGGATCTTGCGGGAGTCCAGGATCTCGGCTTGCTTGTTTCTGAGCTCTTGAATAATTTGTAAATGCTGGGAATGCATCAATTCGCGTATCTTGTCCATATTGCCGCCGTGACGGATGCCGGGGGGATAGTCCGATTTTCTGGAAAGCACTACCCGGCCTTTGCAAAATACGTGGGTGACTATACGCGTATTTGGAAATCCAGCGTCTTCTGTTTGCACATGCAGTTGCTTCCCCATGAATTCAACATTATCGTTCAGGCCTGATACCGGAAAAGCAAAGGCCGTGTTTTTAGGGGTTCCCCCGCTTGATTCCATGCTCCCGTTCCTTCCGGTTGTTTTCAATTTAATGGGGCTATTCCATTTATCGACGAATGGGCTTTGGATCTTTAAGCCGCCGCCCGCAAAACCGCCCCAACGTGCAGGATTTCAGCAACCGCGTCTTCGTGGGAAAAGCGGCAAACTACTTCTTATAGGTTGCCGGACGGATATATCTGAATCCATAGGAGTTTGACACAAGACTTTCGGAATGCCCTATCAACAGGTAGCCTCCGGGCACAAGAATATCGTGAAACCTTTGAACCAGGCGTTTCTGCGTATCGCTGTCGAAATAAATCATCACGTTTCGGCAAAAAATCGCATCGAAGGGGCCGCGCATGGGCCACATATCCATCAGATTAAGCCGCGCAAAATGAACCATTTTCTTAATCCTGTCATTCAGCCTGTAAACCGGCGAAGAATCGGCGCCTGCGGAACTGAAATACCTTGCCAAATACCGCGCAGGTACATCCTGAACCGTTTCCTTTTCATATTCGGCTATCCGGGCTTTTTCCAGCATCCTCGAGGAAATGTCGGTGGCCAGTATGCGGATGTCCGAATTCTGCCTGGGGAGCCACTCTTCGCGCAGAATCATGGCGATTGTATAAGGCTCTTCTCCTGAGGAACAACCCGCGCTCCATACTCTTATTCCCCCGTTTCGTTTTTGAATATCTGGAATAATGGTCTCGCGCATATACTGGAAATGCTGGTTCTCTCTGAAAAATGAAGTCTTATTGGTTGTCAGGGAATCGATCATCAAGGATAATTCCTTTAAGGTATGATCTTTCCTGACATAATCCAAATAGTCGCAAAAACTGCTGATGCCCAGCGCCCGCAATCTTTTCACAAGACGGGATCTGACGAGTTGTTCTTTCCCCGCGATCAGTCGAATACCGGAATATCGGTATAGAATGAGGCTGATGGCTTCGAAATCCTTGGTTTTCAGATCGGCCTGGAAAAACTTTTCGTTTAAAAGGCAGCTTTTATCCGGGATCTGTGTTCCAGGACTGTTTTGAGGAAGGGGGCTCTGCGTACGCGCTGTCATTTGAGTAGAATCCCGACGGAATTGATCCGGAACCGAAGCCATTGCCGTAATGATGGGAGAAACGGGTTCAAAGCTGAGCCTCCGCCGCAGTTTGCTGCGGCGGAGCTTCCGCGTCGGCCATTTTCTGCAGCTGTACAATCTGGTCCGCCGAAATTACACGGTCGATATTCAACAGGATTTTGACTCTGGTTTGCGATTTGCCGAATCCGAGTATGTAATCCGTATTGACATCCTTGCCGAACGAAGGCGCAGGTTCGATATCGTCGTCGGAAATATTCACTACCTCGGAGACGCGGTCCACTACAATCCCTACCTCGACGCCCTGAACATGCACGACAATGATGCAGGTTTCGGGTGTCTGCGGCTTTGATTCCATACCGAACTTGCGCCGCAGGTCGACGATCGGAATGATTTTCCCGCGCAGGTTTATGATGCCGCATATATACTCGGGAGTTCCCGGCAAGCCGGTTATGGGCATCATGCCGATGATTTCATGGACGCTCAGAATCTCTATCCCGTACTCTTCTCCGGCAAGAAAAAAAGTAAGAAATTTCCCGCCCGCCGCCTTAGTGGTATCCGGTTCGTGGTTCGGATGATTGGATGTTTGCGGCATTGATGCTTTGCTTGAAGCATTCATAATTCGACTCCTTTATGTCTGGAGGAACACTCCAAACAAACCTTTTGAAAAAACGCCCTTTCTTCTGTGCCGGAGAATACTTGCCGTCCAAGCGACGGGTGCTTCCAGTCTCTTTATCGGTTTTTCATTGGAATTGGTTTAGCGACTCCTGCATGGCTTTGACATTCTGCTGCTGATCCGTAGGCTCTGGATAATGGCCTCCCGGATAATGGCCTCCCGGTTGACACTTCAGAAAGCCAATGCTAGGCTTTAACCCGCATTATTCAGGCGCCTTCTGCTGCGGCGACGTATGCGGGCATTTCTACGGCGACAGGCCCGGAGGGATTCATCGAGATGCTGAGGAGTACGCTTGCGGGCCCCTCATCTCGCGCGCCTTGTAACGGATATCCGTCTGCGCCGCCTCGCAACGAACCATCATGAATGATGCGGGTTGAAAGCTCTCTTGAAATCACGGCGGAAAAAATGAGGGAATCCCCCGGCCTCGAATCAAAAGTTCTTCTGGCCGATGACGAAGATGTTTTTCTTCGGCCGACGGCTTTGTTTTTGCGGGAACACGGATTAATTTGCGATTGTGTCCACACCGCGGAGGAAGCTGCCGCGGCCCTGGCTACGACGCATTACGATCTTCTCGTCATAGACATTAACATGCCGGGAAACACGAACCTCGAGTTGTTACGCGACCGTCCTCAATACAGCAGCTTTCTGCCCGTCATTATCGTCACCGGCCATCCCACCTTTCACACCGCGGTGGAATCCCTGCGTCTGGCCGTTGTGGATTATCAGACAAAACCGCTGGACCTTCCGAATTTTCTTAATATTGCTCACGCGGCGATAGAAAAAGCAAAGATTGTAAGAGTGATGCGGGAGGCGCGAAAAGGTTTCGGATCGTGGCTGGACCAAATGGGACAGATGGAGAAGACCCTTCTTTCTTCTGGAGCGAATGTTGCCGACAGCGGAGGCAACGCGAGCGGCGAACTGGATTGGTATGTGGGGGAAACCATTCAGCGCTTTGCAAATCTTTCCGTAAGCTTGATCAATGCCATGAATACGCTCAACCGGGGATTGCCGGAAGGCAAAGTGGACGTCTGCCGTTTGATGCACTGCTCGAGGCTTTCGGCTTACGAAAATGCCGTTCGTGAGACTGTGGATGTTCTGATAAGGACAAAGAATTCTTTCAAATCAAAGGATCTTGCCGAAATCCGGAAGAAACTGGAGATGCTGCTTAAAAGCGAGTCGCGGAAACCCTGAGTCCGGAATAGGCTCCTATGCAATGGAAGGCGGCCGGCGTCAGACGACGGCGGGAAGATAGACGCGAAGGATCATCCCGCGGTCTGTATGGGCGTGCAGCATCCAATGCGCGCCGCAGTTCCGGATGGTTTCGTATAAATCGGACTCTTGCGGGTCCGTTTCTTC
>CAZDMR010000110.1:0-6823 GCA_964506795.1 uncultured Acidobacteriota bacterium | reverse complement strand
TCTTGTGCAAACGGTCCTCAACCAGGAAGTTTTAAGTGGGCATTTGTTCCTCTTCACCAATAAGCTGCGTAACAGAATACGTATTCTCTATTGGGACGGCAGCGGGCTTTGGGTTTGCACCAAGCGTCTCGAAAAAAGCACCTTCGGCTGGCCCTCAGGCGACGGCACGAGTATTTGCATGCGTCCCGAACAGCTGCAACTGCTGATTCACGGAATAGAGGGCACGCCGCGGCGCCATTGGTACCGGACATGAAGATATTTTATTTAACCCGTCACTTTTTGCTGGACTCCAGGTACCCTTTTTGTCATTATCAGCGTCATGAGCGACGGCTTGATGGTGCAGGGACGGAAACTGGAGGCGGAAGACATCCTGCGGATCCGTCAATTGATTGCTGACCATCCGAACTGGAGCCGTCGGCGATTGTCCGAGGTTCTTTGCGCCGAATGGGACTGGCGCAACGGCAACGGCCGGCTCAAGGACATGGCCACGCGCACCCTGCTGGTAAAGCTTGATTCCCGCGGTTTGATCCGGCTACCCGCGCGGCGGCGCATTCCGCCAAACCGCATGGCGGCACGACACGTCCCTCAGCAGGATTGGGATTCGACCCCAATAATGGAAACGCTCCGAGACCTGGAGCCGTTGACCCTTCGCGAGATCAGCAAAGACCGGGCAGCAAGAACCCGGTTTGCCGCGGCCCTTGCCAAGTTCCATTATCTTGGGTATCGCGGGACGGTCGGCGAGAATCTTCAATACACCGTCACGGACAAAGACAACCGGCTGCTGGCTTGTCTGTTGTTCGGTTCGGCAGCATGGAAGTGCAAGCCGCGCGATCAGTTCATCGGGTGGGCCCCGGAACAACGGCCGCGCAATCTACACCTGATAACCAACAATACTCGCTTCCTGATTTTGCCTTTTGTCCGAGTGCCCCACCTGGCCAGCTGTATTCTGGGCCGAGTGCTGCGTCGTCTGTCGCTCGACTGGCAGAACAAATATGGCCATCCGATCCTGATGGTCGAAACCTTCGTCGAACGCGAACGTTTCGCAGGCACATCGTACAAGGCGGCGAACTGGCTCCGGGTCGGATCGACGACGGGGCGAAGCCGTCAGGACCGCAGCCGCACGCTTCAGGTTCCGGTCAAAGATGTTTATGTGTATCCTCTTCACCGGAGATTCCAGCAGGAGCTGGCGGCATGAGCCACGACGAACTCCGAGCGGCGCACGAACGGCTGAAAGCCCAGGTGGCGGAACTCGTCGAAACACACCCAATCCAGGAGACCGAGAATCAAGACTTGCGCCTGTTGCTGACAAAACTCCAGGCACTGACGGAAGAATACGACCACAAGCTCACCGAACTCGAAGCGGAGCTTGCCGAACTGAAGCGGGAGCTCTTTGGCCCAAAGTCGGACCGGCTGACGCCGGAACAGCAGGAACAATTCTCCGCGCTGAATCAGGATCTCGAAGCGGAGGCCCAACGTCCGGAGGCAGCCGGCGAAGGAGTTCTTGACGAAGACGAAGAGGGAAAAGACGAGGAGCAAAAGAAGCGTCCCCGGCGGCGCCGTGGCAGGCGACATCCACTGCCGACACATATTGAAACTGAAACTATTACGCTTGAACCGGAACTTGTTCCGTGCCCCTGCTGCGGAAAGATGCCGGAACGGATCGGAGAAGAAGTCACCGAAGAGATCGACTTCATTCCGGCAAAACTCATTCGGCGCAGGATCGTGCGTCCCAAGTACGCCTGCCGCTGCGGGGGATCCGGAGTTGCCATTGCACCTCTTCCGCCGCGGCTGGTTCCGCAGAGCCGGCTCGGGTTGGGACTGGCCGTGCACATGGTCTTG
Source organism: uncultured Acidobacteriota bacterium (assembly GCA_964506795.1). GTDB lineage: Bacteria > Acidobacteriota > UBA6911 > UBA6911 > UBA6911 > UBA6911. Next base: position 4,984 of record CAZDMR010000110.1, on the reverse strand, counting down.
GCTCGCTATGATGATCATCTTTCCTTCTACCGCTTGGAACAGCAGTTTAAAGAGAGGCATGGGATCCTGATCCCGCGTCAGCAGATGGTACAGTGGGCATTCCATATCGCAACCTGGCTCATGCCGATCTACGACGCCATGTGGAAGGCGATGTTTGGAGGCGGCTACCTTCAGATCGACGAGACCCCGGTGAAAGTGCTCGACCCGGATGTGCAAGGGAAATCGGCGCGTGGCTATCTTTGGTTCTACGCAGTGCCGGGGGGAGATGTCATTTTAGAGTTCGATCCCAGCCGTGGAATGGCTCCCGTGCGCAAACAATTGGAAGGCTTCGTTGGTACGATTCAAACGGATGCCTACGAGGTCTACCAATCCCTGGAACGGAAAGAAACGAATATCCAGCGCATCGCTTGCCTGGCTCATGCACGGCGCTACTTCCTCAAGGCGGTAAAGGAGAATCTCTCGGCTGCGGTCTGGTTCATCACACAGATTCGTTTGCTGTATGGAATCGAAAATGAGAGCCGGGACCTTTCGCCGCAGGAACGTTACGAACGCCGCTTGCTGCAGGCTCCCGAAATCTGGGAGAGGATGAAGGCGAAAGCCGACGAACTGAAACCATGGATTCTTCCAAAGAGCACACTCGGCAAAGCGGTAAACTACTTCATTAATGAGCTCGAAGCACTCAAGGGATACTTGCGCGACGGGCGATATGAAATTGACAATAATCTAATCGAAAACTCTATCCGTCCCACCGCAGTTGGACGTCGGCGATGGCTGTTTATTGGGCATCCCGATGCCGGTTGGCGCAGTGCCGTCATCTATTCCATCCTCGTGAGTTGTCGCCGGCGGGGCATCAATCCGCAGGAGTATCTGACCGATGTGCTCGGAAAGCTGCCCTCGGCAAAAACCAGCAACATCACCGACCTCCTGCCGGCAAACTGGAAACCGCCCGCTGACAACAGCAGTTGAGGACTTCTCCTCGCCAAAAGGCAATCATCGACGAATTGCTATTCAACGCCATCTCTCATAAAGCTTGGGCTGCAGTCTGCATGTTGGCAGCGCTGTATAGAACATACTGCGCATAATGATGCGGGGGATGCACCCTGCTTACCGGATACCCTATATCAGTACAAGATTCGGATGGCATGGTTGGGCTGTCAAGTCCAGGAGTTGGGGAGCGAAGATCTTCCCCCTCCCAACTCCTCCAAATTCTCTCCCATCTTTTCCGCCCAATTACGCCCGATGGGTGCCTGGGCAGGATTCCGGCAAAAAGGACTTGATGGATTCAAAGGCGTCAACAAAACGTCAACAAACGGCAACGGGGAAAACCAGGCGGCTGTAAGTTATGGTGAGCCGTGTAGGAATCGAACCTACAACCTACTGATTAAGAGTCAGTTGCTCTGCCAATTGAGCTAACGGCCCACTCCATCTTTTCAGGCGCGCCACAGCCGGTCCAAAGTGCCTTGTGCGGCGCGATGTCCAAGAGGTTAACATGGCTGCAGCTGGTTGTGAAGGCAGTTTTTGCCGAGGGTAAACCGAACTCTGTTATACGTTTCCACAATAACGAAAGCAGCTTGCCCGATCACCTCTCCATCATTTTGTAGGATAGGGCGGCGGAGGCGGAATCCGTACCGGTTCGCTTTTCATCTCCGCCAGGACCACTTCGATCGCCTTATTCAGCTGTTCGTCTATCCCCGCGTATTCCTTCGCGGGATCGTTGTCCACAACGATGTCCGGGTCCACCCCGTACCCTTCCATAATCCATTCCCTGCCCTCAAGATCGTAACGCGAAAACTCAGGCCGATTGAGATAGCCGCCGTCCAGAATGGGGAGCGTTTCCCGAATGCCCACTACGCCGCCCCAGGAACGCTTGCCGATCAGCTTTCCTAATTTATAGTGCTTAAAGCGATAGGCGAATATATCCCCGTCCGAAGCGGAGAATTCATCCATCAGACAGACTTTGGGACCGGGAATCAATCCTCCCGGATCCAGGCTTGGAGCCGTGTTGCGGGCGATGTCGACCATTGCGGCTTCCCGGCGCAGCCGTTCAATCAGCATCGGCGAAACATTGCCTCCTCCGTTGCTCCGAACATCCACAATCAGCCCTTCGCGGCGGAACTGCGGATAAAAGTACTGGACAAACTCGTTCAGCCCTGGAACTCCCATGTCGGGGATATGAATGTATCCGACCTTTCCCTGAGTCGCCTTTTCCACTTTTTCCAGATTTCCCTGCACCCAGTCGTAATAGTAGAGAGGCCCTTCGTCATCGGTGGGCACGACAACCGTTTCGCGGCTTCCCGCTTCTTCGGCCTTCGAATTGAGCCGGAGACGCACCTGCTTGCCAACCGTATTAATCAGGGCCTCATAGATGTCACGCATTTGATTGGTCGGCTTCCCGTTCACTTCAATAATATAGTCGCCTTCGCGCGCATCGACTCCGATATCGGTCAGGGGAGACCGGACATTCTTGTCCCAATTCTGGCCCTTGAGGATTTTTTTTATGAGGAAATATCCGGAGGATTCATCCTTTTCAATGATCGCTCCCAGCAGGCCTGTCTTGATCCGTTCAACTTTGGGCAAATCCCCGCCGCCGACATAGGTATGTCCCGTGCTCAGTTCTCCGATCATTTCGCCGATTATGTAGGTGAGATCCGCCCGGTGGCGCACGAACGGGACAAGCGGAGCATACTTTTCACGGATTTTCTCCCAATTGACGCCGTGCATGTTGGGCGCATAAAAGAAATCCCGCATCTGGCGCCAGCTTTCATTGTAAATCTGCTCCCATTCCGCTGTTCGGTTCACCTCTATCTGCATATCAGACAGATCAAGGCGCTCGCTCAGATCAGGCTTCGCCGCAGGCAGATCCACAATCGAGTAGGATCCGCCTTTCCCTATCAGCATTTTCTTGGTATCCGCCGATATCTCATAACCGTCGGCTTCTCCGAGGTCCGTCTCCTTTTGCTTCTCGAGATCGAACATCGCCAATTTTGCCGGTTCCTGCTCTTTGCGCCTCTGGTAGTAGAGCTTGCCGCCCACCGATACAAGATGGCCGTAGGACGCGGCGGGAACCGGAAATTCCGCAATCCGCGACCGCAGGCCTTCGGCGTCCACTTTGACTTGAACCGGCTGCGCTTTGGCGTCCGCCTTTTTATCCGCGCCCGCGTTCCCGTCTTTTTCAGGCTCCTTTGCCTCATCCTTGATTTTGACCTCGTCGCTTTTGGGTTCAAAAGGCGATTTTGTTTTCTTTTCCAGGGTCAGGAGATAGATTTTCTCCATATTGCGGTAGCTGTAATTGAATTCGAGCTGGCCGTAGGAAGGGTTAAAGGTGCGGTTCGAAACAAGGAACAGATACTTGCCGTCCTCGCTGAACGCGGGACTGTTGGAGGGAAACCAGCCGTCGGTCGCCGCAATAGTTTCTTTGCTTGCCAGGGAGTAGATATAAACCGTCGCCATTTTATCTTCTTCTTCCTGCGTATAAGCGATCCATTGACTGTCCGGGGACCAGGTGAAATCGCTGATTTCCCAGGCTTTCGCCCGGGCCACGACGGTCACGCTTCCGGAAGCCACATCGACATACTGCAGCCGGAGTTTCTTGTCCGACCACAGCAGCTTTCCGCTATCCGGAGACCATAGAAGGAAAAACTTGTAGGTATCGCCCCCGTGGGTCAGCTGCTTTGCCGCACCCGATCCGTCCTGTGGCGCGATATAAATTTCATCTTCTCCCGATGCATCCGAAATATAAGCGATCCACTTGCCGTCCGGAGACCATTTGGAGGAGCGCTCGTGAACCCCGGAGGTCTTGGTGATATTCCGGGTATTTCCGTATTTCGCCGGAACGGTAAACACTTCGCCGTGCGCTCCAAACAGCGCCCGGCTGCCGTCGGGCGCAATTTCATAATTGCTGATCTGCGAAGAGACATCGATCCAGCCGCCGCGCCCCGAGACCTGATCGTCTGCAATGAAGATCGGAACCTTTTCCGCTCTCCGGCTCTTCAAGTCGAAGCGATAGATATGCCCGCCGTTTTCAAAAACAATCGCCCCGTCGCCTAATGAAGGATATTTGATGTCGAAATCCGCGAAACTCGTATATTTGCGCGTTTTTTTGGAGGACAGATCATAGGCGAATAAATTAAACCTCTTGTTTTCGTCCCGGTCCGATATGAAATAAATCATGTTTCCCGTCCACATGGGAATAATATCCTGGGCCGGATCGTTCGTGATATTGACCGTTTGCTTCGTTTCAAAATCGTAAACCCAGATATCGTCCGCCTGCCCGCCGCGATAACGCTTCCATGTCCGGAATTCCCGGAATATCCGATTGTAGGCCAGCTTCCTCTGATCGGGCGAATAGGAGCAAAATCCGCCGCGCGGCAACGGCAACGGTACTGAAATCGCGCCTTCGATCGACGCCAGATACAGGGATCCCTTGAAACTGTTCCATTGGTCCTTGCGCGTCCTGTAGACGATTTTGTCGTTTCCTTTCCATCCCATGACAATGTTGTTGGGACCCATCCGGTCGGAAACATCATCCCGGCTGAGGGTGGCCGTATATGTCAAGCGTTTGGGGATTCCCCCTTCGGCCGGCATTAAATAAACCTCGGTATTGCCGTCATACTGCCCGGTAAATGCCAGATGCTTTCCGTCCGGAGAAATCCGGCCGAACATTTCGTACCCGGCGTCGTTGGTCAGCTTGCGGGCCGTACCTCCCCTTGCAGACACCGTATACAAATCTCCCGCATAGCTGAAAACAATCTGATCCCCATGGATCGCGGGGAAGCGAAGCAGCCTTGTTTCCTGCTGAGGAAACGCCTCGGCAAGAAAAAACAATAGGATCGTCGACAACATCGCTGGACAATATCTCCTCATGGCGAATCTCCTGTAATAAATAATCAAGCCTACTTTATAACCCAAAGCCCTGAAGACTCAAAGCGCCTAGGAACCTGTCCAGCATTAAAATGTGCCGCGCGCATGGGGCTTGGCGACGAGA
>CAZDMR010000109.1:0-7636 GCA_964506795.1 uncultured Acidobacteriota bacterium | reverse complement strand
GTTCTCGGTCGGGCTTTTGTCGTAAAGTTCCGCCGTGCCCAGAATGATCGCTGCAAACTGTTCTTTATCCAGATCGTTCATTCCCGTTCTTTCCAACAAACCGTTTGAACGTATCGAGGTTTTTCTCATGGGTATCGCGCCTCGGATAAGCAATCGAAGGTTCCGTCGGAGTGCCTCGCCTGGGTTTGTTTTGTTTGTCTTGCAGCCATGAATTCACGGATGCCAAAATTCCCTTTCGCGTCTTACGCTTCTTCGGGTTTGCGATAGCCCATCCGAGATAATTTCTGAGTTCCTGCTCCACGTCTACCGCCAGGTACAGGCTTTTCCATTCGTCCACTTGACGTTGAATGACCGGGAATTCAGTTTTGTCGATCAAAGGGATTTTTATGAAAACCGGTTCCTCCGGCTGCTGCCCGAGCGATTGTTTTTCATCGCTCGGAGCTAAACGTTCCGATAGGAACGTTCCTGTTACTGTTCCTGTTACTGTTCCTGTTCCTGTTTCGCGAACGTTTGCCGAACGTTCCCCTAACGTTTCAAGAACCTTTGCGAAACCTTCGCCCCATTCCTCGCAGTATTTCTTAAGCTGCTGATAACACTCGCCTTTTAAGCTGCACTCCGGGATCTCATCCCAGCATTTCAGCCAGCCCCTGAAGACATTTGGGTTGTCAGGCTTGTTGTACCGAAGGAAATTCGGAAAGTAGACCACATGAGACCTCTCATCAACCTTCCAGAAACCTTTCTCGGAACCTTCCATTAAACGTTTCCGATACCTTTCCTCGCTCCACCTTTTCTCTGCTGCCAGGCCGGCAACCGGAGCGTAGAAAATTCCCAGAGGAGTCGATAGAGGTGTGGTCTTAAGATGGAACCATAACAATTGAATATCATCACCCGCGAATGGAAATTTGTCGTCCTGCCAAACCAGGCAATGAATAGTCCTGTATCTGCTCATGATAGACCTTGCTCTTTGTCTCTTTCTTTTGAATTTGCGCTGGTTCCATTTTCTCTTCAAATTCGGTATTCAAATATTCTGTCGATGCTCCACGCTCCAAAGCGTTGAACGCATCGAACAGCCACACGGTCAATATCGGGTGCATTGATCCATCACAAATTGGGCCATTAAAGTTAAGGGTTAACTTTTAGTGCCCGTTTTGTGCCCTTTTTGGCTAATTTTTAGGCAAAAATCGGCTTAGGCGGGATTTCGCGAAAATCCGCCAATGCAACCGGTTTAAAGAATTTATGGTTTTTTGTAAGAAGTTGCAGGATACCTAAGTAGGATTCGAAGTCCGACGCTCTATCCAACTGAGCTACGGGTGCGCTCCCTGATTCTACTACAGTTACGCCATTCTGCAAGATGGGCATTTTTCTATCCGTGCCTGTTTTGTGCCTGCCGCGCGCTTCCCCATTTGCGGCGGCAGATTATTCGCCGTCCCGCCGCTAACGTTTTTTGAACCAACCATGGCAGACCGAATGCATCGAAACGCCCGGCCGGGGCTTTCGACCATAAGCAATCATACCGCAAAAATCTTATACCGTAACGCTCCGACGGTCGATATGAAGGGGGTGTCCGGCTCAAATACCACCGGTATGCAAGTCGAATTCATTCCTCAAGTAATCGGGAGGCATGAACATTGTTGAACACATCAGGACACTGGGGCCAGAAGATCGAATCCAAGAACAATCTTTCCAAAAGCGACGAATCCTTCTTTAAACTCTTCTATGCTTCCACCAACCCAATGGCGATTACGACGATAGAAGAAGGACGCATCATCGACGTAAACAAAGCCTTCATCCTCCTCACCGGCTACAGGAGCAAAGATCTTATCGGCAGGACTACGGTTGAACACGGCATCTGGGCTGATTCGCAGCAAAGAAGCAGGATTATTCGCAGTCTGCAGGAACAGGGCATTGTCCATAACACGGAAGTGGCTGTACGCGCGAAAGATGGGAACATACATACAGTCCTGTTTTCCATAGAAAAAGCCATTATAGGCCGCGAGCCTTATCTCCTCAGCACGGCGGTGGACATAACCGATCAAAAGCACACGGAAAGGGAGCTCAGGGAATCCGAAGAGAAATACAAAAAGCTAGTGGATCAATCTCTTCAGGGACTGGCCGTTATACAAAATGAACGCTTTGTCTTCTGCAATAGTAAATTTGCCGAGATCTCGGGATTTTCTGTTGAGGAACTGCTGTCCCTGTCGTCTGAAGAAATGATGAAAATCGTCCCCTTAAACGACCTGGAGCGCGCCTATGAGCGCCGTCTGGCTTCAACGGAAGGAAGGCATGCCCCGGCCAATTATGAATATCGAGCTTTAAAAAAAAGCGGCGCCGAGGTCTGGCTGGAAGTTTATTGCAGCGCGATCCAATACGCGGGCAAGCCCGCCATTCAAGCGGCTTTCATGGATATCACCGAGCGCAAGAAAGCCCTCGAAAATCTTCAAAAAGCGCTGGACTGGCAGAAAGCCATCTTTGAGGGATCGCGCGATGCCGTGATGATCAGCAATAAAAACTCCAAGATCATTGATGCCAATGAAAAGGCTTGCCAATTAAGCGGATATTCCAAGGAAGAGCTGCTGAACATGCAAGCCGGGGACCTTAATAAAACGGCAGATCCCTCCGTGCTTGAGAGCCTTCGTCTCCGGATTCTAAACGGCGAGGATATCCTCGGTGAAACCCAGATTCATACCAAGGACGGCCGCGAGATCGATGTTGAATTTGGCCACAGCCGCGTCGTCATTTCAGGCGAAGTTTACATATACAGCATTTGCCGAGATATCAGCAACCGAAAGCGGCTGGAGAAGCAGTTTCAACAAGCACAAAAAATGGAAGCCATAGGAGTTCTTGCCGGCGGCATCGCCCACGACTTCAACAATCTGCTCAACGTCATTAATGGTTACAGCGAACTGGCCTTGGAGGAACTCGGTTCAGATCATTCGGCGCGCCCGGACATTGAACAGGTTATCAGGGCCGGACAACAAGCTGCATCCCTCACATCGCAGCTTCTGGCCTTCAGCCGAAAGCAAATACTCAAGCCGGAAATCATGAATCTGAACGACACGGTCTCTGAAATGAGCGCAATGCTCAGCCGCCTGCTGGGCGAAGATATCGAGATCGCGACCATTGCCGAGCCGAACCTCGGCTTCATCAATGCCGATCCGGCGCAGATTCAGCAAATCATCATGAATCTTGCGGTCAATGCGCGGGACGCAATGCCCAAAGGCGGCAGCCTGACTATTGAAACGGCAAATTTCGAGTTTGACCAAAATTACATCGACAGTCATTCCGCAGCTCACTCAGGATCCTACGTCATGCTGGCGATCAGCGACAACGGTATCGGCATGGATGCGGCAACCCAAGCCCGCATATTCGAGCCTTTTTTTACCACCAAGGGAGAAGGCAAAGGCACGGGCCTTGGGCTGTCCACAATTTACGGAATCGTCAAGCAAAACAACGGCTTTATCTGGGTGTACAGCGAACCCGGGAAAGGAGCGACATTCAAGGTCTATTTTCCGCGCACGGAAGGGCGAATCATGCCCGCCGCCGCAGAGAATAAATCCAAACGTGAATCCCGCGGATCCGAAACCATCCTTGTCGTCGAAGATGAAACACCGGTGCTGGCTCTGACCAGCCGAATCCTTACGAAACACGGTTACACCGTTTTCCGTGCGGCAAGCGCTAACGAAGGCCTCGAAATCTCGCAGAAGCACGCCGGCAAAATTCACCTCGTCGTTGCAGACGCCGTCATGCCGGGAATGGGAGGAAAAGAATTTGTATCCCGGATCAAAATAGACCGCCCTGACATCAAAGCGCTCTATACTTCCGGCTATACGGACAAAGCGATCGTACATCACGGCATCTTGGATTCAGACGTCGCCTTTCTGCAAAAACCTTTCACGATAGAAAACCTTACGCGCAAAGTACGAGAGGTTATTGATTCGTAGCCATTTTAACCCGCATGATTCATCCGGATTCCCAGCAAGCAGGCGTCGATTCGCCGCGGCAGAATCATCATGCCTAGCAATCCGGCGTAAAAATACAATAGGCCGCGCCCAGGGAGCTTGCGAGCCAAACTCAAGGCGTGAGGAGGAGTCGATGAGCGCCATCGTCGACGACGAGCAAGGAAGAGATTGCGCGCAACCTGCATGCGCCCAAAGTGTTCCGCAGCCGCTCGGGACGCGGCCTGCTGCGCTTTTACCGCGGGCGGCCAGGTCAATACGGGAGAAAGAGGGATGGGGTGAGCGAGGGGGTTCGAACCCCTGGCCGCTGGAGCCACAATCCAGAGCTCTACCAACTGAGCTACGCTCACCATATGGAAAAAACCAGACGGAATAATAACACGAAGCCCCGGGCCATGCCATGAATTCCAGGCTTCGGTTTCTTCGCCGAAGCCTATCCTGCAGGATCTGCGCGATTTCTTTCCAAGCGCTATCCCTCCCTCAGTGTCCGATAGCGATCGGCGGAATTTCGCTCCTTTATCGTTCCCGCCCACTGCCAATTAAAAACCGCAAACAGGATCGTCCTTGGCGAATGACAGCAGTATTTCCAGGATACCGTTCCGCATTTTGCGACTCGGAATTGCAGGCGGGTTGAGGTTGAGGATATAAAAGCGCGGCGGCGCTTTTTTGTGCGCCGATTTCGAGTCCGCCCATTGTCAATTGGAGAACTCTTTCAGCGTATCCAGGTAATACTCCGGAAGCCCGATATCGAAACGCTGGCCTTCGACAATCAGTCCCAGGAAACCGTCTTCCTTGCGCAATCGATCGAGAGCCGAGGTTAACTGAAATTCACCGCGCTCGCGCACGTTGTTTTTGATATGCTCTTCAAGATAATCAAAAAGCGCCGGCTTGATAATATATTGGCCGAAAACCGTGAGATATTCATTCAAAGGCAGCCCGGGAACGCGCAAATTATCCTTCGCATAATCCGTCGTCGGTTTTTCCATAAACTGAGTCACGCTCAGCAAACGGTTTGTCTCCAGCCAGACACCGGTCGCCGCGCCAAAGTTTCCGATCTGAGCTTCCGGTGTACGCCGCAATCCAAGAATACTCATTCCATGCTGGTTGTATTCCGAAATCAATTGTTGCGCGCAGGACAAGTCGCCCGTGGACCGGTACAGATGGTCCCCCAGCATCAACAGGAAGGGCTCGTTTCCCACGGCTTCCCTCGCACAATAAACCGCATGCCCGAAGCCTTCCTGCGCCGTTTGAACAGCAAATGAAACCATCTGCCCCATTTCCAGAATGCGCCTGGCGTACTCCTGAAAGGGGGGGGACAGCTTGTTAAAGTTTTCGATGGTCACCTGAACATCGAAGAAGGAGCGGAACTCCTCAAGATCGTTTTCCTGAACGATGATGACAATCTCTTCTATTCCCGCGCTGAGGGCTTCTTCAACCAACAGAAGAATCACGGGCTTGGCTATGCCGTCGCGATCCACAACGGGGAACAGTTCCTTCTTTGTGGCTTTGGAAGCCGGAAAAAGGCGTGTCCCGAATCCCGCCGCCGGGATTACCGCCTTTCGGATCTTCTGTCCCGCACGCAACGTCAACGGCAGGCAGTCCATTCCAAGATCCCGTTCAATTATTTCCATAACGGATTTCTGGTCCGAAGCGCTGCGGGCAATCAACTGGGCCGCGCCGTCCCCTTGAGATCCCACTCCCTTGCCGCCCCAAATATGGCGCTGGATGGTTTCATAGCCGAGTACGCGGTGCAGCAGAGGCGCGGTCAGTTCTTCCGGACATGCAGGCATTGCATAGCGGTCGAAATAGGATTGCGCTTCCGTCATCAGCTCGCCCAACCGCCTTGCGTCGGATATTTGCAGGCTCTCGATCGCCTCATGCACGATTCGTTTATTGATCGGTCCAAGCAATTGCTGAACCCCTCGTTCCATTTCATCGTCGGCAAAAGGATAGGCGCGATTGAGACACGCGAGGATTTCCACCGTGTCCTTCCGTCCTCCAAGGTCCACGATCACCAGGTAAATATTCTCCCGCACGCGCAGCTCCGCAACATCCAGCCGATCACTGTCGTAGGTCATTAAGATCGGGCGGTCGCCGAAAGCACACCCCTGATCCATGCGGCCGCAGCGCGACGGAGTCATAATCTCCCCGTTATATGCCAGTTCCATTTCGCCGCGAGTGGTCATTTTAAGATCGTAGATTCGGTTAAAAGCCCGGGCTGTCAGCACAGATATGGCCGCGCTCGAGGAAAGCCCTTTTTTCATGGGAAGATCCGTTTGGTAATTGTCGATTCTAAGGCCACGCACGTGGTAATGAGTCAGAACCTGGTAGGCAACCCCCGTGATATAGCTCCAAAAGCTCCCCTTTTGCGCCTCTTCGAGAAGCGCTTCCTGCTCCATGGGGATTTCATAGGGGCCTTGACGCTCGCCGTTCGTCGTGGTCGCGCTGACAACCAGCATTCTGGGGTGCGGTTCTACCTCGGCGTATATGCCTTGGTCGGTGCCCGTGATCAGGGTGTAGCCTTTTTCAATTTTGGAATTAATGCGGCGGTGCCCGCCCGCCCAATCGGAATGCTCTCCAAAAAGGCAGACTCTCCCCGGTACAAATATCTTCACCCTAACCTCCTCGCGCTTATTATTCATTCGGATATATTCATGCAGCTTCTGCTGAGGGGGTAGACCCATGCAAGTTTACGGCGTACGCCTGGCCTTTTGATGCGTTCCTTGGGGTTTCTCGACGTACTGTCAAGTACGCCTGAGACGCTCTCGGCGGCGCGCCCTGTGCCCGCGCCGGTCTAGGCCGTAATTGGAATTGGCGCAGGATTCGGGAAACTCCTCCCTCCGCTCTTAAACGTTTCTAGGATCGAACGCAACGATATTAGAAGGCAGGGCAATGATTAAAGATTCCTTAAAGCGGACGCCCTAATCGCTCAGATTTTTCGGGGACTTCCGGTTCAAGATGTTGACCAGTCTTTTCCCCGCATCCGGAGTTTGTACCTTTCCCTCGCGCACAATTTCGCGAGCATCCAGCTCGCGCCCGTAGATTTTTTCGTTGGCATCCCCATCGGTTCTTATCGTTGAACCCGCCAGCGAGACGCCTGCGAACAACCCCCTTGTCCGCGAATAGGATAGTATTTCCGCTTTCATTACAACATCGGTTGCCGCCGCCACATTTCGCCCCTTTGGCCCCGCCGCGGCCGAAGCATCGGCTCCGAGTTTAATTTTGCTGCCGAGAATCGATTCCGCTCCCTTTGTATTCATAACCAGCAGCAGAAAATCAGTCGCCTGTCCGCCGAGTTGAAAACCGAAGCTTAATCCTTCAAGCGCGAACATGGCGGGAGGGCTCCAAGGCCCGTTGAATTGTTTCCCTGTTCTGCAACTGACGGCGCCGCGTCCGTAGCTGCCTCCAAGTCCAAAAGCAGCCTTTTTAACCGATGGGAATACCACAACACATTCAGCCTTGTCTATCAGTTCCTGAGGCACGCTGTCCGGCATATCAAAAATCTCTTCTATAACGGTAGCGCAATTCTCAAGCCTTTCCTGTTCCTTCTCGTCAGCCGTCAAAGGCATGCTTAATAAGAAAAACATGCTGAAAAACATCAATTTTCTTCGCATAGGCCGTCCCTTTCTCTGAAAAAACTTTTCTCATAAATACGCTGGCACAACGGATCCTGCATTTAA
>CAZDMR010000108.1:0-7796 GCA_964506795.1 uncultured Acidobacteriota bacterium | reverse complement strand
GCCGATATTTGTCAATACTTAACGTAGTAGTACTAGGAGCCTGTCCGAGAATTAGAATATGCCGCGTTCCGAGCGCCGCGTGGGCAGATGCAAGACGGCGCGACGCAGGCAATGTGGTGACATTGTCGAGGAGCACCAACACAGCAGATGTCCACGCGCCGCCGGAACCCTTTGGGCGCAAGGGGATTGCGGGCCAATCTCTTTGTTGCTCGTCGTCAACGATGTCCCCGCATCGCCTCCTCCTCGCGCCTTGATCTCGCCCCCAAGCCCCATCCGCGCGGCACATCCTAATTCTCGGACTGACTCTTAGGATATGTACCACAACCTATCTGCGCAGAGCCCGCGCCTAGGCGACCCCAAATCCAGAGCCGCAGCAAAGGTAACCAACACAGCGGCGGCAGATGGTTTTTATCATAAACCATAATCCGCGTTTTGCATAAAAGAACCGATAGATGGGCAGGTTCATGGCCAAGACGGCGGCAAGTAGAAGCGCGGAAATCCAATTAACGGCGGGTTCCAAAATCCCGCAAGGGAAAAGCCCATCGCCGGGAAAAGGAATGCGCCGCTGAATAATTCGGGTTGGATTCAGGTCGTTAATCATGGTTCGGCTGCGCAATATCAATCCGGTCCATGGCAGAGCGCGGTCGAATATGTCGGAATCAATGAAGAAGAGAAGGTCGCAGCGGGCAATGGAGGCTCCCAAATTCCTGGACCGCGCCGGGGCCCCGTTCGCTTGAGATTTTTAAGCCGGCGATACTCCCGTACTTTCCGGCCAACCGCCCAATATTGCCTCCGTGTCCGTCGGCAACAACGATGACTTTTTCCGGAGCAAGCGGCGCGCCTGCGGCAGACTCTAAAGGCATTTGAGAACATGTTCTTTGTTTTGATGAATGGGTATTATCACGGATACCATCAGCCGGGGCGTATTTTCTGAAGACAGAACTCCCAGCATTTGTGCAAACTCTTTCCTTGAGCCTTTTACCCCAAAGGCAACCCTTTATCTGACTTTTGAGTGAACGCGGCTCGCGAGGTCCTTCAGCATCAGAAATTTTCCCACGGTCATTTGTTGTATGGTGATTGCGTCGCTTTTGGAAATATAGCCGAGACGGTATTGAGCGAAAAACAGGCCGTTCCACGCAATCAGGACGAGAGCAAGAGAGACCGCCGCATAGGACCGGGCTTTGCTGCCGCCAGCCCAATCGAACAGGGCTGCAAGTCCGAGCGCCAGGGCCGGCAGGGAACTGACAAGCATTCTGCCGCCGAATGAGTCTCCTCCCCACCACCCAGACCAGGCGCCCACAACATACAACTGCGCGGCGAACATAAGTCCCAACAAAAGCGGGAGGATTCGATCTTTGCGATGAAGCAACACCCCCCCGGCTGTCGCCAACAGCAGAACCGGATGCCACGTATAGAAACCATGCCGCAGCGAGAAAAGCACTTTCAGAATTTCCGGTTTCATCCAGTAAAAAAATTCATAGGGATTCATAGATAAAGAATGGAAGGCGGATCCCTTAAGGGCCAGCCATATAGCCAGCTGCGGTGAGAAAGCTGCGGCTGCGCCCAGAACGAACAGCAGAAAGCCTATAAACTGGCGGCGCAGGCCCGCGGCCTTCGCGGATCCCAAAGACACCAGGGAATCCACAAAAGGGAGCGCCAGCCAGGTTGCGTCTGGCAATCGCACAAGCGCAACAAGGCCGCCGGCCAAACCGAGAAGAATCCACTGCCTGAGCGTCGGCGTGGGCCGAAATCGGAGCCAGAGCTCAATAAACAGCGCAACGGCGAAAAAAGAGCACGTGTGCGCCATCGAGGGCTCCGCGAGCATATAATAAATCAAATTTGTGGCCAGCCAGATCAGAAGGGCTGCAAGGGCGCAGTCGGACCTGCAAAAAAACCGGCGGCAGGAGCGGTAGACCAGCAGAATTCCGGCAAAGCCGTAAACCATGCTCCCGAGCAATGTCGGGATCTGATGGACGTACCCCATCCCGTCCCGCGCAACAGAATATCCTGCGGCATTCAGCAATATAGCCAGCAAATGGCCTGCCAGGAAAAACGGTGCCCAAAGGACAGCCGGACCGACCGCGTATTTATTTGAAAACCGGTCGAATTCGGAATGTTCGAGGATCTCGGGTTTGGCCGAAGGCGCAAGATTTTCGTATTGGTTGCTGAAATCCAGATCTCGATCCACAAGTAAGGTAGGGAGATAGGCGTAATAAAAGGCTCCATCCGATCCCGTGAGCTGTCCGTCGACTCGAGGGACCGGTATCGCTGCAAGAAAGACCGCGATGCAGCAAACGAAAAGGACGGCCAGATGTCTGACCGGATGCTGTCCCAGCTTATCAGCGGGTTTTGCCCGAAAGCTTGTAGGTTGGTCAGTCATATTCATCGATTGAGTCTTTGAATCCGAAATCAAAGAATGAACCGCTTAAAGCAGAGAATCATAGCTTTTCCATTCCGGATCATTAATCCAAAGGGGAATGCGGGAAGATTTTGGGCCAAAGCGAATCGACCCGTGCGACGGTTTCCGACGACGGTTGAACCAACGGAGGATACCAGGGTTTCATACGGCAATCGATCACGACAGGAGCCGAAAGCCGCACATGGAATTTCTCTGCCTCGCTTTGGCAAGAATAAATATCCGATGCGGGTTCGAAGCGGGTAAAAACCGTCCATAGGAAAGACTCATCGCTCCGGACGCATTCTGAGGCATCGTCCACCAAAAAGACCATCCGGAAGGGCTTCACTGCTTTTTCCTTTAAAAGCAATTCAGCGATGCCGTCCCGCTGCCGCCAGGGCGGCCCTTCAACGACGAGCGCACCGGGCGTGTACACCCTTTGATTCCGGAATACGGGATGAACCAAATCGGCGGCCTGAGCGCGTTGAAGCTCGAAACGTTTGGATCCGAGGCCCATCAATATGGCTTTGCTGCCCTCGTTTAATTTTCCGCTTGTGTAATCGAGCGTATCCTGGGAAACGCCTGAGAAAACAAAAAGATCCGAGCGGAAATCGGCGCGCTCAAGGATATGGACGAGCAAGGGACGGAATTGCTTTAATGGGATCGGATTGTCGGTAATCATAAGAAACTTGGTCAACGACAACTGCCCTTCGCCCAGAATTCTCATTCCCGCCATAAAAGCCTCTTTGGGATATCGCTCTTTGATGACGGCCGCGGCGAGGGGGTGGACACCGGCATCATCGTATGCCCAAACGGAGCTGACTCCGTTCATTAACAGCGGATAAAGAGGCGAGAACAGATCCTGGAGGTATTCCGCTATATAGTGATCTTCCTGCCTGGGACGCCCCACGACGGTTGCGGGATAGATAGCGTCTTTGCGGTGGTAAATCCGGTCCACCTCGAAAACAGGGAACGGGTGGGCTAAAGAGTAATAACCGTAATGGTCGCCGAAAGGCCCTTCAGGACGCCGAACTTGCGGGGGCAGCCGTCCCGTTAGCGCAAACTCCGCTTCGGCGAAAACCGGAAGGGGGCTGATTGTCTTGTCCTTTATGATGTCCAATTTTCTGCCTTGTAGCAGGGATGCCAAAACGGCCTCCGGGATATTTTCCGGAAGCGGCGCGATAGCCGAAAGGATAAGAGCCGGCGGGCCGCCGAGAAAAATATTTACCGGCAGATGCTTTTTCTGTGTCTCCGATTCGTAATAATGAAATCCTAAGCCTCGATGAATCTGAAAATGCATGCCGGCAACCGTATCTTCATAAATCTGGTTTCTGTACATGCCGATATTGGCTTTCCCGGAAGTGGGGCTTTCTGAATAAGCCAGGGGCAGTGTGAGGAAACTGCCTCCATCCATAGGCCAACTTTGAATTTGAGGGAGCGATTTCAGCCGAGGGGGATTCATGACGCATTCGAGGACGGGGCCTGTGCGGCGGATTGTGGTTCCCAGCTTCGTTGCGGCTTTCGCAAGGTCCCTGTATTCCCAGAGCACGGAGAGCGACGGTACCGCCATACTCTCGACCGCTTGCGCCACTCTTTTGAAGAAGCGGATTGGATTTTTCCCAAAAGCCAGTTCAATGCGCCGGCGTGTGCCGAACAGATTCGTGACGACGGGGAATTGGGTGCCACGGACTCTCGTAAACAGCAGTGCGGGACCCTGTCGGGCGACGATGCGCCTATGAATCTCCGCCAGTTCGAGATAGGGATCGACCTGCGGTTCGATCCTGTAGAGTTCTCCCTCGCGCTCAAGGATTTCCAGGAATTTTCTGATATTGGTGGGTTGCATAAATATCTTTCGCGGTGGAGTATACCTGCTCCAAAAATGACACACAAGGATCGCTATGGCGCCGCTCGGAATCCGGCAGCTTGCACTTCCCCCACGGCCTGCCGGGTTGGCATGCGGAGAATGAATGCTGCCGGGTCTCCCCATAGAATAAAATGAGCGGCGTGCAGCAACGATGCCCTCAGCCGCTATTTTGCTTTTTGATGCCGCATCGCGTCATTCTTGCCGCCGGCCGTTAACGTTCAATTCCTCTGAAAGAGCCTGCAAATAGGATTGATAAGTATTCGTATCGAAGCATACCATCAAGACTTTTTCCGGCATGAGATTTTGCTCGAGATGCTGATGGATTTCCTTGAGTGCTATCCTGGAAGCCCTGCCGACGGGGAAACCGTAGACGCCGGTGCTGATGGAAGGAAATGCGATAGTACGGATGTCGGAATCACGCGCCACCTTGAGACTGTTCCGGTAACAATCAGCCAGTAGGCGGTCTTCACCCCGCCCCCCTCCTTTCCACACCGGACCGACCGTATGGATCACCCATTTTGCGGGTAAATTGTATCCCTTTGTTCGTTTGGCGCTTCCGGTAGGGCATCCGCCAAGCCCACGGCACTCTTCGAGAAGGCGCGGTCCGGCCGCGCGATGAATAGCGCCGTCGACTCCGCCTCCTCCGAGGAGGCTGTTATTTGCCGCGTTTACTATCGCGTCTACTTTCTGGACCGTGATATCGCCCTGAAGAATCTCGATTCTATTTTGCATTCTTGTGTTCATAAATCTCGCCTTGCGCTTAACCGGGATTATTCATGAGGATTCGTAGCGAGGCGGCGTAGACAGGCATGGATACAAGGCGCGCGACCGAGAGCCCCGCAGGCGTACTCGACAGTACGTCGAGGAGCTCGAAGGAGCGCAACGCAGTAAACATGCCTGGATCCGGTGCCGCAGTAGAAGCTTCATGAATAATCCGGGTTAAGGGCTCGAAAAATCAGGCAATATGCTTTCTTTCGTTGCCTCTGAAAGAGCGGAACGGACAAGACGGTCTCCATCGAGTCCGGCCTCGGCCTGTTCAGCCTGCTCAAGGCTGGACATGGTTTCCGGATGCTTGGGGACGAAAAGCGAGCAACAGTCCTGATCCGCCTGAACACTGATATCGTAAGTCCCGATCTCCCTGGCCGATTTTATGATCTCTTCCTTGTCGTTCCCTATAAGAGGCCTGAAGATTGGAAGGGCTATTGCGGCCGAAATGGTCCGGACATTTTCCAGGGTTTGGCTCGCCACCTGTCCCAGACTGTCGCCGGTGAGAAGAGCGGACGCATTTTCCTTTTGCGCCACCGCCTGCGCGATACGAAGCATAAAGCGCCTGTAAAGGACCACGCGCATGGACGGAGGCGCGTAGGCCACAATTTCCTTCTGAATTTCCGCAAATGGAACCAGCGTGAGATACGCCTCCAGTTGAAAGCGCGAGAGGATTTGCAAAAGGCGCCGGACCTTCTGCTGGGATTCGATGCTTGTGTGAGGGAAACTATGAAAGTGGATGTAAAGAATGCGGCAGCCTCTGCGCATCATCCTGTAAGCCGCGACCGGAGAATCGATCCCGCCGGAAAGGAGGCAAAGTATTCTGCCCCCGGTCCCGGACGGCAATCCTCCCGCACCGGGGATTTTTGATAGATATAAAAACGCCCGACCGGCGACGATTTCCACAAAAAAAACAAGGTCGGGATTATCCATCCGGACCGCGGCGCCCGTTGTTTCTTGAACAAATGCGCCCAGCTGCTCGTTCAGCTGCTGCGAATTCAGGGCGAATTCTTTTGTGCCGCGCCGGGCGTCTATCTTAAAAGAGCGGAATGCGGATTGCGCGATCAGTTCCGTCAGACCCGAACGGATGCATCCCATTTCCGCGGGGACCTCTCGGGTTACGGCCATATTTGCAATGCCGAACGCCATCCTGAGTCTGCGCGTAATCTCTTCGATCGGAGAGTCCGGCGTCAGTTCTATCAGGAGCCTCCCCGCAAACCGTTGAATGGATTGATAGGGAAGACCCTTTAAAAGGGAGGAGACATGGCGGCGCAGATGAGATTCAAACCACCCCCTGTTATTCCCCTTTAGGTTGATTTCGTGGTAATGAACAAGAACCGTGTTCTTCACTTCGTAATCTTAACTCATGTGGGTATTTTCATACAGGAATTGATGCCGCAGTCAGGGCGGTATTGCGGGAAGCCGTTCAATTTATCGTTGAGGTATAAATCCGGCGCCGATAACATGGGTCCATGCGGTTCACGCGGAGAGAATTCAACCGAATATCAGGCTTGGCTAGCGTGGCCTTTCTGGGACGGGTTAAGAAAGAGGCGGATAGCGTTTCGACGGTTGCCCTCGTCAAATCCTCGGACAGGAAATCGGGCATCGAACGGGCTGTCGCTCTCCTGGGAGAAACTGATTTCAAAGGGAAAGATATATACCTTAAGGGCAGCTACGGCAGTCCCGATCCCTATCCCGCAACAACGCATCCCGACGCTCTGCGCGCAGTGGCCTCGCTCTTAAAGGCAAAGGGAAGCCGAACGATCACGTTGGTGGAGCGGAGCGGCATGGGCCGCGCGCGGGATATCATTGAAAAACTCGTGGGCATGAACATGCTGCGCCAGCTGGGGATAGCTTTAATCCCTCTAGAAGAACTGGCCCCCAAGGACTGGCAGCTGAGGATTCTTCCGGGATCTCATTGGGAAACCGGCGTCGAAGCGCCGCGTTTCCTCACCCGAGAATCGTGCGTGGTACAAATCTGCAATCTGAAAACGCACAGATTCGGCGGACAATTCAGTGCGAGTCTGAAAAATTCAATCGGGTTTATTGCGAAGCACTCGGCCAAGGAGGCCGGGAAGAACTACATGAGCGAATTACACGCGTCCGCGCAGCAGTGCGAGATGATTGCGGAAGCAAACCAGATCTATTGTCCCGCGCTGCTGGTGATGGATGCAATCCAGTCATTCATAAGCGGAGGCCCCGAATCCGGCGAAGTGGGGGAAGGGGGGCTTATAGCCGCATCGAAGGATAGAGTGGCGCTGGATGTGGTTGGAATCGCAATACTTCGCCATCTAGGCGTGGGCTTCCCTTTAAATCATGGAAGCGTCTTCGATCAACCGCAAGTCAAGAGGGCCGCCGAGCTTGGTCTAGGCGCGCGCTCGGCGGAGCAAATCCGCCTACTGGCCGATGACGGCAGCCGGCCCGTCGCCGTCAAATTGGAAAGCATTCTGAATGAGATTTCAACTCAATAGCCGCCTGCAACTCGCGTAAAAACCGGTTTTATATTCTCCAGCGAATCGATCGCTCCCATCGATGAAAACGTAGAGCAAGTTATCAACAGTGGAAAACGTGCAGGGTAGATATGAAGAAAAACATGAATTTGTTTGTTTGAAACCGAATCAAAATAAAACTAAAAAATTCCTATTTTCATGAACCCTATTGATTTTTGGGCTGTCTAAAAATTAAAAAAACGAAATAAAAGTGTGTTTCAAACGTATAAATTAATAGAGAGTTTAGATTGAAAGGCTTTTTATTAGCTCTAATCTAATAAAA
>CAZDMR010000107.1:0-7861 GCA_964506795.1 uncultured Acidobacteriota bacterium | reverse complement strand
TCTAATGTTTACAATAACTTACCGGAACCCTACCCCCCCAGTTGTCAAAGTCGGGCTAATTTGCATGCGGGGATGGTTTCGGGATCGTGAGAAGGAGCTGAGAGAAAAAAGTTGTGTGTGTCAAGTTCTGCAATCTGCTTTGCTGATCCTCTCAGGGAGGGGATGCGGGAGTGGGCAACATCCCTCCCCCCGCATCCGCCGGATGAAGATAGGATTAACCGGATCTAATTGCAGAATTCTATAAGCGCTGCTCTTTAAAGGCTCCTGCTTCTCGCCCGATATTCGACGCCGACGCGTTCTCATATCGAAGCATGCGGTATTGCCGGCCGGCGGCCGACGAAAACTACCAGCACGGATTTTCAGAGGGACCGATCCATTCGGCCATTTGTTCGTTGTATA
This sequence comes from uncultured Acidobacteriota bacterium, assembly GCA_964506795.1. Lineage (GTDB taxonomy): Bacteria > Acidobacteriota > UBA6911 > UBA6911 > UBA6911 > UBA6911. Next base: position 7,462 of record CAZDMR010000107.1, on the reverse strand, counting down.
TCACGCGTTTACTGAACAGCCATTGACCGTCCACCTTGACCATTTCATCTTCATAATGCCCGTAGGAATTAAGTACCGCCTTGCGCTCGGGATTATCATTCCCATAGTGGAACCAGTAAGCTCTGCCGACCGCCGTGTCTCCATCGATTTTCAGAACTATGTTTGTGATGTTGTGGCGGCCCGTGGCGGGGTACAGTGTTTGCTCCTCCTTGGCGGCGGGTGTTTCTTCACCTTCGGGAGCTGTTTCTGCCGGCCTTTGTATGGCTTTTCGGATTTCTTCGCGTCCCTGCCATTTCATGCCCACGATATCCAAAATACCGTCCTCGGTGAATGTCGATGCATATGTGTCGAGGTCATGGAAATCCAGGGCAAACATGTAACGGGCCTGGAGGTCCTCGATCTGCGCGCGATCTTCAGCATAGCTGCTGACTTCGATCCCGGCGGGCGTGCAGGATATTGTCAGCATTAAAAATAAAGCCGCAACAGCACCTGTTAGCATTCCCATCCCTTTTCTCATTGAATCCCCCTCTAGTTTTTAAATTAATAATCTGTAGGCTTGCCATTATTATGCCGGATAAGGTCGCGAGAAAAATAAAAAAAGTATATGAAGCTGTCACAGATTCCGGCACGGGCCGCTAGCCATATTTTTAAAGATTCTTTTTCTCGAAAAGTACTATTTGCGGCAGGGGAAAAGATGCTCACGCTCAGAAAAATCCCTTATGGCGGCAATGCGCTCAGGAATAAGGCAATAGATTTGGCCGGCTTTATCCGGTACGGGCGTATTGCGCGCGACAGGCCCCGCGCGCCTTCATGCCGCAGCGGCAGCTTATGGCTTTCGTTTTTGTTACTCAGCGAACCAAATGCAACAGCCTGCGGGCAGCGGGGGCGATCACCGATCTTTTAATTCTAAAGGCAGCCCTGATGATCGGGTTCCAGGAAAAATCGATATAATCAGGGAACCAGCCACCTTGCGAAAGGGCAAAATTGATATCACAATCCCTGCAACGGGCGATGGAGTCCTTGTCGGTCCATATTTTCCTTCGCAGCCGCCTTGCCGCTTCACTGTTCCAGATTTCGCGGAACGGCGCCTGATGGATGTTGCCGATGCTCATCCGGCCGTCATAATCGTAGCAGCAGGCCGCAACCGTTCCATCCGCATTGATATTGGCAAGGGTCCAGACATAGTGGCAATGCCTATGAATCCGGACTCTCTCCATTGTGTCTTTTTTGTACTTGTATCGGCGGTAGCGCGGCTCAGCGGATACAATCTTTTCGTCGTCGTCCAAAAGGCCGCCGCTGCTGGGATTAACGCTCTTGACGGAAAATATATCGACCCCCAGAGTGCATGCCATATCCCGAATTGCCGGAATTTCCGCTTCGTTGTAACGGGTAACCACCGTCCGCATATGTATCCGGGTTTTCGCCCGGAGGCGCCGTTTTAAATCCACGGTCTTGCGAATGCCTTCGAGAACCTTTTGGATATTCCCGTTTCTGCGGAAAATCTCGTAGGTTTTCTGATCCAGAGAATCGACGGCCACGATAAGTGTATCCAGGCCCGCTTTCAATATCTCCGCCATGAAATCTTCGTTATTGAGGACATGGCCGTTGGTGCTGGTCATCGTCCGGATTCCGCGTTGGTTTGCATACCGGACCATTTTCGGAAAATCCTGGTTCAGCAGCGGTTCTCCCCAGTCGTAAAGCACCAACAGAAGCAGATAATCCGCCATATCATCCACAAGAGGCTTATACTCTTCAAAACTCATATCCCTGATTTCCCGCCCCAGTTCCCCGCGGCCGGTAGGGCAGAAAGGACAGGCTAGGTTGCAGCGGTTCGTGGGTTCAACCTGCAGCATATAGGGGTATCCGTTTGCAGTAAAACCGGATGTGTCCACAGGCGGCTTCTTCATTTCAATATAATTCCGGTATTTTTTCTCGGAAACATGATCGAAGCGGTAGGGAACCGTATCGTGGTGCAGGATTAAGGAATGCCGGAAATTTCTATTTTTGCTTAAAATAATTTTGCGGCTTTCGTATTCCCTATGACAGAGGGTAAGAGCATTTTCGGCAAATCCGAAATAGTAGTCGACCAGGGGGATGGGGATAAAAACCGGCCTGAAACGGGAAGCCACCCGCGTGACATAATCCCAGTCGCTCAGGCGGACTAGTTGCTCATCCCAAGCTCCCGTTTCTTCTGCCGCTTGCCTGGAATGGACGAGAGTATTGAGGTCGATGTAGTTTCTCTTAAGAAGCGTGCTGAAATCAAATTCTTCGCCGCGGATGGCATAAAGATGAAAATTGCCGTTCTGGTTGTTCCTTTTGTAGAGCCTGTACATGCAATAGGCAACATGATGAGGGACAGCGCCTTTGCTTAACGCATCCCGTATCGCTTCCAGGAAGCGCGGATCCCACACATTGTCGGAATCCAGGTAAGCAATGTAATCTCCCCGCGCCAGCGATATTGCCTCATTGCGGGCGCCCGCCACTCCGCGATGCTCCGTTTTATGGTACATGATTGAATTTGAAAGGTAAGGGGACACGGCTTTTTTAAGATCGTCTTCCGACCCGTCATCCAGAATAATCAGCTCGTAATTTTTATAGGATTGATTCAAGACGCTCTCTATGGCCCGATGAACCACCGCCGCCCGATTCCAGACCGGCATAATTACGCTGAACTCCGGAGGCGGCATTTCATCGCGGTCGGGATGGCGCGGGATCGAAGGAATCGCCGAAGGATTCATCCCGTCATTTTCCTGGAAGCCTCCTTTATTGTTCAACAAAATCCCCGGCGCTGAGGCGCGCTCCTTCCCTGCGGGTCGGAGCAAGTCGAAAAAAATCTGTCTGGATCTTGCGAGCGCCCTATATAGGGACAGCAAAACGCGGAAAATCAAATTCCACTTGCCGCCACAATGTTTCTCGCAGAACAGCAAAAGGCTGCGGTAGTAAAGGTTTTTGCCTTTGCCCCTCCCGCCCCGCTGGCTGACGGCGCCCAAATGCGTTACCTGCAGAAGCGGGTTGTAAACAACCCGCCAGCCGACCGCGGTCATGCGCATCCCCCAGTCTGTATCCTCAAAATAAAGCGGAAAACGCTCATCGAGGTTGCCGATTTCGTCAATCACACTGCGTCGAACACACATGCAGGCAGCCGATACCCAGTCCGCCTCAATCGGCTCCTTCGTTGTCCAATCATGAAGAGGGCGCAGCCCTAGCAGCCGGCGGATGCCGCGCCGTATGAGATAGCTTGGAGTAATTGCACTGCCGAAAGCAAAAGCCTGCGGGTCTCCGGCCGCGGTGCGGAGCCCGGGACTCATGGCTCCGACATGCGGATTTTTCCGCATCTCTTCCACAAGCGCTTGAAGAATCTCCGGCCCGGCAATAATGTCGGAATTCATCAAAATCACGAACTCTCCGTGCGCCCTGAGCAAGCCAAGGTTGTTCCCGCCCGCAAATCCCAGATTCCGCTCGCTGCGGATTACTTCAATCCCGTCGAATCTGTCCTTGATCAACGGGCGGACATCTTTATCGGAGCCGTTGTCTATGATGAGAACCTGCCACCCCGCTGCCCGGACGGAATTGTAGAAGGCTCGGAGGCATTCGATCAGCAGATCCGGGGTATTGTAAGCAAGGATGATGATTGTTGCCGGAAAGCGGTATGCGGCGCTTGAGTCATTCTCTCTGGATTTATGCATCCAATCCCCCCTACTGCCGGGATATCGAACAGATATCCCGGCCGATAGGACGAATTAAGTTTTTGCGGCCTTATTTTCGAACTTCTACTGAACACGTGTACTTTTGGCCTGGATCAATTAGTCCATTATCGCTCCGTATCCAATAAATACAATTGAAACGCCCCCGGGCGGCCTCAATCGCGGGCCCAAATTTCCAGCAGTCTTCCTTCCGGATCCCGCATTCGGAAAAGCCGCGCCCCCCAGGAATGCGCAATAATGTCGCCCGTTTAAGGACAGCGCGCCGCAAGCGTTTCATGGGTTTTCTCGAGGTCCGAGACCCGGAACGTCAAAACCAGGGCAAAATCCCGCTCTTGGGGATCGCCGTTTTGCGCCCGCCGGATCAGCCCGATGTGAGATCCCGGCGCGACTTCCAACTCGATGAATCCCGTGCGGGAATCTACCGTTTTAAACCCAAGCACGTCCCGGTAGAAGGCGACGCACTCTTGCCATTTCCGGCAGAGCAGAATGGCGTGAAACGCGTCGACGGATAATGTGTCCATTTCAAATTCTCCAAAAATGCTTTATAAGTACGGGTGCTGCGGATTTTGACATCCGAGGGCATTTTTATCAGAATCAAGCGCAGAAATACACGGGGAGTGCGTGCCATGGAAAATCAGATCCGAAAATCCCTCCGGGATAAATTAATGGCGATGACCGCCGCCGGCGCGCCGGCCGGGTGCAGCCGAAGGCATTTTATCACCGTCGCCGCCGCGATTGGAGGAAGCGGCTGCCTTGTGGCGGCGGGCGGAGGAACCGAATGGAAGGCCGCGGGAGCAGTGCGCATCCCCCACGCCGTCATCCGCATGCGGTCGCCGAATTCTGCCCTTTTCGGCATTACGCAGGACGACATTATAGAAATCACCTTCGCCGAAGTATTGAAGGTCCACGGCTATTGCGCCGGCGGCGCCGCGTTCGCCTTCCGAATGGCCCATGAGGCCTTCCGCGCTCTTTACGGCGGGCGGTTGCCTGTGCGCCACGCCATACAAGTGAAAACCTCGCACCATTGCTGCCAAGCGGCGGCTTTGGCCTATATAACCGGGGCGCGCGGCGAGTTCGGCGCCTTCGGCCAGCAGGGAGATCTCGAGCTGCTTCCCGAGGAAGAGAAGAAAACCCTTTTCATCGACAAACCGACCGGCAGAAGCGTTGCGCTTCGCATGCATTTCAATCCGCACGACACGTTCGAGCCGCTTTTCAAAAAGACGATAAAGGATGCGAAATTCGCTCCCGAAGTTCACAGGGCGCTCAATGAAAAGATATCCGAGTATTTTACGGCTCCGGCGGAAAATCTATTTGACATAAGCATAATTGGAAAAAGGCAGAGGGGACAGTCTAATTCAGGCTAATTCGAATGACGCCCAGGCCCTTTTTTGCGCCTGATCGATATCCTTGAATTTATAAATTCGCGGCGGCGAAAAGCGGCGGGGAGAAAGGCCGACCGGTATTCAGAGGACGGTGCGGGCGGCATTATGGGGCTCCGGCATTCCCCCTGACGTTTTCTTTCTGCCGATCTCCGAAATGGAATGAAATTTATGAGCGGGCATCTCATCGAAATTTTTATCCGCCCGCTTCCCGCTCAATCCCCAAAACGTCATATACCTTTTTTAATGAGTTTTTGGTTTCCGCTATGACAAAGAGCAAATCGCCTTCATTCAGCACCGTCGCACCGTGGGGGGTGATAAATTGACCGTTTCTTTTTATGATGGATATTAATGCTGTTTTAGGAAAACCAAGCTGGACTATCTGCTTGCCGATAGCGCGGCTTCCCTTTGACAACTGTATTTCCACTAATTCCGACTTCACAGTGTCGGCCAATTCAAAATCGGCGTGCGTCGGGCGCTTAACCCTCGCCGGCAGCAACAGGCGCAGCCTCCTCGCGACCAGCGGCACGGTGGTCCCTTGAATGACCACGGATGTGACGGAAACAAAAAATACTATATTGAAAATCGCCTGCGCCTTTTCAAGTCCCGCCAGCAATGGATATGTCGCAAATACTATGGGCACGGCACCGCGCAGTCCGACCCAGGATATGAACCACTTTCCGCGGCGTCTCCCTTTGAAAAAAAGCAAACTGATCAGCACGCTTAACGGGCGCGCGACCAGCATCATGAACGCGGAGATGCCCAATCCGATGGCCATAATCGGAGGCAGCTGGCTCGGGAAAACCAACAGTCCCAGCGTGATAAACAGCGTGATCTGCATAAACCATGCCAACCCGTCAAACCACCGGATGAGCTGCCTTTTATGTATCAATTCCTGGTTGCCAAGAATAACCGCTGCCAGATAGACGGCCATAAAGCCGTTGCCGCCGGAAAATTGAGTTGCCGAAAAGCTGAACAGCATTATGGCAATCATTAAAACCGGATACATACCCTCATAGTCACAATTGATCCGGTTAAACAGTTTTGCTCCCAGGTATCCAATGACAAATCCGAACAATATGCCGACGAATATTTGTTTGAAGAATATGGGCAGCATGCCGACAATCGTGGAATTTTGATTGGCAATCAGTTCGGTGAAAGCGATGGTAAGGGCATAGGCCATCGGATCATTGCTGCCGCTCTCCAATTCCAGCGTCGGTCTTAAGGTGCCTTTCAGGGCAAGGCTTTTGGAACGCAGGATTGAAAAGACCGCGGCCGAATCGGTGGAGGAAATAATCGAACCCAGCAGCAATCCTTCGTATATGGTGAAGTCCGTAACGACATGGATGAAGAGCCCGACGAAAACGGCTGTCAGCAATACGCCAAGGCTTGAAAGACTTATTCCGTGCCACACGATCGGCTTAATGGACTTCCAATCCGTTTCAAGCCCCCCCGAAAAGAGGATAAAGTTCAGCGCGATAATTCCGATAGCCTGAGCTGCCGCGTAGTCTTCGAATTCAATGCCAATCAGCCCTTCCGAACCCGCAAGCATCCCTATGCCTAAAAAGAAAATCAGCAGCGGCACGCCGGACTTATAGGAAGTTTTTCCCGCGACCAGCGAAATGAATATCAAGATGGATGCGATCAACAGGGCGTTGTTAAAAGTCAGGGCCATTGAGAATTACCTTGCCTGCGAAGGGCATAACCCTTCAATAAGGATGCCGTGCCGGCTTATGCTTTCGATTCCATATCTATATGTACCACATTTGTAGAGCTTTTGGGCGGCGGTTCGGAGGAAACCGGCGGGACGCACCGCTTTGAAAGCCCGCTGATAGAGCGCGGCATCTTCGCGATCGATTTTCGCCTTGAGCTTCTCGGATTCCTTCTTGCAGTCGGCCTGAGGCCGGGAGGGAGATCATGACGTGCTCCGGATCTGAGAATAAGAAATTGCGTTCAGCCCGATCCGGCCGGCTTCTTGGATGCTCCCAGGGGATATAAACAGATCGGCGCATTTGGGGCAGCGAACTGAAAGCCGGAATCCGGTGCGCTGCTGAAAACTGACCGGCCGCGCGCGCCGGAAATCTCATTCACGCATCGCGCCGGGGAGGAGAAGCATCAGACTGGAAAGAGGCAGACTCTATCTCCAACTCTTCGAGACGGTGGAAAAGATTGTTGTAGACAGCGTCGGAAATCTGCACCCTGTTCTTCACCTATTAAAGACAATCGGGGTAGTTGATTCTTTTCCGCGGCACCTTGGTTTCGCGGTCTGCTTCCTCTTTTTTCATTTCATGGAAGTTTTTAGAATTTGCCCGCGGATCCCTTTTAAAATCCATTGCTTTGTTCAACATACCATATTCCTATTTTCTTTGTAGCAGCTTA
>CAZDMR010000106.1:0-8175 GCA_964506795.1 uncultured Acidobacteriota bacterium | reverse complement strand
GATAAAAGATTTGATAAAAGTCGCTTTTTTACCCACTATCTTTGGAGAAGACCCAGAAAATTAGATGGTTGCATGGTGCGTCTACTCAGAAGCAATATTATTTTGCCGGGGGAGGAGTTTTTGGTCAAAAACGGGATCGTTTTTCCTATCGGCCGGGCGGTGTCACCCTCAGTCGTTCTGCGGAGACATCCGCCATGTAATCGCAATCATGGCGGTGGGCGGGAGCATGAGCAAGACAAAAACTCCCAGTGTGAGTTCAGACGCAAGGGGCTGCAAGAAAATGCTGGCGAAGTCGAAGACGCTGTGGAACAAGATCGCCATAAAGAGGCTTCCGCCTGTGGTTTCATACAGCCAGGTAAAGAGAATACTGAAGCAAATACCAAATGCCAGAAACAGCATTATGCCGCGAACAGAAAGGACTTGGTGTTGAACGGTGCTACTGAGCAGAAATAAAGGCGCGTGCCAGACGCTCCACAGAAATCCCATTGCCAGTGATGCCGGGAACAATTGTGATTCACTTAGCATTTTTCGTAGGGCGTAGCCTCGCCATCCGATCTCCTCTCCAAATCCTGCAAACATGAGGACCCCGAGGAAGATCGCCGGCAGCACAAGGAAGTTCATGGGGACAGGGACCGGTGGAAGATGGAATCCGAATCCTGCGCTCACCCAAGCGCCTGCGGCCATCAGACCCGGGAGCAGGAGCAGGGCAAACGCATAGCTTTTCCAGGTTTGACGGACAGCGAGAATTCCTTGGAGCAAATTTTTGACGTTGCGGGCGCGTCCCTCCACATAGGCGCAGACCATGCCCGCAATGCAGGGACCGAACGCACCCGCATATACTAAGGCGCCCGCTCCCGGAACGTCAATCAGTCCGTTGTTGCATAGCAGGACAGTCCCCCACATGGCCCAGGAAATTGCATACGCAAGCGCAAAGAACTGCCAGGGAATTGGTATCGCTTTGACCTTCCGGAACACAATTTCTTGATTCTTTAGGATAGGGCCCAAGCGATCTCCAGCCTATGAAAACGCAACGTCAGCACCGCTTGCCTCCGGCCGATCGACGCCGGGGCAGATTCTACGCGAAGTACAGGATTTGCATATCGGCGATTAAGACACAGATGGGCGCTGGGCATCAAGCACAAATCCGCTTTGTAGCCAGAAACCCGGAGCCTATTCACGCTCAGGCGGCCTTTTAAGCACTCATAATAAAAGGGATAATGGGGCAGGAATTCTGTTATAAACGGCGTTACGGGAAGGAACGATCCCCCGATTCGCAGCAAACGTAGAATTGTCCACACTTTTTTCTCAACTTGCAGCCTAAGGGTTGCGGCCAAGATGTGCTCCTGCTACATGGCCCGAAAATTATCTAAATATTGTGGCGGCCTTTTTTCTGTGTTACGGGAGCCGCGTCACGGCCGCCTTGCATCTGCCCACGCGACGCTCGGAACGCGGCATATTCTAATTCTCGGACAGACTCCTTGGTGCGCAATGGAGCGGGTCGTATGAAAACTCACGCTTAGCCCGCCGGAGGCGGTGCTGCCGTTGAGTTCGCCGGAACCGAGGCAATCCTTCCGTTCCCGCTGGATAAGTCCGGTGAAGTCAACGTGTTGCCTGCGCACCGTACCGTGCAGCCGGTCTGTTACGGGGCCGAGGCAGTTGGAATGGAGGAACTCGATGGAACCGATACGCCCCTGGTCGAAATCCACGCCGCCGCCTCGGTCATCCCATATCCGGATCCCGTCCGGGACGAAGCGCTCGAGGCGGAAGACCGTCCCGTTCTTGAGAGTCCCCCGCAGGTCGCAGGGCGCCCCTGCGGGTTTTACAAACACCTGGAAGTCGCGGTTCTGTGCGGAGGGATCAAAAAAAGCGCTCCGCAATTTCCCCGGGAGAGGCCGTTTAGAATTTGAGTATGATTTCTTGCGCTATTCCTTTGGATCGCGGAAGTGTGAAGATGAATCCTCCAATACCATCGGGAATTTGATCCATTTTGAAATAGAGGAATTTATCCCGCGTCGAGGATGGCCGTATTGGATCCGCCGAATGGGCTTTATCGGCGAATTCTTTTTCCACCAAAGACCGCTCGATTTTTGAAACGTTCCCGTAATCAATGCCTTCGGGATCCAAAGCTATATGAACACCGGGACGCGGTACAGGCCCTGTGGCCACGGAAGGATACGGGCCGCCCGGAGTTCTGTTTTGCGGATCATAGCGCGGATCGTAACGTGGATCATAGCGAGGATCCGTGGGATCGGTCCTGGGATCCTGCATGGTTGGAGTAACAGCCACAGTATTTTTTTCGCCGGATCCTTCTTCAACGACGACCCCTTGAAGGACTGCCTGTGCTGCCGCTTTTGGGGCGAGCGGCGCCGTCTCCCGGCCTTCGGGGCCGATGAGCAGCAGCCGGTCCATCGGCAATACAATCTCTTCCGCCCCGTTGTTGAACACGGCAAGCCGCAAAGCAATAATTCGGGAAGATGAAAGCTCTTTATTGAAAAACTTTGTCTGATCCTTGCCCTCAACCAGAAGATCGGCCGCGAATGTCACCTCCCCGGCCGCGAGACATGTCTGGAATTGATCCGGCCCTTTCGGTTTAATCAGCTTCACCTTGAATTCTGCCGCCGCGCTATAGGCAAAGCCGAGGCTCAACAAAACGATGAAAACATGCTTCATAGATCCTCCCGTGCTGTTATCGGGGAATTCATAGGTAAAATAAAAGCATATCACTAGCAATCGCCCGTTAAAGTGATTTTGGAAGACGGCTCGCTTATAAAGCCAAAGGACTTTTTATTTGCCTGGTTTTGATCATGCCAACTTTTTAAGAAATGATTGACATCATTCCAAGAAGATTTCTCAAATAAAGGATGATTTTTCTTGCCCCTTCTACAATTTTCATTACTCCAGCATTTGCTCAGGATCCAGATCTATCAGGGATAGCCGGGGCTGGAGGAGATGAGGGGCAGAAAGGGAAGTGTTGCAGCGATTGGAGCATCTTTTGGATTTCCCATGATTCAAAGCACTGGCGGGTCGGGACTCCTATGAATTGGGAATCCGCTTATTGCATAAAAACGGTCATTAATGTGTCCGTCTTGAAGCAAGGCTTCATCCTACGCGACAGCAGCCACAAACCGATCCGCGTTTCCGGTACGAATGCCGACCTCGCAGAGCGGAAGAAGATGGAAAAGGAGCGCAGGCAACCGGAACGGCACAAGCAGGGATTCCAGAAGACTGAAAACCTGAATCGCATGGCGGCGGCCATCGCGCACAGTTACAGCAGTATGCCTTGCGCCGTGATGAAGAGCTAAAAACAGCGATAGGCGTCGCGCAGAAATCCAAAGGATTGATTTGATAGAACGGGCCGAATCCCGATCTGTCCATTGATATGCTGAAGAGGGTAGCCTGAATTTATGATTACGGAGTGGCTTACAAGGAAATGGGGCCCTCTTTCTTTTCCCCTGTCTTGTATTTGTTGACTGCCGTTGCCGGGTTGAGCCATTATGTTTTTTCCAAATGCTGCATAACAAATCGGCCGAGGACAACGCCCCCGGCCCGAATGGGCAATCCGATTGGAATTTACACTCAAGGAGGCAGAATCATGGGAAAGCTGAATGTCATAACAGTGGGGATAGCGGCAGCTATGCTATTGATGAGTAATCTGGCTTATGCTCAGGAGGATAAGCAAGGATGCTCCGATCCGCAGCTCTTTAGCCGTGTCCCCGATTTCTATATCAGCAATTGTGAAGACAAGGAATTCGAGGTTCATAATTTTGTCGACCCTGTCACCAAACAGAAAGTGAGTGTGGAAGGGCACCTGACCCGATACAACTACAGCGTCAAAAAGGAGATGAGAGGGAAGAAATCAATGCTCCAGATTGCCCGCAATTATGCCAACGCAATCAACAAAATTGGAGGCAAGTCCTTTATCGAAAGTCCGAACGGAAGAGGCAATACCTGGATGAAAGCGACCAAAGACGGTAAAGAGATCTGGGCGTCCATAGAGCAGGATAACTGGCATGGCAACACGTACTATCTTTTTATAGTTGAAAAGGAAGCGATGGAACAGGAGGTAGTCGCAGATGCCAAGTTTATGGCCGATGGCATCAGTGCGACCGGCCATGTTGCTATCTATGGCATTCATTTTGATTTTAATAAATCGGACATCAAGCCGGAATCTGAGCCTGCCCTTGCTGAAATCGGCAAGATGCTTACGGAAAATCCGAGCCTGAAGGTCTTTGTTGTGGGGCACACGGATAACGTTGGAAATATCGAAACCAACATGAAACTTTCACAGGCTCGGGCTGATGCGGTGATCAAAGCTCTGACTTCACAACATAAGGTGAGCCCGCTTCGGTTGAAAGGTTACGGCGTGGGGCCGCTGGCACCGGTAGCTTCGAACAAAACCGAAGAAGGCCGTGCTAAGAACCGGAGGGTTGAACTGGTGGAACAGTAAATTGGAGTTTATGTGCGGCGAATGGAAGAATCATTTTCGGGGGCGGCTTGGATTTGTGGGTTGTGCCATCGCCGCTAAATTTTTACCTGTTGTCGAGTTTTGGAACAGACTCTGCCGCCCGTACCCACATAGGATAAGGACACTCAAAATGTCATGAGTGTCTTGCAATCAGTGCTGTGCAGGGCCGGCTCAAGCTGCGCCCCTCCCAGGGCAAGGTCGATTCTTTCTATGGGGACACTGACGACAGTTGTTGATAGGTCAAATAACTGATCCTATTATGAAACGAATGCGTTTTTGCATGTTCCTTTCCGGCCTTCCTCCGACTGCCCCATTATTATTAATAAAAGGATAGCCAGGATGATATCGACAGCTGAAAGAGAGTGTCGTCAAACACTTGTTACACCATGTTCTCATGGCGTGAAATGAGGTCGTTCTGGCAATCGTGGGTAAGCTCCACAAAATAAGCGGAATAACCCGCAATACGCACCACCAGGCTCCGGTACTCGTCCGGATTCTCCTGCGCCTTGCGCATTTCCTCGGTAGAAACCACGTTGAACTGAGCTTCGGCGCCGCCGTTGTTCATATAGGCTTTGACCATGTCCCGAAGTTTGGCAATCCCATCGTCGCGCCTGAGAGAAGTAGGATGGAGTCGAATGTTCAGGCACACGCCGTCCATGAACTTGGTGTGGTCATAGCATAGCGAAGATAAAAATACCGAGGTGGGTCCCTTCGTGTCCCGGCTCTGGACCGGGGAGGCGGCATCCGCAATAGGGGTTCCGGACTTTCTGCCGTCCGGAGTCGCCCAGGTGGTGTACCCCTGGCCCACATGGTCTGCCGCGCCGTACAGGCCGGCTTTAAAAATCCTTGTACGAGTAGAGTAACACTCTTTGCAGTTTTCATAATATGTGTTGATCACCCATGCCATCTGTTCATCTGCATAGGGATCGTTATTCCCGAAATGGGGCGCCTCGTTGATGATCTGATGTCTCAAAGACTCATAGCCCTCCCAATCAGCCATAACAGCGTCATAAAGCTGCCGTGCCGTGCACAGCTTCTTGTCGAAAACCATGTACTTGATGGCAGTAAGGGAGTCGGCTACTGTGGCAAGGCCGGTCGCGGTTCCGCCGTAAGAATTGTACTTGGCGCCGCCCCAGGTGCAGTCCTTGCCTGACTCCATGCAGCCGTCGAGAGAAATCGACAGCATTGGCTGCGGGGTGTGGTACTGAACCAGGTACTCCAGGTAGTTATTAATGCTGACCTGGGCTTTGAGATAATAGTTGGCCAGCTTTCGCCATGCCTCCTTGACCTCGTCAAAAGACTTCATGTCGTACAGATAGCCGGTGTGGATCGAGCTCTGCTCTCCGTTAAACGGATTTTTGCCGTCGTTGATAGCCATTCCCATCAGCACGCTGTAATGAATTGATGAATGCGGGGGCGCGATTCCGTTTGCAGCGGAGTAGTCGTTGCCTGATCCTGTAATCTCCTGGCAGCCGATAATAGCGTAATCCCTGGCATCCTCAAGCGTAAAGCCCAGTTCCTTCATGATACCCGGGATAATGACATCATCGTTCTGGAACAGAGGCAGTCCGCCTACCTTTGTTGAGGTCTCCAGAGCCAGAGCCCACAAATCGTCCGGCGTGTCCCTGCTGACACGCAAAGATATCGTAGGGTCGTGCAGGCTTAACCGGGACAGACTCTCCAGCACCATATAGGTAACGGGGTTGCTGGCGTCCTCGCCTGTCTTAGGGTCCACTCCGCCTATAGTGGTGTGGAGATATGTGTTGCCGATGCCGATTATCTGGACCAGTTCGCCGTAGCCGCCGCTGTACATAGAATTAATTTTCATAAAGAAGCAGTCCACGATCTCCTGGGCTTCTTCTTCAGTCAGCCGGCCTTCTTCCAAATCTTTCTTCAGGTACGGCCAGGTATACTGATCAAAGCGTCCGAATGATCCGATATCGTTAATAAAGCTCAGACGCAAAATGTACTGATACGTAATCGCCGCCTGGCAGGCCTCGCGGAAAGTGCGGCAGGGGTTCTCGGAAATCCAGGCCAGGCTGTCTGCCATAGACTCAAGTTCGGCTTTGCGCTCCTCATTGGTGCATGAAGCGGCTTTCTCCAGGCATTTCTCTCCATAGCGCTTCAGCAAAATACTTGCTGCATCGCAGCAAATGACAACTGACGTGTAGAACATGGCCTTGTTCGCATCTTCGCCCATCAGGTTGTTGACATGCGAATCCAGCCAGTCTTGAGCCTGCTTGCGGATAGCGCCGTAGCCCAGATCAATGATTTTTTTAAAGCCGGGAGTCAGGTGGCCGGACGGCATCATCAACAGGGGCATGCCCTCTCGGGTTGCGGAGACTTGCATGCGGGTAAGCTCTTTAAAGCCCTCAGGCTGCCATGCAGCCGCTATATCGTTATAAGTACGTCCTTCCCAGTATTCGCCGATAGACTTTAAATCCTCATAATCCTCGGCAGTGATAGACATGCGCAGCTCTTCTTCGTCAGGATTGTGATAAAGGCCGTCTTCTCTGAGCGTCCATATCCCCGAGTCAATCACGTAGGGAATCCAGCTCGTGCCGCCCCAGTCGGGTGCGTATCCTGCGCCGCAAAAGTTCCTGCTGCTGTTGCCCACAATCATCTCAAAGTCCTCAACGCGGACGGTCATCTGTTCGCAAATGGCTTTCAACACTAAAGGACGGCGAAGGAAGGGAATGAGGTTTTCATTTTCCTGAACGCAGCGGGTAGTGATCCCGGCAGTCTCGGAGTCGCTCTGGATCACCCGGTCGCGGATTAATTGATGCATGAGCTGCATTCGCTCGCTTACTGGTTTAAACTGATACATTATGTTATTTCCTTATCTTTGCTGGCGTGCCGGATTTATCTTTGAGAGATTTTTTCAAAAAATCTTGAGCCATTATTCTTAAAAATTTAATTGCGTTTCCAATATTATGTGCAGGGTGGAGCAGAGGAAAAAATAACGCCTGTTTAATAAAACTCGTTCCCTGTCGAAGGTGTCACTGTTTCTGAAAAGACTTTATATGCAAGCTTTTCTTGAATTCAAGGCAGTATTATAAAGGAAGTGAGGCCGGAAAACGTAGACTTTTAGACGCCTTCCCTCGACTTAGCGGCCAGGCTGCGCCTGCTACGAGGTCGGAATATTATCTAAATGGCTCGATTCCCGCGTCTTCGAAAATCCGGTAACCCGCCGAAAAACCGTATGCGGCAAAATACATTTTTTTGAAAAATAAAGGAAGGCGAGCGGCCGGCGCGCTCCCTGAACCGGAATAATTATCAGCGTCCCTGTATTTGCCCGAAGCTGTCTCCAGCATTTTTTTTTGCATTCCGTGACTTCTTCGAATTCCCTGAGGTTGAAAAGGTTTTTTGTCGTTGTTATCGACTTTAAAATTGCCGTCATAATAAAACATGCCTATAAACGCGTCTTTTCTTGAAATTGACCGTCCCTTGTTAAGAGACGGCTGATCCTTTTCAACTTCGACGACCGACACGTTGTTCAGTTCATGGATAAAATAAGAAAAGAGGCTCCCTTTTCTTGCGCACGGGGGTTGCGGAACGATCTTTTCGTTGCTCGTCGTCAACGATGTCCCCGCATCGCCTCCTCCTCGCGCCTCGATCTCGTCCCCAAGCCCCATGCGCGCGGCACATCCTAATTCTCGGACAGGCTCCTAGTACTACTACGTTAAGTATTGACAAATATCGGCTAGCCA
>CAZDMR010000105.1:0-8190 GCA_964506795.1 uncultured Acidobacteriota bacterium | reverse complement strand
GCCGATTGATCTCGAATTGAGAATGAATTTGCGTTTGGGAACGTGACGCATTTTTTCATTTTCAGGAACATCCTCATCATATTCGATACGGATGAAAATCTGCGGGGGGCCCCTTGCCGTTAAGGAGGAATCCATCATAAAGGTCGGTTTTTTGGAGGCGAGCGGTAATGTAGGGATTGACGATCAAAGCAGTTTCCAGGATGCGAAAACGGGAATGATTCCTGAAACGATGGGCAAGCCTATATCATCGTTGCCGGGGACCACAGCGGAGCCCGCAGGATCATAGAATCCAGGGAGGTCAACCTCGGCGCCAATTCTTTCCTCCGTCTCGACTGCAAACGGCCCCGGGCAATGGATAGATTCGGGAAGGATCTGACATTTGTCGCGGGGCGCTTATCGTCGATGATTGACAGCAACGAGATTCAGGACGACGAAAACAATTCCGCCGTCGGCGTACGCGGCTGGTCCGGAGACGGGCTGGGATTATCCACCAAGGATCCGGGAATACAGCAATAGCCCGATAACGGCGAAGATTACGGCGACACGCAGCCATGCCCGCCGCGCCGGCATTTTCGCTCGCCCCGACCGAACATAGTCGCGCAGCGATAAGGCGAAAAAGAGGACGGAAAGGATAATAAAGAGGACTCCGACCTGAGGTCCTGTGAACATATTTATCCTCCCTCCCCAAAAGACGGTCTTTTTGCCGCTCTCAATCGGCGATTCGCTCCATGCGAAATTTTTCGTAGTTCCGCCGATGGTGTCATTTTATTAGTCTTTCCATCTCCTTCAACTGGCGTCCGGCTAAAGCCCGGGTCTCCAGAAAGGGAAAAGACGAATCCTGCATTGCCAATTCAATCGACGTTTGATGGCGTTCCGGGAGTGTGCCGGTCTGAAGAGTATTCATCAATCCCTGCAGGCTGTAAGGATAGCCTTTTCGATATCGTTCCCCCTTTTCGAATTGGGATGCGTTCTTTTGCCACCATTGCGCCATCTTCGACGGATCGGGTGCGGGGAGGTCCTCATCGGGATCTATTTCGAATTCGTCCTCTTCTTCAACTCTTTCTTCGACGTTTTTTCCCACGCTTGCCTCAACTTCTGTTTTTCCTGTTTCGGCCACGACAAGATCTTCTTCCTGCAAATCGACGCCGATAAGATTTCGGATCGCTTCTCCCGTCGGTCTGGCAAGCTTTGGATCTTCGGCGCATCGGATCAATGCTTCCATCGCCGAAACATTCCCGAGAAGGCCCAGTGAATGGATTGCGTTCCGAACGAGAGAGGGTGCGCCTAACGCGTCGACGAGCAACGGTTCATCCTCCTTTCGGCCGGCCAGACCGACAAACACAACCGCTTCTTCCGCTTTTTCACTTCGCTCCAGAACAGCTTTCCGGCATCGGTTCATCACGGTTTCATCATTCAGGAGAAGCCCGGCCTTGATGCTTTCAAGGCGAACCGACGGCGAGGAGTTTTCCCAAGCCGACTCCACGTCTCGTTTCAGTTCCACCCTCCGAAGTCTGCCGGCGGCATTCGCGGAAGCCGCGATGAGAAGCGGATCCTTGGCACTCAATCCGGCGCGAAGCAGGTCCGTCTTAATATCCATTCTTCGGAAGCTCATGACATCGATTGCGGCCGCCTGCAGCGCTCCTTTCCCGCTTGCGAGAAGGGGCTGCACAACTTTTTCAATATCGGGAAATGAAGCATGCCGGAGGGCATGTCTTATC
Organism: uncultured Acidobacteriota bacterium; assembly: GCA_964506795.1. Lineage (GTDB taxonomy): Bacteria > Acidobacteriota > UBA6911 > UBA6911 > UBA6911 > UBA6911. Next base: position 6,472 of record CAZDMR010000105.1, on the reverse strand, counting down.
CCGGATAAAACAGCGTCATTTGCTTCGGAAAGCGCTTTTTGAATAAGACCGATGCGTTTCGGATCCCGCGACTCGAGCGCTACAAAAGCTGCTGCGAAGACCTCCCCGGGTTCCGCGCCGGCAAGCTTCGGTTCCAGCAGCGCCCACGCCTCCTGTCCTCCCAGCGTCAGTCCGTCCAAATGAGCCAGCAGCCGCTCCTCCAGTTCGGCCAGCCCGGCAAGGGTGTAAGCGCGATCCTCCAGCGCATTCTCCCGCTGCTGCCATAGGAAATCGGCTTCTTCAAGATGCTCTTCCAGAATGTCCGTAATAATCATGGTCCTGAATCAGTGTACGGTCCCTCATTTACCATGCAATTTCCAATCAGGCACACACGCCGTTATCGCCGGATTTGATGTTTGAGCGACCACCCGCCCCCGGCGGGTACGCTGTAAATGAGCTGCCATCGCCCGGTTTCGTATTCAACCGAAAGCTGCTGCATTTCATCGTCTTCACTCCATCGCGCGGCAACCGACCAGCGCGATTCTTGTTGCTGCAGCACGATCACATCCGTTCCAACGGGCGCATCGTTCAGGGCGAAGATATAAAGCCGGTTATCCGGGCCTTCGACCATCTCGAATGCCAGGACAGGCCCGATCGAAAGCTCGCGCGAGAGGTTCCGCACTGCTTCCGAATTTGTCCATACCATCAGGTCGCCGCTTTTCGGTAATCGGCTGCCGGAATAGCGGCTCAGGGCCCAAAACGGATAGTAAGGCTCGGCATAGCGCTTAAACGCCACAATGCGCCGGCCGTTTATAACCTGAGCCTGAGGCTCGGCCGCATTCGGAACCGAAAAAGCCTCCAGATCCGGATCAGCTTCGGAACTGAAAAGCATGGCCTGACCGTCGGCCGTATTGGCGATTAAGTGCAGCGGCATGGAAATCCCGTGCTCGATCCGGGGACTGAACAACCAGCGAGCCGGGGCCAGCGGAGTCGGTACATTCCACCACTGGGATACCGGAAGCTGGATTTCCCGGTTCCGGCGATCGCTTAGTGTGATTTCAGCGATCGGATTGAACGGCACGGCTTTCTTCGCCGGATCGATGAAGGATGCAAGGTCAGCCTTTACAATCTGCAGCGGCACGTCTCGATTCATTTCCAATACAAAAGCGATTCCGGCGCCGAAGGGGTGGCTGTCAATTGCGCGGATTGTAGTGTCTTCGCTGGATATCCGCTTCAGAACATTCCATTGAGCGTCAATCGACTGCAATATAACGAGTGTGCTTTGCGTTTCTTCGGCGTTCCGCTCCAAAACTGAAAGAAAGCCGCGTCCGTTTGCATAAAATTGCCAGAATCCGACAAGATGGGCGCAGCTGTAAATTTCCATAAGCGGGCTCGCTTTCATCTCTTTGACTCCCGTATTCACATGACCGCATGCAGCGGCCAGCATGAGCAATACAAACACCCTCGCCATGACGGTTGGCGCCTCAATTTTTCTGATAGAGTCAGTTGCTATTGCCATTAGCCCTCTGCAGGGTGTGCATTAAGAGCTCCTGGCACAGCCATGCATAGGAGGATTTGGTCGTTAGCCAAAATAATCCGCCTTTATAGCCGTCCTGCAGCATACCGATCAACCATCCCGCCAAGGCCCCCTGGGCGTACGTATTGATGTTGTTTGCATGCTCCGCGCCGTAGGAGGTATCGTAAAGCCTGCCGAATACTTCTACGATCCAGTGATTTTCGAAGCCCAACGGAGCAAGTGTCTGGCCTTGTGCCGGAACTCCGGGCATTTTCTTAAGATCAATTTCAAGAGGTTCATTCGTCGTCACGATTGGAGGACTGCCGCCAAGCGGCACCGGTCCGCTAGCAATAACCTGCTTTTTAAGCGATGTTTTCACCGGTTCGTTCAGCGGCGGTTTTTCGCTATGGATCCAGCTTCCGCCATAGTAAATGGTGTCGTCTTGTGCCCAATTCGGAATCGTCGTAGGCCTGCGATTCCAATTTTGTACCAGAAATTGGGTTGCTCCTCCAGGCGTATAAGGCACGACTTCCATGCAGCGAATGCCGTGGAGCGCCAAGCATTCCATAAACAAGTGTGCGATCGCCCTGCAACTCCAGCCTTTCTTCCTTACAGGGCTATTCGGAGGGATCAAATCTTTGAGATTCTGCACAGGATCGTTCGTCTTCCAATAAGAGAAACCCGTGGCATGCGATGTGCGAGCCCTGGCGCCGTCTGAAAATTTACTCCACAGGGCGTTAAACACGGCCGCCGTCCCTTGTTTTCCCTTCGCCCAAGACGTGGCCCAGTCTATAACCTTGAGGTAATGCCGGGCGTAACCCCAACCAACCGGCCTTGGCGCACGGTCCAGGAAGAACAGGCAGAGCGGCGAGCCGCCGGGTGCAGTTTCGGTCTCACCGGCTGCATCCACCTTCCATTTGATTCCAATGCCCCTGCCGAAGTTCGCAACAACATCCGGCTTTTGGGAAAACGCGCACGAAACCACGGCGTCGCCTTTTGCTCCGGCGATGTTGAAATTCCCCCCGATCACAATCTTTCCATCATCGGAGGTCCCTTCGAGCCTGGCGGCGCCGTCGCAACCGCTTTGGCTCCATTTCACCTTGACCTTCAGATTATTTGTCTCGCCGGCGCCTCCACTGCGAACGTAAACCGCGGGATAGACGCGGCCTCCGCCCCAGTGAGGGGTTCCCCCGGGCGGGAGCAGTTTTTCAGCCCCGCCGGCATCGACATCATAAATGTCGATGCCGCTTTCGAATTTGACATTCTCAATGCCGACAAAAAGCCACTTGTTCCGGCCCCATTTCTTGAAGGCGGCGGCAATCCCCTCGCCTAATTCAGCCATTTCCAGGCTCCTCCTTACCGGGCGGTGTCAGGTAAAGGGCCGCGCATTCCCCGTGGTCGCTCGAGCAGGCGACTAGCAGCGGCCCCCACTGATATCCGCGCTGCCATCCCCGAATTCCGAGTGCGACCATGATCGGTCCCATAGCGGCGCCGGCTTCTCCGCACGCTTCGGCGGGATGAAGCACCGCCATTGCATCGCTCAAAAAGGATCGGTTTCTCTGGGAGGCAATAGCCCATTCTTTCGCCCCGATATGCTCTCCCGTAAGGTTTACATAAGCCCTTTCGCACGGAAGGCAATCCGGCGGGACCTGCGCGAAAAGATCGGACAAAGCCCGCGTTAAACCATCGGCCCGGAGCGGTTCGTTGGAATACAAATGCCCGGATTCAAAATCTTTCGCCCATGCCGCAACACTTCCCATCGCAGCCGGATCCTGTCGCTGGGAAGCGGCAGCAAGCGCAACAAAACCCGCGCCTTCTCCCGGGATAAATCCGTCCAGATTTATTTCATTCAAAATGCGCCCTTCGAAGTCGAGATCCGTCAACCTCGGATAATCGAAATAGCTGTCTACGCCCCCCGCAATCAGAAGCTGTTCGGGTGTTTCGACGATGCGGCGCAGCGCCTCCTGAATCGCCAACAGTCCGGCCGCGCGCCCTCCGACGACGATGCAGCTCGCAGCCGGGTCGAATCGTACCTGTGACTGCCTTTTAAGGTTTTCCAGAAAGGTATCAGGCGTCAAACCTTGCAGCGGTTCCAGGTTCCGCAGCCCCAGAACAAGCCCGGCCGATTCCCCCCGCGAAGGAAGCCCGGCAACGGCTTCTTTAAGAGCCGGTGCCGCGAGCTGCAACAGACGCGCCGGCACGGAGTCGGGCGTAATATCGAACGTTTTTCGATGCAGCGGCGGAAGCAAATCCTCCGGAATAAAACCGCCGCGGTATGGATTCCCGTCCATCCCGGGCCAGTTGGTCTCGACCAGCCGGCTGATTCCCGCACGGAGGGAAGCCGCCGTCTGCACGGCGTTTAATCCCACCGAAGTGACTGCTCCAATACCTGTGATCGAGGCGTAGTGTTTCTGCATCCTGTTTTTTGGCCGCAATGAGCATTTATCCCATGATGTTTTTCTTGTTATGAAACAACGGATCCCCCATGCGGCAGGCATTCTTTCCTTCAAGCTTCACATCGAACGAATACATCATGAATTCCGCAGGCCCTTTGATGCTGCTGCTCATCACCCCCCCTGCGGATCCCGCTTCGTCGCCGGTCGTCATCATGTATTTCGCGCCTTTCACCATCGGCATGTTCCCATCCACTTTCACCTTCGCGGGCCCACCCGATGTATCCGCGGATTTTCCGATATTCGGATACGGGATGGGTACGGGCCCCCCCGGAGTGGGGGTTTTGCAGACATCCGGGAAAACGATGCTCATCCCGCCGCTGCCTTTGTGCGCAATCCCGCGGCTATTGGCAAAAACCGTGCAAGCCATGTGCCAAACTCCTTTATTTCCGTTGCCTAGATTAACTCCTAGGCTTGATATGGTCTATTCCGTAAAATTTCCGATTAGGAAAAGCATCAGGCTACCTCTCCCGTCAAATCGAGGCGCTGCAGCGTCAATTCAGCCTGATCGATCCCAAGAGCCTTCTTGCCGCAGACATGAAGAGCGCGATATGTCATGCACAGTGTCGACAGGCCCGGCTCGATTAAAACCGTTTCCAGATAAAACGGCGGCTTTTCAACCGTGCCCGTCATCTGCACGGTCGCTTCAACCAGACAGACCGGCAGCTTGAATTTCAGAATTCGATCCGGCGAGGCGTTGATTACCTCGACCCTCTCTCCCCCCTTGAGGTAGTCTTTGCAGATAAGATCGGGATGCGCCATATTTAGAAAGCGTGAATCAAAATCCTGCGGCAGATAGGGAAAGCGCTTTTTCTGCCAGGCTTCATCATAGGTCCCCGCATAAGATTTCCTGGGCTCCCAGGCGGGAGAGATAAAGCCGAAACCCGCGGGAGGAGGTTGGTCAACGGGTTTCGCAATGAGATGCGCCGGGTCCTCAAGGTTAGGAAGTCTCATCCCATCGATTTCATTTCTCTGCCTCTTCCCCACAAATCCGCAACCCACCGGATTCCGCGATTCATAAACTGTTTCGGCTTTCTCCGGATCCGCCTCATGAATTCCGCCAAACGCACGCTCGTATATCAAGGGCATCTTCTCAAACTGAATCGGGGAAGTCATCGTAAGCCCGGCCAAACCGTTCGACCATGTCCGATCTCCGAAAACCCGAACTGATTTTTTAACGCTTCCCACGGTCAGAATTACATCGACTTGATTTGCCGGCCGCTGATTGGGAGCCCACGCCTCTCCAATCATGACCACATCTGTCGACGGCTTGAGTAGATGCATCTCAGAAGCATATTTCAGGGATGATTGGCCGGCCTCACCCCAATATTCATCCACCTGCATCAGGGACCGCTGCTCGGACGCCACGGTTAATTTCCGACCGATTTTAAAAGTCGCCTTTAAAGAAATGTAAAGCGTGTCGATCCCCTGCTCGTTTGGAATAAGAGCGATTCCGGCCTGAAAAGGAGTGTTGTTTACGAGTTGAAGCACTTCGCCATCCCTTCCTTTGCCCCGGGGCGCAGACGGAGTGGAGATATAGGTTTATCAATTGATGTTTACGCTCCCGCCCTTTATGCGGTTCGGCCCGGACGACCGGGAAAGCAAATGGGTTCCTTTGATTACGATTTTCCCATCCTTGCGCAGGGTAATGCTTCCGGGCCCGCATTTAAGGACAACCTCCTCTTCCGCCTCGATCGTAATCCTCTTCCCGTCCAGGAGTATTTCCCGCGTTTGGGCATGGGATTGCACGGAGGATTCCATCGCCACAAGAGACTCAATGGGGTTTCCCATCAAACCGATTATAATCGGGCGGCCGGGGTCGCCTTCTTCAAAGATCAAAAGAACGTCGCGCCCCCGGTTCTGGGGCCTGTTCAATTCATTTCGGCTTATACCCGAAAGCAATCGAGCCGCCTTCGTGCTTCCGCAACACTCCACCTGAATCTCCCCCATCGGACCGGGGGCCGCCAGGCGCCCAATCTGCGGGGCGACACACTCTATGAGCGTATCCGGAATCAGCTTAGGGCTAAATTCTTCTTTTAACATCTCCCCTCCCGAATCGCATCGGCCATTCGATGATCTTTATTTTATTCAATTAGCCCCCGTGCTCGCAACATATAGGGAGCCCGGTTCCGGATATACTAATTCTGCATTATCTTTTTGCCTTTCATGACGACGTCCTTGGAGGCTTTGAGGTTGATTGCGCCGGAACCTTTGATATTTATATCCTTCCCTTCAATCTGGATCGTCCCGTCCTTTTTCATGGTGATGCTGGCCGTACCTGTCTTCAGGACAATCTGGTCGCCGGCATCCACGGAAAGCTTCTTCTCCACTTTCAAAGTATCGTTCTTGCCTATCGACACAGTCCGGTGGGCTCCGATGTCGACGGTCTTGTCGGCGCCCACCGACTCGCTTGCATTGGCGCCGATGTTCTGGACAAAAGCTGCGCCGATGGTTTGCGACATGGCTGCCCCCACCGTAAGCTCCATCGCGGCTCCCACGGTTTCGGCGTAGTTCAGCGCAACTG
>CAZDMR010000104.1:6822-8297 GCA_964506795.1 uncultured Acidobacteriota bacterium | reverse complement strand
GGCGACGCAGCGGAGCCTCATCATCCACAATTAAAACTCTTGGGTGCATGTTCATATTCTCTCCTTTTGGGCCGGGGGTGGTTCCAACCTCCGGTATTCATCTTTAAAATGCTCGCACAGACTCTAATGCATTCCGTGTGCCAGAAAGGGAATTCGTTATATCTTATTGATAATTAAGGGATAATATTGATTCAAAGAAAAAATCGCGGGTTATCGCCAACTGTAAAGATTTTTAACGCGAACGAATTAAGCCATTAGAAATGAATAAAATAACCTGGCCGTTAAAAATATTAACAGTAATCGGTTTAATCCGTGATTTCAAAGTGCCGATTACCCCGCTTGGCCGGGTAATCTGGATCACCGGGGTTCCTCTTGGACAGGCTCCTAGGATGTCGCCGCATTGCAGCAGATATGCCTGGACCGGCCGCCGCACCAGAAGCTTCAGAATAATCCGGGTTGAAACTCCGACGGGCTCCCGACGTATCACAGATAATCAACTAAGGCGCCGTTCACATGTGATGACATTAAGCCGTGTCGTCTGGTACACTAATTCACTAGAATGAGCCCGGAAGCTTTGATACGGCTCAACCACCGCCGTAGAAGAAGCTTTATGAATAATCCGTAAGGATCCGAGGTTGCTTCTTTTTTCAGCCAGCACATGGCGGGCCAACAGCAAAAAGTCAACTAATTTGGGAGGGAAAAACAGATGAAATATGCCGGATTTACAATTTTGTTAGGCATATTGCTGTCGACTCTGGTCGCCGGGAGCGTGCTCGCAGCCGACCAGTCGCAGTGGAAGGCGGTAACACCCAAGCCGAAAGTAATACAGAAGATAAGAATGGCCGCATTCCTCGACGAGAACTTTGGCGTCGCGGGGGGGGCCGGCGACGTCGGCAAGGCTCACTACACATTGGATGGCGGTCAAACCTGGACCGTGGCGGATAGCAGCGGAGGCTGACTATATTTTTTGGACATCGTGGATGCCCAAACAATTTGGCAATGCGGTATAAAAACTCTACATTTAAGCACGGACGGCGGCCGGACGTGGAAAGCCATCAAGGAGAAAACCGGCGGCATGGCCTGTATTTTGGCCTTTGCAGATGCTAAGACGGGGTGGTTAGGCTCCGGAACCAAATTCCAGGCGACGAAGGACGGCGGGGCGACCTGGGAAGAACTGGTTCTTCCCAAAGACGTAAGCAAGGTTGCCGCAATTTCGCTCCGTACGCCGGCGGACGGATATCTTGTCGATGGGAGCGGTATTCTTTACACGACAAAAGACGGGGGAAAGAAATGGAAAGCCCAGTCATTGGGGCTGGACAGCCCGGAAATTATGGGCTTCGGCAGCGGGGCATTCGTCAACGAGACTCCGCAGGCTGCGGTTCGTTTCGTGGATGCCAACCGCGGACTGGTTGTCCTGGGCCTCTCCGGCAAGAGCAGCTTGATCGCCTTGCGCACCTCCGACGGCGGCAAAACCT
>CAZDMR010000104.1:0-6812 GCA_964506795.1 uncultured Acidobacteriota bacterium | reverse complement strand
GAGGAAAGCCTGCCTGTCGGATTGGGTACGCCCTACATATCGCCCGACGGCAAAGTTTTGGCGGTGAATAAATGGAACGAGGGGCTCACCCTGCTCCAATGCGAATAACTGCGCACCGCCGCAGTAGAAGTTTTCTGAATAATCGCGGATAACGTCAGGCTGGGGTGCGATCTTGAAACTGCCCTGATATGGCGCAGGGAAAGCGGCCGTATCCCCAGCCTGTTAGTCCGTCTTGTCCATAATCAGAATCCGGATCTCCGCGCTCTGATAGCCGTCCGCGCTTGCTGTCACATCCACGGGGCCGGATTTTCCGTCAAGCGATTGAAGAATCAGCACCGCCTTGCCGTGAAAAAGACTGTGCCGCGGCAACCCGGGCGCCCCTCGAGAAAGAAAACATGAAAGCGGACAGGGTCCGTTTTTTCCTGCAGACAGGGTGTTCTCGAACTGATGGATTTACAAATCGAAACGTTGTTATACTCCTCCGCTGGATCCGGCAAAGAAGCAGAAAAGACTGCGGCGAATTCGTTCGGCAATGGAACGGTTACGGTTCTTTCATTAATTCAGGGATCCGTCGTGTGAATCGTGCCGGAGAATTCAGCTCCGACATCAGCCTATTCGGCTCATACGCGGATAACCAGAGGAGGAGTGTTCAATGAGAATCATCAGTTTCATATGGATTGTGCTCATGGGCGCGTTGATTGTCCCCGCGTCCGGTTTCGCGCAGATTTCCTGCTCCCGCGAAGGATTGCAGCGCGCCGTCGACCTCTATATCGCCGCCCAAACCAAGGGCGACACGACCGGGCTGCCGCTCGCAAAAGGGTTGGGCTATATGGAGAACGTGGCGCCCGCGAATATCGAAAAGGGCCTGATTCATACGCCTATGAAGATCGATTTCCACCGCAGCCTGATTGATCCGGCCACGTGCCAGACATTTACCGAGGTGATCGTAACGGACAAGGAGCATCCGTATGTCCTCGGCACGCGCCTGCGCGTCAACCACGACAAGATCGCCGAGATTGAAATCATCTGGGAAACGACGGGCTATTGGGGATTTAACGCCGACAGCTATATGAAGTATTCGTCCACGGAAAAGTGGGACACCATTCCCGCCGACAAGCGCGATACGCGCGCAACGCTTGTATCCGCCGCCGGCGCCTACCTCGACGCATTTCTCGAACAGAAGAAGGAATTAGTCCCGTGGGGTTATCCCTGCGTCCGCATAGAAGGCGGTATGTACACCGGCAGAGGGACTCCCAATGACAGCTGCGATGTCGGCGTCCCCAGCGGCGTGAACATAGCAAACCGCCGCTTCGTGGTGGACGAAACGATCGGTTCGGTTGTGGTGTTCTGCACTTTTGGAGCCGGAATCCCCGGCGGCGGCAGCGGGGCGCCCGATTCCCACCTCTTCCGCGTGGAAAACGGCAAGCTGCGGTACGTGCACACGCTGACGCATTTGAAGCAGGCAGATTTCCGGGGCAAGCTCCCTGCGGGAAGCCCGCTCGGTCCGGGAGGCGGAGCCCCCGCGAAAAAGCAGCAGCCGTGACTATGACTTCATTCAAAGCGGCGCGACGCAGGCAATCGGAAACGTTGTCTTTTGCAAGCAACACAAATTCCGCTGCGTGGCGCCGCTTTGTATCTGCCCCGCGGTGCCGGGAACGCGGCATTTCCTGATGGCCGGACGGACTCCTAGGCTTTTTGTATCTTCCTGGGTCCGATGTAGGCGCCCCAATAGCTCATGCCTACAAACACCGACCCGCCTATGATATTGCCTATGGTGACGGGCAGGAGATTCTTCCAAAGGAAATTGATCCAGTTCAGCGTGCTCAAATCTATCCCCTGAATGACTGGGAGCGTTGCGTGCTGGACGAAAAGAATCCCGGTGGGAATAAAGTACATATTGGCCACGCTGTGCTCGAATCCAAGCGCAACGAAAGCCATGATGGGAAAGAAAATGGCGAAGATTTTTCCGATGGTGTGGCGCGCTGCAAGCGCCATCCAGACCGCCAGACAGACAAGCCAGTTGCAGCCGATTCCCCGCCAAAGGGCTTCGTTGAAAGTGAGATTGACCTTCGTATGCGCGACCTTTACCGCGGCTGCGGCAAGGGCTCCGTCGGCGGTTTTCCAAAGGCCCGTGTTATAAAACAGAAGCGCGATAAGAACAGAGCCGATGAAATTGGCAACGTAAACTAGCGCCCATCGTTTGGTCATGGTTGAGAAGGTTATCTCTTTCGACATAACGCTCGAAACCATGAGATTGTTTCCGGTGAAGAGCTCGGCTCCCGCAATAACAACCAGCATCAGGCCGACGCTGAAAACCGCTCCTCCCATGAACTTCGTGAATCCCGTGCCGAAGTTGGCCGCCATGTCGAATGTAACCGTAGTGGAAAGGAATCCGCCAAAACCTATATAGGCGCCGGCCAGAATCCCCAAAACGAAAACCGTAAGCCAGGGGGAAGTCGCTTTCGCTACGCCCACCGTCTGAGCTACTGTTTCAGCGATCGTTTTTGGGGCCTTGTCTTCAGTCGACGGCACGGGGAATTGCCAGGACTTCAACAGTTTTTCGAACCGTCCGACGGCTTTCTTTTCCTCCGTCAACTTCCGCCGCACGGAGTTTTTGACAGCTTCCTTGATTTCCTCGGGCTTGAAGGGCTTGGCAATATAGTCCATGGCGCCCCTTTTCATAGCCTCGGTAGCCCTGCCGACCGACGGATGCGCGCTGATCATCACCATCGCGGAGTTCGGCGAACGCTTGTCGATTTCCTCGACAACGTCCATCCCGTCAAAGCCCGGCATCATCCAGTCCACAAGAATGACGTCAAAGGCCTTTTCTGAGACAAGCTTGAGGCCTTCTTCCGGATTTTCAGTCGTCGTCACGCTATATCCCTCGCCCTCAAATATCTTTTGACAGGTTTTCAGGACAAGCGCGTCGTCATCAATAACCAACATCTTTTCAGGCATCGTTTTCCCTCGACAAAAAAATGACATTATAGCTTATGAAGAAGCGCCCCGTAAGGTCTAAATCGAATGTCCGCAAACGCATGCGCCGACGCTGTCTTTGAAGGCTGGCGGCAGAAGCAGTCAGACGCTATAATGCCTGAGTTCGATTCTGCATATGTTTTGCGAATTGGGATTATTTGCACAACTGCATCTTGATTTCCCGTCGCAGCCCTTGCGAGGTAACGAAGCCAACAAATTTTAGGAGATGCGCATGGATACCGCTTACGAATTTTTAAAAGCCAATTTGGTTTTTCACATTGCCACTGTCGACGGCGATAAAGCTAGAGTCCGTCCCTTCGGCTTTTTCATGATCAGGAACGAAGCGCTCTACTTTTGCACCAACAAGACCAAGGATGTTTACAAGCAGCTTTCAAGGAATCCGAATATCGAGATTTCCTGCATGGGGAAAGACGACACCTGGCTCAGGATAAGAGGGAAGATAGCGTTTGACGACAGCCGCGATGCGAAAGTGCAGGCATTTCAGGTAATGCCCGAGCTCCTTAATATTTATCCCAAGGGAGCGGACGACGAGACCTATATAACCTTCTATTTTACCGAAGCCCAGGCGGCGCTGTATTCGTTTTCCGAAGCCCCCAAAAGTCTGCCGCTGTTTTAGAGGGCCCTAGCCCGAATTATTATTAAGCTTCCACTGCGGCGCCGGATGCAGGCATGTCTACGGCGTTGCGCTCCTTCGGATTCCTCGACGTACAGTCAAGTACGCCTGCGGCAGCCTCGCTCGCGCGCCTTGTATCCACGGCAGTCTGCGCCGCCTCGCTACGAATCCTCATAAATAATCCGGGTTAGAGCCTCTTCGAGAATGAGGATAAAATGCGTTCCGAGCGCCGCGCCGGCAGATGCAGGGCGGCTCTCCTCGCCGGTCTCTGCATTGTTTTGCTGCGAATGCCTGTGAAGCCTGTGAATTGAGGATTATTGAAGCCGTTTCTGAAGAAGTAATTCTCCAGATTGTTCAACGCGACGCCGATATGAAAATGGGGCTGTCAAGAATGGCAGGCTGGGGATGGGTGAGGGTACATCCCCTCGGTCTTGCCGATTATCTTGACCGCCCCATTCGCTTATATGCAAATCAATTGCTCTTAATTGAGATCTGCATATGGGTTTTTACGCAAATCGGGTTCCCGACGTGCATCTGAAGGGGGATTTCCTTGCCTGATGGCGCCTTAATTCGTTAATTCGTTTGCGTTTATAGCACGGAAAAATTTTTTACAGGCTGCGCCGGCTTGCTTAAGAGAATGTAAAAAACTTTTGCAATTATTTCCGGGATTTTTCCCGGACGATTCTATAATCGATTCAACTGCCGAATTTCTTTGGACTTGCCGGTTTGCGGGACACCCAAATCCATTGTAAGAGCATTTGACACTTTTTTCGTAACCATTCTTTTGTTCATTAATCCGGTGCAGATCCGGTTTCTCCGGAATGGAAGCTCCGGCGGTAGAAAGCTTAATTCACAGAGACAGGCATGGATTCCGGCGGCCCGTTCCGCCAAAATTAGTCCGAGTTTTTTTTGGAAAGTCTACGATACAGGCGAAAGACGCGCGCGAGCCCGTTCTTGAACAAGGGAGCCTATTTCTGCCGAGCCGGAAACCCATCCGCCGCCCGGTTGATCTGCGCCGCCGATTCCCAAGTTTTTCTTGACCTCTTTCTTGTGAACGACGAAGCTATTCGCGTACCGGGGGGCTCCAAAGCCGCCGATGCATCGTTATTAATGCGATCATCGGCTCGCCCGCCCAACGGAGCGCGGCTCGGGATTATTTGCGGATGCCGTTTGCGGCGGCGGTCAGGGCGAGATAAAGAAGCGCGGATTCGGATGACGCTGAGGATTCAGTCATGAAGATTATAGTAGCCGGCGGATCCGGTTTTATCGGGTCTCATATAGTGGATGCATTGCTGGAACAAGGTCATGAGGTGGTGAACTACGATCTTGATTCCCCTCGCTATGGACAACTGTGTGAGTTTGTGCGGGGGGATACCCGGGATATCGATCGGATGACCCGGGTCCTCAAGGGCGGCGATATGGTGTATCTGATTGCGGCTGAAGCGAACGTCAACCGCTTTCTGGAAAGCCCGCTGTTTTCCAATGACATCACCGCCAACGCGGCCCTTGCCGTCCTGGAATCCGCCCGCCGCACGAATGTATCCAGGGTGATGCTGGCGTCCACGGAGTGGATATACGGTTCGCTTCCGGAGGCGGGCGAAAAGACCATCACCGAGGAAACGCCCTATGCCGTGAATCCGGACCACATTTATACCTCGTCAAAAATTGCGGCCGAGCTCTTTTGCAAAAATTATCGCGATCTCTACGGCGTGAATTACACCATCATGCGATACGGCATCCCTTTCGGTGAGAGGGCGAGGCCGGAAACGGTGACTCCGATTTTCATCCGGCGGATTGCGCGCGGGGAAACCATTACCATCCACGGCGACGGAAGCCAATCGCGGCAATTCATTTACGTCAAGGACCTCGCCGGCGGCAATGCCGCATGCCTCAAACCGGAGGCGGAAAACCAGGTATTCAATCTCAACGGGAAAAAGAGAATCAGCGTGCTTGAAATTGTGAGGACCCTCGAGAAAATCCTGGGAAAAGCCGCATCCATTTCCTTTGTGGAAGACCGCAAGGGGAATTTTAAGGGACGTTTCATTTCCTCTGAGAAGGCGGAGCGCTTATTGGGATGGGCGCCGACGCTGGATTATGAAGACGCAATGCAGATGTATGTCGAATGGTTCCTGAAAAATCCATCCTGAAGCCCGAATTACGCGTTGCTTTTAATTTTTCATGCGGAACCGGAGCCGGCGAATGAAATATCCAGTTGTTTGCATGCAACGATCCACATCGATTCAAAAAGCTATCCAGTTGATTGAACGAAGCAATTTTGACAGCGCTTTTGTGTTGGACGATAACGCTTCTTATATGGGCGGCGTGTCCATCTCCGACCTTCGCCGCCTGCTCATAAGCGGCGCTCGCGGAGAAGATCCGGTCGATGCGTACCCGTTGACGCATTTTTACAGGCTCACAAAGGAAGCCCTGGCGGACCGAAAAACAGCCGACAGCATCGTTTTCGATATGGAATTGAACGGCGTGCGCTTCCTGCCCGTCATCGGCGCCGAGGGGAATATTACTGAAATAGTATCCATTGAGGACTTGGGGCGTTTGCACGGTTTTTCGACGGCGGATCCCAGTTCAATGGAGCCGCCGAGAAGGGTTTTGGTCGTAGGAGGAGCAGGCTATCTGGGCAGCGTGCTGACGAAAAAACTGCTCGACCGCGGTTTTCGCGTGCGCGTTCTGGATAGCTTTATTTACGGCCGCCGGTCGCTCAAGCCGTTTACAGAAAATCCCGATCTGGAGATCGTCGAAGGCGATCTGCGCAATATCCATACTTGCGTAAGCTCTCTCTCGGAAACGGACGCGGCGGTTCTATTGGCCGCCATTGTTGGGGATCCGGCATCGAAAGTGCGTCCGATCGAGACCATCGAAACCAATTTGCTGGCGACTCAAGCCCTGGCGTCCGCATGTAAGCTGCATCACATCAACCGGTTTTTGTATGCCTCGACCTGCAGCGTTTACGGAATAGGCAGGGATCTGCTGGACGAAAATGCACCGCTTAACCCCGTTTCCTTGTACGCGCGGACTAAGATTGAATCGGAAAACATCATTCTCGGCATGGGAGACGAATATTTCAACCCGACCATATTGCGGATGGGGACGCTGTACGGCTATTCTCCGCGGATGAGATTTGATCTTGTCGTCAATACAATGAGCATGAAGTCATTCACGGACGGGAAAATTCAGGTTTTCGGCG
>CAZDMR010000103.1:5383-8334 GCA_964506795.1 uncultured Acidobacteriota bacterium | reverse complement strand
AGGGGGATGCCCATCAGCATTTTGGCCGGGACGGGGATGCCGTTGAGTTGAGCGGGCCGAAAAACCCAATGGCCTAACGCCTCCAGCACGCAATAGCTTAAATGGGCGTCGGGGCTTTCCTTGATCGAGATTTGCTCCAGTTTCCCCTCGGTGTTGACAACGGCATAAACGATAATCATTGTTCCCAAGTGATTGCTCACGAGGTCCGGAGGCAAGACCGGTTTTTCCTTGATGACGGGGAACGGGAGAACAAGTCCTTCCTGATTGCCGCTTCCCGGATTCGCCGCGTGTTCTTCCTCAACTGCAAATTCCAATGTCCATGAAGGATCCCGGTCTGTTTCAACCTGCCTCATGTCCAGGTAGACGGTGTAAATCTGCTCGTTGGAAAAAACGTCGAAAAAGGGGAGGCCTCCGCCGCTGTCCTCCGTCGAGATGATATTGACGCCGTATTCAGTCTGAAGGGGCTCCATATCCTCGACAATCACCGGAGCGTCCAAATCGGTCTCCGAATCGGTCTCTTCATCCCATGCCCCGCCGATAATGGTAATCCCGTCAAAGGCGGATTCTTGAGAGGCAGGCACCATTATTAAATCCGGACCCTCTTCAGAGCTTCCTGTTTCAATTGATGAGCCTGCGCTTTTCGTAGCCGCGCCTGAATCAGATTTATGCGCCTCCAATGCCTTGGAGCCGGTTTGGGAGCTTTGTATGGCGATTTTTGAGGAGGCATCCGGAAGCGTACCCCCCGTTTTAAATCCGGCTTGAGCGTCCGTGACGTTGGGATTGGGCTCGGGAGAAATGACGAAACGCCCCCGCGCTTCGCCCTTCGGAATCCCGACTCCCGGCTCAGGGCGCGCCGGCATTGGGCTTATTGCAATAAGATCCTGCGAGGCGCCGGGGGCGGCCGACGCATGTGTAGACGTTTGGGATTGCCCGATGGATCCTTGGTGCGGGAGCTCTTGGGTTCCCGCACTTTTATGAGCTGGCGCCGGCTTAGGGACTTGCGCCTGTTTCGGCGTCTGGCCGAGGTCTTTTGACGCCGCTTTCGGCTGGACGGCGCGCGGCGCAGGTTTCGGGGGCGCAACGGGCTCTCCAACGGGGCTGGGAGGTTTCGGTTTTTCGACCAGCCGCGGCAGCGATTCTTGGGAAGGTTTTGGTTCGAGTTTCGGTATTTCAACAGGCGGCGCTTCGGGAAGCTTCGGCTTTGATACTTTGACCGGCGCAGGCGGCTGTTTGCGAAGTATCGGTTCCGGCTTGGGGATTTCAATAGTCGGGAGCGATGCTTCAAAGCGCGTTGGTTCAAGTTTCGGCATTTCAACGGGCGGCGCTTCGGGAAGCTTCGGTTCCGGTTTCGGAGGCATAACGGGCGTAGGTTCCGAGACCTCCGGCGCGACATCGGTCTCAGCTTCACTCACAGTTTCCTCCGGACTTTGTTCCGGTTCTTCGAAAGGCGGTTCCTCCAACGGGGGAGCGGTTCCGGCATCCGCAAGCTGAATAATATTCGGGACCGCTATGGGCGGCTTCAAAATCGGAACGTCTTCAACCGCGCTTTGAAGAAGGGTCTGAAACTGGTTTGTCGGCTCCGGCAAATCCGAGACTATGAGCTGCAGGCCCGGATAGCTGAATCCTTTCGTGCGGACCGGGGCCGGCTTTGATATTTCCTTCGGTGCGCTTTGCAATTCCCTTTTTGTGTTCGCGGGCGGAGGAGCGCCGCCGTCCAACATGGGGAAATACATCAACGACGCCGGATCATTGAGATCGATCATCACGATTTTTTCGGGGGGCTTGGGAGAACTCGGCAGCGCGGTCGGAAATGAGGCGAAAAAATATACCGAGGCTATCAGTGCTGCATGAATTACAAACGAGGGGAATAATCCTCGAATTGGGAAATAAGCGCGGAAAAGGTTTCCCGACAGCAGCTTTATGGGCGGTTGAGCGGAGGAATTTTTGCGGCGAGGATCGAAAAGCAAGTGAATTCTGCGCATCGTTAGTCTTCGGCAGTGCTGAATTGCTTCAATTTAATCGTTTTCTCTCAATAACATAACCAAGCGATTCATTCTATTGTGTTTTTATCGACTCGGGACGGTAGAATTTTGCATTTTTTATTTCTTGACGCCCGCCGCCGGCATTCGGCGTGAAGTGCGGGCCGCTGGCTTTCGCACTATGGTTTCTTTTTTGCGTCCGCATACCAGGCTATCTGGCGCGCAATGCCTCTGAGCACGCCCACGTCGGAGCGCTCCAAGCCGGCCCGCCCCAGCATGCGCCTCAGCGCGAACATCATGTGTTTTGCGTTTTGCGGATGCAGGAACCCGATTTCCAGAAGCGCGCTCTCCAGCTGGGTGTACATGGCCTCGATCTGTTCGAGCGGCGCCTGCTTAAGGACGCGGACGGGTTCGCGGTCAAGGCTGGCGAGAAACAGCTCGTAGCAAACGATCATCACCGCCTGGGCGAGATTGATGCTGGTGGCTTTGCGGTTCGCGGGAATGTGCATTAAATGCTGGCACAGCCGCAGGTCGCCGTCGACGAGGCCCGTGTCTTCAGGCCCGAAAAGAATCCCCGCCTTCTGCTCCGCCGCGTGATTCAGGATTCTCGGAGCCAGCGCGCGCGGCGCGTGCGCGTGCGCGCGATAGCCGCCGAGTTTTGCGGTTGTCCCGACCAAAAAACGGAGCCCCCGCACCGCGCTTTCCAGCGACCGGCGCACTTTGACTGAATCGAGGATCTCTCTGCCCGCCTTTGCCAGGCGATAGGATTCCTCGTTGACGGAGCATTGCGGGGCCGCCAGGACGAGCCTGCTCAAACCCATGTTGCGCATGGCGCGGGCGGCGGATCCGATGTTGCCCGGATGCTTGGTCCCCGCGAGAATAATGACCACATTTTCGAGCGGCATGCGCATACTCTAAAACAAACCGCGCTTCATCTGCAGCGGAATTCGCGATTAAAACTTTTTTTCGCGG
>CAZDMR010000103.1:0-5283 GCA_964506795.1 uncultured Acidobacteriota bacterium | reverse complement strand
CGTCGCCTCTTCGAGGCTGATGGGGACAGAGAACGGTGCCGCGGCATCCACGGGACAGAAAGGCGCGAGGCCGGGATTGCAGTAACCTGCATTTATAGGCATCCGGAGGGATGAACGTGCGGAATATTTTTGTTTTTGTTGTCGCCGCGTTGTTATCGGCCGGATACTCCGGCGCGTGGCCTGAGGACGCCGGTTCTGCTCAATCTTCGGAATCGTCCGCCGCAAAGGAAGATCTCGCGCCGGAGGAGATCATTCGGCGGCTCACGCAAAAAGAAACTGAATTTTATGAGGCTTGGATTCAATATACCTATACGCAAATCGCAACCATAAAGGTCCTGGAGAATAACGGCGTTCCGCTGAAGAATCCGGAGAGGATGATGATTGTTTCCGAAGTCGTTTTCAACGACGACGGGACCCGCGAAGTGAAGATCATCCGCCAAAGCGGCCGATTAAAAAGCGTCCGTTTCTCCGAGGAGGATGTGGAAATCATAAACAACATCAATCCTTTCGCTTTGACCGACGAGGAGCTTCCTCTTTACGACCTCAAGTACAGGGGAAAGGAGAAAGTGGACGAACTGGACTGCTACGTGTTTTCAGTGAAGCCGAAGAAAATTAAAGGGAATCGGTTTTATTTCGAGGGAAGGATCTGGGTGGACGATTTGGACCTTCAGGTTGTAAGGACTATGGGAAAGCCGGTCCCTCAATACAGGGATAACAAATTCCCGGAATTTGAAACCCTGCGGCAGGTCATTGACGGCAAATATTGGTTTCCCGTCTGGACCCATGCCGACAGCGAGCTACGTTTCCCCGATAATACGGTCCGGATCCAGGAGACCGTCACCTACGAGAATTACATGAGATTTGCTTCGGACGCGACCATAGAATTCGGGAAACCCGTCCCTTCACCCGAGAAGTAGGATTCAGCCTTCGGGGCGGAGGCATCAGGTCGACAGCTGCACCTCGATCTCGCGCACATCTCCGAACGATTCGATCATGTATTTCTTAAGCTTGGAGATCAGCTTTTTTTCCGCAACCCGGACCGCTTCCCGCGATATCCCGTAGCGGTCCGCGATCTGTTGAAGCGTTTCCGGATGGTCCGCGATAAGCCTTTGATTCAATATCACCCGTTCGCGCTCCGAAAGAGTCTCCGCAAAAGCGGCGAATCTTTTTTCCAGCAGTTCGCGGAATTCTCCATGGGCTATCTTTTCATCCACGCTTTGTTCCATCATGCGGAGGGTGTCGATGTAATGCATTTCGCCGCCGTCGTTGCCGATCGGGGCGTCCAGCGATATATCGGAGCCCGTCATGCCCCGCTCCACTTCCCGCAATTCATCTTCGTCGACGCCCAGGTTTTCGGCCAGCATTTTGGATGTCGGAACAATGCCTTTGGCTTCCAGTTCGCGCTTCTCGCGGTTCAGGTTCATAAGGATCTTGCGCCGGACGTTGGTCGTCCCTATCTTGACCATGCGCGCGTTATCGAGAAGGAATTTCAGAATGTACGCTTTTATCCACCATGCCGCGTACGTGGGAAGACGGGTCCCGCGGTAAGGGTCAAAGCGCTTTACCGCCTGCAGCAATCCGAGGTTCCCTTCCTGGATCAGGTCCAAAAGATTGCGGTAGACCTTCTGATAGATAAGGGCGATTTTCACCACCAGCTTGAGATTTGAAGTCACCAGACGATAGGCGACTTCGCGGTCCTGCGTTTCATGATAACGCACGGCAAGCGAGTGCTCTTCTTCCCTGCTCAGAGGCTTGAATCTCGCGATCTCGGCCATATATCGGCGGAGAGGATCGTAGGGGGCGATTTCCAATGATTCAGCGGCGGGAATTTCAATATCTTCCGGCACTTCATCCGCTTCGGGCTTATTTTCGACTAGGGGATCCTCGTTTTCATTCATGAAACTAATTATAAGGGAAGGCCGGCCGACAAGCAAAAAATGCGGGCGGAGACGGGCGCGCGGATTGCTTCAGGCGGTTTCCTCAAAGGCGGGCCGTTCTGAATTGTTCGATCCCGCTGGATGAGTGCGCGCGCGAAGAGCCTGCGGTTTCGGAGGCGGCCGAAGACTGAATCCGAATAATGCCGTTGGCCGCCGCCGACCGGAAGTCGTCGAGGGCGGACATATCGCCTTTGCCTTTGTAATCCGGCGAAGCCGATATCCCAATCCACGCATTGCGCCCGCTCTTCTTGGCGAGATAAAGACACCGGTCCGCTAATTCCAGGACATCCTCCCAGGAGATTGCATCCGGCTCGGACGAAAAGAAAGGCCAGGAAGAGAAGCCCAGGCTGCAGGTTAGTTTTATGGTCTGTCCGTCATTGACGCTGAACGGCGCGCACTCCACCCTTTTTCGGATGCGTTCCGCCAAGCTTGCCGTATCGTTCCCTCTGGGGCTTCTGGCAATGATCAGGAATTCTTCGCCTCCCCAGCGTACGGTTGTGTCGGATTCGCGGATGACTGAAGACAGAACCTCGCTCATTTGCCTCAAGACGCGGTCTCCCGCGGGATGCCCGTAATGGTCGTTGACCAATTTGAAGTGGTCTAAGTCGATAAGCAGAAAACCGATATTTGCGGTTCTTTCAACGGTGTTGCGCCATTCGCCCGGCGTGTACTGCAGGGACCGGCGCGCCCGCGCCAGGTCTTCCGAAATCGAAAACTCGACATAGCGCCGGTTTTTCAAGCCGGTGAGAGGATCGGTGATGCTGAGGCGTTCAAGATCCGCGTTTGCTATGGCGAGTTCGATGGTGCGGGCCGAAACAAGGTTTTCCAGCTGGTTGCTGTGTTCGCTTATTTTACGCATCTGCCAGCGGTATATGCCGTATAGAGAAGCGGCGATCAGAAGAAACGCCAACGCAAACGCCGGCCAAAATTCCCTCCAGGAAGGCGGTATCCCCAATGCGGGCATCGCAAAAACGCATAAAACCGAAAGCTCGGGATATATCATGGAATATTGGCGGGACGCTGCGCGGCGACTGAGCCGTCCAAAGCACAAGGCCGCCCTGGGATTAATCATCAATAGCTCCGTCCGATAAGTATGTTCTTATCTTCCCTCCTTTTCGGCTCTTTACCCTCTATGCATGAGCTTATCGAATGAAAAAACGGCCGGTTCCCGGTGCTGCGGCGGAAGCTTTCATGAATAATCCAAGTTGGAGCCGAGCCTTTGAAGGATGGCGCTTTTTGACATGGCGCCCATAAGCGTTTGCACCGGACGCCCGTTCTTAAAGAGAATCATGGTTGGGATGCTTGCAATATTAAATTGCATCGCGGTGGCCGGATTATGGTCTACGTTGAATTTAATAACCTTGAGCCGCCCCGCTCTTTCGCGCGCCAAATCTTCCAAAATAGGGCTTACTATCCGGCATGGTCCGCACCATTCGGCCCAGAAGTCGACCAGAACCGGAACCGGGGTATCCAGCTCTTTGCGAAAACTGATGTCGGTGCCGACGACAATCCAGGGAAGAGGCTTTTTGCATTTTCCGCATACGGGGATTCGATTTTCACGGGCAGATCCCAGGCGATTATTTGTGCCGCAGTCGGGACAACGGACAACCGATTCTTCCATATAGAGCCTCCTTTTAATTCCAAAAGATTGTACCAAAACGCGGCGCGGGCATCCGCCTGCATTTCTCAATCGAGCCGGATCGGCGGGGAAGCGCCCAAAAATGGAGGGTTCGTCATGCGGCCGCGGCTTTCTTTTTGTTTACGGCATTCCTCCCGACGCCCAATGCGGCGTTGACGGGAAGGCAATACCGTCTTAATATCTTTTCGGATATGATCGTTCCTTTATTTCCGTTGCCCAATGTGGTGCTTTTTCCCAAAACGCCGATGCCTCTGTATATCTTCGAGGAAAAATACCGGACTATGGTCCGGGAGACGATTGCGGGAAACGGAGAATTAGTCATTGCGCTGCTGCGAAGCGGCGTGGAGTCGACCTATACAACCGGCGCCGCGGTGCACGAAATCGCCTGTTTGGGCAAAATAGAGACTTACGAAGAACTCGAAGACGGCAAATATAATATCGTAGTTGCGGGAATTCAGCGGGTGCGCATCGTCCGGGAGGTCCAACACACGCCTTATCGGCTGGTGGAGGTGGAAGTCATCGAAGACGCAGCGTATGACGAAGCATCCGAGGCCATCCAGGAGCGCCACAATCGTTTGAGCGCGCTCTTTGCCAAATTCGCGGAACTTGCCGCGGGGACAAGCGAGCGGGCCATGGAATTTATGCCCCAACTGGACTTTGAATCCGTGGTTAATATGGTGGCCACAACACTGAACCTTGCGATTGAACAGAAGCAGGCATTACTGGAAATCAACGAAGCTTCTCAAAGGTGCGACATATTGATCCCCATCCTTCAGCAGCAGATCGAGACCCTGATACTGGTGCGAAAGTTCGAGCACATCAAACCCGAAAATCCGCACTTGAATTAATGGAGGCCTGAGATCCCCGTGTCCGAGCCTTCCCCTTTCGGTTCGCTAAAAACGCCGGAGATCAACCGATAATGGTGCGGAACGCCAGGCGCGCTAAGGGAATATATCCCGATTATCCGGCAGATCCGATTTCCGATATCCGGGATATGTTCATAAGGAGCGCGCGGAAATTTGCGGATAAGGCCGCCCTGCAGTCAAAAAAGGACGGCCGCTGGATTGCGATCACTTACCGCGAGCTCCGCGCCGAGGTGGAGCTTTTGGCGGGCGGGCTGGCTGCCCTGGGCCTGGAGCCGTCGACGGGCAAATTGGCCGTTGTCGGCAACAACCGTCCCGAATGGGCTGCCGCCTACCTGGCCGCCGCGTGCACCGGTATCGTCTGCGTCCCCATTGACAGGGATTTAAAAGAGATCGAGGTCTACGGCATACTGCGCAATTCCGAAGCTCAAGCCGTGATTTGCGACGACAGCCACACGGAAATGATTGCGGCGCTGCGGCCGAAGCTTGAGCGCCTTGCGTCCGTCGTCAATATGGACGGAGGGAACAGCAGCGCCGGAATCCTGGGTTTCGACGAGTTGCGGGAGCGCGGACGCGAGCGTCTCGCGGCGGGAAGGAACGATTTCGCCGAACGGACGGTTTCGGCGGACAGCCTCCTTTCGATCCTTTACACTTCAGGGTCGACAGGCAATCCCAAAGGGGTCATGTTGACGCACGGGAATGTCGCTTCCAACATCGTGGATGCGGTGAAGTGGGTGGACCTGCGCGGGGAGGACAGGTTCCTGTCGGTCCTTCCAATGCACCACAGCTATGAATGCACCGACGGTTTTCTTCTGGCGCTTTATATCGGAGCCACCACGTCCTA
>CAZDMR010000102.1:0-8411 GCA_964506795.1 uncultured Acidobacteriota bacterium | reverse complement strand
AGTGAGAAGCCAGGAGCAAGAAGCGAGAAGCAAGAAGCCAGAAGCCAGAAGCCAAAAGCTAGGAGCGAGGAGCAAGAAGCCAGCGGAGGCGATTATTTGAAACAAAGACGTTATTTTGCCGTCGAATGAACGGCCCGCGAGGAGGATAAGATTGAAAGGCGGGAGGAGCATCGGATATATTGAAAATATAGGAGCCTGTCTGAAATGATTGGGACTGCTTTTTTTTTGCTTCTGGCGATGATACCGGGATTTTGGCAGGATGCCGGATTCGAGGACGCCGTCCGCCTCTATCAAAGAGGGGAATTCAAGCAGGCGATAGACCTGTTGCGGCGACTGAACGAGGCAGACTCCGGCAAACCTGAAATCCGACTCTGGCTGGGCAAATCCTATCTGAAAATCCGCCGCTGGGATGACGCCGTCCGAGAAATGGAAAAAGCCGTTGAGATGGATCCTTCCAATGCCAAATATCACCTCTGGCTTGGACGCGCCTGCGGCTCTCAAGCGGAGCATTCCTCATTTCTTAAAGCTCCCTTTCGCGCGCGCCGGGTTCTGAAAGAATTCGAAACGGCGAGAGACCTTGATCCGGAGGATGTCGACGTTCGGTTCGACCTGCTCGAATATTATCTGCAGGCCCCCGGCTTCCTTGGAGGCGGGCAAGACAAAGCGAAAGCGGAAGCGCGGGTCATTTCAAGGCTTGATCCTTCAAAGGGTCCCGCTGCCTGGGCGGCAATTCATCGGAAAAATGAGGATTGGGACCAGGCCGAGAAGGAATTGACCCAGGCCACCGTCGATTACCCGGACGACGCAAATGCGTGGAAGGATTTGGCGGATTATCTGCTCGACCGCGGGGATTACGAAAGCGCCCTCGATAACGCAACAAAAGTGCTGGAAATGCGGGGCGATTCCCAACGGGCCCGGCTCCTCATAGCAGCGGCGCAAATCCGGCTCGGGATAGACATCGACAGCGCGGCCGAATCCTTGCAGAAACTGGCCGAGGAAAGATTGGAAGACGAATCTGTTTCTTTCGAGACGGTATATTACTGGCTTGGGGAATGCCGCCTTGTCCAAGGACGCAAAGCCGAAGCCCGTGAAGCTTTCGAGACCGCGCTCGACTTCAATCCCGATTACTCCAAAGCAAAAGAAAGCATATCCCGGATCAAGTAGTATCATAGTGCGACCGAAGCCGCTTATTCTGTATTGAACGGCATTCGAGGCAATAGGGGCGCATCAAGGATTGCAGCCCGGGCTGCTAAATGATTCCGACCGAGGCATAATGCTATGAAAAGACGACTGCGAAAGCTTTTCTGTTTATTCGCCGCATGCTGTATCTGCCCGTGCAGTTTTTCCGCGACTCGGATCGCCGAAGCCGATCCGCAGCCGGGATTCCGGACTCTGACGCTCCAGGAGGCCGTCCGATTAGCTTTGGAGCATTCTCCCGACGTCCGAATGGCGGAGGCCCAGGCGATGCGGGCGGAAGAGGCCGTTCGCGAAAGTCGATCCCTGAACCTCCCCCAGATCTTCACCGGAACGGGGCTTGCCTACAACAACGGCTTTCCGCTGAGCATTGAAGGCTCCGCTCCTTCGATTTTCCAGATCGGTGCAAACCAATCCGTTTTCAGCAAGAAGAATTCCAATCTGATCCGGGAAGCCCGAGAATCGATGAAGGCAAGCTATTTAGGATCGGAATCCATCCGCAGCGAGATCGCCGTTAAAACCGCTGTAGCCTATTACGATCTCCACCGCGCCCGCAAAATCCTGCCCCTGAAATCGGCGGGACTTGACGCGGCAGAGAAACAACAGCAGATCATCGAAAGCATGCTTGCAGCCGGCAGAGTGCGCGCGGCGGACGCATCTCTTGCAAGGGCGTCGACAATTTCCGCGCGGCAGCAGCTGCTCGTCGCCGGAGAACAGATCGGGATTGCGGAAATGCAGCTGCGGGAATTAACGGGGATGCCGCATACGGTTTCCATAAGGACCGTGGAACCGCAAATTGAAACCCCTATCTTCGCAATGGATGGAAAAGCCTTATATGAACAAGCTCTCGAAAAAACGCCGGAAATCAAAAAGGCTGAGGCGACTCTTCGATCAAAGGAATTTCATCTCGAGGCCGAAAAAGGCGAACGCTGGCCTAAATTAAACATCGTCACGGAGTATGCCCTTTTCAGCCGCTCTAACAACTACGAGGATTATTTCAACCGATTCGAGCGGAACAACTATCTGGTGGGAATTTCGATACAGGTCCCTCTCTTTAACGGCTTTCGCACAAGCGCGCGGGTGGCGCAGAGCAAACACGAGGTTTCCGAGGAACGATATCGGCTGCAGCAAATGAAATCAAATCTGAAGCTGGATATTCAACGAGGATTGAGTGCGGTGCGCATTGCGCGCGGCGCCTGCGATTGCGCCCGCATGGACAGGGAAGCCGCGATGGAAATGCTTGAGGCAAACAAAATCCTGCTGGAGAACGGCAGGATAAGCGACAAAGAGTACGAGGAACTCCGTTTGCAGCTGCAGCAAAAGGAGCTGGCGCTGCTTGAAGCAGACCGGGCTTTATTTGAACGAAAGCTGGAGCTGCTTCACATCGTGGGATCTGTTTCCTCGGAAATTCAGTAACCCGCAGTGCCGCTGCCGGCCGCGCAAATGCCTGCGGATGAATCGCCCGATCGTTGGGAAATTTTAATGGAAGCAAAACAAAAACAGATTGTCATCGGCTCCATGGGCTGCGTGCTTATTGCATGCCTGCTGCTGCCTTTTCTGTTCTCCGCCCGCATTCCCGGCCCGCCTCTAAGCCCGAAACCTGCGGCGTTCGATGCGACACGCGCCCATCAAGTCGCTCAAGAATTTGTCACGCTTTTTCCGAAAAGAATTTTCGGCAGCATGGAATCCCGCGCATCGACAGGATACTTTCACGATTACCTCGAAGGGCTGGGATATACCGTAGGCTATACCCATTTTAAAGGACGCATTGTCAGAAGAAACGAGGTGGGAAGGAACGTTCTCGGCTTTAAGCAAGGCCGAAAGACGGAAATCCTGGCATTGGTCGCCCATTACGATACCTCCCGAACAACGGTGCAGGGAGCAATGAAAAACGGCGCCGCCGTGGGGGTGCTGCTGGAATTGGCGCGCGTCTTTTCATCCATTCCTACGCAGCGAAGCCTGTTGTTTGTTTTATCCGACGGCGGGGAATGGGGGATGCTCGGCGCAAAGGATCTGGCTGAAAATTATTCCGAGCGCAATCGACTCGCCGCCGTCCTCTCGCTGGATCATGTAGCCATCGGGGATCTGGCCGCCTTCCGGCTGGAAGAAACAGGTCTTCGAAGAGGATTCACGCCTCCATGGCTGCGTCAAATCGCCCGGCGCGCCGCAGAAGCACAAGGTTTGCCCGTAAAGGAACCATCGGGATTGATGGAAAATCTCGAGCGTGCATGGTTTATTCCATGGGAGGACCAGGGACCCTTTCTGGGAGCGGGCATCCCTGCGGTCAATCTCGACAGCATATCCATTGATGAAACGCGCGCAAAAGCCGTTTATCATTCGCCCCTGGATACCGCCGCGAACCTGAAAACAGCCGGCATTGAAAAATACGGCCTTGCTGCGGAGCGCATCATGCGCACCTTGGACGATATGACCGCCATTCCCGAAGATTCCGCGGGTTTTTTAAAAGTAAGCGGCGAGCGTTATCTGAAACCTCAGATTATTCGAAGCTTGCACATCCTTGCTTTTTTGCCTTTCGCCGTTGCCTTTTATTTCCATATAAAAAACCACGGGAGGCGCCTGACCCAAACCGGCATAGGGCGCGAATTGCTGGCATATTCGGGAACGCTTATTCCGTTCTTATCCATATTTTTTTTCATCCGTATGGCTTACGCCCTCCGCCTGATACCTCTCTATACGCTGTACCCCGCGACCGCCAAGGATCCCGTGCTCGAGAATCCTCCCTGGGGGCTGTTGGGTGCAATTTTGGGGGCCGCCTTGATTATCGCAGTCGTATGCTACCTGATTGAATGGTTTGCATTTAGAGACCTGCCCAAGCCTCAATTTCATGAAACCAAGCTGGTTTTGCTCGGCGTCCTCCTCATCCTGGCCGTTTTCGCTCTTTTGCGCAATACCTACTGGGCGTCGGCTTTTTTCCTTTTGCCGGCTTGGATTTGGCCGCTTCTCGGGCCCGGCCGAAGCTTCCTTCGAAAAATCGGCAACGGCGCCTGGATATTTGCGGCGGGAATCGTTTATTACACTGCGCTGTGGATGGTTCAAGCGCGCCTTGAGCTCGGCTGGAATTTATTATGGTACCAGGTTCTGGCAACAAGCACCGGTATGATCAGCGCGACCGGCTATTTTCTTGCAGCGGCAATGGTTGCGGTTGGGATACGATTCCTTGCAATCCAAGGATTAAGCCTCGCTCCCAAATCAGATATTGAGAGGGAATAAAATTCGAGGCGGAAGGTTAATCGTTTGATTTCTGCTTTGGAGGATCGCCTAAAAAGCCGTAGCGCAGAATTTTGACCTTAACATTCCTCCGCCCGAACTGGATGCACCGATCGTAATTGGGGATAAATATGTCGACAATGTTGCCTTTGACCATTCCGCCGGTATCAAGCACCTGGTAGATGCCACCCATCAAAGGCGAGTCAATATAAATCATTGATCCTAAAGGTATTACATTTGGATCAGCGGCGACACGGCCGGGCCCCGACATAACCCCGCTCTTTGTGATCCCGCTGTCGCAGTATGCAGTTGCTTCAAAATCTTCCAGTTTGTTCGGCGCGAACTCGTAGATTTCCGGCGTAACCGTTATACCTTCCATAGATTTAGCGAAATCCCGGCTTGTCATATGGATCCAAATTCCAAGGCCGATGATTACGGCTGCAGTTTTAAACAGCCTTTTAGACTTTTCGTCTCCGTAGCGTTTTTCTTTCAGCATAAGAACCTCCTCATGCAAAAAGGGAATATCCCCCATGTATGTTTTGGAATGAATAGACTTAGGGTAGGTAAAAAGAGGGGGAAGAAACGTACGTTCTGCCCATATGAAAGGAATCCGAAATCACCAAATAATCGTTCAACATAAGGAAAAAGGCTAGCATTTTCGGGTCGGCCAATCAACTATTTTTTTAGGCGCTACTCGAGAGCGACTGGGAGCCTCTCAGAAAAAAAGGAGATTGAAAAGCCGCGAAAATTTTATCCGGGATTGCGTCGGTCACTGATCTCGATTCAATTCGAGATGCTATCGCCTAGATTCCTTCGATATGGTATTATTTTTGTGTTTAAAGCTGACATCGAGTTGCGAAATACCCCCTGTGCTTCAAAGATTTTCACGACTATCGGGCCTGTTTCATGCATGAACTGTCAATTGCTCAGAGTATCCTTGAAATCGTCAAACAATCGGTGACAGAAAAGCAGCAGCCGGACGTGAAATGGGTCCGTATCCGCGTCGGGCAGCTATCGGGAGTCTTGCCGGATTCGCTTGATTTCTGCTTCAGCGCCATCGTAAGCGAAACCAGCATGAGCCATGCCGCCCTTGCCATAGAACAGGTGCCGACGGTTTCCCGGTGCAGAAAATGCGGCCACCGGTTTCAGGTGGAAGACATGGCTTTTTTTTGCCCCATGTGCCAGGGCACTGATTTGGAACTGATTTCCGGTAAAGAGTTGGAAATTTTGGAGATAGAACTGGACGATAAAGAAAACAAAAAAGACAACGGCCTATGAGCATAATAACTATTGAGCGGAAAGTATTGGAAAAAAACGACAGAATCGCCGAGAAAAACCGGCGGCTGTTCAGCGAGCACGGAGTATTTGTGCTGAATTTTGTCAGCTCTCCGGGAGCGGGGAAAACCAGCATTTTGGAAAAGACCTTCCAGCAACTGGGCAATGCCATGAAGATTGCGGTTATTGAAGGGGATGTCCAGACGGATCTCGATTCTCGGCGCGTTGCAAGCTACGGCGTTCCCGTAGTGCAGATTATCACCATGGGCGCATGCCATCTGGAGGCAAAATTTGTGCGGGACGCCATGAAAGATCTGAATATCGATGAAATAGACACGCTCTTCATCGAGAACGTCGGAAATCTCGTCTGCCCTTCCAACTATGATCTGGGAGAGGCCGCCAAGGTTGTTGTGGTCAGCACGACGGAGGGAGACGACAAGCCCTTGAAGTATCCGGGCATGTTCCGCAATTCCTCGGTGCTGATAATCAACAAAATCGATCTGGTTCCTTATGTGCATTGCGACTTGAAGTTATTAGAGAAGAACGCCTTGCAAATAAATCCCGCTCTTAAAATCTTTGAAATATCATGCTTTACGGGCGAGGGCATTCCGGAATGGTGCAGCTGGCTCAGCAAGAGGGAAATCCCGAAGGTTTAATTCAAAGAATGCGCATCGCGATCCGAGGCGCCGTTCAGGGAGTCGGTTTCCGGCCTTTTGTGTACCGGCTTGCTACGGATATCAAACTGCCGGGCTGGGTGCGCAATTCGCCTCAGGGTGTCTTCATTGAGATCGAAGGAGAAAAGGGCGCTCTGGATTCTTTCCTGCTTCGACTTCAGAAAGAAAAGCCGCCTCTATCATTTATTCAGAGCTTGGAGTATACCCTTCTTGATCCTATTCATTTTAATGATTTTGAGATCAAGGAAAGCGAATCGGCCGGAGCGGCAAGCGCGCTGGTCCTCCCTGATATCGCCGTTTGCCCGCAATGTCTTTCCGAGATATTCGATCCCCATAATCGCCGCTTTCGGTATCCTTTTACCAATTGCACGCACTGCGGCCCCCGGTTCTCAATCATAGAATCCCTTCCCTATGATCGGCCAAATACCTCGATGAAGTCTTTCGAGATGTGCCCGGATTGCCGGAAAGAATACGAAAATCCAAATGACCGCCGCTTTCATGCTCAACCCAATGCCTGTCCCGTGTGCGGCCCTTTCATGCAGCTCTGGAATCCTGCGGGAGAGGTCCTTTCGAGTCATGACGATGCGCTGGTTCAAGCCGCCGAAGCAATCAGAGAAGGAAAGATTGTGGCTATCAAAGGGCTTGGAGGCTTTCATCTTGCCGCCGATGCGCGGAACCTTCAAAGCGTTGAAACAATGCGTTTTAGGAAAAACCGGGAGGAAAAACCTTTTGCCCTGATGTACCCCTCCATGGGGCGCATCGCAAAAGATTGCCGCATCTCGCAACTGGAGGCCAGGCTGCTGCAGTCGGCGGAAAGCCCGATAGTTCTTCTGGAGCGAACAGGAGGAGGATCTTCAATCGCGCTGGCTGTGGCCCCCGGGAATCCCTATCTCGGAGTGATGCTGCCGTATACTCCACTGCATCATCTTTTAATGAAAGAACTGGAATTCCCTATTATCGCAACCAGCGGCAATCTTTCCGATGAACCCATTTGCATCGATGAACGGGAGGCATTGACCCGTTTGTCCGGCATTGCGGACCTGTTTCTAGTTCACAACCGGCCCATAGTGCGGCATGTGGACGACTCCGTCGTCAGGGTGGTTTTAGGCCGGGAGCTTGTCTTAAGACGCGCGCGGGGGTATGCGCCTCTGCCCGTCCGATGCAAAAAGGTGCTTCCCGATATTCTCGCCGTGGGGGCGCATTTGAAAAACACCATCGCCGTTTCGGTGGATAAAAACATATTCATCAGCCAGCACATAGGCGACCTGGAAAACCAACAAGCGTCTGAAGCTTTTGAGAAAGTGATCCAGAGTTTCCGCCGTCTCTACCCGAAGCAGCCCGTCCGAGTCGCAGCCGATGCGCATCCGGACTACTTTTCGACCAAATTCGCCAAACGATGCGGCATCCCCCTTGTTTCCGTTCAGCACCATTTCGCCCATGTCGCCGCATGCATGGCCGAAAACGAGCTGGAGGGCCGCGTCCTCGGAGTTTCCTGGGATGGGACAGGTTACGGTTTGGATGGGACTGTCTGGGGAGGAGAATTTCTGCTAACCAACACGACTTCCTTTACCCGCGCAGCCTCTTTCCGCAAGTTCAGGCTTCCCGGAAGCACGCGTTCCGTGAGGGAACCGAGACGCACGGCGCTCGGAGTCCTTTATGAGATATTGGGAGAAGATCTCCTGCACCAAGAAGACCTGATTCCCCTCCGCGCTTTCAGCAATCAGCAGATCAGGGTTATCATCCGAATGTTGAAACAGGGCGTTCATTCGCCGTGGACGACGAGCGTGGGCCGCCTGTATGACGCGGTCGCTTCCCTCACCGGATTGCGGCAGGTGATCCAATACGAAGGACAGGCGGCGATGGAACTTGAGT
Source organism: uncultured Acidobacteriota bacterium (assembly GCA_964506795.1). GTDB lineage: Bacteria > Acidobacteriota > UBA6911 > UBA6911 > UBA6911 > UBA6911. Next base: position 168 of record CAZDMR010000102.1, on the reverse strand, counting down.
TTGCCGCCGGATCCGAAGAAACCGGCGAATCCTATCCGTTCGCCGTTTTAGATTCGGAACCGGGAGAGGAAGAAACGAACGAGAAAAAGCCGGCGTCCCAGGCCCGCGCCGGTTTTATTGTGGACTGGGAACCGTTGATCCTCAGCGTCCTCGAGGACGTCCGCAGCG
>CAZDMR010000101.1:0-8714 GCA_964506795.1 uncultured Acidobacteriota bacterium | reverse complement strand
TCGGGCTCGATAGCAACAGGAATTTTAAAAAGCGCCGCTTATTTTACCTATGAACCTCCTCTTTTAGCCCTTCATTAACTCCCTTGCCGTTCAGCAAAATGGGAATGGTCGCATCCAAGAATTTCAGCTCTCTGTTGTGAGAAATGCTCTGGCCTCAAGAGAAGAAACAGTATGTTTGTAACTGTCATAAACGGGAACTCAAATCTCTTTTTAAGCTGCCGATGCGGCTTTTTGATTTGAGATCAGCTTGAGCACGCCCCTGCTCGAAGCGCCTAAAGCAATCAGTGAACGGACCAGCAGGTCCAAGGACACGGTGCTGTCACCGGCTTCCATTTTAGCAACCCGCGACTGGCTTGATTTTATCAGTTTGGCGGCGTCGGCCTGCGTCATCTTGCGCCGTAATCTGTATTGCCGAAAGCTCTCCGAAAGCCTGAGCTTAATTTCGATGTAAGCTTCTTCTTCGTCAGAGAGTCCAAGAAATTCTTTGGCGCTGCCGACCTTCCATCCTTTCTTCTCAAGTCTTTTTTTCTTATTGTTATGCATCGTCATACTCCCGCATTCTTTTTTCGACCGATTGATTGCCGATCGCGGTGTGGCCCGTGTCTTTTTGTTGAAGACATCCAGGATAACAATTGCGTCAGGATCGGTCCGATAGATAATGCGCCAGGTCGCATTGACATCGACCACTCTTAACTCGTGACATCGTTCGCCGGTATCAGGCATTGGCCGGGAATGCGCCATCTCAAGATTCTGGCCCTTCTGGAGCTTCATGAGAAGAAATCCGGCTTCAAGCCTCGCCTCCTTTTTCCAAGGCGGCGATTTCACAACCTCACTTAGCCACACAATCGGCTTATCATCGAGTACCATGCTTTTTCATTAGATGTCATATCTGACATATCTGCAACAACAATGTCTCGGCATTTTGTGTCACTATAAAAGCAATGGAAGCGCCTATTTTCTCTCGGCCCTGCGGGCCTCTGCATTATGAGCATTTATTTGAGACGCTCTGTATAAAACCGCCATCCGTGTAATGTTTGGTCGTCCGTGACGTTTTTTATTTTTTTCGGAGCCGTATCCGGAATAGTGCGGCATTCCGTATCCCGGCATTGTTGCATGCTAAATCCGCGGATTTTTTCGGATTCAGTCTGATCGTTGTAGTTCGTATTGCCGTCACTTCAGGCCGTACTCCGGCCATGGGCGCCTGTTACCGCTTCTCCGCCCGGTCTATTGTTTCCAATTTGGTGTTCCAGCCGCTGAGTTCCAAGACGGGGCGGCCGCCTTGCAGGTGTTTGGGATTGAACTCGACGGTGACCGTCCTGCTCTCGCCGGGCATCAGCGAAAAGTAGTTGTCGCTGTAGAACGCGGGCAGGATGTCTTCACCCGTTGCGCTGCTGATGGTCCGGATGCGGGTTTGCACGGCCGGAGCACCGCTGTTGTTGGACAGCGCGATGGTGTACAGGTCGTTGCATTTGCCGGTTTCCCCGGCGACGGTGAACTTCGGCGAAACGGCGGCGCTGAGGCGTACTTCCGGCAGGCGGCTCAACGACTCGTAATGCATATAGTCTTTCCAGTTGTGCCAGTAGAGCGTGTCGCCGAGCACATTGCCGGAGTTGCCCTTCACGGTCAGCCGGATGAAAACCAGATCCGTGGGCGATTTGGCAAAATCGGCGGTTGCCGTCGCCAGCCTGATGCCGTATGAATCCGGCCCGAGGGTGGGCGTAGGCCATGTCTGCTCCGACACAACCTTGCCGTTGAGGTCGAACACCTTCATGTTCGTGGCGACGTTGTTGTATGTTTTCGGCGTCATGTTCGAGAGCACGATGGAATCATCCCGGGGGTCCCAGACGGCGTGCGTCGGCTGGTTCGCGGCCTTCGCGCCGAAATAGCCCGCGTTCGTATCAAGATACCAGTCGTAGGTCTGCCACATGAAGCTCGGCCAGGAGGACTGGCTCATCCACATCAGGAATCCGTTGGAACGCTTCAGCGTCAGCCCTTCATACACGCCCTTGAAGTTCTCGTAGTTAATGAGCTGCGCGATCTTGTGGAATTCCGAGAGCGTGAACGCCTTGCCGTCGGCATCCACCATTTCAAGCACCGCCTTCTTGTACCGGACAAACACGGGATCCGCCGGGTCCGGCTTCTGGCCCCGCACATTGTCGGTCGGTACGGCAAAAGCGCCGGGCTTGTAAAGCTGCAGGGCGTCCATATAGGTGTTGGCCGGGCCGTTCATGTGATAGGTCCAGTCGTGAAGCGCCCAGGACTCGTTGATCGGCCACAGCTTTTCCTCGGGCAGAAACTTCTTCATGCTTTCGAGGCTCGGCACGTTGGGAATGCCGCATTCGCTCCGGAGCGTGACATACGGCACTTCGTCGAAATACTCCTTGATGCCCGTGCCGTTGTTGCGGTTCGGCCTGGCGGCGATCGCGTATCCGCCGCCGCTGCCTACGGGATCGCCGGCGGAGTTCGGAAAATAAATCCTCGTGCCGTCATAGTCTTTCGTACGCCGCTTCAAACCTTCGTCGAGGCTTTTCGGCGGGCGGCTTTCGTTCCGGCCGCAATAAAGCGCCAGCGCGGCGTGATGACGGTTCTTCCTGATTTTATCCGCCGCGTTGTCGAGGAACATGGCCTCGTCGTCCGGGTTCGGGCCGTCCACGGGGTTGGCCAGCCAGAAGTCGTCCCAGATAAGGATTCCGTATTTGTCCGCCGCGTCATAGAAGGCCTTGTTGTTGGTCATGCCCACCCAGTTGCGGATCATGGTGAAGTTTGCTTCCGCATGGAGCCGCATCTTGTCGTCGTATTTTTCCGGCGTGTCCGTCTTGAGGCCGTCGTCCATGCCCCAGTTGCCGCCCTTGGCAAGTATCCGCGTGCCGTTGCAGTAGATGGTCAGGCGGTTGCCGTCGACCGGATAGGTAAATTCGCGCACGCCGAACTTGAATTTCGTCCGGTCATGCACTGTGCCGTCCGCGCTTACGGCCACTGCCGCCGCATACAGCGGCTGCCTGCCGTAGGTGTTCGGCCACCAGAGTTCCGGATCATTCAGGACAATGCCGTCAACCGTTATTTCCCAGCTGCCGTCTCCCGGAATGCGGACCGTCTTTGAAAAGCTGATATTGCCGGGTGTGATGACGCCGTCGATGGTCACGTTTGCCGCTTCCGATCCGTAGTTGTGGACGTCAGTCCGGAAGGTGAGACGGGCTTTCGAGCCGTCACGCCGATAGGTGCGCATCATGCTCCGGTCGACCTCGGCGAGCGTTTCCGCGTAGATTCTGAATTCCTTGACCCTTGCCGGCACGGTCCGGTTGCCCTGCTGCTCCACCTGTCTGCGTTTTGTGACGGTAAAGCGCACATAGCGCGCGTTCTGCGGCACGGGAATCCGCATCGGGAATGCCTTTTTGCCGGCAAACGAAACCTGGACGGCCGCCAGCGGTCCATCCACTTCATTGGAAATATCAGATCCGGCATACTCATCCGTGCCGGGCGCCGGGTCTGCCCGCCGGACGCCGAACCACCCGGTGTCTACTTCGCCCCCCGCAAAGGAATCGAAGTTCCGCCAGTTCGCGCCGTCATCGGACACCTCCACCTTGAACTTCGCCGGATGCCTGTCTTCCGCCGCCGCGGCCGCGCCGCCGGCTTCGCTGCCCCAGACGAGCTGCAGGCTGTTGATCGCCGTTATGTCCCCGAGGTCCACGGTGAAGCCGGCGCCGTCGATATTTTCGCCGATCCATTGGGTGCTTTCATCGCCGTCGTTGACATGCCCGAGGTCTTCCCCGTTTTGCGCCGCGGGCTGCGCCACCGCCTTGCCGATTGCAAGGTTTTCTGCCGAAACATCCGCCGACGTTTCGTTGATGTCGAGGTCGGTTTCCATCCAGGCGTTTTCCAGCTGGACGGCGCCGCCGTAAGTCACGGTCACGTCATTGTAAATGCCGATGTCGCGGCCGCGGATGGTCGGCAGCCAGTCCCATCCCACCGCCGCATGGATGGTCGGGCTGTCTTGCCCGAGCTCGCCGCCGTTGGGAAGAGGGCCTTCCGCCAATCCCTGGGTGGTGACGAGGCCAGGCGTCCTGTTCCTGTGAATCAGCACTGCCAGGTAGTTCTGTCCGCCGTAATTCGCCAGGGCCGAAACCTCGAATTTTGCGCGTGTGAAAGCGCCTTCGATGGAATGCGCGTAGCTCGGCAGATTGTTCGCCAGCAGCCGGCCGTTGAACCACACGTCCGCCTTCCAATTGACGGCGCCAAAGTTTAGATAGACTTTTTTGCCCTCTTGCGATGGCGGAATATCGAAGGAGTTGCGGTACCAGAAATCGGCGGTGAAGAAAATATCGGACGCCTGGAACTGCCAGTCGTCATAGTACGGGTCCGGGACCGCGCCCGCGTTCAGCCAGGAGACAAAGGCCGTGCCGGGTACCGTCGCCGGCAGCCATTCGGAATCGTCGTACCCGGCCTGCGAGAGCGTCTCCCCGTCCGTATTCACCAGCGAGGATCGCTGGATGACCCAATTTCCGCCCGTCAGCTCCCGGGAGCCGTCCGCTTCCGGAGGGGGCTGCGCCCCAAGCTTATAGTCCACATTGTTGATGCCCATGACTTCCACTTCGCGGATGATGTAGTTCCCGCCGGATGAATTTTTGCAGAGGATGCGCAGATACCGGCCCTCGTTGTTTGCAAGCTTCGTTTCCACCGCCGAATCGGCCGCGCCGGCGGCGCGCGCAACTGTTTCCCAAATTTTTGCATTATCGGAAACCTGAATGTCGTAGGCGGCGGCATAGTTTGCGCCCCAATGCACCTTGACGCTTCGCAGCGAAGTGAGGGCGTGGAAGTCCAGATACACCCATTCCTCGCCGCCGGACGCGCTGATCCATTCACTGTTCACCGTTCCGGAAATCATCTGCCCGTAGGTTGGATTGGAAGCGGATGTGCCGCTGTAATCGATGACCTCATCCGAAAGCACGCCGACGACGCCGTCCGCAATCAACTGGGCGGTGTTGTCGTAATTCACCGCGCTGGAATGCCAGGCGGCGATCCTGAAGGCAACATTCCGAAGCTCAGGCGCCGCCGCAAATGCGGAGGCCTTAATCAGTGCGATAAGAATGCTGAAAAACATGATAAAGGCAAGCAACGCCGATAATACATTTTTTATTTTCATTTCCGGAAATTCCCAATGTTTTGTGTGATCCGTCCGCCGCCCCTCTCCGGCGCTCTCCATCAACAGGCCGGCATTTTACTATGGGGAACCGGCATCAACATGGGAATTTCTGATAGGAATAATCCAGGTAGCGCGCGTTCGAGAGGTCCGCCGGCGCAAGTCGGTTCTGCAGCCGCCATTGACCGCCGACTGCTCAATCCGGCAGGCGGAGGCGTATATGGGGGCGACGGACCGCCTCGTCCAAACCTTCAATATTATAGAAGTGGGCCTTCCATTGATCCACTCCCTCTCCGGATAAATAAAGCTCCCGGCAGTCCTGCCATCCCATTTCGAACCGTCGAATACTAGCAGTTCCGTGACGGTTCTTCCCATTTCGTATCCGCCGCCATGAATCAATCATTTAGCCACGGAACGGCTTTCGATACTTCATGACGGCCGCGTTTCTTATCGCCTCAGGCATAAATGACGCAACGGGGCAACCCATGTAATTTTCCAACCGCTCGATCTTGCAGCAAAACCTGCGGCCCTGGTGCCGCCTCCGCGGTTTAATCTTGTGAGGTATCACGGGATTCTTGCTTCCAGTGCCCGATGGAGATCCTGTATCGTTCCGTCCGATGCCGAGGTATCCGGTTCCGAACATTACCCGGCCGGAGCTGCAGAAAAGCAGGGGAAACAAACCGCAGGCAAAGATGTTCAAAATCCAAGCCGCTGTCATGGAAAAAATTACAGTTGGTCTGAACTCTTAAAATGTGTGTTCGAGATCGATGTTTTAGAATGTCCTAGATGCGGTCGCATGCGTATACTTTGTGGCATCAATCCCCCCGACGCGATCCGAAAGATCCTGGACTGCCTCGGTATACCTGCCAGGGCGCCTCCAATTTTCCCCGCAGTACAGGAAGAAGACTGCCTTAATTAATATTCCGGCCATATAGCAGGCGCACACGTTGCCCTGCAAGTTGAGGCGAAAGTGCGTAAAATCCATGTTTGCCGGCCCAATCTAAAGTAAAATCAAAGTCTAAAATTCAAGAATAGTTGACATTTGACGGCTTATCAGAAGATAGGCTCGGGCTCGATAGCCACAGGAATTTTAAAAAGCCGCGCCTTACCTATGAACACGAGATTTCTGTGCCGGCTGAGGCATTCACGCCCCCGAGCGGATACAAGGGACAAACTATGCAGCAGATGACCCGCTGAGGCGGAATTGACTGCAGGCTAGACTAAAGGAGAAGCGTGAAGCGCCGGATCCAGCTACCCCTGGGCGGATTATCCAAAGATTCACCCGGCAACCGCAAGAATATCCAGGTCGCTTTGGCCTTTCAGTGCCCATGAATGCAGAATCCGAAAAAAATAACCTTTTGCGGCTTGACGATAGGAAAAATTAACGCCTGTTTTACAAAATTCGTTCCCCATCGAAGCTGCCCTGTTTCTGATAAGACTTTATCCGTGAACTGAGTCTTGAATTTCGGGAATAGGATTCTACGGCAGGGGCATGCAGTTTTGGGCGGGAATTTCAGATTTTGAGCGCAATTCCGTTCTTGAGGGGATTGCCGGCTGATGAAAGGTCTTTCCCCCGTGGAGGAGCCTGCCCTTTTCTACATACTCAAACCATTCGTAACCTGCCTCGTAATGAAAAAGACTATCTAGCCCCGGAAGCCGGCAACGAATCTAGATAAGCTTGCGCGACGGCGCGGCCGAAGATTTCCAGCCCAATCCCTCCGAAGTGGCAGGGATCGTAATAGATGGTTTCTTTTACCTCTTTGAAAACCATGGAACAGTCGAAAAAGTGCACGCCCCTCGCAGTCAGCTGCAGCCCTGCTTCTCTTAGCCTGGGATATCCCTCACGGGCGCCCTTGGTCCATGATTCCAAAGCAACCCCTCTGGAACGCTCCTCATCCGTAACGGGTTTGGAGCCGTCATCATGCAGCGTAGGCTGAAGTATGTGCAGGTAGTGGATGGAACGGGCTCTGCAGATGGAATCTATGGAAAGCGAAGACTCGCTCCAGCAGTTAACAATAGAATCCATCACTGCGGAAAAATCCTTATTGAATGGCGGCCCCTTCAACGCTGCTGTTTCTCCCTGGCGCGGACCTTGCGTAAGCCATGACACATACTGCTTGCAGGAATCAATGTATGAAGTCCTTGCGGCGTTCATAGCGAGAATTGCGGTACGGCTCAAAAAGATGCTGTAGGGAAAACCAAACTGCAGTGCGGTATTTCCGATACGATTCACCGTCTTCTGCCAGAACACAATCCTGTGGAGCAGCTCGACTGTACCGGCATCCAGGACGCCGGACCGGCTGAGATGCCCCCAATGCGCCAGAGAAGGGTATAACGGAAAGACGTTGTTGGCTGCGTTATAGTTCCCCAGCGCCACCTCGTTGAAACCGTCAATATTGATCACAGCATCGGGTTTGAAGCCTGCGGAGATCAGGTAGGAAACCATGCCCGCTTGCTGCGGTTGTTTGAATCCTCCACGTGCGTAGTTGACAAGCCGAATGTTTCGGTTCCTGAAATTGGGATCTTTATGCAGGGCATTTGTAAACTCGTTCCAGCTTTGGTCGTAGCAGAATAGACCGGCCACCGATCCCCCAACGACCATAATCACATACTCTTCCTCTTGATTACCGGACTGAAAATACTTGATCAGTTTGCCGGTATAGTTAAGAGAGGGCGCTGTCTCCACTCCATAGAACGGATGCGCGATATCTTCAGGATGATTCTCCTCAGGGGAGGCAAATTGTTTTGCCGTTTCCGGATTGGGGATGCGCTCCGTCACAACGCTGTTGATAATCCGGATCTCCTGGCGCATCGCGGCGGGGGATTGGGGTTTGCCGGAAATGAAAAACCAGCCCCGAAGAAGCAGTTCCAGCAAAACGACACCGATCAGAATAATCATGGCAATGAACAGGATTTTTTCCCTGATGGGGATGCGCGGAATGTTGTTGGTTTCGCGACTCATGAAAGATGCCTCCCTCCTGCACGGCGACAGCGGATAGACTGGGCAAAAGCCCATTTTTCAGAGATGCCTCTCCATCCGGGAATTCTCCGCATTTCCGATAGCGAATTAAAGGATTTTATCGCGCTTGCGGCGAACCAATCCGCGATTGGACTAAATCCAGCCCGTGATATTTGGTATTTCCTTGCGCTTGGGCCAGGGGCGCTGCGGCGGGTTTGAAGGATTTCTCAGAATGCCGCGGATTTTCATCATCCGTGTCCGCCTTCAAATCGTCACAAAACATTTCCTCGGGATAGACCTGTAACAGACTTTATGTTTGACGGCTTGCTGCGATAAGGAATGCGGCCACGGAGATGAGGCCGTTGCCATGGGGACTTCTTGCGCTGGGGATTAATCGCCCGGATCGGAATCAGATTGCCGGCTTTGCAATAAGGGCGGCATCGATCCAGCGCTCGGCCTGCTCGCGGCGACACTTGGCGCCGCTTATAGATGCCGTCGGGGAAGCTAGTGAATGCATTGCTGAAGAAGTCGTTTATTTCTTTCTTGCCGCATCCCAGCTTGCCCCTAGTACTACTACGTTAAGTTATTAAGGACTTCGAGGGCCTCGAACGTTGCAGC
>CAZDMR010000100.1:6170-8844 GCA_964506795.1 uncultured Acidobacteriota bacterium | reverse complement strand
GGGGGCTTTTCCAGCCAGGGTTTGCCTTCGAGCGTCGGCGTGACCCATACTCCCTCTGTGCGCATTTCCTGGGCGATCCGGGTATAACGGGGCTCATCGGCCCCTGAAAGCGGCAGAGAGCCAAGACGGAAAAATAGGGAACCGAGCGATAGTGTGATCAGCAGAATCAGGAATGGGAATGCGCGTTGCACAAGAGGGATATAACCACAAATTCCGGCGGCGGGCCAGATTTTTCCCCGGTTTGCGCGCGTTATAAGATGGTTTTAACGGGCGTTAAATAAATCACCTGCTGCCTATAAAACAAAAGGGCGGCCGCGAGGCCGCCCTTGCTGTAATGGAGGTGGAAAATAATTAATACATGCCGCCCATTCCGCCGCCGCCCGGAGGCATCGCAGGAGCTTTTTCCTCTTCCTTGATTTCGCTGACCAGAGCCTCGGTCGTCAGAAGCAAGGCTGCAATGGAGGATGCATTCTGCAGTGCGGTGCGGGTGACCTTGGTAGGATCGATCACGCCGGATTCAACCAGATCTTCGTACTGATCCGTATCGGCGTTAAATCCAAAGTTGGCAGATGTATTCTGCCGTACTTTATCGACAACCACAGCGCCTTCGCTCCCGGCGTTGGACGCAATCATCCGGAGCGGTTCTTCAAGCGCTCTGCGGACAATATTCACTCCGACCTTTTCGTCTCCTTCCAGTTTTAGTGAATCCAAGACGGGGACACAGCGCAGCAAAGCCACGCCGCCGCCCGGAACGATGCCTTCTTCCACTGCCGCGCGGGTGGCATGCATTGCGTCTTCCACGCGCGCTTTCTTTTCCTTCAACTCAGTCTCTGTTGCGGCGCCGACCTTGATGACTGCCACGCCGCCGACCAGTTTAGCCAGCCGTTCCTGCAGTTTCTCACGGTCGTAATCGGAAGTGGTCTCTTCGATCTGAACGCGGAGCTGTTTCACGCGTCCCTCGATATCGGAGTGCTTTCCGGAACCCTCGATAATGGTGGTGTTGTCCTTGTCTATGGTGATTTTCTTGGCGCGGCCGAGATCTTCCATCCGAACATTTTCAAGCTTGATGCCGAGATCTTCGGAAATTACCTTGCCGCCGGTCAAAATGGCGATGTCTTCAAGCATCGCTTTGCGCCGATCGCCGAATCCGGGGGCTTTCACTGCCGCGACCTGCAGAGTGCCGCGGAGCTTATTGACTACCAATGTCGCAAGTGCTTCTCCTTCAACATCTTCTGCCACGATCAAGAAGGGGCGTCCGCTCTTGGCCACCTGTTCGAGGAGAGGGAGAAGATCTTTCATGGAGCTGATTTTCTTCTCATTCAGAAGAATCAAACAATCGCTCAGCTCGGCTTCCATTCTTTCTGCGTCGGTAACGAAATAAGGGGAAAGGTAGCCGCGATCGAACTGCATTCCTTCAACCACTTCAAGCGACGTTTCGATCGACTTTGCTTCCTCTACGGTAATCACGCCGTCCTTGCCGACCTTCTTCATTGCTTCCGCAATGATTCCGCCGATCGTCTTGTCATTGTTTGCCGATACGGAGCCCACCTGGGAAATCATTTCGCCCTTCACCGGCTTGCTCAGCTTCTTCAGTTCGCCGACAGCCGATTCCACAGCGGCTTCGATTCCGCGCTTCAGGGCCATAGGATTTGCGCCGGCTGCAACATTCTTTACGCCTTCCCGGAAAATCGCCTGAGCTAACACAGTAGCGGTAGTGGTGCCGTCGCCCGCTACATCGGAGGTCTTAGAGGCCACTTCGCGGACCATCTGAGCTCCCATATTCTCATTTGCGTCCTTCAGCTCAATCTCTTTTGCCACGGTTACGCCATCTTTGGTAATGGTGGGAGACCCGAATTTCTTATCCAAAACCACATTTCGTCCCTTGGGACCCAGGGTTATTTTCACAGCATCTGCGAGCTGGTTTACCCCGCGGAGAATCGCCTGGCGGGATTCTTCGCCATGAATAATTTCCTTAGCCATAATTGTCAACGCTCCTTATCTCTATAAATTCTTTGATTTAGCTCAGAACTGCGAGGATTTCGTCTTCCCGCATGATAATGTATTCCTGGTCCTCGATCTTAATCTCGGTTCCGGAATATTTCCCGAAAAGAATTCGATCGCCCGCCTTCACATCCATTGCGGCGCGCTTCCCATCATCCCCCATTTTGCCGGGGCCAGCAGCTACCACTTCGCCTTCCATGGGTTTTTCCTTAGCGGTATCGGGTATGATAATTCCACCCTTGACCGTTTCTTTTTCTTCAACCCTTTTTACAAGAACGCGATCGTGCAACGGCCTAACATTCATACATAATCTCCTCTCTTCATTAGCGTTATTACTTATGAGACTACTAATGCCCGCCCAGAATTTTCTGTCTAATTAGCACTCGTTATGAACGAGTGCTAATAGTATAAGAGCGATTCCCCGGTTGTCAATCTTGCGCGATGTTTTTTGGAAATTTTGTGAAAATGTGGCGCGCCGTCGGCGCTCGTTATCGGGGCCTCGCGGCCTATGGCATCCCGACCTGACGGTCGGGCCTATTTCCTGTCGGCCCTACGGGCCTAACAAAAGGCATGTGGCGCGCCGTCGGCGCTCGTTGTCCGGGCCTCGCGGCCCATCAATGTCGGCCCTACGGGCCTAACAAAAGGCATGTGGCGCGCCGTCGGCGCTCGTTGT
>CAZDMR010000100.1:0-6070 GCA_964506795.1 uncultured Acidobacteriota bacterium | reverse complement strand
TCGGCGCTGGTTGTCCGGGCCTCACGGCCCATCAATAACGGCCCTACGGGCCTAACAAAAATCATGTGCCGCACCGTAGGCGCTCGTTATCGGGGCCTCGCGGCCGGGCCTAACGAAGAGGTGAATGTATTAACCAAATCTTAATAATATCTTAATCATTTCTTCATGATTCTGCTGTAAATAGTTACGAAAATTATTATTAGGAGGATAAATGAAAAGGTTGGGATTGGCTGTTTCCCTTTCGGTTCTGGCAGGCGTCTGGGGTTGTGGAACAGGCGGCCAAAATGCATCCAGGTCCATTACAATCAAAGGCTCCGACACGATGGTCATTCTCGGCCAGCGCTGGGCTGAAGCCTATATGAAAAAGCACGCCGACAAGCGGATACAGGTGACCGGCGGAGGTTCGGGAACCGGAATCGCGGCGCTGATAAACGGAGGAACGGATATCTGCGAAGCTTCCAGAGAAATGAAGGACAAAGAAAAAGAAATGGCCCGCAAGCGCCGCGGCGGTGATGTTGTTGAAATCCCCGTGGCCCTTGACGGCGTGGCGGTTTATGTCCCGGAATCTTCTTTGGTCAAAACCATTACTATTGCGCAGCTCAGGTCCATTTACACGGGCACCATAAATAACTGGCAAGATGTGGGGGGGCCGGATCGAAGAATTGTCGCCTACAGCCGTGAAAACAACTCCGGCACCTATGTCTTTTTTAAGGAGAACGTTCTCGACAACGAGGATTTCGCCCAGGATATTCAAACCCTGCCCGGGACCGCCGCGGTGGTGAATGCCGTATCCAAGGATCCCGCTTCCATAGGTTACGGAGGCATTGCCTATGCCAGCGGAATCAGGGCGCTTGCAATAAAACGCGATGATACTCTTGCCGGCGAGGGAGTAGTCCCCTCGCTGGAGACGGTTGAAAGCGGAAGCTATCCTCTTTCGCGCCAGCTTTTCTTTTACACGGTGGGAGAACCGGAGGGCGAGATAAAAGCGTTTATCGATTGGGTCTTAAGCCCGGAGGGACAGCAGATATGTGAGGAAGTCGGATATTATCCGCTGGTGCGGCAATGAGAGATTTCGCGCAGGAAAGATCGGATCGATCCGTGGTCTTGAGTGACAAAATCGCCCGCACCGCCATTACCGGCAGCGCTCTGATCGCGATTGTTTCCCTGGTTCTTATTTTTATATTCATTGGGAAGGAAGCGCTTCCCATTTTTACATCCGAGGAGGTGCGGCAGGAGGCAAATATCTCAGAGCTTTTTTTGCCTCAGGCCGAACGCCCGGGCGCCAAGCCGGAGCATTCATGGCAGCCGGTTTCGGCGCGGCCCAAGTACTCCCTCATGCCTCTTTTGGCCGGGACCCTGAAGGTGACGATCATTGCGGTGCTGATCGCCGTCCCTCTGGCTGTTCTGGCTGCGCTATATACTGCCGAATTTGCGCCCGGTTGGACACGCGAGATCGTCAAGCCCGCTATTGAGATCCTCGCGGGAATTCCAAGCGTGGTCGTCGGCTTTTTCTGCTTGATGGTGCTGGCCGGGTGGCTTCAGAACGCGTTCGGGTGGACATTCCGGTTGAACGCGGTGACGGCGGGAATCGGGTTGAGCCTGGCTGTGATACCGATTGTGTATACCGTATGCGAGGACGCATTTACATCGGTTCCGCAGACATACCGGGAAGGGTCCATTGCCATGGGCGCCTCTTCCTGGCAGACGGCGTCGCGCGTTGTGCTTCCGGCCGCAATGCCGGGCGTACTGGCTGCGTGCGTGCTCGGTTTCGGACGCGCCATCGGGGAAACGATGATTGTGCTGATGGCATCGGGCAACGCCGCCATACTCTCGTTTTCTCCCACCGATTCCATCCGAACCTTTTCGGCCACTATCGCCGCCGAGCTCGGCGAAGTGGTGGTGGGCAGCGGCCATTATCACGTCCTTTTTTTCATCGGGGCTTTTTTGTTCCTGATCACGTTCCTTATCAATCTTTTCGGCCAGTGGTGGGTGGGACGGCTTCAGAAGAGGCTTCAGGGAGCTTCCTAGATCCATGTTCGAGCGCACAAAGATCGTCGGAGCATCATTTCAATTCTTATGCATTACGGCTGTCGTCCTGATCATTGCCATGCTGGGCGTGATTTTGTGGGATATTATTATCCATGGAGCCGGTTCGGTTACGCTCAGCTTTCTGACGCGGCCTCCCGAAATGGGCATGACCGGGGGAGGCATTTTCCCCGCCATATTCGGCACTTTCGCGCTGGTCGTCCTGATGACTGTCGCGGTCATTCCGCTCGGCGTGGCGACGGCGGTTTACATGCACGAATACGCACCCAAGCGATCCCGGATTGTTCATTTGGTCCGGCTGGCAATCCAGAATCTTGCCGGCGTCCCGGCGATTGTCTTTGGCCTGTTCGGACTGGGGTTTTTCATCGAGTTCGTCGGGCGGGGCATCGATCAAGTGTTTTACGGAGGGGACCTGGTTTACGGGCAGCCCGCTATCGTTTGGGCCTCGCTGACCCTTGCGCTTTTGACATTGCCCACCGTGGTTGTCGCCACCGAGGAGGCGCTCCGTGCGATCCCGCAGAGCTACCGCGAAGTGGCCTACTCGCTGGGCGCGACGCGCTGGCAGATGATCCGCCGCGTGGTTCTGCCCCAGGCGGTCGGGGGCATTCTGACGGGCGGAATTCTTGCAGTGAGCCGCGGCTCCGGAGAAGTGGCGCCGGTGATGTTCACCGGCGCGGCCTATTTCCTGCCCGAACTCCCGAAGAGGCTGAGCGACCAGTTTATGGAACTTGGATATCATGTTTACGTCATGACGACGCAGTCGCCGGATGTGGAAGCCACAAAGCCTATTCTCTATGCGACGGTTCTTGTGCTTCTGTCGCTGACCTTTCTTCTGAACTTCAGCGCAATAATGATCCGCGCCCGGATCCGCAGGAGATTGCGCTATGGACGATAACAAGCCCGCCGCCCGGCAAAGCACGCCGCCCGGCGGGGCGGTGAAGATAGAAACAGAAAATCTGCGGGTCCGTGCCGGCGATACGGAAATACTCAAAGGAATCAGCCTCGAGGCGCGGCAGGGGGAAATCGTTTCGATTATCGGGCCGGCGGGCGCCGGCAAAACGACATTCCTGCGCAGCCTCAACCGCATGGGCGAGCTCGATGCGAATATTCATACTTCCGGCAAAGTCCTGCTGGACGGCAGTTCTATTTATGACTTCGACGTCGCGGCGCTGAGGCGCCAGGTGGGGATGGTGTTCTCAGTCCCCATCCCCTTGCCCATGACCGTCTATGAGAATTTAATGTTCGGCATTCGTCTTGCTTCGGGCAAACGCAGCCGCTTCGACGAGCGCGTCGAAAGAGCTTTGCGCGCTGCATATTTATGGGATGAAATGAAGGACCGTTTAAATGAGCCTGCACGAAACCTCTCGGGAGGCCAGCAGCAGCGTCTCTGTCTGGCGCGCACACTGGTCCTGGAGCCCCGCGTCCTGCTGCTCGACGAGCCCTGCTCCGGGCTGGACCCGATTTCCACGGCGCGAATCGAGGAAGCGCTCCGGCTTCTGAAATCGGACCTTGCCGTCGTTTTGGTTACCAATAACGTCAAACAGGCGTCGCGCGCTTCCGACCGCACTGCTTTTTTCCTCTTCGGAGAACTGATAGAGTCGGCGCCGATAGAAGAGCTGTTTACGACGCCGCGCGACCCGCGGACCGCCGATTACATTTCGGGCAGGTTCGGATAGTTGCGTCGGCTGGCGCGCCGCTTCCCGCGATTTCCGGAATGCCCGCCGCGCGTCATGTTTATGATAAGCAGGGAAGCGTGCAAAAAGTTGCTATAATATTATGGAACTGAAGATTGAAACAAAGTCGCTGAGTTTATGGTACGGCCGGTTTCAGGCGCTGATTGATGTGAGCCTGCCGATCCGGCCGAGAGCGATCACGGCCATTATCGGCCCCTCCGGCTGCGGGAAATCGACTCTTTTGCGCGTCGTCAACCGCATGAACGAGATGATCCCGGGCGTCAGAACTTCGGGCGACGTTCTGCTTGACGGGAAATCCATTTACGCGGGCGATATTAATTTGAGGCAGCTCCGGAAGCGCGTCGGAATGGTGTTCCAGCGGCCCAATCCTTTTCCGCTGTCCGTTTTTGAAAATGTCGCCTACGGTCCGAAGATTCATAATCTGGCGAAAGGCGAAGATCTGGCCGGCCGCGTGGAAAGCAGCCTGCGTTCAACCGGTTTATGGGACGCCCTTAAGGACCGGCTTGGAGTTTCAGCTCTGTCGCTGACGCCCGAGCAGCAGCAGCGAATCTGCATCTCGCGGCTGATTGCGGTCGAACCGGAAGTGCTGCTGATGGACGAACCGGCATCGGCTCTGGATCCCATTGCCACCGCAAGAATAGAAGAATTGATGATAGGGCTCAAGGAACGCTATACCATCGTGATCGTTACGCACAACATGCAGCAAGCCGCCCGTATTTCCGACGATACCGCCTTCATGCTGCTTGGAGAGCTCGTGGAAGTCGGGGAAACCCACACGATCTTCACAAAACACTCTGATCCTAGGACGGAGCAATACATATCCGGGAGGTTTGGTTAATGCGCCACCTTGACGAAAAAATACAGGAATTGCTTGAAAGGATTCTCCTTATGGGGCGGCTGGCGGAATCGATGATGCAGCTCGCGCTTCGAGTTTTGATTGAGCGCGACGAGTCGCTTAGCGACGAGATTTGCCGCAAAGAAAAGGAAGTCAACGATCTTCAGATTGAGATCGACGATACAGCCGTCAAGCTGACCGCACTGCAGCAGCCTGTCGGGACCGATGTCCGCTTCCTTTTCATGGCTTCGCGCATCGCCACGGAACTTGAGCGCATCGGCGATCAGGCGATCAATATCATGCAGAGCGCGCTTCCTATACTTAAAACACCGCCTCTTCAGCCGCTGGTAGACCTGCCCGTGATGGGGGAGATCGCCGAAAGGATGCTGCGCAACAGCCTGGACGCATTGGTGGCGAAAGACTGCTCGCTTGCGAACCAGGTGCTGGAGGAGGAAAAGAAGGTAGATGGGCATCGCGACCAGATCTTTCGCGTGCTGCTGACATACATGATGGCGGACCCCAGAACGATTGAGCGCTCCCTAGCTTTTATCCTGATTTCGCGCAACCTGGAAAGAATCGGGGACCACGCGACCAATATCGCGGAGGAAGTCATTTATATGGTCGAAGGGCGCGAAGTGCGCCACCGTTACGAAAGCCGTAAGAGAAATCTGCCGGCATAGGAGCCTGTCCGAGAATCAGGGCATTCCGTGGCAAGGGATTGAAACATGCGAAACCGGCTCTTCTGGAAGATAGGGTTATTGTATCTGATTCTGTTGCTGCTGGTCCTGGCGGCGGTGGACCTGTACATTGCGCGGGCTTTAAAACAGGAGTTTCTGAACGCGGCCTTTGCCCAGTTGGATTCTCTTTCCCGTCTCGCGCTGGACGGCCGTTCGGGATTGTTCGGCGAGGCCGACCGCCAGAATTGGGCGGAGCAGTTCGGCTCGGCCGGGATCCGCGTAACGCTGATTGCCGCGGACGGCAAGGTAGTGGCCGATTCAACCGCAGATCCCGCTTCCATGGAAAACCACCTGGCGAGACCGGAGGTAAAAGAAGCTTTCCAAAGCGGTTCCGCACGGGCCGTGCGGAAAAGCCCGACGCTGAGACGTGATTTCGTCTATCTGGCAAGCCGGTACGAATCGCAAAACGGATCGCCCATGGTTTTGAGGCTGTCCTTTCAGCTTTACGACCTTAGGGAAACGCTGCGGGATTTTCGAAGCCGGCTGTGGATTTTCTCCCTGGTGATGCTGGCTTTGGCCGGCGGCGCGTCCCTTTTATTCTTTCGCGGCTTCACCGTACGCATCCGCCGGCTCAACGAGTTTTCCAGACGGGTTGCGGAAGGTGATTTCCGCCCGCTCGCCATTGATCATAGAAAGGATGAACTGGCCGATCTGGCCGGCACCCTGAATCAAACTGCGCAAAAATTGGATCACAGCATCCGGGTGCTGACCGAAGAGCGAAACCGTTTATCGGCCGTAATCGCCAGCATGGAAGAAGG
>CAZDMR010000099.1:0-8919 GCA_964506795.1 uncultured Acidobacteriota bacterium | reverse complement strand
AAAATATGCCGATTGCTATCAGAATTGGAATGGCCCCCATAAAAACATAGGCTAGAATCAAGCGTCGCCGGATTCTCCACAACAACTTGTTCCGCGCATATCTCGAGAATCTCCAAAGATAATAAATTGCCGGGATGACCAGCAGAGGAGTAAGAATATCAAGCAGGAAGGCAAAGCCTGGGGAATGGTAGCGAACGCGCGGAGTGAGCAACAACGCTTTCATCACCCATAAAACAAGCAATACAAGGCCGAATATCGCCATCCGGGATTTTGGGACCAGCCTTCTCACTCCCACCTCCACGCGCCGCCGCGAAACCGTCTTTCTCTCAAGCCGGATTATTCATGGGGATTCACAACGAACCGGCCGAGGAGGACCAAGCAGCGCGCGGCATAAAAACCACGCGTACGCCGTAAACATGCCTGGATCCGCCCCCCGCAGTAGAAGCTTCATGAATCATCCGCATTCATCAATCAGCCTGCCCGCGCACCTTCAGGATTACGGCCTTCTCCCGATTGAATATCCGGCGGGCAACATCCTTGAAATCCTCCTCCGTTACTTCTTGCAGACCTGATTCGCGTTTTTCATATCTCTCTATTCCATAGCCCGCTATTTCATTTTTAACCAAATCCTCGATTTGAGAAAACCGTTCCTGAGCATTGATCCTATGGACCCCAACGGCCGAATTCAAAGCCGATCTAAATTCGCGCCCGGGAATGGGATTATTCACCGCGCGCGCGACCTCCCCGAGAACCGATTCAACGATTCCGTTCTCATTGCCCGGGCTGATAACGACGCCTACCATCATGCTTCCTCCCCGGACATTCGGTTCATAATCCACGAATATTTCCCGCCCTGCGCCCTTGTTGTCGCGGAGATTCTGGGAAAGCTTGCCGGCTTCCCCAAAATATCCTTGAATGATCCGGGCAGTATATTCATCCGCGTCAGCCAAGGGCGGAGCTTGAAATCCGATTAAAACCAGGCTTTGACGTTTTCCCCATTCACGTTCCGAAAGTCCTCCCCTTTCAAGCGGTTTTGCATATTCATCTGAAATCTTAATATCGCGCATCCGCGATCCGCTGAAATGACGGACGAAATAGGAGGCTAGGCTGGTGCCTTTCGCGTCTCCGATGGCAACCACGATAGGCTTCCGATTCTTAACATACAAATCATACCAGACCTGAAGAGATTCTTGAGTGATTCCATCCAGACTCGCGGCATTGCCTTTGTTTTCATAAGCATAATGAAAGTTTTTAAAGAGAGACTTCTTCACAAGCCGCTTTGCATAAAGCACGGACTTTTTACGCCGGGCTATTTCCGCATGTTGGATTTCTTTTTGCCACTTTACCGAATCTGTGCTGAATTCAGGATCTTTGATCGCCTCCAGCAACAATCCAAAACCCTCTTCGAAATTTTTCGAAAGAATCGTAAAGTAAAACCCGAAATAATCGTCGGCGACCAATGGCCGGAGTTTTCCTCCATATATCTCAAGCTGGCGATAAAACCGGCTTGCGCTCCTGTCCTTTCCGGCGCGCGGCATTAAATGAAGCATCAGTTCGGTTATTCCGCAATTCTCAGGATTTTCCTCTTGTTTGCCCCCGGGAAAAAAAATGCCCATATGGACCAATGGAGAACTATGGTCTTCCCGAACCAGCATATCGGGCCCTCGAAGGATGGAAGCAAGCTGAAGGGGATATCGAATTTCGTCGAAGCTGAATTCTTCGTTGGGGTTCGGCAGCTTTATCGACGGGAGTATCTCTTTTGAACGCTCCGCTTCTTCTTGTTCCACGGAAGCCTCAAGAAGGCCGTCCAGAGTTCTATATATCATTTCCGTTTTCAGGCTGCGGTTTTCCATGGAATGGGGTAAATACTCCAGAAGCGAGCAATTCTCCAATCGCAGATACCGATTGGCGACTCTCTTCACATCCGACACGCTGACGTTTCTCAATTCGGACAGGTAGCGGTTCATGCGCTTCCAATCTCCCAGAGCCTCAAACCGCGCCAAGGTCTTGCCGCGGCCCGTCACCGTCTGCATGCGATCCCAATAGGAACGTTCTAATTGCGCGACCGCCCTTTCCATATCGGCCTTCGCGGGTCCTTCACGTTTAAACACCTCTATCAGGGTCAGGGCCGCTATCTCGCTTCGGTCGATATTTTGGGGATTCGTTTCCATGCGCACCGTTAAACATCCGCTGTCCGCGAAAGAAATCAAAGTTGTTTCCACGCCGTAAACGATTTTTTTTCGATCCACCATGCGTGAAAAAAGGACGGATCCCTTGCCCAATCCGAGGACGGCGCTCAAAACTTCCATGGCTCGATAATCCTTATCCGTCTCAGGGACCGCACGAAATCCAAAAACCAGAATGGGCAACGGAGTATGTCCTTTCACGGCGCGATACCGAAACTCGCGTTGCGCGCCGTTCAGCCCCGCCGGGGTCCACGGCCGCGCGCCGGCGGACATATCTCCGAATACTCGCGCGACTTCGTTTAAGATTTCGCCTGAGCGCACGTCTCCGGTAATGACGAGAGTTATCGCCGGAGGGGTGAACATTCTTTCATGAAAATCCGCCAGCTGCTTCGGTGTGACTTCCCCCAGGGGGCTTTGACTTGTGGATTTCAGTATTCCCAAGCGGTTGTCGCCGTATGCCAATTCAAGCAAAGCTTCACTTGCAAATTTGTGCGGATCATCCAACAAGCCACCACATTCGTCAATCAGCAGTCCGGCTTCCCGCTTTAAAACAGCTTCCTCCATTGATGGATTAAAAAGCGCATGGGCTTGAAGTTTTAATGCATTCTTCCATTGAGATGAAGCGGCAACGATTTCAAGCATCGTATTGAGGTATCCGGTCGCGCGCCGGAACTGGCCGCCCATCGTATGCACCTGCTGACGCAACGTTCCCGTAACTCCGTCCGCCCTGCCTCTCTGCGCCATGGCGGCAAGCAACTGCGTCATGCCGGGACTCTTCGAAGGATCATGAAACGATCCCACATGAACATATGCCTGGACGGAGATCACCGGGTGCACTCTGTATTCATAAACCAGCACGGTCATCCCATTCTTTAACACGAGCTTCGTTACATTGGGACTCTCTTGATAATAAGCAGCCTTCTTGAGGAATAAAGCCCGGTCCCCCTCCCGATCCGGCGGCCGAGGAGCTTGTCTCGGCTGCGAAAAACCAACCGATAAAAAAATCGCAAAGACCACGCTCCATGCGGCTCGGAATTCGGTCTTTTTTCCCACCGATTGACTCCTTCCTAAAACAAAGCCCGGGCCTCGAACTGCATCTATGATATCAGATCACCGATGTGCAAATTCAGCAAATCGAAGGCCGTCGGCGGCTGGGGGGATATCTGGAGTTTTTTGCGTATGCGGGTCAGAATCCCTTCGGTCTTGATGGGCAGGGAATGGCAGGCTGTTCTGTAGGGCATCGTCAAGGCTCGTTTAACCCGGGTTAATGAAGCCTTAGACGGTAAACGCCCTCCGATTGAGTGCCTATGTATACTCTTGAAAGCTGCTCGGCGTCTCTTGCAATGCAATAAACGGGCGATTCGTATTCCGGAGAAGAAATTCTGTCCCATTTTTCTCCTCCATCCTGGGAGTAAAAGACACCGCCGAATGCCTTGTCGGCGGCAAGCACATGATTACCGGATGGATCCAAAAACAATACAGAAGAGATTTCCACTCCCATTCTGCTGTCTTCGACTCTTTTCCAGTGAATTCCTCCGTTTAGCGATTCATAAAGGCCGATTGAGGTGCCTGCAAACAGATGCTCCTTATTCGCGGGCGAGACCGCAAGCGCTCCTATGAATACTCGTTCCGGCAATCCATAGGCGGATATCACATTCCACGTAGTTCCCTTGTCCCAGGAACGGAGCACCCCCAGGCTTGTCGCCGCGTAGACCAGCCCGGGGTTCGTAAGCGGCGAGCAAATGCACCAGACTTGGGGGCTCATCCTGTATCCGGGAGGAATTTTAAAATCCATTGCTTCCAGCGATGTTCGATAGACGCCCTGATCCGTTCCAGCATATATAATGGGGCTTGCGGCATCCAATTCCAGGCTGTAAACCGTGCGCTTTGCAATGGAACCTTTCATTTTTGTCCAACTCTTCGAACGCGGCTTTTGCCAATACACCCCCTGGGTCGTCCCCGCCAGTTTCCCATGCTCCTTCGGCAGTATTAGAAAAGAAAGTACTCGAAGGCCCGGTTCAACATGAGACAGAGACCAGCTGGAAGAACGATCATCATATTGATACAATCCGCCGCCGCCCGACACCGCACCGACGATGTAGCGCCCCGAGGCTTCCGGATCCGGGAGAATCCAGGAAATCCTCCTATGAACAAAACCGTCGTTTGAATCCCCCCACGTCCGTCCGCCGTCCGCGCTTTTTAGGACTCCCCGGTATTCCGTTCCTATTACAATTTTGCGTCCATCCTCCGGATCAATCTGGATGGCGTTAACAATTACATTTCCCGCAGTGAGCCGCTTCCATTTTCTCCCTTCGTCTTCACTGACATACAATCCCTGAGTCGTTCCGCTGTAAATCCTCTTGTCGTTCGTGGGATCTATGTAAACGACATGAGCCCTTATTGTATATTTGTTCTTCAGGATTCTTAGACGCGTCCACTGTATCGCTCCATTCCTTGAACGATAGACTCCGGAGCAGGCGCTTGAATAAACAATCCTTGAATCCCCATTGTTGATGGAAATCGAGAAAACGTCAGAATCCAGCGGCATTCCCTTGCCGAGACGTATCCAGGTTTTGCCGAAATCCACCGATTTATAGGCCAGTCTCCATGTCCCCACATAAAGGATGCGATGATCAACCGGATCGATGGCAACAGATCTGGCCTTTAGAAGATCAGATCCGCCGACTCTCCTCCAGCTGCCGCCCCCGTCCGAAGTCACGTACGCTCCGGAAAGAGTTCCTACAATCATGTATGACGGCTCGCTCCGGCAAATTGCCAACCCTCTGACTGCAGCCGATTCTGGGGCGAGTATGATTTGTCTCCAGGAAAGCCCGCCGTTTGTCGATTCAAACAGCCCGCCGCCGTCCGAGTGCAAATCCCAGGCGCCCGCATATATATGCCCAGCTTCTCGTGGGTGTTGAACGAGAGTATCAACAACAAATCCATTGCGCCCGATGCCGGGATACAAAGGGCTCCACGAACGACCCCCGTCGAAGGATTTAAAGATCTTCCCGCTGCTTGTTCCCAAATAACAAACATCAGGCCGTCTGGAATCCATAAGCAGCGAACGCACGTCGCCGCCGAAAGGGCCTAGCCGCTCGAAATTTCCGGACCCATGCCTCTCGGCCTCACAAATCGCCGAAATAGAGCAAAACAGTACGGTATATAAAAATAGAGTGAGAATACGCCTGGAAAGCATTTACAGAAGAATACAGATGGGAATAAAAAACGACGACGAAGGACGCGAATCCTGCAAATTCCCGCCCTTCGTCGTTTGCAGTTACCTTATTGAACCGTAAGTTCAATCTCTACGCGGCGGTTGAGCTTTCGGCCGGCAGCTGTCTTGTTGTCGCCGACTGGATCATTAGTCCCACCGTCTGTGATAGTCATCCTGGAATTATCCACGCCTTGCTTTTGCAAATAGGCTGCCGCAGCTTTGGCGCGTCTTTCGCCCAGGTTCTTTCTGGATTTTTCATACGAAGAACCATCGGTATACCCGATAATGTTCGCGCGAAGTTTGGGATCGTTCTTCATACGAACAGCAAGATCATCCAGAATGGCTTTGGCGCAGTTATCTACGCGCGTTCCGCCAACCCTGAAAAATCCGCAATTTTCTTTTGTAACGCTGATACGCTCCGATACGTTTACCGTCATGCTGCAGGATGCCCTGCCGTCGCGATCATCCGTTGCTGTAATGGTGACCGTATAGCTCCCTGCTTTAATATTGGTCGCATCAAATGTGGCGGTTTCTCCCCTGCCACTTACCGCGGTTCCGGGACCGGACCAGCTGTAAGAGAGCTTGCCGCCGTCCGGGTCATTTACTCTTGCTCGAAGTTCGACCGAATCGCCGGAAGCAACATCGACCGTTGTGGTCAGACATTCCACAACCGGAGGTTTATTCGGAATGATTCTTTCCCGGATTGTTCCGGTGGAAACAGCCGAGCAGGATTCTTCCCCGTCGCTCGCTGTGCATGTTACTTTGTAGGTTCCCGGTTTTCTTCCCTCAGAACCAAATTTTATCCGGGCACTGTCTGCGGCCAGGCTTTGTCCGTCCACAGACCACTCGTAAGTCAGGGGATCATTGTTTGCATCGGTCGCGATACAGCGGAAGTCAACACTGTCTCCCTGCGTTATATCGAAGGTGCTTGGCTCTATAGAAACTTGCGGAGCCACGTTCCTCTTCAACACCGTTATAACGCTGGAACAGCTGGCCTCATGCTTCTTGTCGCTCACCGTAGCCGTAACGGTATATTTACCGGGAGCTACGCCGGTTGCGTCAAATGTGGCCGTATCTTCTTCACCCGAAATCTTGCCGCCCGTTGTGCTATAGGAGTAGGTAAGGGCGTCCCCGTCCGGATCCACGGCATTTGCGCGCAGGACTGTTGTGTCGTCCTGTAGAATAGTTGATTTTGCGATCGCGCAATTCACCGAAGGCGGATCATTCCGACGGTTGCCGAACGTTCCTTGAACCACAAAACCGCTATATCCACCTTTATAAGCTTCGATGGAAGGGCTTTCGTCAATGTGGTTCAGCGACAATTGATAACCGGCGCCCAGAGACATCCATTCTCTCGGATAGAAGCGCATCCCGAAGATGAGATCGACCGGGCTCCGCGGATTTATCCGGTATCCCGCCGGATCGCCGAAATATCTGACTCCGCTTAATTCGGCAATTACGCGATAGGGCTTATAGGCCGGGAATTCACCGCCCAAGCGGTAAATGAATTCGTCCTCAAGGGTGGCAACCTTTACGTCGTCGACATTAGGATCTCCGACAAAATTGGGGCCCAAATTTAAATGGAATCTGACAAAGTCAGCAGCGGTTTTTGATAAAAGAAGCGCAAAACCGCCCGAATAAGCGCCCGAGGAAAGACCTCTGCTAAGCCCTATGGCGCTTTTATGCCCCGGAATGGTTCCAAATCCCGTCAGGGCGACACTCCAAGGGTCTCCCCTGAATTCTGAGAAAAGGTTGAATTTCACTCCCATGCGGAAATCACTGCGCCCGGTTGCTTCGGGGACATCCATAAATGGAGCCGCTTGAGTGAAATACTGCGCACCCGTCGGCGTAGCCGCAGGAAGGGGTTCCTGTCCTACCACTCGTCGATAATAGGATATGTTATCTGCCGTGATGTGCCTTACCACATCCATAGATGCGAAAAACTCGAAGCGGTCTACGATTCCGACTGCGACTCCGACCGGGGCTCTTCCAATTGTCAGTTGGCCGGGATCCCGGTTGTATTGGTCATAGCCGACTGTCCAGTTGGTTTCGCCTTTTCTTAGCGTTTCCGCATCCCAAGCCTTAAACAGCCCTGTTGTACCGTCAAGACTTGCAGCCTTCAGCTTTTTCTTGGATTCTTGTTGTGCGAATCCGGATAGAGAAAACATCAGCAATACTGCTATCGCTGCAATTGCTTGGTAACCCCATCTTTTCATAGTAGCCTCTCCACTCTGCTAGGTCTCGCCAAAATAAAATAACGATGTTAAAACTGATGCGACTTTCACTTGATGCTTAACCCGGATTATTCATGAAGCTTCTATTGCTGCGGCAGATCGGGGCGTTTTTACGGCGTATGCACGGTTTTTATGCGCACGCCCCCTCAGAGCTCTGCCCCCTATACCTCGCTCTCCTCGTCGGGCGCCCTGCAACCATACCCCTGTAATCCGCCTCTTTAAGAACCCTCATGAATAATCCGGGTTAATGGTCCGTGTTGAAGCTTTCAAAGATCTATCCAAATACCCTTCGAAAAATTAAAACCAATTATATCACCAGGCCCCCGGCACTTCAAATTCTAAGCTCAGAGTTTAATGCATAATTAATAGCATTTCCACCATTAATATGCGCCCAGATATTTGATTCCGAAGCTTCCTTCTAAAAAACACTCGGCTTAATCCCTGCCTGATTCCACCTATTTCAACAAATCATTCCATCGGAGCAGCTCAGCCTCATTTTGCGAAGCGACCTCCTTTGCTTTTTCGGCGTCTTGAAATGCTATGATGCCTCCGTTTTGCGGTGTTTTTATTCTTTCCGATCTGACGAAATAGAGTTGTTCGGCAGGCACCCATTTTTGCGTGACAATGTCCTTCGCGAATACCGCTCTGATATTATCCTTGCCCAACTTTTGTGTGTGGGCCAAAAGACATCCCATATCGTCAAATTTACGGGCAAATCCGTCTTTTGTTATGAATTCTACGGCAAATTTCAAATCTGTAATTGGGCTCTTGCAATGGAAGCAAACATCGGTTGGCTTGATATCCACCGGTTCCGCCGGGGGCGGCTGGCATGCACTTACAAGAAAAAGCAAACACAGAGCCGCCGTTCCCAGCATCAGACATCGGTTGCGGAAATTTAATAAGCTTCGAACCGTAATTTCATTCCTAGAGGATCTGTCTTTTCGAGACGTTTTCGATATCTGGTTCATGACATTACCTCGCAATTGGCTTGAAATTAAAACGCGTTATGTCCTCGCCTATAGCATAGAATGCGGGTCTCCTCCTTCATCGAAATCATTTATGAAGCTTTCATCGCGGCGGCGAATCCAGCTATCTTTGCCGCGCTGTGCCCCTGCAGCTCCGCCTTGTTTTCATACTTTGCCACAAGCATTGCTGTGAATCCCTATGAATAATCCGGCTTTATGCATCCTTGGGAACCATTGAACGATGTGACCTGTTTTTTTATGGGCCATTTCGCCGATATATTTATACATCCTTACAAATCGATTCCCTTGCCGTATAG
>CAZDMR010000098.1:0-8948 GCA_964506795.1 uncultured Acidobacteriota bacterium | reverse complement strand
CGGACTTGTCCCCTTCAATTTTTCTTGAACGGCCCGCCCAGTTGTCAAAGTCGGGTTAGCTCTCTTCACCGCCAATTGCCTGTTTTTAAAAAGAATTATTCCTATGGATCCGTAGCGAGACCGTTCAAGAGCGCGTCCGATTCCTAGGAGGCGCCGCCGCAGTAGAAGCTTCATGAGTAATCCGGGCTAGAGATGTATTTGTTAATTTGGTTGTCGCTTTGCCGTTTCAGGCTGTATGGTAGTGCGAATTATGAGCAACGCAACCGAATCATCTTCTACGGGCAAAACGACGGAATCCGGCGGCTATCCGGCGCCGGGGTATGGCTGGTACGTCGTTGTCATCCTCTACCTGTGCTACACCTTCTCCTTTGTAGACCGGTCCATCATCACCTATCTCGTCGAACCGATTGAGGCCTATCTGCGGATTAATGACACTCTTTTCAGCCTGCTTTCGGGCGGGGCCTTTGTCGCTTTTTATGCTTTTTTGGGCATCCCGGTGGGTCGATTGGCCGACGCTCGATCGCGGCGCAACCTTCTGCTTGCCGGTGTTGCCGTGTGGAGCACCATGACCGCTTACTGCGGTGTGGCGGATTCGTACTTGGAACTGTTTTTAGCCCGCATGGGCGTAGGTGTCGGTGAAGCATGCCTGGTACCCTGCGCATACTCACTCATCACGGACTATTTCCCCCGCGAGAGGCGCAGCCTCCCGCTCACGATTTTTTCGGGCGGTATCATGCTCGGGGCAGGGGTGGCACACCTTTTTGGCGGAATGGTTGCCAACTACGCACAAAGCGCCGGCCCGAGGGAAATTTTTCTTTTCGGTATTGTACAACCGTGGCAGCTGGCTTTTATCCTTGTGGCTTTGCCCGGAATATTTTTTATAGTGACCATTGCAACAATCCGGGAGCCGGCGCGGCATGAGCGGAAGGGCAAACCGGACAGCGCAGCGATGTTCCGCTATCTCGGCCGGCATCGCGCCACGTTCAGTTCCCTGATCCTCGGCACGACATTCGGAGCCATGACAAACATGGCCATACTGGGGTGGGCGCCTGTCTGGCTGGAGCGCCGCTTTGTATGGAATAAAACAGAAATCGGATTTTACCTGGGAATTATCATCTTTGTATTCGGAACGATCGGTTTGACCCTATCAGGCTCCCTGGCAAACCGGTACATTCGTGCAGGAAAGAAGTTAGTTTATATCAAGCTGATGATGGCGGCCGAGGGCCTGGTCATCATTCCCCTTATCCTTGCGCATGCTATCGACAATCCATACTGGGTGCTTGGCTGTATCGGGGGAACTATTTTCTTCACCGGCATTCCCAGCGGACTCGGACCGGCCGCCCTGCAGGAGATCACTCCCAATGAAATGCGGGGCCAGATTACGGCCATCGCCTTCCTCGTCCTGGCTCTGGTAGCAACCACACTTGGAGGTACGCTTGTCGGACTACTGACGGACTATGTCTTTGTCGATCCAAAGGCGGTGCGATCGTCCGCCGTTATTGTAGGCGTTTTCGCTTCGATAATGGGTATAATCTCTCTCCGACTGGGCCTGCGCGCCTACGAACGCACGGCGGAAGAAAACCGTTCCCCCCTATAAGCTGTTGAATAAGCCGTGCTCTCCAAAAAATCCATCTGCAAAACCTTCCTGCCTGAATAAGCGTGAATATTTTGTTTCCACCAGATACCCGTTTCTACTGCGACAGCCGTACCCGCATTTGCCATTGTGGGTGTGCAGGAAACCTAACCCGGATGATTCATGACGTGAATTTTACTTTGGATGTCCGCCCCATCCTCATATAATCAATCCAAGCTCCATCAACATTTTTCAGACGGGATATAAGCGTAATCAAGATATCTAAATCCGTATGGAATTCACCAATGAGGGAATCATGAAGAAATTGCTTTTTGCCCTTAAATGCGTGGCTTTGAGCGCCGTTTCTTTTAATGCTTTTGCACAGGAAGCCACGATCAAGGTGGATATCCTGAGAGAGATTGGAGACATTGATCGAAACATTTACGGCGTTTTTATGGAACCCATCATGAACACGATGGACGGAACACTTTACAATCCCGACCATCCTCTGGCCAACGAAGACGGATTCAGAAGCGATTACATCGAAGCTGCCAGGGAACTAAAACTCAGCAATATGCGCTGGCCGGGAGGAAATTATACGGCCACGTATAACTGGCGGGATGGCATCGGGCCAAAGGACCAACGTCCGGTAAGGAGAGAACTGGCGTGGAATGTGCTGGACAGAAATCACGTTGGGACGGATGAATGGCTGGCGCTGAGCAAGGCGATGGGAGTGGATAATTCGATATGCATCAACGGAGGCACCGGCACACTCGACGACGCCAGGTATTGGATAGAGTATGTGAATTCGCCGGCGGGTTCCTATTACGCCGATTTAAGGGCAAAATACGGGCACCCGGAACCCTATAACGTAAAATACTGGCATCTCGGAAACGAGGTTGACGGAGAACCCTGGCAGGCTGTGGCCGTAACTTCCAAAGAATATGTGACGTTTGCCAAAGATGCGGCAAACCTCATGTATTTTGTGAATAGAGGGTGTGAAAGCTGCACACAACCGATTTTTATTGCAATGGGATCATCCTGGATCATTCATGATGGAGTTGCGGCGGATTGGGCGCAATGGAACTGGGATATCATCAACGGATTGATCACCCAGAGAAATGTGGAATACATTGCCATTCACAGATACTGGGGCTCCGATATTACCGAAAAAAACC
The DNA here is from genome assembly GCA_964506795.1 of uncultured Acidobacteriota bacterium. GTDB lineage: Bacteria > Acidobacteriota > UBA6911 > UBA6911 > UBA6911 > UBA6911. The sequence goes on along the minus strand of CAZDMR010000098.1, from coordinate 6,197 downwards.
ATAATGACCGGTCCCCTGAGTTTTATTTGGGCGATTGGGCGATGCACGTCCATGAGTACATCAATACAACAAAAAATCAGATTGAAATAGCCAAGACCAAGAACCATGTTCTGGACAAGCCGTTTCACATTGCTTTTACTGAATGGTCCCCGGGCGCTCACAACCATATGAGCACACTGGCCGGGTCGCTCCATTTCAACTTGTTCGTGCGGCATGCAGACGCAGTTAAAAGAGCAAACTATACAATGTTTATCAGTCTTTTGTCCCAGAACAGGGAGGGCCAGACATATAAAACTCCATTCTTTTATATGTTCAAGTTATTTTCGCACAATGTAAACGGCAAATCCTTGGATACATACGTCGATTGCGAAACTTTTGACGGGAAGATTTATAAGAAGATTCCATATCTTGATGTTTCATCATCCTATTCCGAGGACGAAAAAACTGTGGTCATAAATGTTGTAAACAGAAATATGAAGGAAGCGATCCGTGCCAAAATAATCAGCGATACCGGAAATTTCGTCGGAGACGCAGCCGTAAATGTGATCAACACCGAGGATGTCAGCGGGCGCTATAATTATGAAAGCAGGGATCAATACCTGCCGGCCTCCTCAACATTAAAAGTAAATGGGAATTCATTCACCTTTTCTTTTCCAGCCCATTCCTTCACCCAAATCAAAGTCGAAGTGCAATGAGCAGCGCCGGATTCGCAACACCGGATCCTTTTGTGCAGAGCAGAAACCAAGCAGAGCGTATACGAAGGTAATAGCTAAGATAGAGACCGCTTCGATAAAAGTCGACTTTTGTCGAATAAAAATAAATTTTTCATGTCGGCATGGGATCGGGGACTGTAAAAGGTGAGTTTCTATAAAAAAATCGGTCATTACCAGCGCATTCGATCAGGCATGCATCATTATTGCAAGGCCTCGATGGGAAACGACTGGAAGAGCCGCATTCGACAAAACCTTGAGCATCGCGAAGACATCTGGCTTGACACTCTTCATAACACGGTTTTCTCGCGACAATCCAATCCCTATCACGTCATGTTTAAACTTGCCGGGTGCAGCTATGAGGATTTGGTTCAACTGGTGCGGCAAGGGGGTATTGAGGACACTCTCAAAAAACTCCGTTTTGCAGGAGTCTACCTTGACCACGACGAATTCAAGGGATTCAAGCCTATCGTCCGCTCGGGGAAAGCGATCGCCGCAACAACGGAAAGCTTCGCCAATCCCATCATAACCGGCTGGTTTCACGGCAGCAGCGGAGGCAGCCGAAGCGCGGGCACAATGACTTGCACCGGCACCGAACAGCTGATGCACCTCACCGCCTATGCCGCATTGAATGCAGAGGAATTCAGCCTGGGCGGATTCCCCTATGTGATAGCCCGCCCGACGCTCCCCTCCATTGCCGGCCTCCTGTTCTGCCTTCTTTACTCGCGCATAGGCTGCGCTGTGGGCCCGTGGTTTGCTTTCGGCGGCAGGTTGTCGAATTCCCTCCATTACCGCATCCTGACTGCCTACATTGTCGCTTTGGCGCGGTGGCATGGAAGCCGAGCTCCGTTTCCCAGGCATCTCCCTCCCAACGATTTTTCACCGGTTGCCCGCTGGATCGCCCGGCAGCCAAAGCAGATGCACCGTTGCGCACTGCAGGCTGTCGCCAGTACCGGCGTGCGGATCGCATCCGCGGCCTTGGCAGAGGGATTGGACATCAGCGGCACCCTTTTCTTTTCGGGGGGCGAAGCACTGACGGATGCAAAGCGGCGCGCCATAGAAGCTGCGGGAGCGGAAGTCTTCCCCGCCTATTGGATTTCGGAAATCGGCCAGATCGGGCACTCCTGCCGTCAGATGAATACCGGCAACCGTGTTCACCTGTTTCGCGATACTGTCGCGGTAATAACGGATCCCAGGGAGGCGCCCTTTTCTAACAGCAAAGTGAATTCCCTTCTCTTCACCACATTGCTGCCCCATGCACCGTATATTTTCATTAATGTCGAAATGCAGGATGCAGGGTTATTGGATGAAAAGCGATGCGACTGTGTTTATCAGAAGGTGGGTTTCACCCAGCAGATCAGCGGCATTTACAGCTACGGAAAGCTTACCGGGCATGGGATGACGCTTGTCGGCACGGATATTGTCCATATCCTGGAACAGAGCCTGCCGGCCCGGTTTGGGGGCAGTCCGGGAGACTATCAGCTGGTTGAGCAGGAAGGAACAAATCAGACGGAGATCCTCCTTCGCATCAGCCCCCGGATCCGCATCAAATCTCCCGAAACAGTCCAGCGCTATCTCTTAAATTCTTTCCGTCAATACAACGGCGGCGCGCTCGCCTATCGCGTTTGGCAGCATTCCGACGCATTAAGAGTGGTCTTTGAGGAGCCTTTGTTGACGAAGGCGGGCAAGGTGCTGCCGCTTTATCTCAGTAAAAGCGCGAAAGACCCGGATTCTGTTCCGTGAAAGAATCCGCTGCAACAGAAAGAACATGATCCGGCGAATGAACCGAAAATAAGTTTCAGCCGCGGCCCCGGCCGCGCGCCTTCCCTACTACCTCATTACTCCTCCGCCAATGGGCGAGAGAATTTCGTAGAGACCGAGCTTAGTCGCTGGGACGAGTGTCATTTATTCGGAGCGTTCCAGTTACGAACAATAATAAACGGTGACGGTGAAGTTTCATCTGGCGCCGGCATGAAGAAGCGGTTGCCGTCCGCGGTAACATCCCAGGCGGGGAACGAATACATAACGCCTTGCTCCGAGAGATCCGGAGGAGCCTTAAACAAAACCTGCGGGGTTCCCGGCTTGAATGTTGCAGCGGGAGTCACTTCAACGACCATCACGTTTCCGTCGGGCGCAAGATAGTAAAGCTCCCTGCCTTCCCTGCCCCATCGCGGTCTCAAGCCCATCGGCGATCTGGCGGCAGACTCTCAGAGCTTCGTCGATCGGAAACGCTCCTTTGCCGATCCTCTGCGCCAGCGTCTCGCCCTCGACAAACTCCATCACGATGAACCGTTTTCCTTCAGCTTGTTCGAGGCCGTAGATCGCGGCGATGTTTGGATGATTGAGCGAAGCCAATAGCTTGGCCCCGCGCTCGAAGCGGGCCATTCTTTCAGGATCCCCCGCGAAGGCATCCGGAAGAGACTTCAGCGCAACCTTGCGGTTCAGGTTGAGGTCGTCGGCCAGGTACACTTCGTCCATGCTGAGCTGGCTCGCGACCCGGTAATGCCCAAGCGTTGTGCCGATCATAGGGAGCAGTCCCTCTAAGTCTTAGGCCGGTTCAATGCAATTTGAGACAATCGCGTTGCGTCTATTGTAATGGATTTCAAAATGCAAGACGCCACGAATTTCGCGAATTACACGGAGGGAGAAAGCGAAGGACGGCGGCGGCCACGGATTGCGCGGAGGAGCGGCCATAGGCGTCGAAGCCCGGAGGACCAATGCTGATTAGCCCCGGGCTTGAGCCCGGGGTTGGGTCTCCTCAACGAGATCGATTCCCTGTTTATCCTGAGCATCTAGCCGGGATTACGAAGCTCTTTTCAGCCGCTCGGCTATCCACATTTTTATAATAGACTGTCTGGGCACTCCCAAACGTTTCGCTTCTCTATCCAGAAGCTGAATCATCCAAACGGGAAAATCGACGTTTACCCTTTTCTGTTCCTGGACAGGCTTGCGGATCCTGGAAAGATCAAGATATCCCGTGACGTCCTTATCTTCGTCGAATCTTCTGTCAAATTCCCTTTCTTTCATAGACGCCTATCTCCTCCTTTCGCGACCGCCGCACGGATATAAGCCTTAGCCGGTCACCCCGATATGTGATGACCGCGGACCAATGATTGCCGGCGATGATTCCGATGACCAGGGACCTTGGCTCATCGGCAACCGTTGCAGGTATCTCGATGAGGTCCGGATCATCCCAAAGCGCTTGCGCCTCCAAGAAATCAATACCGTGGTTTCTTTTGTTCATGGCGCTCTTCTCCGGATCGAACTCAACGCAGCCTCGGGCGTAAGCCCTGAGTTGGGCCTACGATTTGAGCCGAGCCCGGAAGGGGCGGGACAAGACACCGGCTGAATCGGGGCTTATGCCGCTTTGTATGGTTTAACGGCAATCTTTCCTGAGCGTTTGCGCATGCGGGCGATATCGTAAGCCAGCTGCATTCGCAGCAGATGATCCATATCTGAACCAAAAGCTTTTTCGATGCGCAAGGCCATTTCGGGCGTCAACGCGGATTTGCCATTTACCAAATCGGAAAGGGTCGCTCTCCGAACCCCCAAAATCCCGGCAGCCTTAGATACGCTCAGGCCCAGAGCTTCAATTATTTCTGATTTAATCAAATCGCCCGGGTGCGGCGCATTTTTCATTGGCATTGTATATTTCCTCTTTGATCCTGGCCTCGTCCATTACGGCCCCAAGCAGAATTATGAAGGTACCGCACTGCCACTGTGAATTCGGGTTTTCCATGTTGAATTTTGAGGAAACCCTTAACTGTGACCATTTTGCCATCGAATCTCTCCGGTGTTGAAATCAAGTCGATAAGGCTTATGGGCAAGGTTGCGATGTTTTGCCCAAAGCTCAATGCAATAATCGTGAACAACAAACATGCTGCAAAACTGATAATGCATCGATGCAATGTTAACGCTCCACCATTTCTTGCGGACATTTGGGGATATTTATGGAATTAGTGCCGGGGCACCTTGGCCTCGCGCTCGAACCGGGCCATTCCTTCAGGATCGCCTGCAAACGCATCCGGAAGAAACCTCAGCGCGACCTTGCGGTCCAGATTGAAGTCGTCAACCACGTAAACTTCGCCCGTACCTCCGCGATCAAGCGGTTCACCGACTTGATAGTGCCCCAGTGTCGTGCCGATCATCGGGAGCACTTCCTCTAAGTCGTAGGCCGGTTCAATGCATTGAATTTTGGATCAAATAGATACGGCTAATGTAACAAAATTGAACCGGCAAGCATAGAAAAGAAATAGATGTGAGGCTTCAGTGAATTCCGGGCTTATTCCCACCACCCAGTTCCAACTTACCTTCGTTTCACTAAATTGGCTCAAAAATGAAAGCCGGCCGATAACGCTGAAGGCTGGCACGGCAGGGTCATGCCCTCACCAATTTGCTTGCGGCTGCGGGCTGTTCCATGAAACAGGTGGCTGCTGGAATCATTCTTTATAGCGCGCGGTTCGCATTCTCGCCGGTCTCTAAATTTCGGATGCTGCAATTGGAACGTTTTTCTCAACCAACAAAAATCGGTATAATCGAAACCTGGCTCGATTGGAAACAAAGGAACGAATGTCAGAGATGGAACAGACCGGCGTCCAATACCGCACCTTGGGCGCTATTGTCGACCATACGGACAAGTTGAACGCCGTGTTCAAGGACGACCTGCAACTGGGAGATCGGTTGCTGGTCACTACAAGGAATTCAACCTACTCCATCCAAGTGCTGCAGGAAGGCCTCTATTCCGTTTCGGGCGGCTGGTTTGACAACCACGGACTCTCTCCCTCAACAGTTTCGATCAATGGCTGCACCTGGGGCGGCCGCGCGATCAAGTGGGACATCCTGGCCGCGTGCGGCCTGCACCTGGAATTCGGCAACCAGGTTGTAACCAGCCGAATCATGGAATATCAGGTCATTCGCTGCCGCGAAGACCTCATCAACTGACCGAGGCGGTTAATCCCGCCCTATAAACAAATCCAAACAGAGGATGGCGACGTAACCGATATAAGGGTGGTGAAAGGGCATCCGCTTTTCAACGACACCGCTGCAGCCGCAGTAAAACAATGGAGCAACAGCCCGACACTCATGAATCATGGCGTTCGGATTCCCGTCCTGGCAGCTGTCAGGGTTCCGTTTAGACTGGACCAATCAATGAGCTGGAATCCGCCGCCCCATGTCGAGGTTATAGCTTGCAATCCTGCAGGGGATGCGTTCGCAGCCGACTTTTCTTTGAACTTTTGAACCTCAGCGCCTTCGAGTTAATATCTCGTGCGAAAATGAAAATGACCCCGTGGCAGGAAATTCTGCCGATACTCATTTTAATGCGGCCCGATCAAAAGTCGATTGAAAGCTATCAGGACGCGATGCTGCTGAAACTGGTCAAGGATGTTTATGCATCCAATATGCCGCTGCTCGGTGTAAAAGCTGCATCTAGCCCTTAAATAAGCGAGCTTAAAGCATGCGCGGGAATCATCGCAGTTTTTTCATTGC
>CAZDMR010000097.1:4160-9299 GCA_964506795.1 uncultured Acidobacteriota bacterium | reverse complement strand
CCGTCGCCATTTCAACCAGCGGCAATTCCCCGAATGTGCTGCTGGGTGCGGAAGCAGCCGAGGAAATCGGCATGGTCACCGTCGGCCTGACCGGCAGGGACGGCGGAGCGCTCGGCGCGCGGGTCCGCTTTCACCTGAACGTTCCGCACGCGTCCTCCGCCCGCATTCAGGAAGTCCACATCATGATCGGCCACATCCTGTGCGCGCTTGCGGAAGAAGATCCGAAAGGATAGCGGCCCATGTCCAAGTATCGAGTGCGCCCCTACGATCTCAAGAACGTGCGAACCTACCCGCTTGCGAGCCGCGCGAGCAAAGTCTCGGCGGACTCCTTCGGACATCCCCATGAAAAAGGCGGATCTGTTTCAGAATTCCTGCAGGGCCTTCCCGGAATTTTGGCAGCCAAAGACCTTAAGGAACTGGCGCATGCGGTCGTTGAAGCCCGCGGCAAAAAGAAATCCATAATCTGGGGGATAGGCGGCCACGTCATCAAAACCGGGCTCTCTCCTATTTTAATAGACCTGATGGACCGGGGCTTGGTTACGGCGCTGGCCATGAACGGATCCGGTCTGATCCACGATTTTGAAATAGCCCTTACGGGATCCACAAGCGAAGATGTGGAAGCGCAGCTCCAAACCGGAGCATTCGGCATGGCGGAAGAAACCGGGCACGGGATCAACCAGGCTATCAAGGACGGCGTAGCCGACGGGTTGGGCATCGGCGAATCTCTGGGGCGCTATCTGGCGAATCAAAAACCGGCCTTCGCTTCCTACAGCCTGTTTCTGCAGGCTTATGCGCGGAATATCCCCGTGACGGTCCATGTGACAATCGGAACCGATATCATCCATAACCATCCGAATATTTCGCCGGCGGCCGTCGGAGAAGGTTCGCACCGGGATTTCCTAATCCTTGCCCGCTTGATTGAAGGGCTCCACGAAGGCGGCGTGTATCTTAACTGCGGTTCCGCCGTGACTCTTCCCGAGGTTTTCCTAAAATGCATCACGCTGGTCCGCAACAGCGGCCAGGCGCTTCAAGACTTCACCACCGCCAACCTGGATTTTATCCAGCACTATCGCCCCACGGAAAACGTGCTTAAGAGACCCGTAAAAAACGGAGGCCGGGGCATCGCGATCACGGGCCACCACGAAATCATGATTCCCTTGCTCGCGGCATGGCTGGTGGAAATCTCTTCTTGACGGCAGGAATGCGCAACGGCGTCCCTACGGCTGACCGCTCGGCACCATCATGGATGTATTTGCCGGCAGCCCCGTGTTGGACCGCAGTTTGATCAAAAGGGAAAGATTTTCGACGAATTCAACAAAACGCTGGTCGTTGCGGATGGGATCAAAATCCCGCTGTTTTGTTATCTCTTCTATATTTGAGAATCCGAGGGTGAACGCCTGCTTCAGGCTCGCGATTGCGGATTCCACTTTGCCCTCGGACGCGTAAAGGCGGGCTATGAAATAGCTTCTTTCCATGGGGGAGCTCCGGCCCCCGCTGGCCAAATTAACGGCGCTGTTTCTGGAGAATATGTCTTTGTCCAAAGCGAGTGCTCTCCGCCATTCCGCAATGGCCTTATCGGCTTTCTTTTTCTCCAGATAGACGGATCCCAGGTTTAGATGGAAGGAAGCTTCATCCTCCTTTAATTGAATGGCTTTTTTAAAATGCTTTTCCGCCTTTTTGAAATTCTTTTGAGCGAAAAAGACCGATCCAAGGTTATTGATGGCGTAAGAAAAAGACGGATTCAGCAGCAATGTTCGTTCGAAGGCTTCCTTGGCTTCCTCGAAAAACTTCAGTTGTGAGAAAGTGATGCCGACGCGGTTGACGATATATTCGTTATACGGATTCAACTGGCTTGCCTGGAGGTATTTGATCAGGGCGGCATAGTAATCTTCCTTTTCAAAGAAACTATCCCCTTCCTGGGATAACGCGTTGGCTTTTATGACATCTTCCGGCGGAATGGGAGTCCGGACTATTTTAGGCGAACAGGTCGCGGCAAAAAGAAAAACCGGTATCAGCGGCAGCAACGCCGTGAAAAATTTCGGTAAACGCCCAATCCATTTCCCTTTGCCCATCCGTCTCTGTCCCCAAAAATAAGTATACCAGATGCCGGATTCCCGGGAAGGGGCTGCAGCCGCGCTGAGGGAAGGGGTTAGAGCGCGCCGACGAAGCTGGAGGTCTCGATTTCAAAATCCATGTTGTATTTATAAAAAACAAGATCTATCGGCACGCTGTAATTGACGGTAATGTGCACTTGGCCTGCAAAGCGCTTTATCTTGATGTTGTCCCTTTTAAGCTCGATCTCATTCTTTCTGGCCATGTCCCTTATATCGCGAATGATCGTCTCGTCATTTAGAAAATGGGCGCCGGCGCGGCTTGCCTCGGTTTTTACATCTTGCTCCAGATTGTAATTCGCATAATAGACCGGGCCGAGCCGCACCGCCAGCATGATCGCCACGGCTATCAGAACGATGAACAACAGACATCCGGTAATTCCTTTGCCTTCGTGACCGAGCAAACTACGGAGATTCTCAGCTTTCATATGTCTTAATTCTCCTGGGGGATACTTTTATAATCGGCAGAATTCGCCGATGCCGTTATATCTGGATTTTTCATGGATCCGTTTTTATCGATTCAACCGGATTAAATTATCCCGAAACACAAAAAAATATAAGGCCTTATTTTAATTCAGCGGTCCGCTGAATGCGTATTCAAAGGCGATTCCGGATTCTTCCTCCGGCACCGGGCTCCTGGCAGCCCGTGCGCGCTCGATTGCCGCTAATCGACCTTTAAGATCGCCAGAAACGCCTCCTGCGGAATCTCGACCTTGCCCAGCCGCTTCATCCTTTTTTTGCCTTCCTTTTGCTTCTCCAGGAGCTTCCTCTTGCGGGTAATGTCTCCACCGTAGCATTTCGCCAGAACATTTTTCCGCATGGCGCGGACCACTTCCCGGGCAATGATTTTGCTTCCGATGGCCGCCTGAATGACGACTTCGAACATCTGGCGCGGAATCAGCTCTTTCATCTTCCGGGCAAGCGCCCTTCCGCGGTCCGCCGCCGCGTCCTGATGGACAATCAGGGAAAGCGCGTCGACCGGCTCGCCCCCTACCAGGATGTCCAGGCGGACCAGGCGCGACTCCCGGTACCCGCAAAAACGATAGTCCACCGACGCGTACCCTCTCGAGACCGATTTCAAGCGGTCATAGAAATCAAGGACGATTTCGTTCAAAGGGAGTTCGTAGGTAAGGAGCACCCGGTTTTTCGTGACGTATTCAAATCCCTTTTGGATTCCGCGTTTTTCCTCCGCCAGCTTGAGTATCGCGCCCACGTAATCGTCATTGCTGAGGATGGTGGTCGTGATGATGGGTTCTTCGAATTTTTCGATTTCATTCGGTTCCGGAAGCTTGGACGGGTTGTGAATCTCAAGGACATCGCCCTTCCGGGTGGTAACCCGGTAACGCACCCCCGGGGCGGTGGTAATCAAGGAGAGATTAAACTCGCGTTCGAGGCGCTCCTGTACGATCTCCATGTGAAGCAGCCCAAGAAAACCGCAGCGGAATCCGAATCCCAGGGCGCCGGAGGTATCCGGTTCGTAGAAAAAGGCGGAATCGTTCAGCTGCAGTTTTGAAAGCGCATCGCGCAGCGCTTCGTAATCCGCATTGTTCGTTGGGTAAAGCCCCGCGAATACCATGGGCTTGGTTTCCTGAAATCCTGGGAAAGGTTGGTCCGTCGGCCGCGCATTGTCCGTTATGGTGTCCCCGATCTTTACATCGGCAACCCGTTTGATGTTGGGGATTACGAACCCTACTTCTCCCACTGTCAGGCTTTCTACTTCGGTGTACTTCGGCGTAATCACTCCCACCTGCTCAACGGTAAACACCTGGCGGGTGTTCACCATGCGGATCTGCTGTCCCTTGCGGAGCGTTCCGTCGATGACGCGCGCAAGCACGATAACGCCCCGGTAGGAGTCGAACCAGGAATCGAATATCAGCGCCTTGAGCGGCCGTTCGTAATCTCCCTGCGGAGGAGGCAACCGGTGCACGATGGCCTCAAGGATCTCCTCGGTGCCGATCCCCTCCTTTGCGCTGGCCAGAATGGCGTCCTTGGCATCGAGGCCGATGATGTTTTCGATCTGGTCCCGGACCCGAGGAATCTCCGCACTCGGCAAATCAATCTTGTTGATTACGGGAATGATCTCCAGGTTATGATCCAAGGCCAGGTAGGTATTGGCCAGTGTTTGCGCCTCCACCCCCTGGGACGCGTCTACGATCAACAGCGCTCCTTCGCACGCCGAAAGGCTCCTGGAGACCTCATAGGAAAAATCAACATGCCCCGGCGTATCGATCAGGTTCAGCACATAGTCCTCCCCATCCTTGGCGCGGTAATTCAGCCGCACCGAATGGGCCTTGATGGTGATTCCCCGCTCGCGCTCCAAATCCATCGCATCCAGCACCTGCGCCGCCATTTCCCGCTGCGTCAGGGCGCCCGTTCTTTCGAGCAGGCGGTCGGCCAGGGTCGATTTGCCGTGATCGATGTGCGCGATGACGGAAAAATTGCGGATGCGGCTTTTGTCGATCGCCACGTTACCGTCCTTTGTCTCAATCTAACCACGCAAGGGCTTCGCCCTTGATATCCCGCTAAAAAACCGCGGGATATGGAAGCCAGAAGTCAGGAGCCAGAATGGCTCGTGCATAGCCGCTCAGAAGACGACTGACTTCTTCCAATGCGTTCATAAGTTGATCCGTCTGGCCATATCCCAAATCTTTAACCAAGATCAAATAGTAGCGACTTTCTTCAAGCGAGCTCTCTGCAATGTTCATGAAGCGCGCTTTGTCCGTTTTGCCGCGGCGTGTAAACCCTTCGGCTATATTGGCGGGGATGGAAACGGCCGCTCGTCTCATTTGCTGTGCTAAACTGTATATTTCGCTCTTAGGCAACGTCGACGTTAATCGATAAATCTCAAGCACAAATTCGTGTGATTTGCGCCACACCATCAGATCTCGAAACGTACTCGCTTTTTGTCGCTCGGGCTTCATGATTCCTCACTCAAATGGAAAGCTTTCATACAGACACCCGAGCGCTTGAGGGATACGCCCGTGAACGCCTAATGCCCCTGGCTTCTGACTTCTTGCTTCTTTCTTCT
>CAZDMR010000097.1:1541-4060 GCA_964506795.1 uncultured Acidobacteriota bacterium | reverse complement strand
CTTCTCTCTTTTAACCCAAACCAAATTCTCGAAACGGAGTGAATAACCGTTTAACTATACCCCGAAGAACAGCAGACTCGAAGGATGCAAAAGGGGATGTATAATAAAAGTTTTATGCGGCGCGATTATGGCAAGAAAAAAGTCCGACGAGAAAAATCTTGATTATTCGGGAATCTCATACGGGAAGGCTCTCATGCATAATTCCCGATTTGAGATCAGCACCTCATTCCAGCCGCGCGGCAACCAGGCCGAAGCCATAGAACAGCTTGTGCGGGGAGTGAATGCCGGAGAAAAGCACCAGGTGCTGCTCGGAGTCACCGGCTCCGGCAAAACTTACACCATGGCCAAGGTGATCGAAGCGCTCCAGCGTCCCTCTCTCGTCCTTGCGCACAACAAGACTCTGGCCGCCCAGCTCTACCGGGAGTTCAAATCGTTTTTCCCCGGAAACGCGGTCGAATATTTCGTGTCCTACTATGATTACTACCAGCCGGAGGCCTACATCGCGGCGACGGACACCTATATAGAGAAAGACGCCCTGATTAACGACGAAATCGACCGGCTGCGCCATAGCGCAACACGCTCCCTGTTTGAGCGCCGCGACTGCATCATCGTCGCCAGTGTTTCCTGCATCTACGGGCTTGGCTCCCCGGAGGCCTATTACGGGATGCTGCTTTTTCTTGAAAAAGGGCAGCGGATTTCGCGCGACGAAATATTGAGACGCCTGGTTGAAATGCAGTACTCGCGGGAGGAATACGAATTGGGGCGCGGGTTCTTCCGCGTGCGCGGAGACGTGGTGGAGGTGCTCCCCACTTATGAAGATTACGCCATCCGCATTGAGATGTTCGGCGACGAAATCGATTCCCTGTCGCAGATCGATCCGGTCACGGGCCGAGTCCTGAAAAGCCACGACCGCGTCCCTATCTATCCCAAATCCCACTATGTCCAGCCGCATGATCAGCTCCTGCGCGCCATAGACAGCATCAGCGAGGAACTGGACCAGTGGCGCGCCCGCCTGGAACAGGAAGACAAAGAGATGGAAGCCAGGCGGCTGTACCAGAGGACGACGTTCGACCTCGAGATGTTGAGGGCCATGGGCTATTGCCGCGGCATCGAAAACTATTCCCGCCATCTGACGGGAAGGAAGGAGGGAGAACCGCCGCCCACTCTGCTCGACTACATGCCCGCCGATTGGCTGCTCTTTATCGACGAAAGCCACGCCACCATCCCGCAGGTGCGCGGCATGTATTTCGGAGACCGGTCCAGGAAAGAGATCCTGGTAAAATACGGCTTCCGCCTTCCTTCGGCGCTGGACAACCGCCCGCTGAATTTCGCCGAATTCGAAGGCAGGCTGCGGCAGGGGATCTACGTTTCGGCGACGCCGGGCCCATACGAGCTGGCGAAATCCGGAGGCGTCGTGGTGGAACAGATCGTGCGGCCCACCGGCCTCACCGACCCCGTCATTGAGGTGCGTCCCGTCGCGGGCCAGGTCGACGATCTCATGGAGGAAATCCGCGCGCGCGCCGAGCGCAACGAGCGGGTACTGGTCACGACTTTGACAAAGCGCATGGCCGAGGAACTTGCCGAATACTACACGGAACTGGGCATGCGAGTGCGCTATCTGCATTCGGAGATAGAAACACTGGACCGGATAAAAATCCTGCGCTCCCTGCGCGCGGGGGAATTCGATGCGCTTATAGGAATCAACCTCCTGCGCGAAGGACTGGACCTGCCCGAGGTTTCGCTTGTGGCTGTTTTGGACGCCGATAAAGAAGGATTCCTCCGCTCCACGACTTCCCTGATCCAAACCATGGGGCGCGCGGCCCGGCATATCAACGGGAAGGCGATTTTATATGCCGATGTCGTCACAAAATCCATGAAAGAAGCTATGGAAGAAACCAACCGCCGGCGCGAGGTGCAGGAGCGCTACAACGAGGAAAACAACATCACGCCCCAATCCATCATTAAGCCTCTCGATCCTGAAATGGCCCGCATTTACGAAGCGGATTATTACGAAGTGCCGGCCGTAAGCGAAGAAGTAGTGGAGTATCATTCCGCCGAGGAATTGGAGCCCGAGATTCAGCGTCTGGAAGAGGAGATGCGCAAAGCCGCCAAGGAATTCGAGTTTGAAAAAGCGGCCGTTCTCCGCGACCAGGTAATGAAGCTGAAAAAAACGGCGTTGGAATTTCTGGCCCCAATTGAGCATTCCGATGATTCAAACGCTTGATTCCGCCAAGTTGCTTTCCGGGACAATACAATTGCCCGGAGACAAATCAATCTCCCATCGCTACGCGATGCTTGCGGCTCTTGCCGAAGGCACGTCGGTGATCCGGCACTTTGCGGCCAGCCGCGACTGCCACAGCACCCTCGAATGCCTGCGCGCCCTCGGCGTCTCGGTGCGGGAATCGGGCGACACCGTTGAAATCCAAGGCCGTGGCCTGAGGGGGCTGCGAGCTCCGGAAAGCGTTTTGGATGCGGGAAACAGCGGAACGACGATCCGACTCCTTTCAGGCATCCTGGCC
>CAZDMR010000097.1:0-1531 GCA_964506795.1 uncultured Acidobacteriota bacterium | reverse complement strand
GGCCACCCTTTTGAATCTACAATCACGGGCGACTCGTCCTTGCGTAACCGCCCCATGGGAAGAATTATGAAACCCCTCGAACTCATGGGCGCCGCCATCGAATCCAGGGAGCGGGAACTGCCGCCGCTCCGCATCCGCGGAGGCCGCCTGAAGGGCATACGGTACCCGCTTCCGGTCGCCAGCGCGCAGGTAAAGTCCTGCGTCCTTCTTGCCGGCATGTACGGAGAAGGAATCACGGCCGTCGAGGAAGTTATTCCCACGCGGGACCATACCGAAATCGCGCTCAAAGAATTCGGCGGCACGGTTCGAATAGCCGGCAACTGGATTGAAGTGGATCCCGATCCCGCGTTACAGGCTCAGGAGCTGTCGGTGCCCGGCGATTTATCGGGGGCCGCTTTTTTTATCGTGGCCGCCGCTTTGGTTCCCCATTCCAACCTATTGCTTCCCGGCGTAGGTTTGAACAGCAGGCGCCGCGAGCTCATCAATTATCTCTCGCGCGCAGGCGTCGATCTCACAATAGAAAACGAGTCCGAAATCTCGGGAGAACCTCGGGGAGACTTGCGGGTGCGACACAACGCGGAACTGCTTAAAAAGAAGCTGCCTCCCATCCGAGGCGCCGAGACCGCCTCGCTGATTGACGAGATCCCCATCCTCTCGGTGCTTGGAGCGCGCACCGCGGGCGGCCTTGAAATCTCCGACGCGAAAGAACTGCGGGTAAAAGAAAGCGACAGGATATCGGCGCTGGTATCCAATCTGAACGCGATGGGATCGGAAGCCGTGGAGAAACCGGACGGCCTCATCATACCGGGAGGCCGCCCGCTTCATGGCGCCGATATCCATACCCTGAACGATCATCGCATCGCAATGGCCTTTGCGGTAGCGGCTCTAGCGGCCCGCGGGGAGACGCGTATTCACGACGCCGAGTGCGCCGACGTCAGCTTCCCCGGCTTCTGGGACGCAATCCAACGGGCCGTAGCATACGGTTCTTAACACCGATTGATGAGGCTTTTAATGCGCCCGCGACTATTGTGTTTCAAATCCTCCGGACGTGGATTGAGATCGGCATCGAAGCCACCCGTTAATTTCCAATAATGTTTCTTCCAATCTGAGAAAAACTGATAATAATTTAGTTTTTGTTGATAATTTTCAACCACGTTGCTATATAATATCGAAGTTTCTTGACGGATTAGAAACTTTTCCGCTGCACTGCGGGAATTTTGTTCGCGTTAATAGCAGAAACAAAAACATGGAACCATTAAGCTGCTCAATAGCTATGCACCAGTCATTCGGACTCCCGGCTTCCGGCTTGCATAACCCGCTGCTTTTTAGCGGCATATCAAGGGTGAAGCCCATGGCCCGGTTTCTTTTGAGTTAGAACGGCTTTGTTCGAGGTGCTCTTGGATAAAGGCTTGGTGTCCGTTATCATCGCAACCTGCAACAGCGAGGCAACTCTGCCTGCGTGTCTTGCTTCCATTGGCAATCAGGATTATAAAAATTACGAAATTATTATCGTCGATAACGGCTCGAGCGA
>CAZDMR010000096.1:0-9327 GCA_964506795.1 uncultured Acidobacteriota bacterium | reverse complement strand
CGTTTGGGAGCATTTGAAACACGCTTTGTTTTTTTTAACCACCAGCTCAGCGTTGCCGGCGGCACCCCATACTGCCGGCAAAATGCTCTGCGGGTAAGCCCGCTCTGACGGAATTGCTCAACCATTTGCAACCGCTGCTCTGCGGTTTCTCGATGCTGCGGAATTCTTTTTATTTTCATGCTTCCAGCTTATTGCATCCTGGAAGACATCGGTAGATGTACCCTGCTTACCGGTTACGATATAGGTTGCAAGCTGTGCGGAAAGATAAGACGTTCGGATTAAAATCCCGATGGATCTAAAATTCG
This sequence comes from uncultured Acidobacteriota bacterium, assembly GCA_964506795.1. GTDB lineage: Bacteria > Acidobacteriota > UBA6911 > UBA6911 > UBA6911 > UBA6911. Next base: position 9,022 of record CAZDMR010000096.1, on the reverse strand, counting down.
CGTTGATTTGCGAAAACACCCGCATATGTCGCCATCCCTTCGCACCGCTCGAAAACAACCTGGGCGATCCTCACCCCCGACCGGAGCTTTATGGCATTACGGCTCGCATTGAATATTTCGAAGACTTGTCGCGTGTTTCGGAGACCCGGCTGCAGAAAGCTGGCTGTGACATGCACCATCAGTCCCATACGGGCAAAGCGGCTTCGCCCTTCCAGGGATCCTGCAATGTTCGGAGGCAAAGTGAGTTTCTCGACGGTCATGCCCAGCACCAATTCCCCCGGTTTCAGCAGATAGTAGCTCTCAGCGGGAATTTCGACGATGCGCGTGATTTCCATAAGCATATTGACGTTTTGGGACATTTCCATCAAATCAATCTCGTTAAGTCCTTCAATAAATACTCGGATCTGATGATACAAAGTCATGTCGTATGAAGCTGCATCCAACGCTTGCTCCTCGAAGGGATCAATAACAATGTTGCCCGTGCGTACCGCTTGAAGAATTTCGTTTTGCGTCAGGATCATTGAAGCTCCTCATAACCTAAAGATAAGGATTAAACTGAGATTTTACATCGGACAATGAAAACGGAATCTGGAAATGTGGCATGCAATGCGATTTTAATGCAATTTCGCGCGCCCTTTCTCGCAGCCTGCCGGCTAAGTGGTGTGTACAGTATATGATTGAAACATTATCTAAAGATCGATGTAGCCTTCCTCCTGAAAATTTGAGATTCTGATTTCACGACAGGGTGTGCCCCCAAAAAGTATGTGTCAAGTTTTGCAATTTGGTCTGGCTAATCCTTTCATGCGAGAGAATTGTGGGGGAGGGAGCGGAATCCCTACCCCCACAGCAACCCTCTAGAGCGGCTATACGTCTTTTCCTCCCAATACGAAATTGGGTCGCCGCCGCACAAGAAAATCCGCATTTATTGCCCCGGAGGGAAGCGTTTTGGCATAGCCCCTTATTTGTCGTGCTTCCTATTTCTTAATCCCTTCATGCAATCTTCCGTAACGCTTCGTTCTTCTCTTTGCAGAACTTTTGAAGCATAACCGAAGGCTGGCTAGTCACAATGAAACGACCGACTCCGAATTCGTAATCCGCGGGTTACACAACGATTCGGTTATTAACCGTGGCGCAGAGCTACATACGAAACGAGTCGGTCGTTTCATTGTGGCTAGCCTTTTCGGCCCGGAAACAAACGCCGGTATTCCTGCGGATATTGCCGTTTCAGGTCGTCGCACATGTCTTTATAAAAGTCTTCCCATTCCCGCTGGGTCATTTCGTTTGCACGCTTGCCTGTCTTTGTTGAAATGACAAAGCCTGTACGGTACTGGATTGGAACGCCCGTATCCTTTTCCGCTTTCATCCTTCGCACGGCGCTGAAAACGCGGGATGCGTTTGTATCTGCCACAAATGGGAATTCCTGGTCCAGCCGGACTAATTTGTCTTTCAAAGTAGGCGCTGCTTTATCCATGGGGCACTTTTCAGGGTTCTTATGAAAGTGGGTGTTTTCAGTCATAGGCGAATTAGCCGCCCATGAATCCGTTTGTTCCTTTGACGGATAAACTGCCGTAAGAATCCCAACACCTGTTGATTGTGCGGGTGATCCGGTTTGGAAAACAGAACACCCTGTGCGTATTATATGCACAGTCTATTTTAGATACAATTCGACCTGCTATATATAAATAGCATTAGAGACCCCGGGCGCAGTGCTTGCCGCATGGCCAACGGCAAAGAAAGGTGGCACGCAATCGTCCAATTGCTGTTTAATAGGGGGAAAGGAGTGTAAAAATGTCCATACCGGCTTATAAAAGAAAGATTCTTCGCATCAACTCAAGGCTGTGTCGGGCCAAATTGGCGCTTATTAAAACGGCAAAACATACGGCGGCCATTTTTGCCGTGACGGCATTATCGGTCCTTGGATTCACTGCCTGCTCGACCGAAGCGGTCGATACTCACAACGATGCAATGCAGAGACGGGTACAGGTATTGGAGGACCGGGAGGAAATCCGGCAGCTGCTTCTCGATTACGGACTTAACCTTGACGCAAGAGATTTTGACGGCTTTTCGAAGCTTTTTGAGCGTGACGCCGAGTATGTCGGCGGTGGTCAGAGCAATGCAATCAAAGGGCCTGAAGCCATCGCCCATTTTCTGAAGGATGTCTTTGAAAAAAATCCGACGGGCGTGAAATCCCCGAATTTCCACCTGTTCGCCAATGAAACGATTCGTGTGAACGGCGACCAAGCCACAGCCCTGAGCAAAGGTATTTTTATTGTCCCTGGCAAAGACAATCAGCCCGAAGCCGTTATGCTCGCGACCTATAAAGATGCCTTTGTCCGCGAAAACGGCGTTTGGAAATTCAAACGGCGCGTTGTTCAGGGCGACATTCCCTCCCCGCCGGCTTCGGAGTAGCGGCCGATTGAAATTGATTATGGGAAAATTTTAATGCAGATGATTGAATCAATGCATTTCGCCGGAGCCATTATGGGCATGCGGCTTGAGCCGAAAATTTTCCGGCGCTTTCTACTTGAGAGGCGCAAGTGTTCACGAATTGACGCTTGCAATTCTGGCCCGGCAATCGACTTTGAAATATAACCCTCGCGGTATATTGCTCCCCCCCGCCTTTGCTTTTTGACCATTTGGGATTGATAACACAGGCCAATATGAAGTAGCATCTGTCGGTTTTCGGCATTTTGCGACTCTCGCGACAAAAGAAACAAACCATTCATTGCCTGTCATGGAGAGGAAAATGAAACTGTATTCTCTGCGAATCGCTTTGTTATGTGGACTGTTGGCAATAGCCGGCCTTCTTCCCGCACAGACGCATTATCCGGCCGGTGTGGAAGGGGTCAAGGGATCGTCTCTGCCTCCTCCCGGCGTCTACTTTAGGGACTACAATTACATCTATTTTTCGGATTACTACAAAGAGGGTCCGCCTTCGTTCGATCTTTTTGCCAATGTGCAGGCGCCGCGCCTGATATGGATTACCCGATACAAACTGCTGGGCGGCTATTATGGCGCCGACATCATTGTGCCGTTTGCCTATACGGATCTGGATATGTCCACAATCGGAAAAAGCAGGTTGGGTGTTGCTGATATTTTTGTCGAGCCCATAACCCTTTCCTGGCACCTCAATCAATTTGATTTTGCCTTCGGCTACGGATTCTGGGCGCCTACCGGCGATTTCAGCGTGACCGACGCTGTGTCACCGGGAAAAGGATTTTGGACCCATATGCTTACCGGTGGGGTCACGATCTATCCCGATAAGGGGAAAACCTGGTCCATTTCAGCCCTTAACCGCTATGAATTTAACCAGGAAAATAAGGATGCCCGGGTGACGCCAGGCCAGTTCTGGACATTGGAATGGGGGCTGGCAAAAACCGTACGCAAAAATATAGACCTTGGATTGGCCGGATATATCCAGGCGCAGACCACGTCAAACGATCTTGGCGGCAGCGCTACCCCGCGCGGGGAGAAAGAACGCGTAGCCGCTGTCGGACCGGAGATAACATTTCCTATCCCCAAATTAGGATTTACCGCATCGATCAGGTACATGAGAGAAATGGGCGCCAAACTGAGGCCCGAAGGAAACACTATCAACGTTATCTTCACCAAAAGATTGGGCCCTTAGCCATAATTACGGCTATCAGTAGCGGAGCGAGCAGCTGGGTCGGCTTTTTGGACCGCTCGTTCCGCTGCAATGGGATAAAGCTGTGCCTAATAACCCATCATCTGCAATAAGACAGTGTGAACCGTTGCGGTTTACCGGCAAATCTATTATTTGAGAAGGCAGAGTCATTTCGTTTGAATTTCTAAAGCGGGCGGCTTTTCTTTTCTTTAAATCGGCGCCGGATTTCACGAATTTCACCAAACTCATTCCAGGGTTTGGTGAAATTCGCTCCGATTGGTATATTTGCTAGGGGGCGGTCAAACTTCGCCAAATTAAATATGAGTGGAACGAAAACCGGTTTTAGACGGATTGGATTTCTGTTGAAGATTGTTGTTGTCATTGCCGTAATCGTCGCCGGCGTCTACACCGTAAATGAGCTTTATCTTGAGCCCAGGCGGGAGCGCGAACGGCTGATAGAAAACCTCCGGCGGATCGTTTCCGAGTTGACGAGGGATAGACGGATAGCCGAAGTCCTCGTAACGGATCAGGGAGGCGATCCGCTGACGACCACCTTCCGCTTCACGGAGGTTAACGATGAGGGAAAATCTGTCGCCCCCGAGCAGAAATTCACCATTGCGGGGGATATCGCTTATTTTGACACGTTGGTGATCAAGTTCGAGGATTCCTACATCCCGCTTGAAACTCTCCCACTGGACGACGAAGTCCTTCAATCTCATTTATCTAAAAAAGCAATTATCTTTTTCCGCAGGGTTTTTAGCGAGAAGCAGAAACCGGAGGATGGATTCCCGATAGACGCTCCGGGGAATCCACCGGCCGTTTATTCCACCGACAGGGAACCGACGCGGTTTGCGGAAATGCTATGGAAGGATTTCTGGGAAATGGCCAACAATACTAAATTGGCCGAAAGCCGCGGCGTGCGGGCGGCGCACGGGCAGGCTGTTTATATAAAGCTGCTGCCCGGCAAATGTTATATTCTGGAGCAGCGTCTCGCCGGCGATCTTACGATCCGCCCTCTGGACCATCCCGAGGCATTGAAACTCCCGCAAATGGATGATTTAAAATAACGCGCGTGCCCGATTTGTTTTTAAGGCAGGAATCCCAGAATTTGCGCTATTTCCCGAAGCTTGCCCTGGACGGCGCGCATATTGTCGGGCCCCATGCGGAGCAGATTTTTCTGGGCCGGGTCCAGGTTTTCGAGCTCGGGATCCGTAAATTTGTATGTGATTACGGCTTTTTCAAGGTACATCCTGCGCTCCACTGTGGGAGTTTCGATCAGCTTCACAACGGCTTTTTTTAATGTCTCGTTAAAATCTTGCTTGGGATAGCCCAGTTCCTTGTAGGCCTGCTGGATGGGCAGGCGCAGCTGTCTGTAGAGCTTCGCGCATCCTTCGGCATCCAAGGAAGCGATGATATTGGCTATGGGGTCATAACGGGAGTATCCTTCCGGATTGAGAAATATCCTTCCGTCTTCCTCGGCGACTGGAAAATCGCCCGTGATCTTGATGCTGCGCATATCTCGGGCGGGATTGCCGCCCATCGCGATGACATCCACTGCGGACACGAATTTTCGGATCAAATGATCCGTCACCAGCCAGCGAGCCAATTCGGGATGGGAGGATAGTTCTCCCACGAGCTTTCGCACCACCTCATCGCTTTTATCCAATTCAATCTCAATCGGCTCGACATCGGATTCGGATGCTCCTTCTGGACCTTCTTCAGAGGCGGAGCGTTGCTGATTCACGGCCTCCGGCGTTCCTTCCTGCGAAGGAGGCATCAAATAAAAATAATAAAACGCGGCGCCAGCAGCGATTAGGATTCCGATAGCAATCAAAACATATTTTTTATTTTTAGTCATAGGACTGACCTCCGCTTACCGGGCAAGTTGAGCGGCACAACGGCTCAGATCCCGAAGAAGAAAAAAGCCGCCGCAATTTTTTATTTTATTAATATAGCACATGACGACGGAATCGTTTCGCGGGTTTGTCGTTTGCGGCGGTCGATGATGCCGGCGATTGCAGGATTGTTACAGGGATCGAGCTGTCAGTTCAGGTGTTGGAGAGCCTAGTCACCGCCGCCAGAATGCGGGCACGAAGATAATCAGCACCGTATAGAATTCCAAACGGCCGGCCAGCATGCAGGTGCTCAGGACCCATTTCGCCAGCGCCGGGAGATTTCCGTAATGTTCGGCGGGCCCGACGCTCCCCAATCCGGGCCCGATGTTAAACATGCTGGCCGCAACCGCGGTAATACTGGTCAGGACATCCACGCCGGAAACCGCCAACAGCAGACAGGCGATAAAATTGGTGAGGAATGCAACATATACGAGGCTCAGAAGGTTCTGAATAGTGTGTTCCGGAAAGGTCTGGGAGCCGAGACGAACGGTAAATATTCCCCTCCGCTCCACTATGCGTTTGAATTCGCGCCCGACAACTCTAAGCAGAAGGAGGATGCGGGATGATTTCATTCCGCCCGCGGTGGACCCCGTGCAGCCGCCGATGAACATAAGCGCGAGCAGAATGAGCTGTGGAAACGGACCCCAGGATTCAAAATCAGCCGTGGTGAACCCGGTTGTCGTCATGATGGAGCAGACTTGGAATAAAGAACTCCGCAAGGCCGTCCCGGGGGCAATCCCCTCCTTCAGGATCAGATCCAGCAAAACAGCTCCCGTGGCCGCAATAACGATAAGCAAATAAAAACGCAGTTCTATATCGGAAAACATGCTTTTCGGGCGGCGTTCCACCCAAAGCCGGTAATGCAGGGTAAAATTTATGCCGGCGAGCAACATGAATACAATAATGACGGATTCTATGGCGACGCTGTTAAAAGCGGCGATGCTGGCCGTGCGCGTCGAGAAGCCGCCGGTCGCCAGTGTGGAAAAAGTGTGGCAAACAGCGTCGAACCTTTCCATGCCCGCCAAGCGAAGGGCCAAATATTCCGCCAGCGTCAGCGCGAAATAAATCTTCCATAGCGCCAACGCCGTTTCAGCGATTCGGGGCTTGAGTTTTTCGGATTTGGCGCCGGAAAATTCCGCCCTGTAAAGCGGCATGCCTCCGATGCCCACAAGGGGGAGGACGGCGATCCCCAAAAGGACAATGCCCATTCCTCCCAGCCAGTGTGAAAAGCAGCGCCATAGCTGCAGGCTCTGGGGCAGCACCTCCACATCCGCAAGAACCGTGGCGCCCGTGGTTGTGAAGCCCGACATGGCTTCGAAGAATGCGTCCGTCAGGCTTGGGAAATACGGAGACAGATAGAAGGGGAGACAGCCGAATGCGCTCGATGACAGCCATACCGCAAAGACCAGGAGGACCGCCTCGCGCGGCGATAAATCGTTTTTGGGATGTCCGGTAAACCTGAAGAGCAGCAAGCCCGCCGCGGCGGTGACGGCAACGGCGTAAATCAAAGGAAGAACGTTTTCGCCCGCCCAAAGCCCGTAAAGCAAAGGCATGAGCATAGTGCCGGCCAGCGCAATCAAAAACAAGCCGAGAATATGCAGCAGGGTGGTCCAATGAATCACGGCGGTTGTCAGCTCCGAGGTTCGGTCAAAAAACAGGATTCCAGCGTCGGAACAGCCCCCTCGAGCGCAAGGAAAATCACGCGGTCTCCGGCTTGGATAGAATCGTCCCCCCGAGGCACGATCACTTCTCCGTCGGGCCTGCTTATGGCTCCGATGATGCATTCACGCGGCAGCCGCAGATCCTTGAGCTTTTTGCCGACGACCTTTGAGCGCGATGTGGCAATCAGCTCAATCGATTCCGCCTCCTCTTCCCGAAAAGAGGTGACTGAAATCACGCGCCCTTTGCGGACGAAGCGCAAAATCCTATCCACCGCCGTCAAGCGCGGACTTACGGTTGTCGTAATTCCAAGCCGTTGCACCATCGGCAGATAATTAAGCCGATTGACCAAGGCGATGACCTTCTGCGCTCCCAGTTTGCGCGCCAGGAGCGAGGCCATGATATTGTCTTCGTCGTGGCCCGTTAATGCAAGGAAGGCGCTTACGCCTTCAATATTAGCTTCCATCAGGGTCGCTTCATCGGTTCCGTCGGCGTGGATCACGATGGATTTTTTGAGAATCCGCGAGATAAAATCGCAGCGTTCCTCGTCCTGTTCGAAGAGCTTAACGGGGACGCCGCTTTCTTCCAGCTGCTGCGCGACCTCGATTCCCACCTGCTTGCCCCCCACGATGAAAACCCGTTCGAGGGATTCCTGGGATTTAATCCCCATGAAGTTGTATGCGGCCTGCAAATCCTCCGCCCTGGTCACGAAGTAAATATGATCCCCCGGCAGCAGCACTTCGCCTCCGTGGGGGATAATGGCCTGAGAGCCCCGGAAAATCATCGCGATGAGTCCATGCCTGTGCATTCTGCCGGAATCCAATTCCTCAATGCGCTTGTTGGCCAACCAGTTGCCGTCGTCGAGGCTCATGCCGAAAAGCTTCACGCGGCCTTCGGCAAAATCCAGAATGTCCGAAACGCCCGGGAGGTGAACCACCCGCAGGATGCGTTCCGCAATGTCCGTTTCGGGATGGATAATCAAATCGAACGGGATGCCCGCATGCATGTAGATGTTTCTCCACTGCTCAACCTCATGGGTGCGCAGCCGCGATATCCTGAATTTGGCGCGGGATTCCACCGAAGCGATCAGGCAGAATAAGATGTTGATCTGGTCCACGCTTGTCAGCGCAATCAGCATATCGGCGTCGCCAATGCCCGCTTTTCGCAAAGCGCCGATGCTGGCGGCATTTCCCTGGATGATCTTGGCGTCCAGCATCTCTTCCAGCTTCTCGCAGCGCTCAGGGTCCTGTTCGACGATGACAACTTCATTCCCTTCGCGTATAAGGCGAGTCGCTACCAAAGTAGCGGTTTGCCCTCCTCCGGCGATTAAGATTTTCATAGTCTTGTGTATAAAAATTTATTCCACGCCATAAACATCCGCGGCAAACGTGAACGATTTACAGAATCCGCAAATTAAAAATTCATGCAGCGAATGAAATCCAAAGCGGTTCCATTTGCTTCAAGACGCTTCCGAAATCTGTATTCCCCACCACATACCCGCACGGGGTCCGCCTGCTCGTTCTGCAGGTGATGTCCGCGGAATATATATTCCGATGCGGGGAATGCTTTATCAAGGGCAAATGTGCGTTCCGGGGCATCTGCGGCTGGAGCCGGGAATGTTGCGGTCGCGACGCAGAACGGCCGGGAAGCGGACGGTGCGCCGGGTTTGAACTCGAGCCGCAATCATGGACAGGAGTCGGCCACGATCTATGGCGGTCGGTTGCCCTAAGGCGCCGATTTCATGCCGGAGAAGCGATGACGGGCATAGGGCGGAGATCCATCCCGGCAATGAGCCGTAATGTCCCCGCTTGGGAATCGGCTGAAATATCACCGCCAATAAGCT
>CAZDMR010000095.1:0-9530 GCA_964506795.1 uncultured Acidobacteriota bacterium | reverse complement strand
AAGGCCCGCCTTTATTGGCACAGCTTCCCATAGATATCACATATTTGGGAGACGCCATCTGTTCATACAGGCGCTTAATGCGCGTAGCCATTTTCAAGGTGACCGTTCCGGCTACGATCATTACGTCCGCCTGCCGCGGACTGCCGCGGAACACTTCTGCGCCAAACCTAGCCATATCGTAGCGGGATGCGCCCGTCGCCATCATCTCAATCGCACAACAGGCCAATCCAAATGATAGAGGCCAAGGCGATGAAGATCGAGCCCAGTTAAAAAGCCAGTCAAGGCTTGTGATGCAGACGTTTTCTTCAAATTTCCCTTCAAGCACTCCCATGCGGTTCTCCCGAATCCTTCATAGCATCCAAATCGCTCGACTTTACCCAGTCCAGATCGCCTTTTTTCCAGACATAGGCGAGACCTACAACAAGAATGGCGATGAAGACAAATCCCTCTATAAAGGCGTATGTTCCAAGTCTTTTAAATACAACGGACCAAGGCAGAAGAAAAACTATTTCCACATCGAAGATGATGAAGATCAGCGCAACTACATAAAAGCGGATATTGAAACGGATCCATGCCGATCCCTCGGGCACTTCCCCGCATTCATAGGGAATATATTTATCCGCCCCCGGCAGTCCTTTGGCACGGATCAGGCCGGAAAACCACAGTGTAACAATGAGAAATACAAGTCCGATGACAAAGAACAGCAGGACGCTCGAAAAATTGAAAATCATGACTCGCTCGCTTCATAAAAGCACAAAAACAACCCCCCAAAGGGTTTATGAAGCTGTTACCTTACCCATCAACCGGCCGTTTTTCAAGCTATTCTTGTGAAATTAATTGACGCCCTGTTCCCCTCGAAGCGGCTGGGATGAACAGAAAATGCTAATCATAAAAAGCATTTACCTTAGGATGGAGCGCTTTCACAATCCCTGGACGCCTAGCGCAGCGGTCTTTCAGGATTATATAAAGACTTGCCATTAGCCCGGGTTATTCGAAGAAGGCGCCGGCCCCGTTTGCCCGGTTTCTTCGTAATGCTTCCAAATTGTTTTCATCAGGGATTGTTCTTCCGTGCGGATCATATTTCGATTGAAAACGGATCCGAATTCATCCACGTAACGGATTGCCGATTCCCCCAAATCGATTTCGCGCAACAGATGCTTGCGCATGGAGGTTATAGTTTTGCCTACGATCCCGCACGGAACAATGAGATCGTAGTAGGACAAATCCGTATTTACATTTAATGCAAAACCGTGGCGGGTGATCCAACGGCTAATATGGACGCCCATGGCGGCTATCTTCCCCATTTGGGTCCATACTCCCGTAAAGCCGGCATTCCTGGTGGCGCGTATGCCATATCGGCTGAGAAGCCGAATCAGAGATTCTTCGAGGGTCCACATGTAGCCGTGAACATCTCTTTCCCTTCCCTCTAAAGTCAAAATGGGATACCCCACAAGCTGGCCCGGCCCGTGGAATGTAATGTCCCCGCCGCGGTCGGAATTCTGGAAATCAATGCCGCGGGATCTCAAAATTTCTTCCTTTACGAGCAGGTGATCGGCCCTGCCGCGTCTCCCCATCGTAATGGTCGGCGGATGCTCCAGCAATAACAGCACGTCTTTTTCAAATCCGCGCTTCTTCATTTCACAGATTTGCATCTGCGTATGGACCGCACGAGAATATTCAACACGTCCTTGCCATAGGACCAGGCAGTCTCGCTTTTCGCTCACGTTTTTCGCTAAATGTTGATCGCGGCTCCGTTGTAGAGTGCGTGCGCCGCTTCCATAATGCCTTCTGAAACTGTCGGGTGAGGATGAATCAGATGAGAAACATCCGCAGCCGTAGCCTTCAGGCCGATCAAAGCAGTGCCCTCTGTTATCAACTCGGTCACCTGCGGTCCGATCATGTGGATTCCGACAAGCAGCCCGGATTTTTTATCCGCAACAAGCTTTACGAAGCCTTCGTTTTCACCCAAGACCGTAGCCTTGCTGGCGGCGGCAAACGGAAATTTTGAAGTCGCGACATCCATTTCCCTTTCCTCAGCCTCCATTTCCGTCAGGCCGACGCTCGCCACCTCGGGGCGGCAGTATGTGCAGTTGGGCACAAGATCATAATTGATGGGTTCGCCGCGTCCGTCGGCAATGAATTCCATGGCCAGCTTTCCTTCGCGCGAAGCAAGATGGGCCAGAGCCTTCGTCGGAACGACATCTCCTATCGCATAGACCCCAGGAATGTTGGTTTGCATATTTTTATCCGTCACGATAAATCCGTGGGACAGGGCCATATGGAGTTTTTCGAGACCAATCCCTCCGGTTGCCGGCGAATTCCCAACGGCGATGAGAGCCTTTTCAGCCTTGATATCCCTGGTTTCACCCTTTGCATCGGAAATCCTTGCATAAACGGCTTCCCCGTCGCTCTTTATTTCCTGCAGCTTCGAATTTGTCAGAAACTTAATCCGGCGCCTTGTTAAAAGCCTTTGAATCTCTTCGGATATTTCCGCATCTTCAAACGGCAGAATCCGCGGGAGCATTTCCACTACAGTCACATCAGAGCCGAAATCCGAAAAAATTGAAGCGAACTCAATGCCTACTGCGCCCGCTCCTATGATCAGCAGCGATTTTGGAACGGCTTCCAGTTCAAGAATTTCCTTGTGTGAAAGTATGCTCCGGCCGTCTGCTTCCAGACCGGGCAGCATTTTCGGGATGCTTCCGGTTGCGATGAGGATGTTTTTCGCATGGATTTCCGTGACGTTCTCCCCCTCAATCTGCACGGTTCCGGGATCCTTTAGTTTTCCCACCCCGTGAAAAGTGTCGATTTTATTCTTCTTCATTAAGAATTCGATGCCCATCGAGAGCTTTTTGACCACTCTGTTTTTCCGCGCCTGCACAAGATGAAAATCCAAACTCAAATCTTTATACAGGATCCCAAATTCCTTCCCCTTCAGAATCCTTTGATACAACTGAGCATTCAGAAGAAGCGCTTTTGTCGGAATACATCCCCAGTGCATGCAGGTGCCTCCCAGCTTGCCGTATTTTTCGATGAGCGCGATTTTAAGACCCAGCTGGCTTCCTCTGATTGCCGCTACATAGCCTCCCGGGCCGCTTCCCAGTATCGCCGCATCATAGATGCCTGTTTCCGTATTCAAAATCACCTCCGTGGTGGTTGTCCCGCCTTTTTTGAAGCGGATAAACCCGGACTATCCATGAAAGCTTCTACTGCCGCGTCTTTCTAATTTTTCCCGCCTTGTGTCGCCATTCCTTCCCTGCGGCCTTCAATACGATTGATCTGCGCTTCCTTCACGCCCGCAAAATCCAAAAGGATTTGTTTTCCCAGGGTATCCTCAAATCGATCAGCAGTTTGCCTAAAAAAATCCACAATCCGCCGGTTAAGGCCCATAGCCGTTTCCATGGACATTATTGCGTCAAGCTGGAGCTCGCCGGTTGCCTCATATATTGACAAATCGGGAAGAAGAGCCTCCATCTCATGCACATTGAAGTGCAGGAAAAGAGGCACGTTTTGCAGATCCCTTTCCATGTCGACGATGTTCTTTAATTTTTCGTTCAGGTCCGCAACAAGGTCTTTTTCTTCCAGGACCATCTGTTCAAATAGTCTTCCGCCTCCAGCATCCCGATTGCGCCGCGCCGAATTTTGGTAAAAGTGCAGGCACAGCTTTTCCATATACAGCGCCATTTTTACAGTATCGCGGGCAAAAGCAAGCTCCGTATCGTGTTTTTGAGTTTCGCCGACCCTGCGGTGTTCGAAACAATCTTTGCAAATGCCGTATACTTGAAAGCGGAGAACGGTCGGGTGAAAATGATATTTTTCTACAATTTCATTCTGAATTCTCTCCAACTCCGGACAGACGAATTCAATGGCTTTATGACATTCCGTACAAATGATGTGGTGATGGTAAGGATGATGATAGCTGTGTTCAAACCGGGTCAGTCCGTCTCCTAATGCAATTTCTCTGGCCAGGCCGCAGGCCGCAAGAGACTTAAGAGTGCGAAAAACCGTAACCATTCCAACCTTCTTGTCTCTTTTTTTTACAAGCGAATAGACATCCTCGACGCTGAGGTGCCCTTCGGTATTAAGAAAAGTCTCCAATATCAAATCTTTCTGATATGTCTTTTTGAGTCCATTCTGCCGCAGATAGGAGTAAAAGAGTTCGGTTTCTTCTTTTATCTTTCTTACTGGCATTGCTTTTGCTCCTCCCGGATTTTTGGTCGCTACCGTATATTGCAAAAGATCTTTAAAAACAAAGTTTACTCGGCGCATTGAAGCGCATCTCTATTTGCGCCGTGCCAGAAAGGTGAAGCTTATCCGATGACGCTCGCTTTCCACCAAAGTAAAACCTTCACTGGCGATTTTTTCCCGAAGCTCCTTTTCGCTGAAGAATCCGAATCGAATAAATCTTTCCATGATATAGGCAAATCCTGCCGAGCGTTTCGGCCGTATTGTGGTTTGCACCGAAAATCCTCCCCCCGGCCTGATAATTCTTCGTATCTCTTTCAGGGCGGTATCCGTTTGCCAGAATAAATGCAGCGCTCCACAGCAATTGACATAGGAAAAGGCGCCGTCTACGAAAGGGATTTTTAATGCGGTCGCCCGCACCAGCAGGATATTTCGGATTCTATTTTTTTCCACCAACCGGTGCGCGCATCTCAGCATCGGCCAAGACAAATCCATCCCGACAACCAGCTCCATTTGTTTTGCGATGGGGCGCGTGAATATCCCGGTGCCGCATGCCAAATCAAGCGCAATTCCGGCATCCCGTTGGCCGCCGATTTTAAGCACGGTCTGCATTTCCCGGGAAAAGGATCTTGAACTGGCCAAATAATATCCGATCCGGCGCCACAAATTTTCGTAAACGGAAACGAGCGGCGGCGTTTGCATCAGTCTTTGAAACGGCGTAATCACTTCCGATGAATCTTCCCCCATCATATCAAGGACTCCGTTCCTTATGGGAAATCGCGATCTGCAGCTCCCGCACGTCAGGCCGCCCAATTCCGCGCGCATTTCGCTGCTTGAGCAGGCGGGACAGCGCATCAAGGGAAGAATTTTGGAAAGCATGTAAATGGCTACGCCGATGTTGTGAGGATTTCAGGGCCGTTTTCGGTTATTGCAACGGTATGCTCAAAGTGAGCGGAAGGTTTCCCGTCAGCCGTAACGACAGTCCATCCGTCGGAGAGAATCTGTACTCGATCCGTCCCCATATTCACCATCGGTTCAATGGCCAAAACAAGGCCGGGTTTGAGTCTCATTCCCCTTCCGTTGCCTACATAATTGAGAACCATGGGATCTTCATGCAAATTCTTACCGATGCCGTGTCCCCCGAATTCTTTGACCAGCGAGAATCCGTTTGACTCGGCGTGCACTTGTATAGCGCGGGAAATATCCGACAGATGGTTTCCAGGAATCATCTGTTCAATGCCCAAATAGAGGCATTCTTTTGTAATTCGCAGCAATTTTTCCGTATCGGCGGGAATTTCGCCTACGGGCACTGTTATTGCCGAATCTCCGAAATATCCTTTATAAAGAACTCCAAAATCCAGTCCGACGATATCGCCCTCTTTTAAAAGCCGGTCGCTCGGAATTCCATGAACAACCTGTTGATTAATGGAAACGCAAATGGAGCCCGGGAAACCGCGGTATCCTTTAAAAGCAGCGACCGCTCCGTGCTTCCGGGTTTTTTCGGCCGCTACTTGATCCAGGTCGGCGGTTGACATACCGGGCTTGCACCGGCGGCTCAATTCTTCCAGAACATCTGCTACGATGCGGCTGGCATCGCGCATGATTTGAATCTCTCGCTTCGATTTAAGGTTGATCATTTGATTTTTTCACCTGCCGCAAATTAATGGATGCCGGGTCCCTATTCCCGCAAGGCACCACGAACGATCCGGCTCCTTCATTCAGATTATCTGTGCCGCCACTGCGCCTGCGGATCCAAACGTTTGACGTCCCGCTGCGAATCCTCATGCCGCCTTGCATCTGGCCCTGCGGCGCTCGGAACGCGTCCTTTTGCATTTCCACCACGGGCCGCTAGAGGTTGGACTTCATTTCATCGCGAATTTTCAACTTCCACTTCTACGAAATCCAATTTGCCCATCAGGCTTGAGGGCCGTTTTCTCAATTTAACGTTAGCACGGCTTATCGGAAAATTCTTCAATACATCGCGAACAATCTCATAAGCAAGAGCTTCCAACAAATGATAGTCCCTATCGCATGCCGTCCTTTGCACGGCGGCCAAAACGCTGCAGTAATCTATAGACTTGTCCAGGCGATCTGCGGAAGCCGCCGCCTCAAAACCGCCCCAGAGGGTTAAGTCAGCCCGGCATTCCTGCGGAGCGGCCCTTTCTTCGGGAGTGACGCCGATTCTTGGATTTATCCTCACCCCAGCAAGAGTCATTCGGTTTTTACTTGTTTTGTTCGCAAACACTATTTCCTCTCAACCGCAATTTCTCGCGGCATTTTTATGGAAAGGCGCCTATTCCCTATGCGTCGGCGCCGACCGCTCGGAACGCGCCTCTTTGACGGGCAATCTAAGGAAACCGTACCATTTCCCTTCCCTGCGCTCTATGAACGCATCCCGGAGTTCAACGGAACGCAATATTGTAAACTATTTCAGCCCTATCAGCGCGCCAAAGCTGTCCGAAAATGAAGAATAAGCCGATTTGGCGTTTTTTAACCCGGCGTATTGATGCAGGTGCCTTCGGGAAATGAAATACAGAAAGTGCGGGAAAAACAGCGGATGCCTAACCAAGGTCAAATACAGGATCCGGCGGCTTCTTCGCGATCCATTCTCGACAATCCCCCTGCCTCCGCATCATAAACGCGCGTTCGGACTGTCAAATTTGAATCCGGATCCGTTGCCGCCGTCCACATAGTCAATCTCGGTGCCGTTTAAATATAAAAGGGATTTTGGATCTACATAAACCCTGATGCCTTCCAAATCAATAATTCTATCGTCTTCTTGCGCTTCGTTTTCCACCGTCATTTGGTATTGGAAGCCGCTGGCGCCGCCCCCAATGATGGCTATTCTAATGCCTGCTTCATCGGTTCTTTCCGCAAGGATAGATTTGACCTTGGCAATGGCCTCCGCTGTCATTGTAATCATCACATTCTCCTTGCTGATTCTGTCTTTTTTGCAACCGCTCCTTTCTTTTACCCGTATCAATAAACGTAAAGTATTTAAATGTTTTAAAAAAGTCAAGATGGCGCGGCGCCAGGAACCTCCCGCGATTCCCTTTTCTTTTTGCGGCTTGAAAGAGCTCTTCCATCCGTGGGATATTTAAATAAGTTTTTTTGCGCCGGGTTCTGACGTTGTACGGAGTCTAGATGTCCGCAAAAAGCCATCGTGCAACCGTTCGGTCCTTTTGCCAGCTGCAAAGCCTGCTGAAGGAAGCAGGCATTCAGCCAAAGCGGCGTTTGAATCCCGTGGACATTCCACTCCATGATTGCGAGGACAGAGCGTCCTCGCATCGCAACCCTGCTCCCGAATCAGCAGATCGGCAGCTTTTCATGCAGTCCATGGTGGGAGTGAACCGTGCTTCCTGGCGTCACGCGCGCCATCGTTGCATCGACCAGCCCCCGGCTCCCGGAATCAATGTCGACGAGGAGAATTTAAGACTGATGAAGGAATCCCTTCAAGAGCAGTCTCCGGCTGATATTCTCGACCATCCCGAATATATAGAAGGATGGATCGGATCCGCCGGCAAGCGTTTTCTGCCGAATCTGCGAAGCGGTCTTTATTCAATACAAGGCCAGCTGGATCTTCACGGTTTCAATCGTATGGAGGCGCGTTTGGCCGTTGAAGAGTATATCCGCCGAATGTCCCGGTTTCATTCGTGCTGCATTAAGATCATCCATGGACGCGGAATTAATTCTCTGACGGACAAGGCAGCTCTAAAAGAAAGCCTGCAGCGTTTTCTTACGACCCGCCGAATGTCGCGCTATGTTGTGGCTTATGCTTCGGCTCCATCGCGCGACGGAGGCGTGGGGGCGGTCTATGTGCTGTTAAAGCATTCATAAATCTCCCTTCCTGCGTTCCGCCTTCAGCATTTCATTTGCCTCCGGCTGCCGCCGCAATAGAAGCTTCATGAATCATCCGGGTTAAAGGCGCTTTTTGGTTTTGACGGTGCGAAGGATAGGAAGAAGGGAGGCAGGAATCTCTTTTTGATGCTCTGCAAATATCTCTTCGATGATCACGGGCTTTCGAGCCGCGACTTGCCCCAAGGCCTTGCATGCGAATACCCGCACAATACGGTTGTCGTCTTCGAGGCGCGCCACGACTTCATTTAAAAAATCTCGCGATTGCGAAGGAAATCGCGTCCCCAATCGACCCAACGCATAGACGAGGTGCCAACGGACGTATGCGGATTCATCCGGAAGAGACAATTTGAGTTTTGCGATTACATGGACGAGGCGCGCTGGATGCAATTCCGAAAGTCTGGCCAGAGTTGCAGCGGCCCTTCCCCGAACAGTGCGATCCTTATCTTCGAGCATTCCCAGGAGCTCTTCCAGACGCTTGGGATGATTGACTACGGTTTTAACCGCATCCGAAGGACGGAGATTGGATAGGGGGACTGCATTTTTTTTCCGATTTCGCATAAGGGGATGGTGTGTGCGTGTCTCTGCCATAACAAAACATCAGGTTCCTTGGAAATTGCGCCATGTTCAAACTCACGCAAAATCCAATCGGTTCTTTCACAAAGGCCCGCCGCGAACTGAGAAAAAACATGGGCCCTTTCATTTTCCTTGCGCAGTATGACTCGACAATGGATCGATGTCAATCACGCGCGACCGTCCGCTCTCGGCCTCAAATCCTGCCGCGCCAAAGCCGGGCCGATGCTTCCGTTATTCCACCTTTGATTTGCAAACCGCTTCCGCCGTCCACCCAATCCAGCGTGGCGGCCCCGCGAAACGGACAAATCACGACTTTTTTAGAACCGCAAGATCATCCCGATATTTGGATCGGACGGATATAAAATCACGGTGTTCAATTCGCAGCTCGTCGGCAATCTGGCTTATTTCGTTGTCTTCGATGGTGGAAATCGATTGATCCGCGGAGGCTACCGCATAAAGGCAATCCAGTAAGCGCATTTTCTCCTCATGACCGGCGACGGCATTGAACTCGCGGCTTACCAGGTAATTCTCCGTTCCTCCGAACAGCACATTCTGGGTTTTGGCCAGTTGAATGACGATGACAGCCTGTTCTTTCGGCAATCCTGCATGCTCCGCGACAATTCGTTCCATAACCCGCGTCTCTTCCGGGCTGATATTCAAATCCGCTCTGGCTGCGCGGCTCAACAAGTAGGCGAACGCGGCGATAAATTTTGCGCGTTTAGGCTCCAGTTGATCCAGCGCCTGGATTATTTTGCGAACCGTATCCGTTTCGGATGAATCTTTTGCCGGTTCGCCCAATTTCCCTTTCAGTAGTTGGATAATGGACATATTTTTATCATGGCACAAACTGCGGATGTATTTAACCCGGATTATTCAGTGCGCCCCAACGGCGCAGATCACCGGTGGGTGAAAGT
>CAZDMR010000094.1:0-9589 GCA_964506795.1 uncultured Acidobacteriota bacterium | reverse complement strand
CCCACCGTAAGCTCCATCGCGGCTCCCACGGTTTCGGCGTAGTTCAGCGCAACTGTTTCCGTCAAGTTCGATCCCACATTGATACTCATGTTAGCGCCGATGTTTTCGCTGTGGTTGGCGCCGACCGTGATGGATTTGTCCGCGCCGACAGTCCCGGTCTGGTTTTTCCCTATGGAATAATCCTGATTCACGCCGATCTGGATCTTCTCGTTGCTGCCGACGTCGCGGCTTCGGTTATTGTGAACATGCTCTCTCAGGTCGTGCTCAATGGTGGTGTCCTGGTCGTACTGGCCGTGGACGCGAATCAGCTCCCTCCCCTTCGTATCGTCCAGAATGAATTCATTGTAACCCCCGCCGCCGAGAGTGCTGTTGGATTTGAAGCCCGCCTGGGATTTCCCTCCGGGCAGGGCGAAGGGCGGCCGGTTGTCGCCGTTATAGACTGTCCCGGTAATAATGGGGCGGTCGGGATCGCCTTCCAGGAATTGGACAACGACTTCCTGGCCGATGCGGGGAATGATGATGGCGCCCCAGCTCGGGCCTGCCCAGGTCTGGCTTACGCGGATCCAGCACGAGCTTTTCTCGTCCCGTTTGCCTTCGCGGTCCCAGTGAAACTGCACTTTGACGCGGCCATGCTCGTCCGGATAGATTTCCTCTCCCTTGGGACCAGTGACAATAGCCGTCTGCGAACCGTTTATGAGGGGCCGCGGAGTCGCGCGCGCAGGCCGATACTGAAGATCCGAAGGGATGCAGGAGAAATCCGCGCGGTACTCGTTTGCCTGGGTAGCGCCGGCGGCTTCTTTCAGCGCCTGGATCTGAGATCCCGTGTGAAAAACGCTTGTCAGCAGGTATTCTCGGTTAAAATCCTTGCGCGCGTGCTGCTCCATGGTGAATTTGTAGCCGGGGAGCAGCCGCCTGCAGTTGCTTTTGCCTTCACCCACCTTGCGGGAGGCCTGCAGTTCCTCGAGGCGCACTTCGCTGAGCGCCGTCCCTTCGGAAGGCTGAAAGTATTCGCCGGGATAATCATAGATTTGAAGGTCCGTGTCCCTGTCCGCCGCTTTGCCGGCGGTGAGATCAAGCTTCGGCTTCCTGAAATCGAAGTCGCGCAGCTCCACCCCGCCGGGCCGGACCTGTTGGGCATATCGGAACCTGTAAATATGTTCGAATTCCGGCTCTTCTCCCGTCACCGAATGGAATATCAAATTGGCGTCCCCTTCGATTGGAGTATGCGCCGAGGCTGCATCCCCCATGACCAATAGATGGCCGTTCTTGGAATGCTTGAACCAATAATAAATTCCTTCTTCTTCCATGAGCCGCGAAATAAACGCAAGGTCCGATTCCCGATATTGGACGCAATACTCCCTTTCTGAATATTTTTTCTTCGTCTTGAACTGGAATTCATTGGACGGGACCTTGGCGTCGGTCAGCACCTTTTTAATGATGTCGGACACCGACATATCCTGAAAAATTCTGGACTTGTGCCGCAGGCCCAAAAGCCAGATTTTCGGAACCAGATCGGCTCTGTACTGGATCAGCCGCGTGGGTTCGCCGGCTTGTTCGAATTTGCTTACAATTCCGCTTACGTGCCGCGTCCCTTCGGATCCTTCAATAGTCAACAGCGCGGGCTGCCCCAAAATGGCGTCGAAATCGGGTTCGACCTCCTCCATCGCCAATTCCACCTGGAAATGAAACGGCGTCGAAAACGATTCCCTTCCTTCAAACTTTATGACTTTGAGGTCCTCGCTGCTATACGGTCCCGCTTCAAAAAAAAAGTCCGCCTCCATTCCCAAGCGACGATTCATGATTCAATCCTCTGTTTTTATCAGAATATTTGACCGCGGACACCCAAGGGTCTTCGCCGACGCACGCCGGTTTCGGCCGGCGGGAATCCGCGTTTGATTAATTCCAAGCATCAGAACTGGAGCTGGAAATTATTTTCGGCGTCCAGTTCCACCCGGAGCGAATCCGTCAGAGATCCGGTTCCCATCCTTTCCAATATCTGCGTGGACATCATCGGCAGGAGCGTTCCGTTGATAATGTGGTCGATATTGCGGGCGCCGGATTCCACCTCGGTGCACCGCTGCGAAATCAATTCCACCACGGCCGGATCATAATCAAACTTCATCCGATGGCTTTCCATCAGCCGTTTGCCGACCTGGCCCAGTTTCAAAGAAACAATCTCTTTCATGGCCTCCATGGAAATCGGGTAGAAGGGCACGACGGTCATGCGGCCCAGCAGCGCCGGCTTGAAATGCTTGATCAGGGCCGGGCGGATGGCGCCCATAATTTCGTCAATTTCCGGCTTCACCGGCCCGCCGCACATGGAAACGATAGTGTCCGAGGCCAGATTGCTCGTCAGGATGATCACGGTGTTTTTGAAATCCACCACCCGTCCTTCTCCGTCGGAAAGCATTCCCTTGTCGAACACTTGGTAAAAGAGATTCAGCACTTCGGGATCCGCCTTTTCGACTTCGTCCAGAAGCACCACGCTATAGGGCCGCTGGCGCACCGCCTCGGTCAGGACTCCTCCTTCTCCATAGCCGACGTAGCCCGGAGGAGATCCTATCAGGCGGGATACCGTGTGTTTTTCCTGAAATTCGGACATGTTGATCGTCACCATGAAGCGTTCGCCGCCGAAAAGAAGATCCGCCAGTCCGAGCCCGCTTTCGGTTTTTCCCACGCCGCTGGGCCCCACGAAGAGAAACACCCCTATCGGAGTGCGCGGATTCTGCAGGCCGGCTTTGGCTGCTCGAATCCCCCGGGCGAGGGCTTCAATCGCATGGTCCTGTCCCTTGATGCGCTCGCGCAGACGTTCGTCGAACCGCAGGATGGTCTGAGATTCATCGCGCACCATCTTGCCCAGAGGGATGCCGGTCCAATCCGATACCACGCGCGCGATGATTTCGCCGTTCACTTCGATAGGAATAAAGGGCGACTTCCCCTGCACTTCCCTCAACGCGGCCAGCGCCGGCTCCAGATCGTTTTTGGCCGTCCCGGCATCCGCCCCGGACGCTGCGGCCTCGGCCGGCTCAGCCGCAGCGGCGCCTGCTTTCGCTTCCCCGGGATTTTCAGCCGGCGGAGCCGGAGCCTCCGCCCCCTCGATTGCGGCTCTCAGGGCCAGCACCCGGTCCACCGCTTCCTTTTCCCGCAGCCAGCGGGTTTCCAGATCCGCCGCTTCCTTCCGGGCGTTCTCGATCTTTGCCTTCAGTTCGTCGATTCTCGCGGCCTCCACCGATACGCCCGCTGTCCGGTCGCGTTCGAGCGCGTCCAGCTCCCGCTGGAGCGTCTGAATCCGACGCGAGGCGTCTTCCAGCTCGCTGGGGCGGGAAGACAGGCCGATGCGTACGCGCGCCGAGCACGTATCCAGCAAGTCCACGGCCTTGTCCGGCAGCTGCCGGCCCGAAATATAGCGGCTGGAAAGCTTCACGGCCTCGACCACCGCCTCGTCGAGAATCCTGATTTTGTGGGATGCCTCATACTTCTCGCGCAATCCCCGCAGCATCAGAACGGTGTCCTCCTCGCTCGGTTCGTCCAGCTTCACGAGCTGAAAGCGGCGCGCAAGAGCCGCATCTTTCTCAAAATATTTCTTGTACTCCGACCAGGTCGTCGCGGCAACGGTCCTCAGTTCCCCGCGCGCCAGCGCGGGTTTGAGCAGGTTTGCGGCATCGCCGCCCCCGGCCGATGCGCCGGCGCCGATGATGGTATGCGCCTCGTCAATGAAAAGAACAATCGGCTTGGGCGATTCCTTGACCTCGCTGATCACCGCCTTGAGCCGGTTTTCGAATTCCCCTTTGACTCCGGCGCCTGCCTGGAGGAGGCCAAGGTCCAATCCGAGGAGTTCGACGCCTTCGAGGATGGAAGGGACATCGCCTTGGACTATCTTCAGCGCAAGGCCCTCCACAACGGCGGTTTTTCCCACGCCGGCTTCCCCCACCACGATAGGATTGTTCTTGCGGCGCCGTGCCAGGATATCGATCATCTGCCGGATTTCCCGGTCCCGTCCGAAAACCGGGTCTATCTCGCCCGCCCGCGCGCGGCCGGTGAAATCCATCGTAAAACGGGCCAGCGCCGATTCGCCGTCCGCCCGCCGCGCGCCCGGAGCCTCAGCCCCCTCCGGGGCCGCTCCCATGGCGCGCGCGGTTTCCGATGACGGTTCCACAATCGCGAGCAGGTTCTTGCGCAGGTCCTCTTTTGAGATCTTGTCGAGCATGTCGACAAAGCCGCCGCTGGAGTAACGCGAGGGGCGATCCACGAGCGCCGCCGCCAGAACTCCGGAGCGAATTTCCGCCAATCCGAGCTCGAGCGAAGCCATGAGCCAGCCGTCCTGAAACCATTCCAGCAACAGCGGGGAAAAAACCGGTTTTCCGGCGTTGCCGCTCTTGAAATCCTCCACCGCGCGCTGCATGGCTTTTTGAAAATGGGCCGGTTCGATTTCGTAATGGCGCAGAATATGATGGAGATCCGCGCCGGGATCCTCCGCCATCTGCAGAAGGAAATGCTCCACACTGACTTCGTAATGTCCCCGGGAGACGCAAATGCCCGCAGCGCCTTCAAGCGCGCGCGTGCAATAACGATTCAACCGGCGCAAAAGAGGTTTTATTTCAACGCCTATCATTATTAACCTCGATTCTCCCGTCTCGCGGGCCGTTTTGCCGAGGATGCGGGCTTTTGAGACAGGGATTGTAAGAATTGAGTTCTGGGTTGGGGGTGGATGACGGCCGCATCGCACCCCGGGTTCGGGAGGCAGCTGGTCCATCCCAAACGCAGGGGGGAGCTGCTCGAAAGGCGCAGAGGCGGGATTTCCCCCGCCCGCAGCACAACCTTGATGTCGAAATCCAGGCGGTCCGTCGCAAAATAGCGGATAAGATTTATCATCGCAGCATAGTTCGGGGCGTCCGGGAAAAATCCCTGGAAATCCGCCAGGGGCAAAGGTCCGACGGTTACTCGGAACTTGCCGCCGCAATCGCGCACCCGCTCCCCGATGCTAAGGTCCCGCCCCAGCGAACAGTTCCTTGCTCCAAGCCGGTTCTGCTGGGATGGATTTATCGGAACCCATCGCTCGACGCATTGATCGACGCTGACGCCGGATAGTGAAAAATAATCTCTTAAAATGCCCGCAAGCGCCGCGGCTGAGTGGGGCTTTTGCGTGATCAGCCCGGCATAGCGCAACAGGCGGATCGATGGAAGGCCCGTTATCCCGATCAGCGGAACCGTGCCGAGTCCTATCATGGAATAAATCCGCCGGGAAATCTCATCGTTTCCCTCGTGGCGGAACTGGATGTCATGTCTGTATTTTCCCCAGGCGCGATATAAAAGCGAAAGGGCTCGGTGGTGGAAAATATCCACAAAATCCCGCACCGCTTCCTGATTGTCCTCCTTCCAGAAGAAATCCTCGGCATAGAAAGTAGGAAGCGGCGAATCGGAGGAATACAATCCCATGAAGGAAGTCGTTACGCGGTAGCGCGGCGCCGCCGAACCGGGCGGCTCCTCGATCTCAACGCTCTGAACATCCGCGGCAGGAAATGCCAGCGAAACGGCCGGGCGAACCCTCACCCTCTCTTCGGAAGCCGGCCCTTTCGAGCCGAGCGGCGCTCCCCCCGTATATCTCTGAAGCAATTGAAGCAGCTGGAAAAATGAAAATTTATGCGGCTTGTCCAGCAAAGCCTGCATCAGGCTAAAATCTGATTTCCGAGTCTCGGAGGCCATTGATAAACCTCGCCGTGTTTCACTCCACGGACCGTCAGCCTTGTGAAAGAATTCAACGAGGCGTAAAGGGCGAACAGTTCATTCAGGATCGTAGCGAACAGGTAGAGATCGCCTTCGCCGGAAAAGTTTGTTTCCACCAAGTCCAGTTCCACGGAGGTCCCCCGCACCGGAACTCCCTTCAGCAGCCAGTCCATCGGCTCCGAACGCACTCCCTGAACGGCATCCAGGCGCAGCTGGTTGGACCGCGCCGCCTGGCGGTCGTACAAAGCCTGAAAATTATACAGTTCCAGGACGGACCGCAGCGCCGCCACGTCGGCAAGGCTGAGGTAATTCAACGCCAGGTGCGACAGGAGGCGCCAGTGAAGCCCTTCGTCCAACGGGGGCCGGATGGACGGCGTGACGCGGGTAATGTTGCCGAATGCGGCAAACTCCGGAGAATCGGCCGTAGCCTCGCTTACATCTTTAATGCGGAGCTGCTCGGGCAGGTTGCGGTTCGTGCACATCAAATCGACCGAAACCGTTTCGGCCGGCGGCATGATATTTTTCTCCTGTTCGGATACGAAGGTGATGAACATTTCGGTGCCCGAGCTGGAAATCGAAGGGCGCAGCCGCGGCTGATAGAAAATGCCTTTCTGATCGCCCTCGGCGTCGTGTTTGAAATCGTAAAAGGAAAGATATTCCCTGGGCTGGGTCCGGCCTTGCTCCCAACCCACGACTTTTTCAATCGAATAAATCTCATAATGCGCGGCATCCACCGATGCGGGCCGCAGCCGATACTCCACTCTTTCGTGCTCCAGGCGGATAGGGTCGGCCGTGTGCGCGAACAAATTGACTATCGGCGTGCAGTGGAGACGAAAATTTTCCCCCGCCACTTTCGGCATCTTCTGCAACCCGGGATTGAATCGGAACTGAAGCTCGAATTTTTCTCCGGTTTCGATAGCCGCCGCCGGACGCAGTCCGCGGATGTCCAGGAACATATATTTTGCCGGCAGCGCAAAGTACTCCTGGAGCATGCGGAATCCGGCGAAGGACTGCATCGGTGAAGGCAGAAGAGCCTCGTCTTCCGAGAATCCTGCCGGCGTTACCGACGAGGGCGCAAGCGTGAATTGCTGGCCGGGCCTGCCCTCCAGATAGCCCTGAAAAACGACTTCCTTCAGGTTGCGGCACATCCAGAGATAAACAAGGGCGGCGACCTCCGGATCTCCCCATAGATACAAACGCAGCGAATCCATTCCCATCTGCTTGAGCTGAACGCCCTCGGCCAGCCGGAATTCGATGCGCAAGGTTACAGGCGCGCCCGCCTTCTCCTCGATTTCCGCGTCCACAATCTCCATCGGATAAAGGTCCACTCCGTAACAGGTCTGAAAGCGGCAGCGCGTCCCCTCGACGGCCACGGACGCCACTTCCGTGCCCCGGGGAATATGAGCCTTTTCGCGCAAGGCGCCCGTGACCGCCTTGAACTCGAGGATGGACATGCTGGGAATGGGGCGCAGGTAATGGGGCCATAGAAGATTCCACAGTCCATGCGTGATTTCCGGAAACTCATCGTCCAGCTTCTGGCGAATGCGCCCGGCCAGGAAAGCAAATCCCTCAAGCAGCCGCTCCACGTCGGGATCGCTGCCGCGCTCAGCCAGCATGTACGCTAGATCGGGCCACGCCTGTGAAAATTCTTTGCCCATTTCCCGCAGGAAGGCCAGTTCGTCCTGATAATATTTATTGAACATTTGGGATGTCTATCGGCGAACCGTTACTTCGCCGTTATTGTCCACTCTGGTTTCGAACTGCACCGGCGTTTTGGAACTGGATGGGACAAGCAGGGCCGTTACCTCGAAGTGCAAGCTGAATACCTCATCCTCCAACGGTGCGTGCCGGACCCGCACGCCGGACAACCGGGGCTCGTATTTTTCAATGGTGGTGCGAATGGCTTGTTCCATAAATCGGATCGACTCCGGAAAGGAGTGAACCAGATCCACTATGTCCGGAATTCCGTAGTCCGGCGCGACAGGCGCGTTCCCTTGCCGTGTGTTGAGCATTTTCCCGATGTGCTCCAGGACGGACGAGAGCAACCGGGCATCATCCTGCCGCGTGGTTCGGGACACCTCGCGCTGCCGATCCGCCAGACGCTCCAGAATGCTTCGTTCTCGGGACATAGAGGATTATTTTGACCATGCGGATGTTCCGCATTCGCCGCTTTAAGGGCTGCTAAGGAGGCGCGGATGCCGGGCGTTTATTTCTTGTCGAGTTTCCCCACAAGCCCAAGGGTAAAGTACGCGCCCATGTATTTGAAATGGGGCCGGACATTGATGCTGACCCGATACCAGCCGGGATCGCCCTCGACATCCTCGACTTTCACTTCCGCCTGTCGCAGAGGCTTCCTGCTGCGCACGCTGGGCGAAGGCGCTTCCATATCCGCCACGTACTGCGAAATCCACTTGTTCAGTTCGCGCTCGAGATCCACCCGCTCCTTCCAGCTCCCGATCTGTTCGCGCTGCAGAACCTTGATGTAATGAGCCAGCCTGCTGATGATGTATATGTAGGGGAGTTGCGTCCCGAGCTTGTAATTGGTCTCCGCCGCCTTTCCCTCGGCGCTGACTCCGAATGTCTTCGGCTTCTGGCAGGAGTTCGCCGAGAAAAACGCGGCGTTGTCGCTGTCCTTGCGCATGGTCAGGGCGATAAAACCCTCCTCCGCGAGTTCGTATTCGCGCCGTTCGGAAATAAGGACCTCGGTAGGAATTTTGGTCTGGATCTCGCCCATCGCCTCGAATTGATGCATCGGCAAATCATCAACCGCTCCGCCGCTGCGGGGGCCGATGATGTTCGGACACCAGCGGTATTTGGAGAAACTGTCCGCCAGGCGGCTTGCAAAGGCGAAGGACGTGTTGCCCCACAGGTAGTGTTCGTGGTCGGCCGATACCCGTTCCTCGTAATTGAAGGACTTGACCGGATTGGAATCGGGGCCGTAGGGCAGGCGGAGAAGGAAGCGCGGCATCGTCAATCCCACATAGCGGGAATCCTCCGATTCTCGGAAGGATCGCCATTTGATATATTCCGGCCCCTCCATGATCGCCTTGATGTCCTTAAGATTCGGCAGCGATAAAAAGCTGACCGCATCCTTGGAAAAGAATTTCGGACTCGCCGCTGCGATGAACGGCGCATGGGACATGGCCGACACGCTGGCAATCTTCTGCAGCAGCGCCATATCCTGGGGGCCAGGGCCGAAATCGTAATTGCCGATAATGGAGCCGTACGGCTTTCCCCCGAACTGCCCGTATTCCGCGGTGTATACGATCTTATATAATCCCGATTTGGTGATCTCGGGGGCGGTGTCGAAATCCTCGATCAGATCGTCCTTCGAGACATTCAGGATTTCTATCCTGTTGTTTTCGCGGAAGTCCGTTTTGTCCACAAGCATCTTGAGAGACCGCCACGCGGATTCCATCCGCTGGAGATCCTTGTGATGAAGGATTTCGTCCAATTGCAGAGAAAGCTTGCGGTCCACTTCGGCGATCATTTCATCCACCAGCCTGCGCTCCACGCGCTCCTGCGCGCGGGAAGGCCGCAGCATTTCGGAAATGAAGGCCTCCACCCCCTTGCGCGCCACGTCATATCCGAAATCGGTGGGCTTCATTTTCGTCTGGTGGAGAATCTGTTCGATGAGCGAAGGCTCTTCCGCTTCAGCCTCCTTGGCGCGGACTTCTTCTTTTTCACTTTTAGCATCAGCCATAATTTTCTCTCCCCGCCCTTAACCCGGGCTGTTCATGAAGCTTTTTGCGGTGCCGGATCCAGGCATGTCCACGGCGCGCCTTGCATCCACGCTTGTCTGCGCCGCCTCGCTATGAATCCTCATGAATAATCCGGGTCGGGGGCTCAATGGAAAAGTCCCCTA
>CAZDMR010000093.1:0-9603 GCA_964506795.1 uncultured Acidobacteriota bacterium | reverse complement strand
TTTATCAGGGGGTGCAATGCGGCACCATTCGCCGCTACAGCGATACTCTTCTGATCTTCATGCTTAAGGCTGCGCGACCGGACAAATTCAAGGATCGTAAGGAGCTCACCGGGCCGGACGGGGGCAATATCGTGGAGCGCATCGAGGTTGTGATTGTCGGAGATGACCACCATGGGCAAAACAGCCCGAATTGAGGTCCACAAAAAGCTGCAATTTCTCACCGAACCCCACCCGTATAAAGTTCTGTATGGCGGCCGGATGGGCCTGAAATCGTGGGGCATTGCGCGGCAACTGCTCATCGACGCCACGCTGAAACCTATACGGACGCTATGCTGCCGGGAAACCATGTTGTCCATGGATGACAGCGTTCACCAGCTTCTTTCAGATCAGATTCAATTACTCGGCTTGGAGGGGCATTTTGATGTGCAACGTTCGGGTATAAAGGGCATCAACGGATCTGAATTCGCCTACGCGGGGCTGCGGCACAATGCGCGGCTGATTAAGTCGTATGAAGGTTTTGACCGGGCTTGGGTGGAAGAGGCGGCCCAGGTAAGTAAAGCCAGCTGGGAAATCTTGCTTCCGACTATCCGCAAGGAGGGGAGCGAAATATGGGTCTCCTTCAACCCGGAGCTTGAATCCGATTATACCTACCGGTATTGGATTACTAATCCGCCTCC
Organism: uncultured Acidobacteriota bacterium; assembly: GCA_964506795.1. Lineage (GTDB taxonomy): Bacteria > Acidobacteriota > UBA6911 > UBA6911 > UBA6911 > UBA6911. The sequence goes on along the minus strand of CAZDMR010000093.1, from coordinate 8,926 downwards.
TGGCGCCGTAGTGGTGCAGACCGGCTGGGAAGATAATATCTGGCTCACCGAGACCGCGCGCCAGAAAATTGAACACATGCGAGCCACGGCGCCGGAAGACTACGAGCATGTTTACGGGGGCGCGTGCATTCAGACCATCGAGGGCGCCGTATATGCCCGGGAATTGCGCGCGGTGGAAATTGGGCAACGCATTACCAGCGTTCCATACAACCCGCAGCAACCCGTGTTGACCTTCTGGGATCTTGGATTTGGAGATCAGACCGCTATCTGGTTCGTGCAGCCCGAACCGTTCCAATACAGAGTCATCGACTATCTGGAAGACAGCGGACGCAGCCTAAATGATTACTTGCAGGAACTACAAGCGCGCCATTACGTCTACGGGACCGCCTATCTGCCTCATGACGCGAAAGCCCATGATTTACGGACCGGCCGTAGCATCGAGGAAATGATGCGCTCCGCTGGGTGGAATGTGCAGATTGTCCCGAAACTCAGCATTATCGACGGGATAAATGCGGCCCGGATGATCATGTCGCTGTGCTGGTTCGATGGGCAGAAGACCGCAGACGGCCTCCACGCGCTCAGACATTACCGGTGGAAGCCTCTCGGGGCGGGCGGGGAAGTCAAACGCGAGCCGGTCCACGATTGGGCGTCGAACGGCGCCGACGCATTCCGCACTATGGCGCTAGGAGTAAAGCCTCAGAAGCCAGCCCCGGAACCGCAGCATCAAGGTATATATCCGCCCTATTTTTACGAGTCCTATCAAGGGCAATGGAGTTAGAAAAGCATGCCACTATCAAACTATGACAAGCAATTCGGCGGCGAGTCGGGATCGGCAGCAAAGGCTCATCGGGCGATGATCGAGGAATACGGCGAAAAGAAGGGCGAGCAGGTTTTCTACGCCACAAAGAACAAGCGGCAGCGGAAGATGAAAAGGGGCGAGTTCAAGAAAGGCGGGTACGACTGGAGGGATTATGACTAACTGGCCCACAAGCAACGATGCGCGCGTTCAAGCGTATCAGCAGCTCATGGCATCCAGCCCAAACACTTCGCAGTATTGGCTTGAGGATTGGGTTCCTACTGCCACGCACCCTGAGAATATCCCGGATTGGGATGCTTATGTAGCCTCTCAAGCTCAAACCATGCAAGCTGCTTTGGAGGGCGAGAAGGCCGGGTGGAAAGCCCTGAACAAGGACCGTGCCGCTCAAGGATTGCCCGAAATCCCGTGGGACATGTACATGAGCGGCATGAGGGAACCCGCGACGGTGCAGTCATACACGCAGCCGGAGCAAATCCAGGGCACGCAAGAGGCAATCGCCAAGGCTAACGAGAGCAGGGGCGCACAGATTCCGCCCATTCCTGCGGCACCCTCGCAAACAACGGCCCAAGGCATAAGAACGGGATCACCGGTTGAAATGGGGCCGTTCATCCCGGAGACCGCGCAGCCCGGTGTGAATCCGGTTGGATATCCTCCAGCGACGCAAAGAGAGCCGACTCCGCCGCAAGAGCAGAAAACGCCGCTGTACCCTACCGTGCAGGATTTCATCGCGGCCAACCCGCAGCAAGCGCAGCCGACAGCTCAGGAAGTGATGGAGCAGCAGTACCAGCCCGGGGCATTGACGCTCGCAGCCCTCCTGCAATCCCCGCGGACTGCCGCGAAGAGCTGGCAGCAGCCCGGCATGGGATACGGCGATATAGGCTATGGCGGCGTTCCCACTGGCCGAACGACGTATTGGAACGAGGCGGGACAGCAATTCAAGCCAGGAGTCGACGAGCAATCCTACTGGTACGACCCGGCTGCATGGCAATGGAAGACTGGAGGCACGACAGAGCCTGTGCGGGAAGAGAATTACTTGCCGTGGATGCAGCTGCCTTTCATGGCCCGGGAGTTCGGCGGAGGTCAACTCCAGTATTATAACGCATCCGGCGGCCCTTATATGGGAGAGGACGAATCATACTGGTTCAACCCTGACCAGAATGTTTGGAAGAAAGGCAACCTGGCCGGCGAGATCGTGGACGTGGCGGCGCCACCCTGGCTCAGCGGGCAGAGCAATTTCATCAATGACCTGCTTGCGAAGGCGGGGCTGAGCGGGGCTGAATCCGCAGGGCAGCCGGCCGCAGCCGCTCCGGCGAATTGGAACGAGGGGGTGAGCGAAGAACAGCTTAACACGGTCTATGAGCAGGCCGTTCCTGAAGACCTCAAGCCGTACATCACCAAGGAAATGCTTAAGACCCTCATGGAGTCGGACGTGTATTCAGGGCTTCAGTACGCGGCATCTCAGGGGACGCCTGCATTACTGGAATTCCTGGAGCGTTCAGGATACATGATCAGGCCATAAGGAACACGCGATGAGTGAATCCGATCTGAAGGAAATCCGGGACGGTTTCCAATACGCCGTCGATAGCTGGCGCGACATATACAAAGACGGCGATGAGGACATGCGCTACGTCATAGGCGACCCTTGGCCTACGGAGGAGAAGCGCATGCGGAAAGAGAGCGGGCGGCCTTGCCTGTCGCTGGATGAATTGAGCCAGTACATCAATCAGCGCATCAACGATGTCCGGCAGAACAAGCGGGCGATCAAGCTGAGCCCTGCGGGCGAAGGGGCCGACGATAAGACTGCCGAATTGCGGGCGGACATTATCCGTACCATCGAGCGCAAGGGTGGATTGCAGGCATATATCACCGGGTACGAGAATGCCATCCAGCGCGGCTTCGGCTTCTGGGGCGTGGGCAAACGGTATGTGTCGGAAGAATCCTTTGAGCAGGAATTGTTCATCCGCCGCTTCCCGAATCCCAAGGCGGTGTATATCGACCCGGACGCGAAGGAAGCGGCCTGCGGCGACATGAGATATGCCTACGTCGTGGAGGATATCCCCAAGAAGCAATTCAAGCAGCGATTTCCCGGCGCGGCGACAAAGGATTTCCCCTCGGAAATGATCAATCAATATCCCTTATGGATCAAAGACGAAACAATTCAGCTGTGCGAAGCGTGGAAGATGAAGGTGAAGCCGTCTAAATTGTTCCTGTTGCGCAATCCTGCGGATAATCAATTACTGCACATTTTCAAGCGGGAATTGCCCAAGGAAGCCAGCATTGAGAGCGATTGGATAATCTTTCCATCGGGATTGCGCTTTGAAATCCTCAAGGAACGCGACAGCGAGCGCCGGGAAATCATCAAACAGCTCGTCAACGGCATCGAAATCCTGGAGCAAACCGAGTGGGAAGGCAAATACATCCCCATTATCCCCGTGTTTGGGAGCGAATATTGGGTGGACACGGGCGCCGGGAGCAAGCGGGTATTGCATAGCCTTGTGCGCAAGGCCGAGGCGGCGGCCATGCTGCATAACTATATCGCAACAGCAAAGATCGAGGCTATCGGGCAAGTCCTGAAAGCGCCCTATATCGGATTCGAGGGAACCATAGAGGGCCACGAGGAAGAATGGAAATGGGCGAATCGCAAGCCTCTGACCATGCTGCTGGTAAAGCCGATCCTGGACCCCACCGGAACGGCGCTGTTGCCCCCGCCTCAGAGAAATCAATGGGAACCTCAGATCCAAGGGTATGAAATTGTGGATGAATCGGCCAAGCGGAGCATCCAGAATGCCATGGGGATGTATAACGCCAGCGTCGGGCGCCAGGACACGCAGGCGAAAAGCGGAGTCGCCATAGAAAAACTAGACGTTCAGAGCGATCAGGGCAATTATCATTACATCGACCACTTCGACGAGGCAATCATACAGACCGGGCGGATTCTCGATAATATGATTCCAAAGGTCTACGATACGCCCCGCGACCTGCTGATCAGCAAGGCGGACGAAACCCAGGCGGCGGTCCGCGTCAATGAGCCCGTGACCGAAAACGGGGTGCAGACCGTTCACAGCACCACGCGCGGCCGGTACGAGGCGACTATCAGCGTAGGCCCAAGCTATCAGAGCCAGCGCCAGTTGGCTTCCGATTTCGTGGATCTGCTGGTCCAGAATCTTGGGACATTGCCTATCCAGCCCGAAGTGAAGCCCAAGCTCCTGGCGATGTCGATCACGCTCAAGCAGCTCGGCCCGATCGGCGATCAAATGGTGGAGATGCTCAATCCGAAAGAAGATGAGGACGCCGGGATGCTGCGCCAGAAATTAGAACAGATGCAGCAAGTGACGCAAGTCTTGACGCAACAAGTCAATCAGCTGGTCGAGGAACAGCAGTCGAAGATCCGCGAGCTTGAAAGCAAGGAAGCCGTCGCCGGGATGGAGACTGCGGCCAAACTGGAAATGGAGAGGATGAAGCAACGCGGCGCGATGGAGATAGAGCGCATGAAAGCCAATCTCGCGCAACTGCAAACGCACCTGGGCGGACTGATTGACGCCACCAAAGGGCAGGGAGGCCCGCTGCGGCAGCCGCAAGCGCAAGGCATGCAGCCCTCGTTGAAGAGTGTGATGTAACAGAGCTTTGACTAGTCGGAAACAACAGAAAGCCTCGGTCAGCCGCCGGGGCTTTTTTATTGGCCGGAACACCGGGAAGCGGCCGCCCGGAAAAGGAGATTTATGAGCGAAACCGACGAAACGAAAGCGGAATCGTCCCCCGCAGAGCAGCCAACGGGAAAGGCCCCCGAAGAGCCGGGCGAACAGGAATATCAAGCGCCCGATGTTGCGGCCTTAACGCCGGACGAGTATCAAACATGGCTCGCCAGCGGAGAATTCCCCACGCCGAAAAAAGAGGCCCCGGCACCCTCGGATGAAAAGCCCGAAGCATCCCCGGACACGGGCCCCGGAGAAAACAAGGAGTCTGAAGCACCGAAGAAAGCCGAGAAAAAGACTCAAAACGCCGACACGCGAGCAACCGAACTTGAAGCGGAAATAGCAGAATTGAAGCGGGCGAAGGCCGAGCGCATCCAGAAACTATTGGATGAGCGGAGGCAGCTCCGGCAGGAACAAGCGAAAACCCCGGAACCGCAACCCGGGCCGAAGCCGGAGCGTCCGAAGCGTCCCAAGTATCAGGACTATGAGGACAAGCCCGATCAATACGAAGAAGCTCTCGACAAATACGAAGAGGAATTGGCCGATTACAAGGCGCAGCAGCGTATTGAGGCTGAGCGGCAGAAAGCGGCCCAGGAGCAGCGTCGGCAGATCGCATTTCAGCGCAACGCCGAAGTGCGGAAAGCCTGGGAAACACGCCTGACCGCCACAAAGCAAAGGCATGAGGATTTCCAGCAAGTCGTCAATTCAGTGGATCTACCGCTGAACCCGATTATGGACGGCTTCCTTCTAGAAAGCGAAGTCGGGCCGGAAATGGTCTATCACCTCTGCAGCAATGTCGCTGATGCCGAGCGCATCGCGAAACTGCAGCCCTTTGCCTGCGCCCGCGAGCTTACACGGCTCGAAGCGCAGATCTCGGATGCTTTGAAGACTCCCGCGAAACCCACAATCTTGACGGCAGCCAAGCCGCCGGGGACGCAACTTTCAGGAATGAACCGCGCCCCGGAGGATGAGGCGGAAGCCGCCATTGACGCGGGCGATGTGGAGCGTTACATGCGCGTCATGAATCAGCGAGACATAGCCCGTATCACGGGAAAATAAATGGCAAACGAATTTAAGAAAGTGACCTGGGTGACAATGGAATCGCTCAGGCATCTGGTCAACGTATTGGAGGTTGCGGGCTATTTCAACACCAGCCTCAGCCGAGAGTACACGCAAGCATTCCCGGTCGGCACAACGATCTATCCCAAACTGCCTCAGCGGTTCGTGATCCGCGACGGCATCGGGTACAATCCCCAGCCGATCGTTCGCCGCACAACCGAAATCAAGCTGGACCAAATCTTCGGCGTCGATTTCGATTATGACTCCGTGGAGAAGGCTCTTGAAATGGAGCGCGGCGAAGACCTGGTTCGAAAGGACTACATCGAACCGGCCATGAACAAGATAGCGCAGGAGATTGACTCCCGCGCCGCTCAATATGCCTATCTCAACACGCCGAACGTTGTTGGCGCGCTTGGCACCACTCCAACAACTATGGCGCCGTTTCACAAGGCAAGAGCGCGTTTGGTGGAATATGGCGCGACGCCCGGCGTCAAGGGAATGATCATCAGCCCCGCGATGCACGAGACGCTTGGCACCAATCTCACAACCCTCCTCAACCCTCAGAAGGAACTTTCGGAATTATTCCGTGAAGGACTCATGGGGAATGCCGCAGGGTTTAAGTGGCATGAATCAATGTCGCTTTACGATCATCAGGCGGGAACCATGACCGTTGGTGATGTTACGGTAAACACGACCATATCGTCCGATGGAGCGATAAGCGTTGTGCTTGCGTCTGCAGCCGCAGGCGCCGCCTTGAAAAAGGGCGACGTGATTTCCTTCACGACCCCGATGGCCACGAACCCGGCGACAGCGCGGAGCGTCGGGCATGCGAAACAGGTTGTGCTCACGCAGGATTGCACCATCGTCGGCGGAAACACGGCCACCGCATATTTCAAACCCGCCCTGTACGGCCCGGGCAGCCCGTATCAGAACGTTGACGTTCTGCCGCAGGCCGGCCACGTCGTAGTGCAGTTTCCGGGGACCACTACCCCCTCGGGACTTCACGGAATCCAAGGGCTTGCCATCAACAAAGACGCTTTCGCTCTGGTGTCGGTCAAGATGGAAGAGCCGAAGGCGGTCGAGAAGGCGTCCACCCAAAGAGATCCTCAGCGCGGGATCTCCATTCAGTTTGTTCGGCAGTTTGAGGCCAGAACCCGAACCATGATCAACCGCTTCGATGTCCTGATGGGCTTCGGAGACTTATACCCAGAGAACTGCGCTGTCCGCGTAGCGAGTCTGTTGTAAGGAGGCAATATGACTTCAACAACGTTGAGCGTTTCAATCACGTCCTCGGACAGGAAAATGCAAGTCGCCTCCGCAACTGACTTTGAAGTGGGCAAAGTCGTGGAGATCGAAGAAGAGAACATGATCGTCACATCCGTCACCGGAACGATCATCGGGCTCTTCAGAGGTCTTTACGGGACCCAGGCGAAGGCGCATGTTGCCGGAGTGGCCGTCCATGTGGGCGATCCTTCGGAATTTCCCTATCAGGATGTCGGCGCCGCAGGCACCGGCGTCACGGCGACCGAATACGTCAATGGCCGACATCACATCACCACGCTGCAATTCAGCGATCTGGCTCTTGGGTCCGTGACCAACGCGAACAAGGCCATCGGCGCGCTTGTCTACACCTTGCCCGCCGGGGCTATTTTGGTCAAATCGGCCAAGATTTCAGTTGCTATGTATGGCAGCGGCGCAACGTGCGATGCCGATACGCCCGATATCGGGCTTGGAACCACCATCGGTTCCGGCGTTCAAGCACTATTGAGCGGTGTCGGCACGGCAGCCGAAAACATCCTTACCGGCCAGACAGCCGACGATTGCGATGGGACAGCCGAGGTCATAACCCTCGACTGCACCCTGGCGATTGAGTCTACGGGCGATCATACGGTGTATTTCAATGCCGCAGCCGGCCCGTGGGCCGGAGCGTGCGACATCACAGCCACGGGAACGGTTTACCTCGAATGGGTGAAACTGTAATCCCGTTTTATCAACTCTTTTCATGGGGGCCGGGGCAATCCTCCGGCCTCCGCTTCACTGATCCCTCATGGAACAATGCTGCCAAAATTGCCGCTTCTGGATTCAAACGGAGACGATGCAGATATGCCGCCGCTTCCCGATGTACTCCTACCACGGCCCGGCGGACTGGTGCGGGGAGTATCAACCCGCCGCTAGAATGGCCGAGAGAAGCGTTATAACGCCGCCTCAGCCGGATAAAAAGCCCGACGAGGCATCCGTTAAGCCTAAGCCCGCATCGAGGAAAATAAGCCATGTCAAGCGTAGAAGACCTGATAAAAAACTCCCTCTATGAGATAGGCTATGTTTCAGCGGAGCAGACCCTATCGGACGATGACAAGGCGTTCTGCCTGAGCCGCCTCAACCGGATGATCGACAGTTGGAAGACGCAGAGGCGGTTCGTGTATGCCATTGAGGCGAAGGAATACCCGTGGGGCGTGTCGCAGCAATCTTACACGATAGGCCCGACCGGCGATTTCGTTTTGGCGACCGGGCGGCCCGTGAAGATAGAGGATCACTGCAACCTGATCATCGTCGGCACAACGAACGTCAGGGTTCCATTGCCCTTGATCAACGTGGAGCAATACTCCGCAATCGGCATTCCCACGCTCAGTTCCGGGATACCGATAAAGGTGTATTACCAGCCGACGTATCCCAACGGCACTCTTTACCCCTGGCCTTATCCGACCGACGTGGCGAACATACTGGAGCTTTTCATTTGGGAACAGGTCAATAAATTCAGCGGCTTGACCGAGACGCTAAACCTTCCGCCGGGGTACGAGGAAGCGATCACGCAGAGCCTGGCGGAGCTTTTGTGCGTTCCATTCGGCAGGGCTATTGAGCCGGACTTGAGGCAATCGGCCAGGGACGCCCGCCACAATATCGCGAATGTCAACACGACCGCCCCCACTCAGCAAACGGATTATGTTTCTTCGCCTGGCGGAGGGATGCAATGGGACGGAGCCATTAGAGGGTGGAGATAAATGCCGAAGTATCCAGGCTTCATTGGGGGAAGCTATGAGCTTGACGCCCCGACCGCAGAATGCACCCGCACCGTAAACCTAATTCCGGAAAGTATTGAATCGGGCAGCGCGAGAAATGCCGGAAGGCTTCTGAAGCGCCCCGCACTTGCCACGTTCTCTGATTTCACCGCATATACTCCGCCCGAGCCGATGCGCAAGATGCTTCACGTCTTCGGCGAGTCCGCTCAGCAGCGGGTATTCGCGCTTGCGCCGTTCTATCCCTGGGAAGCCATTTACCGCATGCAGGACGGCTACCTGACAAAAGACAGCAGCCGGAATGGCAACACGCTCACAAATCACGGCGTGGTATATAACGGCGG
>CAZDMR010000092.1:0-9802 GCA_964506795.1 uncultured Acidobacteriota bacterium | reverse complement strand
CCGGCCTTTTTTATTTGGGGAGCTTTAAATGCCACTTTCGGAAATCGCCGCCGGCCTTTCGGGTCTCGCGGTAATCGCCGGCGGCCTGAGCGCCTTTTTTGTGCTTCGGATCCAACGCGACATGGCCAAGCTGAAGGTTGAGCTCCTCGAGGCCATCAACGGCAAATATCTGACGCGCAAGGAATCGGAATTAATGGATCGCGAACGGAGCAAATGGGATGCCGCCATGGAGGACCATTTTAATCGGATCGAGAAACAGATCCGGGAGCAGCGCGAAGCCGCTGAAACCCTGCGCGAGGATTTTATCCGCTTCCGCGCGGCCAAAATGGAGGCTTGCGAATGAAGCTTAAAGAATTGCTGAAATTCCACGAGGGCCTGCGGCTGCAGCCGTATAAATGCCCCGCCGGCCATTGGACGATTGGCTATGGACACAACCTGGAAGCGCGCAATGAGCCGATCCCGCTGTCCATCACCGCCGAGGACGCCGAACTCTATCTGGATCGGGATATAGCCGAGGCGACCAGGTCCTGCGAGCGCCTATTCCCCAGCCTCGAAACCCTCGACGAGGTGCGCCAGGCCGTGCTCGTCGATATGAGTTTCAACATGGGCCCGGGCAGCCTATCCAAATTCAAGCGCTTCCGCGCCGCCGTGGAAAGGAAGCATTGGGAACAAGCAGCAGTCGAGATGCTCGACAGCCTGTGGGCCCGGCAGGTCGGAGTGCGGGCGGCCAGGCTCGCCGGAATGATGCAGAGCGGCCAATGGCCAGATTTAGCCCCTGCATAAAAGGGGCCCGGAAATCCGTCAAAAATGCAAGGCGAGGGAAAAGCATTACCGTCGCCGCGAAGCCCTCCAAATAACCCGTTGCAAACGCGAATATGGCCATTCTGCGGCATATCGTTCGCATAAAAAGCAAGGAGGAAACATGATCTATATCGTTTATTTGTTCGCCGCCCTGGTAGTTTTCATCGCCGTCAAAAACGGAATCAGGATCGGCTGGAGAAAATACGTCCTTAATTTGTTCATCGGCCTGGATCAGATCGCCAATGCCTTGCTCGGCGGTATGCCCGACGAGACCATATCAAGCCGCTGCGCCCGCGGCCGGAACAAATGGTACTGGAAATGGCTCGCGCGCATCCTCGACTGGCTGGATCCCGACCATTGCCTTGACGCCCTGGCTTCCGAGAAAAACCTATTGCACATGCCCGATCAATTGAGAAAATGATGCATGCAATCGAGAGATTTGTTATCCACTTTATCTGCAGCACCTTCCTCACGCTGGGCATATATTTCAGCCTCTATTATTGGATCCGGCATAATGCCCGCGCCGGCGAATGGATTTCAGGACGCGACAGACATTTGCTGGTTACCGCAGCACTTGTAACCGTTTCACTCCTCGGAATCCGCGAGCCATTCGACATGCTGGCCGGCCAGACTTTTTATAAGGCCCTGTTCGATATTGCGAGCTGGTGGATGGGCGCCGCGCTTAGCGCGTGGGGATTGTACCGATTCAAGAGTTTGAAGGACGGGGATTGACATGGCAGCTCAATGGTTTTGGTATCTGGCCGGCGCCTTTGTGACCCTTTTGTGGAAATGGCAGCGATACTGCTACGAAGCCAAGGGCCGAGGGATTCCATTTGCCCGGGCGACCAGGCAATGGCTCGAGGTTGAAACGCTCGGCAGCAAGGTATCCTGGGGCGCCACGATCGGCGGCGTCTGGCTGCTTGGGACGGTCATAATCACAAAGCAGGGGGCCGACTGGCTCGCCGGAGGGATATTCCTCAATGTTCCGGTGATGGCTCCAATGTCGTTTTTCATCGGATCCCTGGCCGAAATGATTATCCCGTCGGTGACGAAATGGCTGCTGGCAAAAATCGGAGGATGAGGTGATCGCATGGCTGATAGCGCATCCGCTTGCGCGGAAATTAATGTTATATGCCGGAATTACCCTGGGCATCTTATACGCCCTGCGCTGGTGGGGAAACCGGCAATGGTCCGAAGGCGAGGCCGCCGGAAGGCTCAAGATGTCCCAGGAGATCGAGCGCAGGAAGAAGGCCGAATGGGAGGCCCGGGAAAAAAAACTCGCCGCCATCGCCGAGGACCTCGACGAAGAAAAAGGCGCGATCCGGACAGAAAAATCGCGCCTGTCCCAGGAAAGGCAAAACTTGTCCCGGTCGCTTTCGGAAAGCCTGAACGCCATACGGGAGGAAAGGACCAGGCAATATGAGAATGTGGCTGCCGTGGATTCTGCTGATCTCGACGGTGCCCTCCGCGCTGTGTCAGCAGAACTCGCCGCTCACCGATGACGAGAAGCGCCGGATCCTCGGCCAGCTCTTCGAGCTTGAATCCTGCCGAGAGGAATGCCATGCCTACGAGGAATACGTCGCGCGCGATCGGGAGCAGGATGCGCGAGAGAAGGAAAACTGCGAACGGGCCCTGGAGCTCGAGCGCCAAGCCACGGCGCTGGCCGAAAAGGAACGCGACCTGGCTCAGGAAAAAGCCGCATTATACGAGGATCTTTATCGATCGCTGAAAAGGGAGCCGGGCATCGGATGTTGGCTGAAGCGCATTTTTACCCTGGGAATTGCACGGTGCCGCTGAAAAAAGCCTTGGAGTGCTAATGAGGCATTCTCATCCCTCGGCAATTCCCGACCTGCATCATTCAAAGAAACGGATCAGCCAATTAAAGGATTAGGATGTAAGCTTGCATTCAAGAACTTCACGAACTTTGCGCGCCAGGCCGTTGGCTGTGAACGGTTTCTGAAGGAAAGCGACATTCGAATCCAGTACCCCGTGATTAACGATTCCGTCATCCGTATATCCGGTAATTTACGCCCAAATGCGACGGGCCAATTTGACGCGATGGAAAGATTTATACGATTTTCTTTTCCTATACATTGGAAGGCCAATGGTTTACAGAAACACTTTCCTTCCCATTGGAAAGTAAAAGAAAGCAAGAGAGTATCTGCCGGTTCCGTTTCAGCTTGGGAATGGATTGTAATGCGGCCCGTGGCGGCAATCATGCATATTATGGCCGCAATGCAGCCCGGGGCTGCCAGCCGACTACCTGCCGGGGCTTGATGCCCAGCCCGGCATCGGCTGCTGTCTGAAGCGCATTTTCACGTTTGGAATCGCTAGGTGCAGACGATAAGGATAGCGGGAGCATTTGATTCCCTTACCGGTTCCGTTGGATAATATCGTAAGGTTTTTCTCTCCCCTTCATGAGGTGCAGCATGCTAGAGCGTGAATTTGAATATTACAAGGCTCATCAAAAAGAGCTGACAGAAAAGCATTCCGGCAAATTTATCGTTATCATCAGCGAAGCCGTTGTTGGAATTTATGATTCTGAAATAGATGCATTTGAGGAAACCAAAAAGAAACATAAGATTGGCACTTTTCTCATCCAGCAATGTATGCCCGTTGATAATCTTACCCAAACATTCCATTCACGCGTGGTGTTCCCTGCAAGGAAAACCGCGTAATGCCCAATTCCCCGAAATCTTCGTGTTTGACAGCTTTATGTGCCACGATCGCGAATGCAATTTTAACTGATGTCGGCATTGGCGAACCAATGGTTCTTCAACTTTATTCCCCATTCGCGTGAATCACTTTCTCATTTGTGATGCGGATAGCCGCTTGCTCTGCGTGGTAGGCTTGGGTGCGTTTGGCATTGGCCTCCAAAGCAAGCCGGTTGATTTCGATTTGGACCGAATTATCCTTTAATAGAGGCACGGGAACTTGGGCAATATGCTGGTCGTCAATTTCATCGACGACTGAACCATAAGTGAAACGGCTAATCAGTTCGCAGCCATATTCCGTGGCGAGAAAAACATACAGATAACCCGCGATGTCCGAATTGCTTGGTTCCACTCTAATCACGTGCTCGTTAATGATCCAATTTGCCCAATGATCGGGGACAAGGGCAACCTTACCAATGGTTCCACTCCGAGTTATGAGGGTCATATTTGGAGAGAGTTTCAGGTCCTTCTCTACACGGCTCCCATGCTTGGCAAGCGACAAATATTTCTTGTTCGCGGGATCCAGTTCATATATCTGTTTACCTCCAAAAAAGGGAACGCCTTGGCCTTCTTTCACATAGACGCGAGCGAAACGCCCCGGAAGTGTGACGCGCTTGGAGATCCGTGGATCGCCGATGCTGGTGATCACAGTTGCTTCCTTCTTAAGGCGGCGCAGAATGACGCCGATTACAGGAACGTGATATGAAGCGTCGAGGCGCCCAGCGAGCTGGGAGACGTGGACGGTATAATTACGCAATCCGGCCTCTTTGCTGGGAGAGCACGAGCCGAGATTCACTAATGGCGGCAATTTGAGCGCCTCGTACAGAAGCCGCTCCGCTTCATCGAGCAAGGCGTTCGATTCGTCCCGTAACTCAAACGAACGGATGACGAGATCGTGAATTTGCTTCTTGACAATCGGTGAGGGATCGGGAATTGGAACGGATTCAAGATGCTCTGGCTCGATGTGTGAAACTACCGCCCCATATTCACTCGTACGGATAAGTGCGTTCCCGATTTTCGTTCGCAAAAAAGCATAGAGATACCCTGTGTCTTTCGGCTCTTTGCATGTAAGTCGTATAAGATCATGGCTGAACACTTGACCATCTAGTGTATCCCCAACGAGTGAAGTCACGCCGATGGTACCGGAACAAGTGATCAGAATTTGTCCTTTTCGAACTTTTAGAGAATCAATATTTGTATTGCTGCGTGATGAAAGATAGCCGCTTGCCTGTGGATATATTTCAGCGATCTGCGAAGGCTGGAAAATCGGAATTCCAGGTTTGTCAATCCATATCCGTTTGAAACGGGGGCGATGATAGGCTGTGGATAATCCCTTTTCACCAGCGATAACAGATTGCCTCCATTTGCACCGCCCAAGTACCTCCCGCGCGTGTTTCCCTTCGATCCCAAAGACGCTGGCTTCGAGCCGTCCGGCCCGCTCGAGCACCTCGTTGAGCGTAACGGAACACCACCGGAGTTCTTCTTCGGGCATTTCAGCTGGATTAAGTAGCTGTGGAATCTTTGCGGTCTTAAGGGCTGCATCCTTTACCATGACAGGCCCTCCTGTTCACGCCATTTGTGAAATGCCTCGGGAACGAGGACGGTTTGATCGTCAATGACTTTCCTTTTAGATTCCACTTTGCTGGTTCGGGTTCCGTTGGCGGTCTGGTCAAGTTCAATCACTTCCACATCGGGGACAAGTATCTCGTTGCCGTTCTTATCCCTCTTAAATAGCGGATTGCCGCGCTTGTCGTGGCCGACACGATCCACCATTGCCATGAAGATGGAATAATCAGCCATCCTTCCCGTTCGTTCCTCGTCGGTGATCTGTTTATCCGTTTTCTTCTGGAGAAATAAGACCGATGTTTGCGTGCCATTCCGGGGTTGAAACGTGTCGGCGTGAAGGTCAATGCTTGCCAGAATGCGCGTTTTGCGGATGAGCCAGTTGCGAATATAGCCAAGCCCGGGCGCTCCGAGAATGGAATCGGGCAGAACGATCCCCATGCGCCCACCCGGTTTGAGCAATTGCAGGCATCGCTCGATGAATAATTGCTCAGGCGGCACGGAACTTTGCAGGCGCTTGGTCAACGTCCAGCGGTCGCGGTCGCTCTTGTTTCGTTCCCAGATATGACCAAGATCGAACTGTTCCAGGATGTGAGGATCCTTGATTGGAATGTTGCTGCCGAAAGGCGGGTTGGTGACGATAACATCGAAGAAGCCGATGCCATCGCAACGGCGCAAGGCTGATTCCATCACGCCGAGGGCTTTAGCCAAATTCTTGCGAAAATCAGCCTCCCATGCGTGTGGTGGTAAGAGCGAATCGGCCTGGAAAATGTTGCCGCTGCCGTCGTTGTTCATGACCATGTTCATCTTGGTGGCTTTGACGAGATCGGGATTCAGGTCGAAACCAAAGAAGTTCGCCTGGGCGATTTCAGCGATGCGTTCCTGAAACAGGCGCTTTTCATCGTCGGTCCACTTGGATCTGGGGCGATTCCCTTCCTCGATGAGGCTTTGTTCCAAAGCTTGAATGGCTTTGTTCATGGCGATGACAAGAAAACCGCCAGTGCCACAAGAGGGATCGAGCACTTTTTCATCGGCCGTGGGGGCCAGCATTTCTACGGCCATATGCATGACATTACGCGGAGTAAAGAACTCGCCCCGGTCGCCGCGCAGGTTCGCACCAACGAGTTCTTCATACGCCTTGCCCTTGATATCGATGTGCGTGTTGAGGAGCGAATATTTCTGAAGTTCGCTAACGATATAAGCCAGACTGCGCGGCTTGAGTTTGATTTCTTCGTTACGGTCGAAGATGCGCGAATGCTTCTTCTTGACTTGCTCGAAGATGGCGGTAATGCGCTTCTTGACAGTTAACTGCCCATCGGGATTGGATCGTTCGCCGGAGGAGGCGTAGAACTCCAACGGCTTGCCGATGTTGCGCTCGTCCTCAATCTTGCAGAAAATGACTTTGAGTAACTCGAAGAAGGCGGGCTGCTTCTGCATTCCATCCGTGGCATAGATGTGACTGTGGCAGGTCTTGAAAACAAAGAGTAGGTTGTCTTCGACAGCATTCTTGAGCCTGTGGCGCTTCGGCCGGTCGATGTCCTCGAGAAGACCATCAGCCGAGGGAATATCGTTGAAGTCAATAAACTCGATTTTACTTTTTTCGTTGATGGTCTTGCGGAAGACCTCTTTGTGCTTGCCGTTTGTCCACATACCCCATTCGCAATTGGGACAGGCCGACATGTAGGATTGGAGCTGGCCGACTCCATCTTTCTTTGCGGTTGGCAGAATGCTTTCCTTTTTACATTCGATGATTGTGTGAATGTGTTGCTGCGTTCGTTCGGAAGCGTCTGGGGCGAAGATGACGATGTCGGCGCGCGGTTTGCCCGATCCGACATTTAGAGTGAACTCGATAGCGATCTGATCTTTGGGGTATTTGTGCTCGTTGACCAGCCGCTTTTCGATGTTCTGGCGGACGTATTCCTCTGGCGTATCGTTGCGAAACTTACCGTCGATGTAGTCACAAATTTTACCCTCGGGAATCACAATTAGCTCGGTCATTGCGTTCCTCCTTTGTGCAATCCAAAACTGCAGATCAGCTGCCAGGCTGCGATCTTGACGGGCCTCGTCAGCTGCATCTCCTTTTTACGCCTCCCAGAGGATCGGATAGAAACCTCTATTCTTACTTGCGTAATGCGCCCAGCTGGATACATGCCTCAGCACGAAAGCTCCAAAATCGTCCTGAGGGTCGACTGCCTGAAGGGCCCGGAGAACGTCGCATAGCAGCCGCGTGCAGTCGCCCGGCTGCATGTCATCGGGGAAGACAGGAGGCTCCGAGAGCACCGGTGCAGCCTTGGTCTTGTGGTGCACCAGCTCGTTACGTAGACGAAACAACTTGCCGAGTCTTTCAAAGAGCTCCAGGCTTTGGTCGAGACCTGGCGGCACGATCAGCCTTGGAACAATTATCCACTTTGCCACTGGGTCCAGTCGATCAATGTACTTACTGGCGAATTTTCCGGATTCGCGTCTCGCACAGTAGTCGAATATGTATGCTTCCAGGAAAAGCGCTGCGGAGAGAACGGCGAGGATCCTGCACTCAAGCTGTTCGGCCTGTAGCTCGAACTCACGGGTGAACGACCGCCACCCGTCCGGAGCCATCTCGCTGCCCGTTGGCACATCCCCCGCCTTAATGCGAGCGCGGATTTGTTTCATGTGAGCCTCGTGCTCCTGAGCCGCTATCTGGAGGTTTGCATAGCGCCGCAACTGGTTGAAGGATATCTGGGCATAGGCGAAGAGGTATCCCTGCCGGCTTTCGCTGATCTTCGCTTGGTTAAGCATAATCACGCCGATGACTTCTTCGTAGATTTGCGAATAGTAGGCCTAACGGTGAAGCTCACTGGCATCTTTAAGTATTCGGTGCAGCGTTTGGCTAGCCAGGCTCATTCCAAATCCGGCATATCTACCCGCTCGTCAGACACAATGAAACCCTGCAATCCAGCCGCATGCAAGAAATGAATGATTGCAGCCGGATGATATGCTACCCCGAATTCTACGATCCGGTTGACAGTCTCCCTGAACTCCGTCTTTTCATCTTTGTATTGCAGGGTCTCAGAAGCCAGTACTCGAGTTGATCTATTACCGATTGCCAAGCCGACCAGCTTAGGCCCGTTGTGATACATTAAAACTGGGCTTCCTGACATACCCTCAAGAATCGGAAATGGGAGCATGAGAGATGCCTGATTACTTCCGTGCTCATGGTTGAAAAAGTTTACAACCTTTCCGCTGAAGTAACCCTGCTCGATATTAGCGAGAGCTCCTCCAATCGAAAAGTAACCGAAAGTATAAATATCACCTCCGATTATGAGTTGGTTAGGTAGGAGAATTGGGAAGAATTCAGCTTTCGAGCGCATAAACGCATTTGGCAGAAATGCCATATCAACATTCGAATCCACAGGAAACATAGGAGGCTGACTAATGCGAACGAAGCCTGAGATCACCGGATCAAACAACGCAATCGCATGCCCCTCTGGAATTGGCACATCGATAACATGACGGCAGGTCAGAATACCGCCATTGGGAGCGATTGGAAAAGCCGAACCAAGGAAGGCGCTTGGCTGATTCGAACTGTCGATTAAGAAGAGCTTATAGAAGAAACCATTGATCTTCATGCGCTGGCTTCTCTTTGGATAACTATGAATGGCCAGTTCTGCATAAAGCTATTCGCATTGCAGGGCTTGCCAGCATAAGGTGTGAGTAAAGATGTGCCTTACCAAACCCAACTACGGCTTGGAGCCATGATTTATTATTTACTGTTGCCATAAAAATCTTTTCCCGACCGCACCGGCTATTTCCCCGTGCTCTCATGATTCCAGAAGCTGCGGAACATTTCCCATAACAAAGACTTCGATGCCGGATATGCTGACGATCCCCTGCAACGCGCGCAAAGCTGCTATTTCAAAATCCTATTTTAACGACGCATTAGCGGCAATGGCAAGCAATCTTCAATACACGAAAAGGCCGCGAGCCGATTTCGAACGCCACAATTCTATCGGGCACTGCTGATTATCTCCAGCCCCTTTCCGATGTTTTCCGCGATGACATCAAGACAGCTGATTTCATCCAGTAGCCGGCCGCGCGCCTCGCCTTCCGGAAGGGCTTTCATCACGGCCACCAGCCCGCTGATCGTCTGTATAAGATTTTGCCGCTGCTGATGGAGATATTCCAGGGCAGCCTGGTGCTGGAGCTTTTGGCGGGTATCGGTCACTTCGCCTCCTTGTTCATATCCGGCTGTAGCTGGTAGAAATTATGCGCAACAGGACCGCAAGTGCCGCGCGGCCTTTTATTTGTCTTCTTTGGAAGCTTGTTGGGCATCTGACGCATCCGAAGCCTCATGCGCAACACCGAGCCAATCCAATGCAGCTCCCCGGTCCCGGAATACCGCGAACTCCCAGGGGACATCGCTGCTGAATGCCTCATACATGCGCGCCAGGCCGAAGGAAACATCCGCCGGCGCGATAACCGCTACCTTGCGTCTCCCCGGGCTTTCTGTTAACTCAAATGAAAGAAAGTCGGCCAGCGACTGCAATGCTTCCGAGCTCCTCACTACACTGCTCGCCCCCTCTAGATCCACGAGCACATTCAAATAATCAGCCGCTTTCGGATCCTCAAAAAATTTCTTGTAGAAGGCCAGGAACTCATCGTCAGGAACCGCACCGATGTGCCGGAAGATTACAAATTGCTGATCCGGCCTACAATCCAGGATTATCGGCATTGCCTGTTCCTTATTC
>CAZDMR010000091.1:0-10521 GCA_964506795.1 uncultured Acidobacteriota bacterium | reverse complement strand
TGGTTCAGGGGTTGCCGCCTGTTGCCAATGCCCTGGCCGGGACGAAATACAGCGACATCGTCAATTGCAAGGACGCCGGGGATTACCTGGCATTCGTGATTCAGCGCGGCGTCGGGACCACGGGAAAATCCACAATTACCGTGGAAGCCTGCGATAACAGCAGCCCGTCCAATACCAAGGCAATCGCATTCCGGTATAAGGAAATTGACGGCTCGGATGTGGAAGGCGCGCTGCAGCAGGCCGACGCAGCCGGATATACCATGACCGCCGGATCCAACCGAATCGACGTCATCGAGGTCGACCCGGTCCGGCTGGCCGCCGAGGGCTACGGCTACTGTCGGCTTAAGGCCGTTGAGTCGGTCGCCGATCCGGTATTGGCCGGAATTCTTATCATCCTGGGCGGACCAAACAGGGACGTCAAGGATTCGCCCCTTTCGTAAGGCTTGATTCAACAGGCCTGGTGATGGGGCGGATTCCCGCCCCATCGCTTTCATATGGAAGCGTAAAGCGATGAATAACGTCTTGTCCACATCGACTCCCTCGGTTTCCTGCGTTATGCCGACACACAACCGTGGGAGCTTCATTCAGGCGGCCATCGACTGCTGGCTCAAGCAGACTTACGAAAACCGGGAGCTGATCATCCTGGATGACGGCGATATGGGGCAATGCTATCCGGTTCCTCATCATCCCCGAATCCGTTATGAATTTTTGGAAAAGCCTGAAGCGCTGGGGAGAAAACGAAATCTCATTAACGGAATGGCGCGCGGAGATGTGATCTGCCATTGGGATGATGACGATTGGTCGGCGCCGGACCGCATCGCGGACCAGGTCCATCGTCTCCAGGAAACCGGGAAACCGATCACAGGCTACGGGACGCTGCTGTTTTGGGACACGATCAGCAAACAAGCGAAGCGGTATAGATCGACGGTGGCCGGGTATGTTGTAGGGACCAGCCTCTGCTATTTAAGGTCTTATTGGGAGAAGCATCAATTCCCTCCAAAGCAGGAAGCTTCGGATAATGGATTTGTATATCCTGTTCTGAGGCAGATTGCCGCTTTCAGTGATGCCTGCCACATGGTTGCGCGCATCCACAATTGCCACCACACAAGCCGGAAATCCGGAATTACGCAAGTTGTTTCCAAAGAACTGATCCCAAATGAATTTTGGGAGAATGAAAAACTGAGGCTTAGATGATCGCAGCGTTGGTGACTACCTACAATCGTCCGCATGCTCTTGCTCGGACCCTGCCTCAGATAGCAGCATTGAATGTTCCCATTCTAGTCGTCGACGACGGAAGCGAGATTTCGAAGGAAAACGAAATCATCTGCAATGAAAATGCAGCTCGATATCTTTACATGCCGGCGAATCGGGGGCTGGCGGCCGCAATGAATATCGGCCTTTCATATTTGCTTGCCGATAAACGGATCCGCCGGATCAGCTATTTTCAGGACGACGTCGACGTTCATCCTCGAATCCTGGAAATCTTGCAGCGGCTTGAACCGCTCGCACCCTTGCTTACGGGACACGATGCCGGAGAACACGGTGATTTCTGGCGCGGCCGGATCGAAGGACAATGGTGCAAATTCAAACGAAGCTGCCGGGCCACTCATCTTCATGCCGCTTCGGATTTTTGGCGTGCCATTTATCCCATTCCCACTTATGAACTCGGCGCTCCGAAACCAAACGGAAACGGCACAAAAGGCATTGGATCCAACGTGGACTGGTGGATCGTCCGAGACGCTCCGAAATCAATTCAACGGCTCAATCAAAAAATAATCTGCGTGCCCGGACTTGTCCGTAGCTTCTTCTGGGAGAGCAAGGATTCATGCTGGAACAATACCTCGCCGGCCGGAGAGGAGCCACAGCTTACGACACAATGACAAAACTAACCGGGAAGAATTACCTGAATTACTGGCGGACCCGCATGGCGAAAGGGCCCGATCAGGCAGGCTTCGACGGAAGGAATGCGGACCACCAGGGTGACGTTATCTGGAAATTCATAAAACCATGGATTTCCGATTTGAGCCCGCGGTCGGTTTTGGATTTCGGGTGCGGATATGGACGCTTCCTTCGCCGGATGTGCGCCCTGTGGCCGAGCGCTCAATTCCATGGCGTTGATTTGAGCACAGAGGCCATTGAATATATCGAACGGGATTGCAACGGGTTTGATTGCGGGAAACCGAAGCTTTCGACGTTTGTTCCAGCAAGCATAAAAGTCGATCTGATCTTTGACTGCCTTTGCCTACAGCACATCACCGACGAGGACATTCTGAGAAAAACCGTATCCGATTTAGCAAAAGTCCTGAAACCGGGCGGGCATTTGGTTTTATTTGAAAACATCGCATGTCCGGGAGCGGATCATGTGCGCGACATGATTGCAGCGGATTACATGAATCTATGGCCAGAATTACATTGGTCTGATTGCGGCGTGCTTTTCCTTGGCTTTCAGGGACATGCGCTATTAGTCGGGCAGAAGTGCTGATAGCTATTGGACTCGCATCCGGCCTGGGCAATTGCGTAATGCTTTTGCCGGTTGCGAAAGCGTTAAAAATTCTAGGGCATTCAATCACGCTGTATGTGGAAGATGATCACCAAAGTTCAAAACTCTGGCAACGATGCATATATGCAGACCAGGTTGTTGAAGCGCCGGACACCCTCAACGGGCATAAGCTCATCTGCGGATTGTGGCGGCCCGCATCCTGGCACGAAATCGAGGGGATCCTGCGTTATCAATGCCTGTATCCATACAATTTGTCTGAAGTCGATACGAACATGAAACTGGCGCATGATCTGAGCTGGACCGGCGAAAGGCCGGACGTTTCGGATTGGTGCAGGAATTTAGATCGCACACCGCGGTGGGATGTCGGTATAGTGCCCGGCTGCAAGGGCGGCTTCTGGTTGCGCAAGCGTTATCCCGGGATGGATGAGGTCGCTGATTATTTTGTTCGCCAGGGAAGAAAGACGGCGGTCTTCGGACGCGACTCCGATGGCGTGTACAATATTCCCGGCGAACACGTCACCACGAACCGCATAGAGCGCCTCCCTGATGTTCTCGCAGGTTGCCGCATCATTATCGGCACCGATTCAGGCGTTACTCATCTGGCCAATTCTCTCGGTGTGCCAACGGTGGTGATCCACACGGCGACATCCACTGTTAAAGCGGAACCTGTAAACAAACCATATCGGCAAATATACAAAACCCTGCCCTGCCGTCCATGTCAGGGTACCCCCCGCTGGAATCAATGCACAGATTGGAAATGCCGGGACATTGCTCCGGAAGTTGTCATTGCCGCGGCCGAGGATATGCTGGCTTTGGCTTGATTGTTTATGTTCTGGAAAATCCGCCTCATCTTGGAAGCCGTTAAGTGATTGCGTCGATGGAGGACGCTTATGGGATATAGAAAAATTGCCGAGGAGCCGGCCGTTGAGCCTGTGAGCCTCCAGGAGGCGAAAAAGCATTTGTATCTGGATTCCGGATCCTTTGAAGACAACGTAACGAGTCATCAATCAATCGCGCCAGGCCAGCACGCCGTAGCCGCCGCCTATGCCCTGAAGGGTGCCGGCGTCGACGTATCCGCAGCCGGCAGTGTGCTGGCCCTCCTGGCTGCGGGCGCGTGCGGCTCGGGCGGATCCGTTGACGTGAAACTCCAGGAAAGCGATACCGACGTCGACGCTGATTATCAGGATGTGGATTCCGGAGCCTTTGCTCAGGTCACCGAGGCAAACCACAACGCGACCTACGAACTTGCCTATTCCGGGACCAGGAAATATGTTCGGGCCGTCGCCACCGTGGCCGGCGCCGAGTGCAGCTTCGAACTGTCCATTGTCCTTGAAGCTCCCATCAACGACGAGGATACCGACATTGCGCGGTATATCAAAACCGCACGGCGCCATTGCGAGAAATTCCAGAATCGCGCCTACGTTACCCAAACATGGGATTTGTTCTTGGATCGCTTCCCTGCCGCCGAAGAAATCCGGATTCCCCTGCCGCCTCTCCAATCGGTGACGTGGGTCAAATACAAAGACACGGCCCAGATTTTGCAGACCTGGGACCCGGCCAATTATATCGTAGATACAGCTCGGGAACCGGGCCGCGTGGCGCTTGCATATGGGAAAAGCTGGCCATCCACTATTGAGGAAATCCAGTCCGTTCAAATCCGGTTCGTCTGCGGCTATGGCCTGGCGGCCGATGTCCCGGCCGAAGTGAAGCAAGCCATACTGCTCAAAGTTGCCGATCTCTACGAGCACCGCGGCGACCAGGTAGCCGATCCGAACATTGAAAGGGCAATAGAAGATCTGCTCTGGGACGAGAGGATTATTTATATATGATCGCGCCCAGCATTGGAGAACTCAAGGATTTGATCGGCATTGTGAATGTCACGGTGCCCTATGGACTCGATGGGGCCGGAACAATTGTTTCAACCTTTAAAAGCAATGTACGGGCGAAAATTGAGCCCCTTGGCGGAGGCCTGACGGAGGAGTCTCAGCAAATCCAGAGTTACAACCAGGGATACAACATCTGGATCCGCCATATTAACGGCGTAACAGCTTTTCAGCAGATATCGTGGAGCGGTAAGCGATTGGTAATGACCGGGCCGCCTGAAAAGATAGGCCGCTGGCTTCTGCTTCATGCCGAGGAGCGCACAACCAGAGAATTGTAGTTTTTACTGGATTTTAAAAAGGGTAAGGCCGGAGCAATCCGGCCTTTTTATTCGGCGCGGATAGGGTAGCTCCCGAAAGCGATGCGCCCGACATCGTTTCCGCGCTTTCTATCGGGAGGCACAAACGGGAGGTGCTTCATGAAAGGAACATAAAACCATGGGAGCATCAGAAGGCGTAGTAGGGTTAGGAACCCAGATAAAAATGGGAGACGGGGCCTCCCCCGAAGTATTCACTCTGATTCCGGAACCAAAGGATATATCCGGTCCCGAAATCACTCCGGAATTCGCTGATTTCACGCATCAGCAGAGCGACAGCGGCTTCCGCGAACGCAAACCAACATTCAAGAGTTCGGGCAACGTCACGTTCAACTGCAATTTCATACACGACAACGCAACCCAGCAAGCGATGATCACGGCCGCCTTGGCCAATCCCCCGACTCTGAAAAACTTTCAAATGATCTTCCCCGACGGCTATCAGATCGATTTTTCCGGCTACCTTGGCCTTCGCTTTTCCAACCCGATGGCGGGCCCGGAGGAAATCGCCGTGACTATTACGCTCGAGGGGGCTTTTGTACCGGTGGAGTAACATGTCACTAAAAAAAGAACAAATTCTTTCGGCGCTGCCGAAACTTAAGGAAGTCGAAATCGCCGAATGGGGCGGGTCCGTTTTCATCCGCCCCATTACGCTCGCCGAACAGGCAAAGCTTGCAGATCTGGGAGCGAAATTTGAGAAAGCCCTTGTATCCGCGAAGATGAAGGGAGTAATGCTGCCGCTGATTCAGTGGGCCGTAGTGGATGAAAGCGGCCAGCCTTTGTTCGATGAAAAGGATCTGGGCGAGCTCATTAACACTTCGGCCAGCGCCATCCTGCGGCTGCAGGAGGAAATTCTCTCCTATTCCGGGCTCACCAAGGAATCCAGGGAAGAACTGGAAAAAAACTTGCTGAATCCCCAGAGCGAAGAACCCGTTTCGCCCTAGCGGAACGGCTCGGCTGGCGCAGCGTTGCTGAGATGGAGGCGAGCATGACATACCGGGAATATATGGAGTGGCTCGCCTATTTCAATTCGCAAGGTAAAAAGGAACCAGGGAAAAAACCGGGTATGAGCTGGCAGGCCCTCAAATATTCCATGCTCGCGCACATAAGCACGCTGAAAGGAAAACGTGGCAGGCGTTGAATTCAAGGGGCTGGACGATCTGCGCCGGCAATTTGCCAATATCTCCAAGGTCGTAAGCGAGGAGGCATTGGAAGCCGGCGAGGATGCCGCCGCAAAGGTATTCCGGGATGCGGCCAAGAATGCCGCGCCGCGCAATTCCGGACAATTGGCCTCAAGCATTCGAATCATCGTAAAAAAAGCCCGCGATAAATTATCAAGCCTCCAGGGCGCAGCCTTTCGCAAAGTTTACGTTGGCCCTGAGAAGAAAAAGGGATATTACGGCTTCTTTGTAGAAAAGGGCTATACCTGGAGCAAAGGCCGCCGCAGCCGGCGAGCTACAGCGACTACTCACAGCCAAAGAGGACCGACAGCCGGGAGCAAGCGCATACCGGCCAGGCCCTGGTTTAAACCCGCAATGGATGCAGTCATGGGTACGGCCGAGCAATCCTTTAAAAAAGCCTTTAATGAAAAACTTCAGCAAATAGCGAATAGGTTCCATTGATATGGCTATATCACGCCTGTTTGTCGAAATCGGGGGAGACACAAGCCGACTCAATAAATCTCTGCAAGATTCTATGAAGGTCGCAAAGGAAGCCGGCGTAACCATTACTCGTGCTGGCCAGAGCTTCATATCAAAATTCGACGAAGCCCTCAATCCCACAAAAAAGCTGACCGAGCAGATCCAACTCCTCCAGAAGGCAGGCAAATCCCAGGCCGACATCATGAAGGTCATGGGAGATGAGATCCACCAGGCTACCAAAAAGGCCAAAGACATGGGCCAGCCTATCGACGATCTCATAAAGAAATACGGATCGCTTGAGAACCGCCTGAAGGATGCCGGCGATAAGATGAAAAATATCGGCCGGAATATGTCCATGTATGTCACCGCGCCGATTGTAGCCGCCGGCGCCGCAGCAACCAAAATGGCCGTTGATTTCAATCGGTCTATGGCGGAAGTCGCCACTCTGATTTCCAAAAGCGGAGACAGAATCTATGAGTTAAAGAAAAACGTTCAGGATCTTGCCATTGCAACCGGCAAATCAACAAAGGATCTCGCCGGAGGCCTTTACCAGGTAATAAGCGCCTTCGGGGATTCCGCCGAAACTGCGGAAATTCTGGGCAAGAACGCCCGGGCGGCCGCCGCCGGAATGGCCACCACTCTTGATGCCATAAACCTCACTTCTGCCGTGACCAAAGGTTACGGCGAAGTTACCGCAGAAACAGTACAAAAAGCCTCCGACCTGGCATTCCTTACCGTCAAACTCGGACAAACAACATTCCCCGAACTCGCCGCCAGCATAGGCCGCGTCGTGCCGGTTGCCGCCAAAATGGGCATGGTGCAGGAGGAACTGTTCGCCGGCTTCGCAACTTTGACCGGCGTGACCGGGAATGCAGCCGAGGTTTCCACCCAACTCGCTGCCATGCTCAGAGCCATGATCAAGCCGACCGACGATATGACCAAGGCCGTAAGGGCCCTCGGTTATACATCGTCCGAAGCATTGGTCTCCGACAAAGGCCTCGTCGGCGCCCTGCGGGCGCTGATGAAGACAACGGACGGATCTACCGAAGCCGTAGGTAAACTTTTCGGCCGCGCTGAGGCTTTGACTGCCGTTTTTGCCTTGGCCGGCGGCCAGGCCGACGTCTTCAATGAAAAATTTGGAAAAATGGGCGATGCCGCCGGTGCGACCGATGAAGCTTTCAAAGAAGTAACCGAAGGAATCAATAAATTCGGTTTTAGCGCGGACCAAATGAAAGCTATGGCAGAGGTCGCCGCCCAGCGCCTGGGCGACGCCCTTATCGTTGCCCTCCAGGATCTTATGCCCATTTTAGAATCCGGCATTGCCTCCCTAACAAAGTGGATAAAAGCATTCTCCGAAATGGATCCATGGATGCAAAAAGCCATCATCGGCCTTGCCGGCCTTCTTGCCGCAGCCGGACCCGTGACATATGCCGTCGGCGGACTCACAAAGGGACTCGGAGCCCTTACCGGCCACCTTGGCGGAACCGCCGGCGCCGTTTCCCTGGTTACAAAACTTGGGACTGCCGCCCTCGTGACTGGCGCCGCCATCGCTGGATGGAAGCTTGGCCGCCTAATAGCCGACGTGTTCGACCTCGATGAAAAGCTCGCGGGCCTCTGGAAGCGCATGGGATTGTTCCAGGATCGCATCAAGGAAAGCGCGACCGGCTATGAAGACAATCTTGTCAAAGCCTACAATACATTGCTGGAGCAAAGCGGCGACGAGCTCGACAAGCTCGGGATCGATATCAGCCGCGGGAACAAAAGCCTCGACGAATGGGCGCAGGCCCTCGCCAAAGCAAACCAAGCCTTAAAAGCCCTTCATCCTCAAACAAAAGAAACGGCGAAATCGGTAGCCAATGTCGACAACGCAACAAATGATGCGGCCACCGGAACCGCCGTGCTCGATGATTCCCTCAAAAAACTGAGGGAACAATTCCAAAATTCTGCCAAGCCGGCCGAAGCCCTGGCCGGCGAGATGCAGAAACTCATTGCCGCCGGCGAGCCCATCGCCACCGTGATGGCCGTATATGGCGACAGATTGATCAAAGCCGCCGAAAAGCAAGCCGCGCTAGGCCAGGAAATATCGGACACGACCGGGAAATTATACGACCAAGCGGCCGCAATGAGCCTGCAGGCCGCGGCTGAGAAGGCCTACCAGGAATCCTTCAAAATGGGTGCAGTCCCGGGCGGAGGCCTGTTCGAGGAAATGGATCGCGCCGCCGCAGAAACCAAAAAGGATGAGGAAACGATCCAGGGAATCCGGAAGCAAATAGATGAAGAAAGCCGGAAGGCCGCCCTGGAGGACCTCGAGCTGCAAAAGAGGATCCTGGAAGCCGTTATACCGCGCACCGCGGAAGAAGCCAAACGTATCGAGATGGAAAGACAGGCCCTTGATTACGGCATAAGAGCCGACGAGGTCCGGGTCAAATACGCCAAGATGCGCGAGGACATATTCGAAAAGATCAAGGGCATGGATGTAGGCGGCCAAGCCTACAAACAGGCGCTCCAGGCCATCCGAGACCTTGACCAGGCCGAACAGGAGGCATTGCACCGGATATCGCAGGAAAAGGGAGTGGAGGCCCTCGAGAACTATCGCAGCCAGTATGGGCAAATGGTAGAACAGGTGCGCGATTCGGCCGGATCCATTTTTGATGCCATTACCTCCCGCGGAAAGGATGCCTTCCTGTCCCTCCGCGATTGGATCGAGGCGACGTTTCTGACCAGCCTGAAAACTCTTTTCCAGAACTTTATGGCCAGCCTTTCAATCGGCCAGGGATTCAGTTTTCAAAGCCTGTTTGCCGGTGTAATCCCAAGCATTGGGGGATTAGGCGGGCTGGGAGCCGGGGGAGGCCAATCGCCTGGTGGATTTGGAAACATCCTCTCTGGCTTGGGACTCCCCACCGGCGGCCTCGGAGATATCGTCTCCCAAATCGGCGGAGGACAGTTTGACCTGAAGGCCGCCGCGGAGAAAGCCTACCAGGAATCATTCCAATTCGGCGGCGCCATGGGCGGCGGGTCCGGCGCCGGGAGCTTTATGGGATTGAGCGGCCAATGGGGGAATCTGCTCAAGGGCGGGCTATTTTCCGGCGGCGCCATGCTTGGTCTCTCCGGACTTACCGGCCAGGGAGCCGGGAGCTGGATCCAAAGCATTGCCGGCGGCGCCATGCTCGGAACCAGTATCCTGCCCGGAATTGGAACCGCGATCGGCGCCGCGATCGGCGCCCTATCTAAGGCCATTACCAAGCTGGGCGATTGGCTTACCAAGATAACCGAGGAGGCCGGCGCCAAAGAAGTCGCCCGCGATTATGGCGGGATCAAGATGACCGAGGAGGCCTTCAAGCAATTTTACGAATCCGTGGGCCTTACCGAAGGGAGCGCATGGGGGATCCGGAAAGAATTAACCTCGTCGCCAAAATTCCTAAGCGAGCAATTGTGGCCGCTCGCCGAGGAACAGGGGAAGATGGACGAATTCCTCAAAAGCCTCGAGCGCGTCCAGACCTCCTGGGGAACCTTCGATTTCCGGAAGGAATTCGAAATAGGCATGATTACCGGCGATTTTCAGAAGCTCAATGAAGCCTATCAAGAAGCCTTTGCCAACGACGAACGGCTCATGGAGCGCATGAAGGGTTGGGAGACAAAACTGGCGGCCGCCGGAACGGAAATAAAATCCGAAACCGACAAGCTTTTTGACTCATTCGAGGGCCTTCGGGATTCCATCAAATCCTCCATCCAGCCTGTTAACAGCATGTTCGATACTTTCGTCAACACAGGCCGCATCACGAACGAATTCCGTGCCAAGATCCTGGAGCTCGGCGGCGACCTGGCCGCCTTTGAGGAATTGTCGGGAATCGTCCAACTCAATGATTATTTCGGCGAGATGGTCCAACATTTCCGCGATACGGGCGAAATCTTGCCGGACCTCCGGAGGATGATAGGCGAATACGGCGGCGACCTGGCCGCCCTGGACGCCGCGGCCGAACTGCCTGGCCTTAAGCAGTCATTGGGAGTGATTACCAGCCTTCAATCCGGGCTCGCCAACCTGGCTCAGGAATTCGATCCAATACAGAAACTGCTGTCCGGGCAAATGGACCCATCTGTAATGCAGGCCCTGGCGCAGGCCGGCCTGCAGCCGGAACGGTTCGCAGACCTCACCGGGATGATCGGCCTCGAGAAGAATTGGGCGAACA
>CAZDMR010000090.1:0-10552 GCA_964506795.1 uncultured Acidobacteriota bacterium | reverse complement strand
GCCCGAGCCTATCTTCTGAAAGGCCGTCAAATGTCAACTATTCTTGAATTTTAGAGTTTGATTTTACTATGGATTGCGCCGGCAAACGTAGAATTTTAGGCACTTTGGCCTCAACTTGCAGGCCAACGTGTGCGCCTGATTCAGGGTCGGAATATTAATTGAGGCAGTCTTCCTCCTGTACTGCGGGGAAAATTGGAGGCGCCCTGGAAGGCAGGCCCAGGCACTCGAGTATCTTTCGCATCGCATCGGGGGGATTTATGGCACAAAGAATACGCATGCGACCGCCGCATCTGGGACATTCTAAAACATCGATCTCGAACACACGTTTTAAGAGCTCAGACCAACAGTAATTCCTTCCATGACAACGGCTTGGATTTTGAACATCTTTGCCTGCGGTTTGTTTCCCCTGCTTTTCTGCAGTGCCGGCCGGGTAATGTCCGGAATCGGACACCTCGGAATCGGACGGAACGATACAGGATCTCCATCGGGCAGCCGGAGCAAGAATCCCGTGATACCCCACAAGATTAAACCGCGGAGGCGGCACCAGAGCCGCAAGCTTTGCTACAAGATCAAGCGGTTGGGAAATTACATGGGTTGCCCCGTTGCGCCATTTATGCCTGAGGCGATAAGACACGCGGCCGTCATGAAGTATCGAAAGCCGTTCGGTGGCTACTGCCGGGCGGGCCGCATAGCGGCATAGATTCTCAAGCTGATGTCGAGCTTTAGCCGGAATACAGACGTTAGCGTGCAAGCTGAAACCCGACACATTGGCGCACCGGGGCCCGAGCATGCCTCTTTCGTGTACGGGTTCAGGCTGGAATCCTCCAGTCGCGAGGTAATTGCCCGCTTGAGGACCGATGGCAATTCGCCCTTGCACCGAAGCGGTGTACAGTTCGGCAAGCAAAGGCTGGTCCCTGGATAGCGGATCTGCTTCATCAGGATCGGCGTTTGGACCCAGACCCCAGTGTTTCAACAATCGCATAATCCGGAGGGCTATACGTTCCGTAATCTGTACCACCTCAGTGTCGGACGGCGGCGGCAGCATGCGGAATCCCAACGGCAAACACTTCCGTCAATTCTCCCTCGCGACATTCTCCGACGCCGATATACCCTTCATTTCTGAACGCTTTGACAAGCGAGCCGTTGGATTTGATAAAAGCGGACAATTGGCCTCCCGATCCATTATTTTCATTATTAATAATATTGCGGATATAGGGATCCATGACTACAAATTCAACATTTTCCTCTTTCATAATTCCACTCACGGATAAATTTTTATAACCTATAATTTCATTACAATCTATTGCCCATAGAATCGCCGGTGTGGCTAAGAGATTATTCCTTTGTCCTAGGCTGTACCATAGGGAGGGAGATGCTGCAACAACAGCGCCCTCCGGTATTACGTCCGTAATCTCAGAAACATATCTGTCATAATTGCTCTTTCGGAAACGGTCTATTTTCACAAGATTTTGGATTAAATAAAATCCGAATAGAGCAATTATGCCGGCCATGGCAGCAAAGCGCAGGTTTTTTGCAATGATTGCCGGCGTTTTTTTAATAAAAGGAGAGCTGCGTAAATCCAGAATAAATCGAAAGACAGCTAATTCATGCAATATAAAAAGGGGATAGAGAGGCAACAAGTAATATACGGTTTTTCGATGCACCGCTAAAGCCATAATAAACATCAGGCTTAGGGATGTTATACTTAGATAGCGGCGTTTGATGTTTGAAGACCGTAACTGAATAATTATTCCGGATAAAATCAGCATCGCTTCAAAAATGCGGATCCATCGGATACCCGGTCCCCAGAACCATTGACGGTAGCGGGAGAATTCTGTTGGAATTTGAGCAATGAATGCGCCCAAGCCGCTCTTGATTATCTTGTTCACTATAGAATGAAATTTCCACTGAAGCAGATAGAGCTGAGGATCCGATAAAATATGCCAGGCAAAATACCATAATAAGCCGATCAAAGCTCCCGCCATGAACCAAAGCAAATCCCGTCGAATGGACCACAGCTTCATTCTTGATAAAACAAGAGCAATCCCTATGCCGGGAGCGAGAATGATTCCCGGAAGGTGTACATCGATTGCCAGGGTGCCGGACAAACCGGCAAGAAATATCCATATATTCCCCTTTTCATCCAGTGCCTTCATCCCGCAAAAAATAGCAAACAGAAATATGGCCGTCATCGCCATCTCCGGCCTGGGCATATGAGAATAAGAAAAAAACATCGGTTCGGCCATGCACAACGCTAAAGAAGGCGCCACCCAGGGCGGTCCCAGAGAATATTTCGTTAATTGCCAGAAAATTAGAAGAGATACCAAGGCCATGCACAGCGGCCAGAGCCGGTCCGACAGAATCGAGGGATCGAAAATGAATCCCGTTGCGGCCAGGCCGAAAAGATGAAGCCTTCCCGTAATAAGCTCATTTTCATGGAAATCCGCAATTGGGCGCACCATCGTCCACGCAAACCGTCCCTCCCGGACGAAGTTGTGCGATACCGAAGAATAAAGCGTGTCATCCATTCCTACAGGCGGCAGCCATTTGATGCTCCACAGGCTGAGCCCCATCAACGCCAGAATTGCCAAAATCCAAAGCCTAGTGCCGCTCATTTACACGCTCCCCCTTACGCAGATCCCTTCCCATAGAGAAAAGATTGGAGCGACGCCGTTTCATGGTTGTTGAAAACGCTTGCAATAAGAAACTATCGACCACGCCCGTTGCGCCAGATTCCTAGAATGGACTTTCCGACACGGTAAAAAAAGCAGCCGTCCAGCCGCCTTGAGCCGGGGACAAGGATTTTGTCCCAGATCCTTATTTGGCGCAAACTTGGCAATGACTGTTTTAGAAACAACCGATTAGCCAAAGATGAAAATAATCCCATACAATCGAGGTACAACAGACGCTCCAATGTCAAAACTTTAGGGACTGAAGCAGCAAGCGTTTTTTTATCGTATCTCCGGAGATGGCCGATTTCTTTATCAAAGCGGCTGAATAACCAATTATGTGCGGGCGCCAATAAAATAAGCCTGCCGTTCGGTTTGAGGTGTTTCGACGCCAGAGCTAATTCCCTCCTGTCATCACGTATATGTTCCAATACATCTATATACATTACGACGTCAAAAAGCTCTTCCGGGGCCAGAGCGTCCAAAGCTCCTTCAATGACTCGGCAAGATCCCGTACTACTGCGCGTGCTAATCAGAGTCTGGAGTTGCGCCGCCAATCCCCTGTCCGGTTCCAGACAAACCCAGCGTTTCTGGCGAGAACCGCGAAGCAGCAATGTATTCGAGCCGATTCCAGCACCTACTTCAAGCACATCGCCTTGAAGATACCCTCCGATAAAAGAGCCCCAGTATCGCTTCCAATTCTCGGCGTGCTTGAATAGATCAAGTTCGCCTCCTTCATATTGATAGCTATTCATGCCGGGTATCCATTTTCATAACGCTCTCTATAAAATATTTGTGATCCCTGGACGGTATAAAACCAAGATTGTTTCGGCTGTTTAAAATAAAAAATAAAAACCCTCCCAACACAGTGAAAATCTGGAATGCAATAATAAATATAAAGCCCGATGAATAGGTGGCCCAGCCGGGAATCGCCAACTCGGTAAAGAATCGAATCAAAAAGATTCCGGATAAGAGAAGGATTAAAAACACCGTTAGAATAAGAGCAGATATCAATATGCGTGTCCCGATGATCTCAGAGAAAACGGACATCGCGCTCAGTCCATGAGTGACAAGATTGACAAAAT
This sequence comes from uncultured Acidobacteriota bacterium, assembly GCA_964506795.1. Classification (GTDB taxonomy): domain Bacteria; phylum Acidobacteriota; class UBA6911; order UBA6911; family UBA6911; genus UBA6911. Next base: position 6,798 of record CAZDMR010000090.1, on the reverse strand, counting down.
TCATTTTGGATTTGCCGGAAATCCGGCGGCCTCGATCTGTAGGCACAGAATCATGCCGAATTTGCGCCCTGAATACAGCCGCGGCATAATGATTCCAGAGATCCGGAACCACCGACAGAGCGGAAAGAGCTGAAAAAGGAATTATGGAAAAATTCCCCACTCTTACCCGGATACCGGTCAACAAATAGTTAAGGACTCTGTATAAACGATAGAAAAAGGCAAACACCAATCCCTCGGAACGCCGCCAGCGTTGCGCGAAAATCACCCTGCTGCAGCCGCTTTCTTTGAACTTTTCCAGGAGTCTTGGCACGTCTTCGGGACGATCCTCTCCATCTGCATCCATGATCAGAACGGCATCACATGCTCGGTGCTGATATATAAAAGGCAGCCCTACGGCTATGGCTCTCTGGTGGCCAATGTTCCTGCGTAAGCGCAAAATCTCTACGTTTTTTATGTTTTTCAAAGGCTTGGCCAAAAAATCGTCGCCCCATAAATGAGTGGATCCATCATCGACGAGCAAAATGCTTGTTTCCATACCTTCCCTTGGAAGAAATTCGTCGATTCTTTCAATCAACAATCCAGCACAATTCCAGTCATCTAGTATCGGCAAAAGAATGATCAAACGCATATGTCCTCTTTAAGAAACCAGAGATCTTAACAATCAAAAAATCGTCTCTGAATGCGGGCGCAATTACGCAAAAGCTCATGGATAAACTAGTTTCATTTTCTGAAAGGTTCGGTCGATTTTTATATCTTTTAACAAGCCTTTGTCAATCTGTGGTTTGTCGAAATGTTTTTTGGTTTTTGGCTCGATTTTTACAACGCATCCCGTTTGTCATCTTCCTTGGTTAGCTAGGATTAACGCGCAGCATTAATGAGGATATGCCGCCGCAGTGAAAACATCATGAATAATCCGGATGAAGTATAGGAGATAACTCAATCAACAGAAGAGGAGTTTGTGTTTTTGTGTGTTGTAAAAAAATCCGGAATCAAAAAAGTTTTTCATATCCATTTAAACCTTTGTGAGTGCAGAACTGTCTTAATTTACGAAAGCAGGGGACGGCAGTGGAATTGGAAGAGCTCAAGGTAAAATAAGCGGCACTTTTTAAAATTCCTGTGGCTATCGAGCCCGAGCCTATCTTCTGAAAGGCCGTCAAATGTCAACTATTCTTGAATTTTAGACTTTGATTTTACTATGGATTGCGCCGGCAAACGTAGATTTTACGCACTTTCGGTAACCGTCAATTCGTACACACATTCAAAGGCGGCCGAAAAAAACCTATGATTGCCCTCCGTAAACAACACGGGAGGGACATGAATGGGAACGAAAGCGACTAAAGAAGAATTCCAATACTGGCAGAGGCAGGTAGAATCCTTTAAGGCCAGCGGATTGACAAGAGAAGCCTACAGCAAAAAAAATCGCATCCAGGTATATCGGCTCGATTACTGGAGAAAAAAGATCTCCAGGATGGATAAAACTCAAGAGGCTATTTCTGCCGTCGATTGGGTACCACTCAAAATCAGTAATGAGCCGACTGAAAGGAATTCCCATATTGATCTTTGGGTTGGTCCATTCCGCATTGAAATCAAGCCAGGCTTTGATCCAAAGCTTCTGACAGAACTGCTTCAAACGATGGGGGCTGGATGCTAATCCTGGAATCGGTTGAGCGGGTCTATCTGGCACCCGGCGCCACAGATCTCAGGAAATCCATTGATGGATTATCCGCGCTGGTGAGCTCGGTATTTGAGTTGGATCCATTTTCGGACCGGTGGTTTGAATGTCTCCTCGACTGCACCCGTTTCGGCAAAGACCCCTCTTCAGGTTCGGATCACGCACCCATTTCATCCACTGTACGGTAAGCAGTTTTGTGTTATCGAACATCGTTGCGTATTCGCCGAAAGCTACCTGTACTTCCATGACGAAACGGGTCGTTTGCGCCAGATTCCGTCAGCATGGACAGACTTCGAGCCGCGTGACGCTTTTGTGGAGGTCGCCGCAGGTCGATCGGCATTGCATGGCGGTTCTCTACTCGAACTGGTTGAACTGGTTGAGCGTTTTGCGAAAAAGAACAGCAATGATTCGTAAAGACAATTATGCCGCATGTGAAAAGGTAAATATGCCCAAGGCGGCGAAGCCAAGAAGGACTTGTTTCGCGGGGCATTGCACGAACATATTATATATAAAGGACCGGAAGGGATATATCTGTAAAAAAGGACTTGCAGTGCATGCCTATAAGGGCGTAAATATATTTACATATGAAACCCATCGCATCCAAAGGCAAAATTCAAGCTTTGCGTCACAGCGGTACGCTCAATACCAACTCCGGGAGAGTTCTAGATCCACTTTTCCTGGAGGAGGAGTTTTTCGATCCACAAGACTTGACGCAGGTCAAATACGAGATGCTGCGTCGGGTTCAGAAGGAAGGCATGGCCATTTCGACCGCGGCATCGAGTTTTGGAATGTCTCGCCCATCATTCTACAAAGCGCAGCACGATTTCGCGCAAAGAGGGATGCATGGGCTAATTCCCAGGCGACGTGGTCCGAGAAGACGTCACAAGCTGACGCCGGAGATCTTGGAGTTCGTGACTCTGATTCAAGCGCAGGAGCCGCTTCTGAGAACTTCGGAACTGATCGAGCGACTTCAGAAGAGGTTTGGCATCCGCGTTCATCGCAGATCATTGGAAAGAGCTCTGTTCGATGCGAAAAAAAAACTGCACCGACCCTAGGTATGGGCGGCGGTCGAGGTTGTCAAGCTTTGGCGCCGGTGCTTATCGATCGTTACGAATGGCTCCGTCATCACGCACTTTCACGCTGCATTTTCCCGGAGATGAGGCCGGGTTATGGAGTGTTGGTGGCTCGCGGGGTTGCAGCCTGGCTAGATGTTGCCGAGGAGGTGACAAAGCCGCTGCATCCGCCTTACAGATCAACGGAGGCGGCCCCGACCACCGTCCCGCCGCAGCTCCATGACGACTTGGTTCGTGTGATGGGCGAAGTGGTCATGACATTGACTGCAAAAGGAGCGCTATGAACAGCGAGGCTAACCATAAGGTACAAGCGGACCACCTGCGTCGGAAGGCATTCCTTTATGTAAGGCAATCAACCATTCGGCAGGTCCGTGAGAATGTGGAAAGCACCCGTCGGCAATATGGGCTTCGGGATCGGGCAATTGCTCTGGGTTGGCCGCTTGAGCAGATCGAAGTGATCGATTGCGATCAGGGCCAATCGGGCGGCAGTTCCGCAGAACGGGAAGGGTTCCAGAAACTTGTTACCGAGGTAAGTATGAATCGGGCGGGCATCGTCATGGGATTGGAGGTTTCGCGCCTGTCCCGCAATTCCAGCGACTGGCACCGCTTGCTTGAGATTTGTGCACTCACCCAGACGCTGCTGCTGGACGAGGATGGACTTTATGATCCCGCACACTTTAATGATCGCTTGTTGTTGGGGTTAAAGGGAACGATGAGTGAGGCTGAGCTGCATGTGATTCGTGCCCGGCTGCGTGGCGGTCTCTTGCAGAAAGCGCGGCGAGGAGAACTCGGAGGCCGTTTGCCGACCGGATTCGTTTACGGCCCCGACCGTCAGGTGCAGTTGGACCCGGACAGACAAGTTCAAGACAGTTTTCGTCACCTATTCTCCGCGTTTCGGCAAACCGGCTCTGCGTTGGCCGTCGTGAAGACTTTCAATCAGGAAGGCCTGAAGTTTCCACGGCGAGTTTGGGGAGGGACAGAACCCGGTGACATTATATGGGACAGATTGGTATACCATAGGGTCACGTGGATACTGAACTCTCCTCGCTATGCCGGTGCCTACTGTTTCGGTCGAAGTAGATGGCGTAAGCTGCCCAACGGCATTGTGAAATGTACCAAAAAGAAGCTTGCTCCCGAAGAGTGGTACGCGTTTATACCTGGCGCACATCCTGGGTATATCAGCTGGGAGGACTACCAGGAAAATCAAAAAAGGCTTCAGGCAAACGCGACTCAATATCATTGCCAAAGGGAAAGGACTACTCCACGTGAAGGCCCAGCTTTGATTCAGGGGTTGGCTATCTGCGGGAAATGCGGGCGACGAATGCAGGTTCAATATCACGAGCGGCGCGGAAATCTATATCCTGATTATGTCTGTGGTGCAACTGCCAGCCGCCTCGGATTGAAACAATGCGCACGAATCGCCGGGCGCGACATCGACAAGGCCATCGGCAATCTTTTGCTTGCCACCGTTAGTCCGCTAAACTTGGAGGTGGCGCTTTCTGTCGAGCAGGAAATACAAAAACGCCTTTTGGAGGTCGATCGCCTTCATCGACAGGTGGTTCAGCGAGCGCAACAGGAAGCTGACTTGGCACGGCGTCGGTATCTGCAGGTTGCTCCCGACAACCGCCTGGTTGCAGACCAACTGGAGTCGGATTGGAATCAGAAACTACGCGCTTTACGTTTGGCCCAAGAAGAATATGAGAAGAGGACCCGGGAACAACAGGCAGCTTTACGTGCTGAACAAATCGAAAGGATTAGGGCATTGGCCACAGATTTTCCCAGAGTCTGGCAAAATCCGGAATTGCCACAACGCGAGCGCAAACGAATAGCGGGTCTTTTGCCGGAGGATGTGACTCTTCGCAAAGAGGATCAAATCATCGTGCATGTACGCTTCAAGGGAGGAGCCGTTACGAAGTTGGAATTGCCGTTGCCTCTACCTTTCTGCGTGCTTTCAAGAACCAGGCCCGAGGTTATAGAAGAGATCGATTCACTGTTGGGCGAGCATGACTACAAGGAGATTTCCGACATTCTCAACCAGCGGGGCTTTCGCTCCGGAGATGGTCATATGTTTAATGTTCATATCGTTGGGCGGATATGTGCGGACTCCGGCCTGAAGACCCGTCACCAACGACTGCGCGAGAAGGGGCTGGTGACAACGAAGGAACTCGCCCACAGTCTGCGAGTAAGGGAACTGACAATCACACACTGGCGCCGGCAGGGGCATATTATTGGTCACCGTTCCAATTACAGAACCGAGATTCTTTATGAAACGCCGACCGCCGAACAGGTCGCGGCGTTGAAAGGAAAACGGATCCAATGAAAAAGCGTCAGAAAGTCCGAAGGGCTGAACAGCAAAGTAATGGGTGCAATATCAGGGACATCTCTTTGTATTTTGCAATCGCCAAAAGGACAAACTGAAAATATTGCGCTGGGATACCAATGGTTTCTGGCTCTATTACCGCCGTTTGGAACGGGGGCGCTTTAAATGGCCGGTACAAAGCAGCCCTGGATTATCGATAACGAGGCGTCAACTGCAGTGGTTGCTTGATGGATTGAGCATTGAACAGAAGCAAGCGCATCGAGCGGTGCATGCCAGAATCGCGATTTGATAAAACTGTTAAAATAATCAGTAAAAATGCGGCTTTTCAATGATTTTATGCTTGCAATATCGTATTGAATCCGTATAATGATCCGCATGACTTCGCAGTCGTCGAATCTCCCCAAAAGCCGGCAAGAGCTGATAGGTGTTATAAGCCGGCAGGCACCTCAAATTGAACAATTGGAAGCGAAGGTGCGCTGGTTCGAGGAGCAGTTTCATCTGGCGCGGCACAAGCGATTCGGAACATCAAGCGAGCGCAGTCCAAAGGAACAACGGCATCTGTTTAACGAAGCCGAAGCGATTGCCGAAAATGGTCCTTTCGAGGAAGAAATCCGTCAAAGTATTACCTACGAACGAAAGAAGCCTGGACGAAAGCCGATTCCCAAGGATCTTCCTATCGAACGAATCGAATATCGGCTGCCGGCAGAAGAACAGATTTGTTCTGTGTGCGGCGGTCCTTTGCATGAGATGAGCGAGCAGGTTCGGCATGAAGTCAAACTGATTCCGGCACAGGTGAAGATTATTCAACACGCGCAAATCGTTTACGGATGCCGCAATTGCGAAAAGAACGGGATTGAAGTACCGATCAAAACGGCCAAAGCCCCGAATCCGGTAATAAAGAAAGGGCTGGCAAGTCCTTCCGCCGTGGCCTATGTGATGAACCTGAAGTTTGTCGATGGGGTTCCGCTCTACCGTCAGGAACAGCACTACGCCCGTTTGGGAATTGATTTATCCCGCGGAGTCCTTTCAAACTGGGTGATTAAAGGCAGCGAATGGCTGGAATTGATTTATCACCGGGCGAAAGAGAAACTTCTCGAGCAGGAAGTTCTCCATGCGGATGAAACCACGCTTCAGGTATTGAAGGAACCGGGCCGACCGGCGGAAAGCCAATCCTACATGTGGCTGTATCGTACCGGGAGTGTGGGCCCGCCGATCGTTCTCTATGATTATCAGCAAACGCGGGCAGGAGAACATCCAAGAGATTTTCTTAATGGGTTCAAGGGATACCTGCATGTGGATGGTTACAGCGGGTACCAAAATATTGCCGGCGTAACCCTATGTGGATGCTGGGCTCATTTGCGCCGTAAGTTTGATGAGGCGTTAAAAGGGCTGCCTCCAAAGAAACGTGCCGCTGGGGGCCGGGCAAGGGAAGCATTGGATCGGATCAATCGGCTGTTTGCAATTGAACGGGAACTGCAAAGCCTTATTCCTGAAGAGAGGTTGAAGGGGAGAAATCAGAAAAGCCGTCCCGTTGTGGAGGAATTTCACAAATGGCTTCAAGATATGTTGCCAGCGGTTCTTCCAAAAAGTCTGTTCGGGCTTGCAGTCCATTATGCATTGAATCAGTGGGACAAGCTGATACGCTTTCTCGAAGACGGACGGATTGAGATGAGTAATAATCGAGCCGAGAGGTCGATAAAACCTTTTGTCATCAGCCGGAAAAACTTCCTTTT
>CAZDMR010000089.1:0-10934 GCA_964506795.1 uncultured Acidobacteriota bacterium | reverse complement strand
CGGCAACGGCAAGATCCGATTCGGGCGAATTCGATTGAGCTTGCCGGGATCGAGATTCTAGAGTAACCCCCGGCTGGAGTATTGACTCCTGCTGCAAACTTTGCGGTAACTTGACATATTTGGCATAAACATAGGCAATGCGGTTACCGAGCTGGATCTTAAAGTACCCCTTCTCCAGGCCGATTATGCTTATAAATTGCCCACAAGAAAGCTGTTCAACGACATAAGCGCTACCGGGTGCAGTCCATGCGGGAATATTTTTCATATTAGCGCCACATTGGATGGTCCCAACGTCTTGAGAAAACGCGTAAGCACAGGAAAGAAAACAAAAGATAAGGAACGTATAGGCGTTTTTCATAAAATCCTCCCGGAGATAGGAACACACAATTTATGAACTTCCCGATGTTATCGCATATCGCATAGTTCATTGGAATCATGATGACACTTGATACTACGCCTAAATCAAATCAGTGCGAAAAGCATTATTAATAATTTTTATTGAGGCGTAATCGCGCAATTGCGCATAATAATGCATATGTATACTAAACCGCTTAACCTAAACCTGTTCATAGGTAAAATAAGCGGCGCTTTTTAAAATTCCTGTTGCTATCGAGCCCGAGCCTATCTTCTGATAAGCCGTCAAATGACAACTCTTCTTGAATTTTAGACTTTGATTTCAAAATAGATTGGGGCAGCAAACGTAGAGTTTTACGCACTTCCCTCAACTTGCAGGCCAACGGGCGCGCCTGCTACATGGTCGGAATATTAATTGAGGTAGTCTTTCTCCTTTACTGCGGGGAAAATTGGAGGCGCCTTGGCAGGTATGCCGAGGCAGTCCAGGATTTTCCGGACCGCATCGGGGGGATTGATGGCACAAAGTATTCGCATATCCGGGATGTCCATTCTGGAAGGCAAGCAAGCCATCAAAGCTTCTTTGGCGCCGATGATCGCCGATCCCAACTATTCTTTTGCACAGCAGTGCTTGCGGGTGGAGGTGTCCAAGGGCGGCGACATGGTGATAAGCACCTGCGTCATGACCGCAACCGACGCAAAGACCAGTCAGCCCAGGACTGAAAAGGGCAAATATGTGACCATCTATTCCAAACAGACTGACGGGAGCTGGAAGGCGGTGGCGGATGCGGCGGTTCCCGAGGTGACGATGTAGCCCCGTTGCGAAACCGCATTGAGTGCGGTTTTATCTCTTTGGGAAAATCATCCGTTGGCGGCGAGATGATTTTCCAGCGCCCGCACTCTCTCCAAAACCGGCGGGTGAGAGGACAGGTACTCCGCGATGACCGGAGTCTCGGGGGAGACTTGCGCAAGGCGTTTGAGCGCGCGCACCGATGCGCGGGCATCGAATCCCGCGGCCGCGGCCAATCGGACTGCTTGCAGATCTGCCTCCAGTTCCAGTGACTGGGAATAACCCTTGCTGAGGACCTGCCGGAGCATCTGCCCGGCCGCGGGGATTCGCGACGCGACGGCATTCAGGAATGCGTTCGCCGTCAGATGCTCTCGCGCGTGGCCTCGCAGGATGTGCTCCATTTCGTGCGCCAGGAAGAACGCGGTTTCGTCGCGGTCATGCGCGCACAAGCGCAGCAGGGACCCGGTGACGAACACATAGCCCCCCGGAAGCGCAAACGCGTTGGCCATAGGGGAAGAGACGACGGTGAAACGGAACTCGCGGCGGGCATCTTTCACGGCGCCGGCGAGTCTGGCTCCGACGGTCGAGGCAAGCTCCTGGTCTGCGCGTGATATGCCGCCGGAAAACTGCTTCGCGAAAGCGCCGGCGCACTCCCGCCCGTAATCCTGTTCCGCCCGAATCGCCTCGTCCTCCGTGCCGGCGAACGAGCTCCACATCCACCTGGCCTGGCGGAAAGGCTTCCGCGAGCGCCCTCCGAGCCAGGCACCAAGGCGCGGCAAAAGCTTTGGGCTGAAGAATAGGATGAGCACCAGGATAAGGATGACGAGTCCAGGCAATGCGGCTTCCCCCTGATTTTAATGTTGCGTCATCTATATTAGCTCAATAGGCTGCAGAATTTCACAGGGAAGCGTTTCGACGGACCGGCAGGCGCGCGGCCTTTGTTAACGCCAAGAGTTACATTGAACCTCTGAGGCTTTAATATATCGGGATCATCCGGTCGTTGGAGCCCAGAGGGTGGAAAGTACGCAACGACCGCCGCGCACACTACTCCGAATCGACGCGAGAAAACAGCCAGCTATAGGAGTCAAGGCGCGCTCAGCGGAACGATCTCTTGATGTACTTCTTTCAGCTCTCAGCGCAGAAGAAATACTATGATCAAGTGATTGATATTATATATCTTATAAACTTCTTTGCATTTTGCGAAGAAATCACGGCTAAAGAACCTATCGCCCCAAAGCCTGGAGCATTCCGGCTTTTTCCCGTCAATTCCGATCTATACCTTCATTGTCCTGCCGTTGTCCGGTCCCGGACTGCTTATTCCTTGACGCACTTGCCGAAGTCGCACCAGGCGCCTTCAACGCAGTCGTTGTCGTCCCAGCAATCGGTGCAGATTCTGTATTCCTTGTCCTCCCTTCCCGAAGCCATCGTGCTCGTGAGCTTTCCGGACTTGCAGTTTTCACAGGTTCCGCTGCACATTCGATCCACTTCCCATTGGTCGAATCGTTCGAACAGCCGCTCTTCGGTCAGGCAGCGGCCCTGGTAGCACAGGTCTGCAGACTCGTCACAATCGCTGAGGAACGTACATTCCATGGCGACACAAACACCGTGGATGCACTTGGAATCCATGCCGCAGTCACCATCCGAGGAACAGGGCTCTCCCGCCTCGGCGTTTTCTCCCAACGTAATGCTCATTTGTGTTCTCGTGGATCCGTCTTCATTCTCGGTAACCTCAACCTCGCCGATCTTGTTTCCGGAGTCATCGACAATATCCTGCGACGAGCCGCAGCCCGGCATCATAGTGATCGATACAATAGCGGCAAATCCCAAAACCATCATCTTTCTCATGACACCCATCCCCCTGTTTGATATTGAAAAAAATACAACCTTTCACGAACACGCATTTCGGCCTTTAATGAAAAGAGAACAAAGGCGCCGGTTTTTCAACCGACAGCCGGATTGCTGGATTTCACCGATTCGCCGCCCCCAGGGTTCGAGCAACTTCCGAGGCGCTTCCTTCCCCTGCATGTAGGACAGGGTACGTTTTCCGGATATCAACGGCAATATACAGCTCGTTGATTCCGCCCGTACGCGCACGATTCACTCCGCGGAAAACACCCGGAACGAATGCCCGGGAACCGTGACGTCAAAACTCGCTTGACTGCCGCCGCGCCCGCTTGCTCCGCGACCCGCCATGCCTCCCATCATCGGTCCCCCAAAACCTCTTCCTCTGCCCCTGCCTTCGGTCTGGCCTGAAATGAGCAGGCCTGTCAGTAAATCGCGAATCTGCCCGGCCTCCGTCACGATCACGCGCGTATCAACCGGCTGTCCCCGGAAATTCTGCACAATGAAGGTTCGATTGTCATACGAGAACAGACTCACATGGTCCGGCGCCTCCAGAGCCACCCACATGTTTCTATTAAACAGTGAACGGATTTGATTGAGCGCTTCTTCCGGCAGCCGATACAGATCCGCAAAATCATCCGGAATCGCTATGACATAAAACGTTCCCTTTCCATAGCTCGTCGAGCGTTCTGCGCCTACCACCATTGGATAGCCGAAATTGGCTGTGTTAAACACGATGGAATTCCAGGTATCGTTTTCAAAATGGCGGAGCTTGGGCAGCATTATATTCAGATCGCTTTCCTCTGCCTGTGCTTTCGATGCCGCGCCTGCGCTTCCACCGAATCCTCCGAAGAATCCGAAACCTGAACGGAAGTCCTTCGCCATGACGCGTCCGGTCACCGCAATTTCCGCGATGTCCTGGAACCCATTCTCTCCCAGCGCTTCAACAAGTCCCGACGTTACGATTGCCTGCCCGCCTCCCTGCACAAACTTCCGCGTCTTCTCGACCAGATCCGTGTCCGCGGCTGACGCTCGCGTCAGGAACACGGTTCCCGCTTGCTCCGGAAACTCCGGAACCAGATCCATGGGTATGCCGATTGTGCCGAAGAACGTGGGCAAATACTCTTCACCGACCGAGTTGATTGGTTTGTATGTTGCGATTCCCACCGGCTTGCCCAGTTTCCCCAGGAAACGATCCAGCATTTCCGCGGAATAGCCTGCGATCCGTGCTACATTGCGCGGCTGATAGGTTGATTCGTCAGGAAGGGTTATGGGCGCAAACAGATTTGCCAGGCTGCTGTTCGGTTCCGTCTCCGCTTCGATTCTTCCCCTGCGCCCGCCGATGTCGGCCGTGATCTGTTGCGAATTAAACAGGGTGATTTCCCGAACCTTCGCAAAAAAGGTGTCCCAGAACTGCTCGGCATAACGCTCTATATCCGTTCCTCCGTCAATCCAGCCGCCCTGATTTCCTCCCGGTTTGATGTTGTTGAAATACTGCGTCTGCAGGTAGCTCTGATAGGATTGCAGACGCTGGCCGAAATCAGCGTTCCGGGTTTCCGTGCCCGTGTAGATTGCGTCAAACATCTTCGGCTGTACCGCCAGATCATATCCCAGCGCCTGAAAACTCTCGTACCAGTTCGGATATTTGATGATAATCCGCACCTTCGGATTGACCTCTTTGGCCGGCTCCAGGATCAGGTTTTTCGATACCTCAGCCATTAATTCCGTTCGGAACTGCGTCCACGACCGGTCTCCCTTGGCGGTGATATCGGAGTCCGTTTTGCTGTTGTTGAAGAAAAAGTCGTCGAGAATGATCTCATCAAAATGGCGTGCCGTGAATTGAACCATGGACCGGACCTTTTCCCGGTCGGCGGGATCGGTATAACAGAATGTCTGAAAGCCGTTCATTTCGTTGACCGTGAGCCCCAGCGCGCCGGAGGTCTTTATCCCCCGATCCGCAAAGAATTTCTTCAGATTCCTGACCGCATCTTCGGTGGCCAGTTCTCCATTGCGCGTCGTTTCCAGATACACCTTGTCGACATGGACTTGCTTTTCGATGTTCGCCCACTGTGTCGCCAGCTGCGTCGTGTCATTCCCATTCGACTGTGTTTCCTGGTAGCGGAAATACACCGCGATACTCAGGTTCTTGTACCCGTTTGCCGCGCCAAAGGTATCTGTTCCCATGCATGCCGCTGCGAGGCACACCCCGAACAAAACTATTTTCCGAATCATGATGTGCAATTCCTTCCCTTATCGGCGTCTTAATCCACGCAGTCTATCTTATAACGGCTTTCCTGAATAGGTATTTTGAATGGACTGAGGAAAACGACAAGATTCTTGAACTCGCTCTATTTTTCCCCGACTGGTCGCCCCGCCAGGTCATCTGGCGCATCACGGATACCGCCGGTTTTGCCGTCTCAGAGTCTTCGGCCTAGCGGATTGGGAAACGAGAAGGACTCATTGATGAAGCTACACAGAAAATCTTTCCTGCAGGAGCGGAATACCGGGGGAAGCCGAGCAGGCCGAACCAGCAAAGGCAGACCGATGCCACGTACCCGTTGGTTAAGAACTCGCGCTGGTATTGTCTGATCTCTGTCCTCGATGATTTCAGGCGGCGCTATCCCGAAGCTCTTGGCAAAGTGACACGGCATGAAGTTTATTTTGGAATAAGAGATTTGATGCAAACGAAAAGGAGAAAATTGCAGCCGAAAAGGCTTGTCCGGAGGCAAGCAATTAATGCTAGACTTGCCGTGCCGGTTTCGGCGTAACGTGTCTCCTGATTATGGAGCTCAATTGTCCCACTCTCGATGAAGACATACAGCCTGCGTTGTCGCTCGGCCTCGACGATGTCGCGCAGCGCAAACGTCGGGTCGCCTACAGCCTCTCTCCCGGCATCCGAGGCCAGCACACTCGGCGCAACCGTCACCGTAATTGCGAACACCGGTACTGAGGGTAAGCCAACAACAAATTAACGGAGGAGTTAATAAATGGATAATAAAGGGGAATCCAATCTAATTCCCAGACGCAATCTCTTAAAAGAAGCCGGCAGTTTGGTAACCGGCGGCGCCCTTGTATCCGCCAGTGCGCCTCTCGGCGCGTGCGCTTCGGCCAAATATGCCTGCCCCTATTGTTCTACAGAGACGGTGTTTGACAGCGCAGCTGATTTGAAAGCCCATATCCACGAGCGACATGCCTTCAACAACGTTGACGGTCATGTGCGGACGCCTGTCCCATTTTGCATAAGTTTTGGATCAATTCAGGATCGCGCCGAGAGTCCGGGGGTTTCGTTCATGTCGGCTGACGACAATATTCAGCGGCATATAGATGAACTGGAAAAGAGGGGATGGCCGACAAAGCCTAGTCTCGAGATGCCTGTCGATCTGACTGTCCTGAGCGCCGCCAAACTTAAACATCTTGGAGACATCGGCTGCGAGATGGCGCTGGAAGTGGGAATGCTTGGAAAAATGGATAGAGATGGCGCTTCCCATGCAGACCAGTTAGCCTACGTGCGCGACCTGAAAGACAAATTGGAACAAGCTACCGGGACGAAGGTGCGGTCTGCCAGAAGGCCCTTTTCTTCTCACGACAAGCATACCTACGCTATCTGCGAAGAAGTTGGCATAAAATGGTATCACCTTTCTCCTTACTATCACTATCTGCCCTTTCAAGCCACCGCACCCTTCAAGCACCCCGAATATGACCTTGTGATATGCCCCAGGCCGTCGTTGCATTTATATGTTGATGCCGGGGATGTGGTTCCAGTTCCTGCGCCTGTAAATGCGGGCAACTATTTCTGAAACAACATTTCGAATGTGGATCATTCGACATGGCACCGGGCTCTCCGTCATGCTTGTGAACTGAGGCTTATTGATGGGACACACCAGGAGTCCAGGTGGTATCTGAATATGGTGGACCCGAAAGTAAGGAAAACGGCGAGCCTATCCTGGTTTACGGAAATGCAGAGCTTTATGGACTGGTTGGATGAAAGGGTAAAAGCCGGATTGTTTGAAGTAATGTCCTTCGAGAAAATGCTTAGAATGCACGGGCATGGACCGCTAATAGATAGTTAATTAGTTTCGCGCTCAAATCGTGCAGCACGCTCCGTGTCTCTGGCGAACTCTTCCGGCAGGACCTTGATCGCTACGTCCCTTCCGAGCTTTGTATCTTTCGCCTGATAGACTTCGCCCATCCCCCCCTTGCCGATCTGCGTCGTTATCTCGTAATGCGCGAGTGTCTTCCCGATCATGGACATAAACGCCCCTCGGAAAATTTTGTCTTCGTGCTGTTCGATAAATCTTTGTGGAGCTTGTCGTGATTATAAGCCGACGATAATCATGTCAAAAACGAAAAAAGAAGGCTCATGCGTGGCAGGCTTTAGTCTTGGAGCCCAATCTTGAGTTGGAAAACATGCGAGAGTGTGACTTTATCCGATTTTGTAAACCCCGGGATATAGAACTTTTTCACTCGCCTGTTTTGAGGCCTCCCGGTCCATTAAAAATCCCTGAGGGGTTAGCCGGTGCGCCGGAATTTTTAATGGAAGGCTCGCACAGGCTCCTACGCTGCTTTCCGGGACTTGGAATATTCGACCGGAGGCAGGCTGAAAATGCTACACTGGCTTTATCAGCTTCAATAAAAAATTATCGACTATTTCGGGGCCAAAAAGTCCAACTGTCGCCGACGACCTGCAGCCGCTGCGCTTAGGCTGCGAGGATAGCGGTAAATATGGGAAAGAAGGGGACCAAATGGGACAATCTAAATTTGAACAGTACATTGTAAGAGACTTGTGGCATAAATCGTATCGTGAGGACTTTCATGCCGAGGTTACAAAACCGGTTCTCGGTTTAAGGATAGATGGGATGCAAGGCGCCACCTATTCTCCATTCACATTATCCTGGGTGCCGATAACGGAAGCCTTTTTAATGGCGCCGGAACCTCACGTCCATGACTGGGACGAATTTCTCATGTTCATCGGCGGAGATACTACCAACCTCTTAGACCTGGGCGGGGAGGTCGAATTTTCTTTAGGCGATGATCCGGACAATATGGAAAAGTTTGTCTTTACGTCTCCCACCGTCGTTCATCTTGCAAAAGGACTATGGCATTGCCCGCTCAATTTCAAGAGAGTAAATGATCCTGCCAAGCCGATCCTTTTCACGAACCTGATGTTTACAACCGATTACACGATGACCAGAGCACAAGACGTTAAATAAAATGCAGGGTGTGTGCGCGGCGGTCGAAAAGTGCAACACTATACTGGTCCGGATTATTCATGAGGATTCGTAGCGAGCCGGTGCAATCAGGCGTGGATAAAAGGTCCGCGCCTGCGCCCTGCTGGGCGAAAGGGCAAAGGCGCCCGAGTGCTGTCAGCATTTCCTGGGGCTGTGGAAGGATGCCGATCCCGGCATCCTTATCCTGATTCAGGCCAAGGCGGAATACGAAAGCCTTTTAAAAGGGAAAAGTGCGTATTCGGCGAAAATTTACATGCGCTCTGCCGCATGGATCAAAACTGGAGTGACGAGGCCGATTTCCCCGGTTTCCATCAAAGACAGCGTCAAATCAGGGTGCGGCGAAAAATAAAGCACATGGCGCGCCTTCCGGAATACCCAGGACGCGTTTTGAATTACGAATGGATCGGAGAATAGGCAATTTTGATTTAAAATAGAAGGCAGGAGTCAAAACAGCAATCTATTGGCATTGAAAATGAATGCGTGGTTTCTCTGTCCAACCACATTTCTGTAAGGGTGCATTTATGAAACACTCGATATTTTCCATCCTTGCGATGACTGCTATTTTCGGAACGGCCGCCTTCGCAGTAGCTCAAAATCCCTGCGATGCACTGAAAGGGCTTTCTCTGCCGGATACTACGGTGACGGCGGCGGAATATGTGCCCGAGGGGCCCTATCAAGCTCCCAGTTTGATGCCAGGCATGCCCAAAACCGCCCCGATTACGCTTCCGGCGCATTGCCGCGTGGCTTTAGTGCTTACTCCGTCGAAAGATTCGCACATCGAATCCGAGGTCTGGCTGCCTGCGCGGGATTGGAATGGGAAGCTGCAAGTTGTCGGCAACGGCGGCTGGGCCGGCGGCATCAGCTATTTCGCCATGATCCCGGCTTTGAAAGAAGGCTATGCCACGGCCTCCACGGACACAGGACATAAAGCTGACGACGGAGGCGGCAATGGCATGTTTGCTTTGGGGCATCCTGAAAAGGTCATCGATTTCGGATACCGCGCATTGCATGAGACGACGGTCAAAGCAAAGGCGATCATCGCGGCCTATTATAATAAACCGCCCAGGTATTCTTATTATAACGGCTGCTCGACAGGCGGGCGTCAGGGGCTTATGGAGGTATCGCGCTACCCTGAGGACTTTGACGGTGTTATAGCCGGCGCTCCGGCGAACCCCCATATCTATCTGCACGCCGCCGGCATAGAGCTGAACATGCAGCTGCGCAAGAATCCACAGCTTCCATTGACTCCCGGCAAAATCGCTGCACTCCAAAGGGCTGTAATGGATGCATGCGACGGACTGGACGGCGTCAAGGATTCAATAATCAGCCATCCCGAAAAGTGCCGGTTCGATCCTGCCGCGCTTTTATGCAAAGGTGCGGATTCCGACTCATGCCTGACAACAATGCAAATCGATGCGGTGAAAAAGGTTTTTGCAGACGTAAAAACCGGCAAGGGCGAAATTGTCTGGACGGGGTATATGCCCGGCAGCGGATTGGGATACACAGCACTTGCGGCAAGGACCGATCCCAATACTCCTCCTGCTGCCATGCCTTTGGACACCTTCAGGATACTGGGCTATCAGGATCCCAACTGGGACTGGCGCACCTGGAATCTGGATCGGGAACTTGCGGTGACCAATGAAAAGGCGGGGTTCATCGACGTACACACCTATGATCTCAGCGCCTTCAAAGCACACGGCGGAAAGCTTCTCCTTTATCATGGATGGATTGATCCGGGAATCCCTCCCGGGAATACGGTGAACTATTACAAGGGAGTGCTTTCAAAAATGGGCCCGAATCAAGACAACTGGCTGCGCCTTTTCATGGTGCCGGGTATGGAGCATTGCGCGGGCGGCCCGGGTCCCGATCAATTCAACAAGGTGGCCGTTATGGAACGCTGGCGAGAGTTGGGTATCGCGCCGGACCGGATCCTCGCTATGCATGTCACCGGCAACAATGTCGACAGGACCCGCCTGGTTTGTCCATATCCGCAGGTCCCGGTGTATAAGGGTTCGGGCAGCGCGAACGATGCCGACAACTTCACCTGCAAATCGCCGTAGCTGAGAAGGTCCTGTCTACAGGACGGGACATTCAATACTTTTAATCGGAAACCCGGGGCATTCGTGGATGGAGGCTGATTCCGAAAAGGGGCACTTATTCCACCTATGCACTCATTATTTGTACCCGGCAGATGTATTTTTTAGGAGGTAAACATGATCGATAAAATCAAGATCGACGAGGCGAAGAGGAAAAGGATAATAGATAAAGCAGGGCATTCCGCTGATGAGCTTGCTTTTAGGTACAACGCCTGCGCGCCGGGCACTTTTGCCGGGATATGCGAGGGATTTAAGTCTGAAGGTATAGAATTATTTTCCCCTGAAACTCAGGAGATACTGACCAGGGGTATGGTGGGGCTGCAGGGCGGGGTGGGGATAACCGGGGTCGGGACGTGCGGAGCCGTCAGCGCCGGCGCTTTTATTATAAGCCATGTAACTGGAATCACTACGGAGGAGCTGGCAAAAGACGTAAATCTTAATTATGCTATCGCTATTCCTGTAGTGACCTATGTAATAGATAGATTCGAAGAGACCTACGGAGCTATAGACTGTCTCCGGCTGCGCTATAACCGTGTTCAGCGGGCTTATGACCGCTGTGACCCGGATGCCAAGATGTACGAGGTGCTCTTCGCCATGTATGAAAAGGAAAAATGCGGCATCATGGCG
>CAZDMR010000088.1:0-11106 GCA_964506795.1 uncultured Acidobacteriota bacterium | reverse complement strand
TATTGTATTTTACCCCAAACCCTACTCCCCCTCGGAAGGCGGCCTATTCTCGGACGGGCGCTAGCCTTTGTAATCTCCCGGCTTTATTTCATCTCCGTACTTATCCTTGGCGGCCTGAATCTTTGCAATGGCTTCATCCCAATAATCAAAGAGCTCCTTGGGAGCCTCGGGATCCATCTTGGCGTAGAAAGCCTTGGTCCGCTCCAGCTTCTGTATCCACTTGGTGCAGTGGAAGGTGAACAGATAGGCATAAGTTTCCTCGGAGAAATCCTCATTCAGATGTGTTTTGAACAGCTCCTTTAAATCTTTATAGAGAGGAATCATGCCTGTCGGCGTATGAAGGGCTTGATACTCGCCGTGAATTCTGCCTTCGGCCCAGTGAAGCCAAGCCTTTTTGGCTAGTTTGCTGGTCATGAAGTCGCCGTCGGGCCCTTTCATGAAATAGTTGTTGCTGAAGATCCTGGGCGGATTTTCGACGCTTTCGCCGAATTTAATGTTGTTGATGGTATAAGCCCCCAACGGATAGGAGACAAAGTCCAGATTGGCCATGGGGCTCGGTTCGCGGACGCCCTCGGCGCCCAGGGTGGCGCTGGTAGTCTCCGATTCCAATGTCGCGGCCTTGAGAAGAATGCCATCCCTCCAATTGGGAGATTCTTCCACCGGCACCGTGGTGTCGCTGTCCCGTCCGCCGTACAAAATGCCCTCGACCTTGACGCCGAGCTTCGCCTCGAATCCCTCTTTGTCGATGTTGTCCAGATAGTCCAGCCGCATGGTGTACCGGGCGTTTCCATGGGCGATGCCCACCTCTTTCCCCTTGGCATCCTTGACGCCCTTTTTCCATGGGCCGAAATGGTTCCGCCCCTCGGCAGGAGGCTCCACTCCCATGCCCAGCCAATAGGGTTTGTTGTCGGGGCCAATCAGGACGTTTGAAAAGATAATCTCTTGGTTTTTCATCAGATTTTCAAAAATAACCGGATCATCCTTTGCGTTTACGTCCTTGATAATGCCGAACATCCCGAACTCGACATTGACGGCCCGGAATTCGCCGTTGATGCTACGGAAATACGCGATATCGTCTCCCACGATTTTCTCGCCCGGGATCATGGCCGTTGAAGTTTTGCCGCAAGCCGAAGGATACGCGCCGCAAAAGTAGGTTTTCCGCTTTTTCTTTTCATCTATGGCGGCCATTACAAACATGTGCTCGCAGAGCCAGCCTTCCTTTCCCGACTGATTGATGGCCAGCCGCATGGCATGCTTTTTCAGCCCGATGGAATTGCCCGCGTATTGATTGTTCATGGAGTAGACGATGTTATTCTGGGTGTCCATGTATATTCGGCGTTTATCCACATGAACCGTGCAGTTCCTGTCGTCAAGCTCGCCCGCGGAGTGGATGAAACGGTAGAACTTGTCTTTTTCAGCATCGGGCATCTTAAAGAAATGGGTATAGGCCGAGCGATATAGGATGAATTCCGAGTGGGCGACGTACCAGCTGTCGGTGAACTGGATGCAGGGAATCGTGAACGGGCTCTCTGTCGGTCCTTCTGAGAAGAACTGAACCACCGCGTCCTTTCCCTTCATAATCCCCTTGGAAATTTCCAGGATTTCGGCGTACCCCTTATCGTAATCTATGGAATTGAGAGCTTTCATGTTCGCCAAATTTTCTTTGGCCACCATGAACCTGGTATTGTTTTTATCGCGGCCCTGGTCTCCGTAGCCGTCCCAATGAATGGTCTGTTCCGGATGCGCCAGAATTTCCTCTTCGCCCTGGGCGACAGCCTGGTCGCGAACATATTTGGTATCCTCGGCACTGTCGTCGCAAACGTAGATCGAGGCCGGGTCGCAATGCTCGGCAAAAAAACCGACAAATTCCATTACTTTTGGGTTTTTCAGCGCCGTAAGCTTTTCAAAGCTAGCCTTGCTCATTTTAGTTTTCAACAAGGTGTCGTATTTCTCTGTCATATTTACTCCTTAAGTGAATGCTTCAAAGGTTGCCTACCTCGGTCCTACAAAATCAATCAGCTTTCTATTACCGGTAGAATCGATAACCAGTAGAGGAACACTTCTTTGATTTCTAACCCATTCAGGCCGGCTAAGCGCTGACAATTGGAATTGTGCATGAATACCCGAATTTCCCGACCACACTAAGAGCCTGTCCGGGAATTAGGACATGCCGCATTCCGGGGGTCGCGCGGTCAGATGAAAGGCGGCGCGACGCAGGCAATATAGTGGCATTGTCGAGGAATGCCCACGCAAAGCATGAACCCGCCGCATCCCAATTCTCGGACAGGCTCCTGGGTTTTAACTGTAGTAAAGTCCCCGATAAAAATTCAAGAACAGTTTACTTAATCCGGAAAGTTTCGATATGCAAGGATTTTCGGAAGGCCGTCGCTTATTTTCCCGCCCGCCTCGTGAAACCCGCGCCGCATTAATATGGAACTTCCCGATTCTGCATTCCGTAATCTCCTGTAAAAATGCATAGGAGTCTTTGATAAATGGCGAAACGTAAGAAGCGATCATGGATTTTGATATGGGCGGCGGTAATGGGCGGGTTCAGCTTCCTGGCGTTTTTCTCAATAAAAGCGCTCACGAACGAGCCGGCGGGGATTGCGCCCGAACAACTCGTGCGCGTGGAACGGACAGATCTGGCCCGGTCGGTGGTCGCAGTCGGCAAAATCGAGCCCACGACCAAGGTGGAGATTAAGTCTAAGGCAAGCGGCATTATTCTCAAACTGCCGGTAAATGTCGGAGACATCGTACGCCGGGGACAGGTGATCTGCGAACTGGATCAGAACGACCTGCTGCCCCGGGTTCAGCAGTCGCGCGCGGCATTGGGGATGGCGGAAGCGGCGCTCAAGAGCGCTCAGGCCGACTATGAGCGTTATAAGGTCGAAGCCGCCGGTCCCGACATTCCGTTTCTGAAACGCGATATGGAGCGCGCGGGGCAGGTTTTTCGCGAAGGCGTCATTGCGCAGTACGTTCGCGACGACGCAGAAAAGAATTACGTCCTGGCCGTCAACCGCCAGAGGCAGGCGGTCGTGAATCTTGGCGTTGCCAAAGCATCCATTTCCAGGGCGGAGGCCCAGGTAAAACAAGCTGAGGCGGCGCTGGCGCAATCCGAAGAAGAGCTGCGCAATGCAACGATTGTCTCGCCGATCGACGGTATGGTGCTTACGCGCGATCGCGAGGTCGGGGATGCCGTCAGTTCGATTCTGACAATGGGATCAGGGGCCACTATGATCATGACGCTGGGGGATTTGCGGGAGGTCTATGTCAAAGGCAAGGTGGATGAAAGCGATATCGGGCAGGTTTATCTCGGCCAGCCGGCGCGCATCAAGGTGGAATCCTATAGAGACGAGGAATTCACCGGCAAAGTAACCAAAATATCGCCCATGGGAATGGAAGTGAATAACGTTACGACTTTTGAAGTGAGGGTGTCCATTTCCAATGAATCCCGCAAACTCCTGGCAGCCATGACGGCCAACGCCGAGATCATCATCGAGGAGCGCAGGGGAGTCCTAGCCGTGCCCGAAGGCACGATCCTCTATAAGAAAGACCGCTCGACCGAAGTCGAGATTCCGGACGCGGCCACTGAGAGCGGCAGGAAACGCGTGGCGGTAGTCACGGGCATCAGCGACGGATCGAAGATGCAGATCGTCAAGGGCCTCTCCGAGGGGCAGCCAGTGATCCTGCAGTAAAACCGGGTTGGGATTCGAGATTGAGAAAGGTTCGCTATTCGGCAATAGTGCCGCAAGGACCTCAAAAATGTATTTTTGCGGCGGGCGGCACCTCCTGAGTTTACAGCGGATAAATACCAGATGATATTTATAAAGGAACTGCTGGGCCATGTGGTTGCCAGTCTCCTGCACAATAAACTCCGCAGCTTTTTGACAATGGCGGGAATCGCCTGGGGCGTTGCTTCGATCGTGCTGATCGCGGCCATGGGCGATGGATTCAAGGAAGGCCAGCGCGATCAGACACGGCAGTTGGGGGAGAATATCGTTATCGTATTCGGGGGCCAAACCGAGAAGCAGGCCGGCGGCCGGCGCGCGGGAAGGCGCATCCGGCTCAATTATGAGGACGTGCGGGATATCCGCGCGGAATGCTTCCGGGTCCGCGTAGCGACAGGCGAACTGCAGAACAGCGTCAGTGCCGTCAGCCGCTTCAACACCGGCCAATTCGGCGCCATGGGAGTGGAGTCTTTGTATTCCCAAGTGCGCAATATTCCAGTGGATCGCGGACGTTTTCTCAAACAGGAGGACGACATCCGTGCCTCGCGGGTTGCCGTGCTGGGAGACAACGTCCGCAAACAATTGTTCGGCAATCGGACCGTGCTTCCGGGCGCAATTGTGAATCTCAACGGGCTTCCGTTCCGGATTGTGGGTTTGATGCCGGCTAAGACCCAGAACAGCAGCTATAACGGCATGGACAGCGACAAGATATATGTCCCCTACTCGACCATGATGCGCGACATGCCGCCCGGCGATCCGAATTTTCAAGCCGGCAATATCAACGACCTGATTTATGTTCCGGCCGCTCTTGATGAATGGAAAAAAGCGCAGGACCAGGTCAGGCGCGTGCTGGCGCGCAACCACCATTTCGATGCGGATGACGAAGGCGCCGTTTACATCTGGGACACGGTGGCGGATGCGCAGCTCATTGATAACGTTATTACTTCCATGACTTATTTTCTGGGAGCGATCTCGGTGGTGACACTCACGCTGGGCGGCGTCGGCGTGATGAACATCATGCTGATTTCAGTGACGGAGCGGACCCAGGAAATCGGGCTGCGCAAGGCGGTCGGCGCCACCCGCCGCCGGATCATGGTGGATTACCTGGTGGAGGGAGTGATACTGGCGGTCGTCAGCGGCCTATGCGGCTGGGCCGTATCTTACGGGATCGCCGCAGCCGTTAATATGCTGCCCAAACAGGAAATGTTCGCCGGGCTTCCCGTAAACGGAGCAACCACCGGGATCGCTTTTGTTGCGCTGGGCTTGACAGCGGTGGCGGCCGCATTATGGCCGGCGTGGCGCGCAGCTTCGCTGACTCCCGTGGACGCTTTACGGTATGAACGCTGAACGGAGATCTATGCGCAT
The DNA here is from genome assembly GCA_964506795.1 of uncultured Acidobacteriota bacterium. Classification (GTDB taxonomy): domain Bacteria; phylum Acidobacteriota; class UBA6911; order UBA6911; family UBA6911; genus UBA6911. Next base: position 6,013 of record CAZDMR010000088.1, on the reverse strand, counting down.
TGGTTCCATTTTCAGCGAGGCGGCGCAGGCGTTAAGGTTCAACCGCCTGCGCAGCAGCCTCACCATGATCAGTTTGGCATGGGGGATCGCGTGTTTCATCATTCTATATTCCTACGGCGACGGATTCCACATCGCGCTGCAGACGGCGTTTCGGTCCGTCGGGCAGGACCTTATCCTGATGTTCGGCGGGCGGACTTCCACCCAGGCCGGAGGAGAGCGCGCGGGCAGGCAAATCCGGCTGGAGCTTTCGGATGTGGACGCAATCCGCGAAACGGTCCCGCTGGTGGAGGCGATATCGCCGGAAATAATGATGAGCGGAATGACGGCGACTTACGGATACCGCACGAACACGGTGATGGTGCGGGCTGTGAAGACCGAATACGGACGCATCCGCAACCAGACAATGGAAACAGGACGATGGATTACGCCGGACGATGAAATGCAGAAAAAGCGCGTGGTCGTGCTGGGATCCAGGGCGGCGAAAAAATTGTTCGGCGAGATACCGCCGGAAGGCGAGGATATTGCAATCAACGGCATACGCGCCACCGTGATCGGAGTCTTGAAAACCAAAACGCAGATTGCCAACTACAACTCTCCGGATAATGAATGCGCATTTGTCCCCTATGAAACCTTGTCCCTGTTCAGCAATATCAGATACCCCGATTGCATTGTGTGGACGCCGGCCAATCCGGTTTTCCGCGAGAAAGCGGTGCGGCAGGTGCGGGAAGTGCTGGCCCGGCTGCACCATTTCTCTCAGAACGACGAGCGCGCGGTTCAGGCTTATGTCTTTAACGAATACATGCGGGTGGTCGATTCGATGAGCCTCGCGCTGCGGGTGCTGCTGGCTTTCATCGGGACTCTGACTCTGGCTATCGGCAGCGTCGGGCTGGCCAACATCATGCTGGTCTCCGTCACGCAGAGGACGCGGGAGATCGGCGTGCTGAAATCCATGGGCGCCACCCGTCGTGCAATTCTGGCGCAGTTTCTACTGGAAGCCATGGTCCTTGTGACTGTCGGCGGCGCGCTCGGCGTCACAATGGGTTGGGCGGCGACATCTCTGATCGAAACGCTGCCCTTGCTCGGGCCGATTTTCGAGGACACCAGCGGCGCCGCCGATATCCACCTCCGGATGTCGGGATTCACGATCCTGACATCCACGCTTCTGCTGGAAACCGTGGGATTGGTTGCAGGCTTGCTCCCCGCAGTCAGAGCCGCGCGCATGCATCCCATCGAAGCCTTGCGATACGAGTAGCCGCGGCCAGCCGACGTTGTCGTCTGATTTCTTGGCCTCGATCGGCATCCAGGACTTTTGATCACGAATAATAATAAAATCTACCTCTCGTTTGGTTTTGTCCCTCAGGTATCCCAATTTAAACTCGCCGATTCCAAGATCGGTCCATCCCTCCACCGCCTTGAGAAGATGACAGGCGATAAATGTTTCGGCCCTTTTGCCTTCATCTGCAATCCGGGACCAATCGCGCAAATACCATTTGGGTTCCTTGCGCAGGGACGGGAAACATTCCTGAACCAGGGTTTCAGCAGGAATCCCAGATATAGGCCGCAGAAAGTATCCATCCAGCGGCGCGCGGTATCTGCTGATGTCTGAATCCGTGTCGCTAAGGCGCTGTAGATGATGTGGCTTCGTAAAATAGTCAAGGCCATTTTACGGAACCCCACAAAACGGTCAGGTTTGTTAAGGCGAAAATAGCCGTTTTCTGACGAGGAATGTCAAGCCGTCGATGGCTGCGGCAAATATGAGGGCCTCTTTCAATCCGATTGGCGGAAAATCAAAGGCGACGGCCGGAGCGATGCTTATAAACCGGTCTGCCGGGGGTAAAAATCCGAAATATGCGGCAAAGGCGAGTGCGATACAGGCAATGGGGATGCCGATGTAAACGGATTTTTTGAATAAGCTCTTTCTTTCCCCCAGCAGAGATTTGAGCTGCCTGTGCATGCAATACTGGAAAAGCAATCGGTGCTTCCACTCCTCACCGGGTGGCGATTCGATTCGAGACTGATATAGGGCGCCGTTGCAAAGGTGCACTTTTACAGGCAGTTTATCTGTCATGATTCTTCTCCAGCAATATTTTCATCCTTTCCAATGCCCGGTGGATTCTTGCCTTGACGCTGCCGAGCGGCAAGTCGAGCCTCTGCGCGAGTTCCGCTGTTTTCAGTTCTTCCAGGTATTTCAGCGCAAGGATCTCCCGGTCTTTTAAAGGCAGCTTTGACAGGGCCCGATGCACACGCTCCGCCGTTTCGTCTCTTTCCAATATTTTAAGGGCGCTGTCCCCCGGGTCCGGCTGATCGTCTGCCTCGACGATCGGCGATTCTTTTTGCGCAGATAATTTCTGATTCTGAATATGGCGCAGGCCCTCTCGCCAGGCAATTTTATAAAGCCACGTGGAAATTTTGCTGTCGCCGCGAAAATCGGGCAGGGCATTCAGAGCCCGATAGAATATTTGAAAAAGAACGTCCTCTTCATCGGCAATGCGCATCCGCCGCAGGCACGAAAGCACAAATCCCTCCCATTCATTGACAAAGCGTTCCGCCCGTTCGGCATTTAAAGGCAGGTACCTTTCTATTTGTTCGCATGGTTGGATCGTCAATGTGTCGGATTCCTGTTTTGCCCTCTGTCACTGCTCCAATTTATTAGAACCGCCGTCTCTGAAAAAGGTTGCATTTAAGAAAACTGCAACCTTTTAAGAGGTCTTCGGGTCCTAGTAATTAAAAGGCATCAGTCGAAAATATTTTGGCTGATGTTGATTCTGGTGCATATGTAAAGAAAGAAAAAGGAGGCTCCTATGCAGATTGATTCTGATTTAATACCTGTAACTGCGATTGTACTTGCTCTTTCCATCCCGATTATTGCGATAATCTTCGAGTATTTTACCAAGAAGAGCCAAATGCGGGTTATGGAAAAGGCAATCGAAAAGGGTATGCCGCTCGAAGGCCTGTCGTTAAGCGACAAAAAGGGACCGCGGATGCCTTACCGTGCCGGGATGATCACCGTGGCTGTGGGACTTGGGGTCGGCATTTTCGCAGTTTTAGTCGCGCTGATGGCTAAGGAAGCACTTTATCCATTACTGGGGCTTGCGGCTATTCCGACGCTGGTGGGGCTTGCATTGATCATCAATGACAGGATCAACTACAGCAGGCTTTTCAACAAAGGGTCCGATCCGCAGGAATCCTCTTAGCGCAAGGGCGCATGTTGCCTATCAAAACTGCTATAAGCAATAAGGTATGCGCAAGGAATCTCTTGGTTTGCTTCGGCTGCGTGAATAGCAAACCGGCCCTCTGGACTTTTACCACGGGCTGCTAGGGGCGCCTACCGGCTTGAGCATTTGCAAAACTGTATTCTCTTTAACCGGAAAGCGCCTTTTCCTTGGCACTAACTGGCCGTGTGATATACAAACACCCGCTGGACCCTGGAAAAATCTTGGATTCAAATCCCTGTCGCTTCAGGCTTACTCCAGGCGCTTGAATCTGTATAGGACCGCGGCGTCGCCATAGCCCATCTTGCCTTCCGGCGAGGGCTTTATCTTCATCCCCCCCGGCACAACCATTTTGTCGTATTGGGGCTCCAGTATAAGAGTATCGTTGCCTTCCATATGGCAGGCAAAAGTCATCGAACTTCCCTCCTTCATAATGGGGATCATGGCGACTTGATGGTACACCACAAATTCGGATCCGTCATATTTATAGGTCCCGGCGTCGGCCATGAAACTGCCGATGGAGGCGCGGAATCCCTCTTCGGGTGAACCCTCGCCCGTCCATGCCTTGCGCGGCTCAGGGGAAAAATCGCGTATGGCGCTATAATACTTGTCCCCTATGAAAATCATGAACGCCTGGGGGACCGTGGTCCTTCTGTTTTCCCCGAAGCCGACATCCATTTCTTGGATATTCCAAATTCCTTTAATCGTAGGCGCAGTCTCTTCAACCGTCGCTTCCGGCTCTGCGCTGCAAGCGGCAAGCAGAGACAGGGCTGCAATAAGGCAAAATGATAGTGAAATGCGTGTCATCGCAATCCTCCTTTTTTTGTTCGGAAACCACGGCAGGATATGCTCCGCTGGGTCCGATAGCGCCTATATAACTACCAAATCTCCATTTAAGCAATCAGTTCAGCGCTGCGCGCAAATTCTATCCCAGGGCCTGTGGCGCATGATCTGCATTCAATCGATTCTCGCGCATCAGGTTACTGCGCCCCCGTTCCTATCCGTTATCCCTTGCTTTCTGTTCGAAGATCAGGCGCTGTTCTTTAAGGGGATCAAGAACCACGCGGCATTCGTTGTCGAATATCATCGTGGGCCGCTTTGCCGCATCATAAGGATCCCAGTGCGGAAGCCCGCTTTTTGCCGTATTCGGATCGCCGCTCGCTGCAAAAGATATCCATGCTTCGCTCAGCCTGTCCGCCATCTTTTGCGCTGCTTCGCCGCCGCCCGTTAAAGCCGTGCCCCCGCGTTCGACATTGTCGAACACAAACGGCATCTCCAGGGCGTGAGGCGAGATCAGCTTTCCGTCCAGGACCGGCGTTTCCCAGTCAAGCCGGTAAAGGTAAGCGGGAGCCTTGCCGAGCGCAGCTTTTCGCTCGGCTATCGTGACCGAGCCGGAGCCCATTCCGTTATAGCTGGCAATATGAAAATAGATGGCGGACGGCGACAGGCCGGGATATTCCCGGCGATACAAATCAATAAGCCGGCCCGCATCGGATCCCACGAGTTTCTCGATGCGGCTGTGCATGCCCTCTTCGTCAAGGGAAAATAGCTCTTCCTGCCCTAGGGAAAACGCCGTAGCTTCGGTCTTGTTCCAGCCGATCATCACCGGCACGTTTTCGGATAGTGTGGTCGCGGTGGGATGAAACGGATGGTTCGGAAGAACCTCGGGATCGAGAACCGGACGGAACGCCCCTCCGCCCGTGATCTTGGCGCTGGCCGCAAAATAGGCGGCCAGGATTTTAGCGGTGGGCAGTTTATGAATTTCCGGCAGATCTTTGGCTTTGATCTTCAGCTCGTCGAGCAGGGCTTCCGCTGCCCGTGTGGCCTGGTCGCGTTCGCCCATTTTGATGCCGGGTCCGCTTTCGATGACCGCCGCATGGAACAGGCCCTTCGCCGGAGGACTTGCCAGCAGCATGGATACTTTGGAGCCTCCGCCCGATTCACCGAAGATCATCACTCGGCCGGGATCGCCCCCGAAACGCTCGATGTTGTCGCGCACCCACTCAAGGGCAGCGATGATGTCAAGCTGCCCGGCGTTTCCGGAATGCGCGTATTCCTCTCCGCCGATATCGCCCAAGTGAGTGTAGCCGAAAACATTCAACCGATGGTTGACGCCTACCATGACGGCGCCGCGCCGCGCCAGGTTAGTCCCGTCATAGAGCAGATCGGAAGAGGAGCCCATGGAGAAGCCTCCGCCGTGCAGCCAGACCATCACCGGGCGTTTTTCATTGGCGCCCAGCGCGGGTGTCCAGATATTCAAAAACAGGCAGTCCTCGCTTTCCGGCGGCGGCACGCGGAAGCCGTCGGAAGCCCATAAAATCCGGCTCAGTTCATCATCCCCCGCAACCCCGCTTTGCGAAGCCGGGTCGGTCTGCGGCGCCCGGTACCCGTAGCCGGATGCGTCCCGGATTTCCTTCCAGGGTTCCGGCGGCTTCGGAGGCATGAAGCGATTCTCTCCGCCGGTGGACGCGCCGTAGCGAACGCCGCGGAAAGTGTAAATGCCGCTGTTGATAAAACCGCGGATTTTTCCGTAGGTGGTTTCCACTACCGGATCGGCCGGAAGAGCGGCCTCCATAGCTTCTCGACAGCCGGAAGAGAATCCTACCGCAAGACCTCCTGCGGCAAATGCCATGCTGCGAAACAGAGAACGGCGACCTATCGGTTGCCCGAAAACGGAATCTGGATTTGTCTTCATAAATTCCTCTTTTCTGGTGACGGCAGTTTTCATAGAACCGCTTTGTTCAATCTAGTGTACTGATTCATAAATAGATTTATTTATTCGCATGGGAATTGTATGATGT
>CAZDMR010000087.1:0-11365 GCA_964506795.1 uncultured Acidobacteriota bacterium | reverse complement strand
TTCCGCTGTCATGATCGACGTGATCGCCGCGGCGTAATCCCTCCCTTCGTCGCTGTCGTAGGCGCGCCCGTTGTACATCAGCAGGGCTCCCAGGTTTGCGTAGCCGAGGCCGAGAGGGCGGTAATCAATGCTGTTTTTCTTTATTTTTTCGGTTGGATAGCCGGCATTATCAATAATGATTTCCTGGGCCGTGATGATCGTGTCGATAGCTTTCCGGAATCCCTGAACGTCAAAGTCGCCTTCCTCATTGGCGAATTTCATCAGATTAAGCGACGCCAGATTGCAAGCGGAGTTTTCGAAGAACATGTATTCCGAACAGGGGTTCGAAGCATTGATGCGCCCGGTGGTTTTGCATGTGTTCCAGCGGTTGATCGTTGTGTCGTACTGCATGCCCGGATCGCCGCATACATGGCAGGACTCGGCGATTTTCTTCATCAATTCCCGGGCGGAATAAGTATCGGTCACTTCTCCGGTATTCCGTTCCTTCGTAGCCCATTTCCCGTCTTGCTCCACCTGTTTCATGAATTCATCGGTGACGCGCACGCTGTTATTGGCATTCTGAAAAAAGATGCTTCCATAGGCCTCGCCGTCCAACGACCCGTCGAATCCGGCATTTATGAGCGCCCAGGCCTTTTTCTCCTCTTTTGCCTTGCATTCGATAAATTCGACGATGTCCGGATGGTCGATATCCAGAATAACCATTTTCGCCGCGCGCCGGGTTTTCCCTCCGCTTTTGATGACTCCGGCGAAAGCGTCGAATCCCTTCATGAAACTGACCGGCCCCGATGCAGTGCCTCCCCCGGAAAGCCGCGCTCTGGAAGAACGAAGGGGAGAAAGATTGGTGCCGGAGCCGGAACCGTATTTGAAAAGCCTTCCTTCCGTGCCCGCGAGCTCCAGGATGGAATCCATCGTGTCCTCGACGGAGTTTATGAAACAGGCCGAGCACTGGGGATGCGGCTCAATCCCGCAGTTGAACCATACCGGAGAATTGAAAGCTACGTATTGATTCAAAAGCAGAAAAGCAAGCTCGTCATGAAAAGTCACGGCATCTGCAGCGGATGCAAAATAACCTCCATGAACGCCCCATTCCGTCATGGTCCGGACCACCCTGTCCATCAGCTGCCGGACGCTTTTTTCCCGCTGGGGGGTTCCTACTTGTCCGTGAAAATACTTCGATACCACTATATTTGCCGCGGTCTGGGACCAGCACTTGGGAACTTCCACCCCATCCTGTTGAAAGAGAACTTCGCCCTTTTCGTTATTGATCGAAACCGATCGGATTTCCCATTCAATTTCATCATAGGGGCTCGAACCTTCCTGCGTAAAATGACGAGAGAACTCGAGTCCGCCGCCGGGCTTTTGTCGTTCCGCAGCTAATGCCATGGAAGCCGCGCTTTCCAGGGACAATGAATTATTGCTACTCATGAGAAGAACCTCCTAGCATTGGACGATCATTGAAAATTGGTTTTTAAAAATCCCAAACGGGGCTTACCTGCTCCACTTTAGAATTGTTGGGTTTTTACACGAATAACCGCGGTCCTGTCAATCAAAATATCCACTAAATATGGTATCTCTTTATTTATCTATCCACAATATATTGCGCAAAATCTCATAAGTGCAGAATTATCAAACTTTTCCGTATTGAGGCTATTGATTTTTTAAATCGCAAAATTCTCGGACGGGCTCCCAGCTCCGGCCGGAGGATTTGACAAGCCGGAGCCGCTCGTCCACAATAGATCGCCGATTGTTAACATTTACGGGAAAAAACCATGACCAATTATCTTGTTTTCGATATTGAAACAAGGGTTGACAAAGAATTGGTGAAAGAGGTTTACGATCCCGACAATAACCTTACACTCGAACAGGCTTACGATGCGGCGCGGGATCAGCTCCTTGAACGAAGCGGGCAGCAAAGCGATTTTTTCCCGATTCCATTTCACATACCGATTGCAATTTCCACTCTGCAGGCGGATGAAAACTATCGCATCCGATCGCTTGGATGCCTGGGAGCGGACCGCTTTTCGGAAGAAGAATTGATCGTCCGGTTCTGGCAGATTTTTGAGAGCGCCGGCACCCTGGTCACCTTTAACGGGCGCGGTTTTGATCTGCCGGTGCTTGAGACGCGCGCCTTGAAGTACGCCCTTTCCCTCCCCCGTTATTTCGCCGCCGGACAAAGCAGGAGCACCTATCGCGGCAACCGCTACAGCGACGCCTACCATATTGATTTATGCGATTTGCTGTCCAATTTCGGGGCCGCCTTCCGCCGTAGCTCGCTTGATTTGCTTGCTAAATTAATCGGTCTTCCGGGCAAATACACCATAGAAGGAGAGGACGTCGAATACCTCTACCGCCAGGGCCGCCAGAAGGAAATCAACCAATATTGCACGACCGACGTCCTTCAAACCTTTGTGCTGTTTTTGCGCGTCGAGCTGCTGCGGGGCAGGCTGGATCCAGCGGCGTACGGCCGAGCGATTGCGGCTGCGAGGGATGACCTGATGCAGCGCGCGAGCGAGGCGGGGTCCGACAATTTCCTCTTGGATTTCCTTCAGAGATGGAAAGCGTAGTTTCAGCTTTGGGCGCCCGAAATTCAAGGCGTCCGGCGCAGATTACCGGTATCGACAGGACCGAAGTCAGGAACGCTTCCGGGGTTGCGAAGGCTTTTTCCCGACACTGCCCAAAAACTCCCTTAAAACTCTGACGGTGCGGGGAAGATCCCCTTTGGGAACTATGATGTGGTCGCCCTTGAAGGAAAAAATGGGAATCGCGCTGATTTTCGAGTCCGTTAAAACCGATCCGATCGCAGACATATAGCCGCTTGTCATGGCGGAGAGCCGGACATCAAAGCTGATTACTTTCAAGGGGCCGTTGACGTCGAACTTATCGAACATTCCTTTCATTTTCAGCCATTTGCGCCGAGGTATCACCATTGTGATCATTTTTGGTTCCTGGATGACTACTGCAAATTGCGTGGTAGCGGGGCGAAACCACTCAGCGGGAATGGCATGGACATTGATCGGAAGATAGACGACAACATAGTCTTCAGGGAGAACAACCAGTTTCGTACGAGCCAGGAGTTTCTTTAGTTCAGCGGAAAGCGCTGCCATAAGTCTCCTTTTTGGGGATAAGAAAACCCAATAATACCATTAAACACACGGATTAGGCTACCTTTTCCCACTTTTTTAAGATCCAAACAGGGGTTTTTTCACCGAGCCGGAATCGCCTTTCCTCTTTAATAGCAGCTTGCCCGAGCTCCCCTTGCCCGAAAATTGTGATTGTTATTACGAATGCATCGGGCCTTAAAGGACGATTAATTTACTTTGCGGGTTAAGCCGCAAGGTGTGCTTATCGGCTGCTTATGAAAAAAAGGGAACCTTATTGGAATCGTGTCGTTTGAAATAATAACCATTCAACCCCAATGGAGAAACACCCCACTCACGGGCGGCGGCAAGGGGCAAAATATTCATCCCTGCCGCCGCCCGGCATAAGCGCTGAACCTCTTACAAATTGCACAATGCGGTTTTTCATGAATAATGCGGATTGAGGAGCCTTTCTTTCTAAAACCGAGGTCCTAAATTGGAATTGACACCTTTAAACGCTTTCGATAGTCTTCAATCAAAAATTTATGGCGATTAGGAGCGATCCATGTCCTCCGCGAAAGATTTTGCTGAACGGCTTCGAGAACAAGCCTATAAGACGCTCTTACCCCAGATCCAAGATCTGGAGGAGGAGATTCATAACATCACTGGATCCCTTTCAACCGGAGTCCAACAAATAGAAAGAAAACTCGAGGCCCTTCGGCGCATCGAGCTTCCCACAACAGAGTTGGTTCTGGATGAATTTCTGGGAGATGTCATCCGGCGGGGAGGGGAAGAGAAAAGCGATCTTTCCTTATTTGTCGGCGGCTTGCGCAAGAAAGAGACCCAGGAGGAAATTCTCACATTTCTTCTGGAGAGCGCTCGGAAATATGCTCCCCGCGTTGCGCTTTTTGCCATCCGCGGAGACCGGTTTGTAGGTTGGTCCTCCAGGGGATTTTCGGAATCTCTGGCTAAGGACATCGGCGCCGCCTCGTTATCTTTTTCCGAATGCCCGCAATTTCTGGAAGCCTCAAAAAATGAAGGTCCGACAGAAATCTCCGCTCTTCCCGATCGGGAACCGCTGAAGGCGCTTCAACAGGATTCGGCCGGATCCTGGCGCCTTTTGCCTTTGCAAGCGATGCAGCGGCCGGTAGCCCTATTGCTGGCGGGGGAAACTGAAACGGAACCGTGCAACACAGATGCGCTTTCGGTTCTTGTTAATTTTGCCTCGCTGCATCTGGAAAATATCGCGCTTAAGATTCTCAATTCCTTCGCAGCGGCCCCGGCCGAACGCGGACAGCCGCCCGCTTCCTCTGAAGCAGCGGCGGCAGCGGCGGCGGAATTCCCTTCGGAAGAAGCTCCTTTGCAGGAGGAAGCGCCTGAGGAAAAACCTCCGGATGCCGAGTTTGTCGAGGAGAAAACCGCAGCGGAGAAAGAGCCGCAAGAAGAAGCCGCCGCGCCTGCTCTCGAACGCGAGGCGCCGGAATCCAAGCCCCAGGAAGAAGCGCCTGTTGCGGAAGAGGAAAAGCTGCACTCGGATGCGAAAAGGTTCGCCCGATTGCTGGTGTCCGAGATAAAGCTCTACAACGAACATCACATTACTGAAGGACGGGAGAACCGGGATCTCTATTTGCGGTTGAAACGCGATATCGATAGAAGCCGCGAAATGTACGAGCAGCGGGTTTCGCCCGCGGTATCCCGAAAAATAGATTATTTCCACGACGAGATCGTCCGCATACTCGGCGATAATGATCCCTCCACGCTCGGGAGCGACTATCCGGGACCTCGTGTAGAAAGCTAGCCCGGAAGGCGGAAGCGCAGGTAAGATTGAAAACAAGGGGACAAAAACATCCGCGCGCTCTACGGGTGCTTTGGGGCGTATTTCTGGTATTAGCGTGCGCCGGTCCCGCTCCGATCAAGACTGTTCCCAACAACATTCCAGACGTATCAGAAGAGCTCCCCCCTCAGTTGCGCCGATGGGACCCGTCCGGGAAAATCCCCGCCTTAGAAGCGCTGAAAGCCTTAAAGCGGGGAGTGGACTATTACAATGAAAAGCTCTATGCGTCCGCGCTGGAAGCTTTGCCGCCGGAACCCGCCGCCGGTGAAGCCGGTCTCGAAGATTACGTAATACTCTATCGCGCCAAATCTCATCTCATGATGGAACGGCCCGAAGAGGCCCTCAAAGATTTCCGCATTCTGGGAAAACGCTATCCCGATTCCGCCGTCGCCGCGGATGCCCTGAAAGGGCAGTATCAGGCGCTGCTTCAATTAAAAGATCCGCAGTCCGTTCTCGGGATGCTGGAAGGCCGGCAGGCCGATGCAGAAACGATTTACTATCAGGCAAGATCTCTGGATGAAGCGGGCGAAAAGGATCAGGCAATACAGCTGTACCTTAGAATTTATTCCGATTTTGCGGCAACAGACTATTCCGAACTCGCCGAAAGCTATCTCCTTTCCCTGTCCCCCAAAGAACTCAAGGGCAAGCGCAATTACGGCCATCGGCTCCGGCGGGCGGAGAGCCTCCTCAAATCGGGCGATGTCCGAACAGCCCGCGCTTTGCTTGTGGATCTTGGCCGGGTCTCGCCCCCGGATTCCGAGAGCGCCTGCAAGACGGCTCTTCTGCGGGCCGAAGCCGAATACCGTTTGCGGAGGACATCGACGGCGCGAACCTATCTAAGCAAGGTAAAAGACGCGGATCCCGCGCTTGCTGCGAGAGCTCTTTATCTGCAAGGGGCCTGCTGCCGCCGGCTCGGGAAAGAAGACGCTTTACTGTCGCTGAGGGACAAGGCGCTGAAGCTTTATTCGAATTCCCCCGACACGGAAGAACTCTGCTTCACGGCGGCGGCCTATTTTTTAGTGAACCACAGGGCCGCCGAGGCCGCCAAAGCTTATTCAATCTGTTACGAGGCTTTCCCGAAGGGAAAAAGAGCGGACGAAGCCCTCTGGAAGGTGTCGCTGTATTCTTATTTTCAAGGCCGCTTCGATGAAGCGGCGATCGGATTTTGGAAGCATCTCCTCGCGCGCCCGGATGCGGAGACCGCGGCTTCGTCGATCTATTGGATGGGGCGCTGCTACGAAAAACGGGGCGATTCAGACAACGCGCGGTATCTTTACCGCCGGGCTCGCGAGCTGGGAAATAACAGTTATTACGGCCAACTCGCCCTTGAGGCCGAAGCATCGCTCCAGAGACCGGCGAACGCCGACTTAGAACCCGTTGCCGGCTTGGATTTCGATAAGGTTCGTATAACCTGCGATGGAATTCGATTTGCCGCCGCGCACATTCCGGAACCGGATGAAGGGGCGGCAAGGGTCATGGAGCGAGCCCGGCGCCTGGCCGCGGCGGAACTCGGCAAGCTTGCTGTTTCCGAACTGCGATGGGGCATGCTGCGGTACCCCAAAAGCGCGGATGCGTTGAAATACATAATGTCCAGGGTCTATGCAAACCAGGGGGATTATTACGAATCGATCGTCGGGCTGCGGGAAATTTTCCCGGATTATGTCAGCCGCCCTGCGGATTCATTGCCCGAAGAAGCGTGGCGGCTTTTGTTCCCGATGCGCTACTACGATATCATCGCCGCCCATGCGGTCAAAAATAAGATGGATCCTTCCTTGATCCTGGGCGTAATCCGGCAGGAATCGGCTTTCGAAGAGAAAGCGCAATCGCCGGCAGGCGCGCGCGGTTTGATGCAGATACTGCCTTCCACCGGGCGAATGCTGGCACGGCAAGCCAGGCTTTCCCGCTTTAACACAGGGAAACTTTTCCAGCCTGAAATAAGCATTGCTCTTGGCGCCAGGTACCTGGCTTCTCTGCTGCAGCGTTATGGGAAAACAGAACTCGCCCTCGCAGCCTATAACGCGGGACAAAACCGGGTGGATCAATGGCTGAAGGAATTCGAGGGGCTGGACATGGCGGAATTCGTGGAACGAATTCCGTACAGCGAAACCCGGGGCTACGTCCGGCAGGTCATAAGCAACAAGACGCATTACGATCGATGGATCGGATCCGTCATTTCCGAATCTGAGCCAGGAGAATATAGATCCCGCAGGTGATTTCACGTAAAATGAAATTTTCCGGCAGAAAGGACTGCGCTTTTGCGTGACCCCCGAAAGCTCCGGAAGATGCGCTGGAAGTTCTGTAAATTCATTTAGCGCGCATTTCTCGCAGTATTTTTTAAAGATCAGGCCTCTCGAACCAACGCGGGACTTGTGAGAAATGCAGATTGAGATAGGACGCGCTTCGTGTGGAAGGAATCATCTCCGGAAGAGGACCGCAAACTTGTCGCCCAGTGCCGCAAAGGCGATCCCCGCGCATTCGAAGAACTGGTACGCAAGTATCAGCAGCCGATCCTCAACCTTGTCTACCATTACATCGGCTCCCAAAATGACATCGAAGATGTAGCGCAGAAGATCTTCACGAAAATCTATTTTTCGCTTCCCAAGTTCGACATCCAACGTCCGTTTTTCCCCTGGCTGTACCGCGTCGCCGTCAACCAATGCTATGACGAACTGAGGCAAATCCGGCGGCGGAAAACTCATGCATTCAGCGAGCTGAGCCCCGAAGAGGCCGCTTCGATAGAAAACAAAATCAGCCGGGAAGATTTCTCCAAAATTTCCGATGCGGACCGTCGGGACTCGTACGCGCTTCTCTACAGAATGCTGGACAAGCTTTCAAGACGCCAGAGGTTGGCCGTTGTCCTCCGCGACTTCGAAGAAATTCCATATGCCAAGATAGCGGAAGTGCTGAAGTGCACGGAACAGGCCGCCAGGCTTAAAGTTTTCCGGGCCCGCGTGCGGTTGAAAAAACTGATGGAAGAAGCCGTCCGCTGATCCTGCTGGCGATAACAAAATACAGAAGCGCTATTCCGGCTTGCTCTCCATCTTTAAAAGAGCCTATGCTCTGCTTTTGCTCCGGCCTCGGAGTTGTTAAAATGAGCGCCCATAGACAGAGTAAGAGATAAAAAATGGCAACCATGCCGGTTGCTCGATTCGGCTGTTGTGTCCATGGATAAGAAAGCGGTTATCAAGCGCACTGCGCCCCTGGCTGTTCTTAGGTTTGGATTGGCGGCGATTCGTCATCTTTTCAGCATCCGCGATATCCGGCAGGTGATTTATTACTGCCGCGTGTACGGATTTCGTGACGGACTGAAAACGATCGTTCGGAAACTTCATTTGAAGCCTGAAAATAAAAGTCTCTCCTTTACTAAGATCGTTGTTCCGGACGGCGAGAGCTCGTTTGCCTTTGAAAAGAAGGTTTCCGCGGTCATTCCCACCAAAAATGCCGGCGCAGATTTTTCGTCTCTGTTGAAGATGCTGAAGCTCCAGAAAGGCTTCAATGACATCGAGATAATCATTGTGGATTCGGGATCCACCGATGAGACTTTGACAATTGCCGGCAATGAAGGAGCAAAAATTTTAGAAATACCCCCCGAGGATTTTCATCATGCGCATTCAAGGAATAGAGGAGCGGAATCTGCCTCAGGGGATTACATCCTGTTCCTCGTCCAGGACGCATTGCCTTCTTCGGACCATTGGCTTTGGGAAATGGCGCGGGTTTTCGAAAGCAACGATGTAGTTGCGGTCAGTTGCGCGGAGCATCCTCGCCCGGATTGCGACCTTTTCTATCGGAGCCTGATGTGGAATCACTATCGGGCTTTGTATCTGGATAGGGATCGATTGCTCGGATGGGACGAAAGCTGCGCGTCCAATTTCGGATTACGCGCCAACAGCCAGATCAGCAACGTTGCGCTGCTCGTCAAAAGAGACATCTTCCTTGGCTATCGATTCAAGGGAAAGTTCATGGAAGACCTGGAACTGGGGATACGGTTGATCCGAGATGGACACAGGATGGGGTTTTTGCATAGCACCCGCATTATCCATTCCCATAACCGTCCCGCCTACTATTATTTGAAAAGAGCCTATGTGGAAGCCAAATGCTGGATGGACATCTTCCCCGATTTCCATTTTCCGCCGATTGGCAGCCGGCAGCGGCTCTTTCACGATATCGCGGCTCTGTATTACAAGACCAGACAGGTTGCAAGCAGCGTGATAGAAGCTGAAGTGAAAAGCGGGGAAGAGCTGAACCGATTTATGGATCGCGTAAAATTGCAGTTTCTTATAGACCATTCCATGGCGGAGAAATCGGTTGCAGGCATTACGAACAGTGATTTAGAATCATTCGTTCAAAAGCTAATATCGGTCAACGGCAGACAGGTTTTTTACAAACACAGCGACAACATGCTGCGGCTTCCATTGGTGAACAATCTGGAACAGGTCCTTGCATACCTATCCCAGAATCGTGAAACCGCCGACCGAAATCTGGCGCAGGAATTGGGGGAAGCGCTTCCAAAGATGATGGCTTTGAACAGCGGGACGCATCTTGCCTATCTGTATTTAACGCTTTCCAAACTGGGGAAGTCGGATTTGTTTTCCCCGGAATTGGACGCTGCCTTATGTTCAGGGATATAAATTGGTGTTGCCAAAAAGGTGCAATCAGGGATATAGGAAAATATTGTCGAGAAGAACCGATCGAAAAGCATTGCAAATGTCTTTTGTGAGACATCGGCAAACCATACAGGGCGCATGCCTGACTGATTTGTGGCAATAGTCAAGCAAATGCATATGTTCCTTGTCGGAAGGGTGGTGTTCGTATGAGTTTAGTTATCGCAACCGGCTGCCCTGTCAGCGGATGGGAAATCGTCCTGCCCGTTCTGGCTCAGATGGACTTGAAGCCTGCTAGTGAGGATGTAGTGCGCTGGCTGGGCCGGGTTTCCGGCAATGGTTTTCTATCGGACCTTCCGCTGGCAGCCAGAACCATAGAGCCGTCTCCCGCCGAAATCGATAGTCTTTACGAATTGCTGCAAAAGGATGCGACAAGCCCGCTGATGCTTGCGGACAGCAAAAATCTGCGCTTGCTCGATTTTTGGGCGAAGGTTTTTCCCGAGACAAAATTCCTGCTCTTTTACGTCCGTGCAGAGTTGGCCCTGTCCCAAGCCGTCATGAGAGATCAGGACCTGCAACATGCTTTTGATACCTGGCAGGCTGCCAACCGCGCAATCCTCGGCTTCCAGCGCCGCTACAGGGCGCGCAGCTTGTTATTTGAAGCGCAGGCTGTAGTGCGGGAGCCGCAAGGATTGATTCCGGTCTTGCAAAGAAACGGCTTCGATCTGAGAAATCCGGAAATGGTCCCGCTGGAAGTATCGCAACAGCCGGCATTGGAACGGCTGCTGGCCGCATATTGGCTGGAGGATCAGCCGGCCGTTCAGCATCTGGAAGCGGAATTGGAAGCGAGCGCTTACCCCTTGAGCGAGTCTCCGATCCTCCAAAAATTGCATGTGCCGGACCTGCTCCGGGATTACAGAAGGCGTCAGCTCGAAGCAAAGAACAACGAAGAGCAATTACGCGCGCAGATTCAGCAGATGCAACAGGACCTGCTGAATAAACAGAGCCAGCTGGAAAAATGGGATCTTGATTATAGAAAGAGCCAGCTCGAAGCAAAGAACAACGAAGAGCAGTTACGCGCTCAGATTCAGCAGATGCAACAGGACCTGCTGAATAAACAGAAACAATTGGAAGAACGCGACCACAGGCTGGCGGCCGTAAAGGAAAACAGCTCGCAGAGCTTTAAAGCGGAATTTGAGGATTTAAAACAGGAGAATGAATTGCTGCTGTCTCAGCTGCATCAGGTGCAGGAAGAACTGGAAACTATTTTCTTACAGAAGCAGAGCCTTGAGCAACAAAGGATGAATGACAACCAATTGCGGATGCAGATGAATCAGCTCCAGTTTCAGTTGTCGTCTAAAGAGAGAGAATTGGAAGAGCGCAACCGCACCTTGGCGGCAATCAAGGAAAGCACTTCATGGAAATTTTCGGCGCCCGTACGCTTTGTTGCCAAAAAGATCAAGCGAGGGGATGGAGCTTCAATCAAAGCCCAAATAGCCATGGTTAAAGCGTCCGGATTATTCGATGAAGCTTGGTACTTGGCGCAGTATCCGGATGTCAGAAAAAAGAAAGTAGATCCTGTAGAACATTACCTGCGTTTCGGCGCAGCAGAAGGACGAAATCCGTCTCCGGCGTTCAAAACCCAGGACTACCTTAATATAAATCGTGATGTTGCAGAATCAGGCATGAATCCGCTGATACATTATATTCAATTCGGCAGGGAGGAAGGGCGTGCAACCAATTGGTGAGTTCAAAGCTGATGTATTGGTTGACTTCATCACGCATAGAAACACTATTAAAAGAGCAGCCAGCCATGAATAGTATTTCAAAAAAAGACGAAACAGAGCCATTAA
>CAZDMR010000086.1:0-11709 GCA_964506795.1 uncultured Acidobacteriota bacterium | reverse complement strand
TAATACAAGGATTGACTGTCGACCAGAGATGAATATTGCCGTAGAAGTTACTGCGTCATTTGATCCAGATACTGGCAGAATTGAATGGTGGTTTCATTGTATCGATCCATTGACGGGGGAACGGTTCGGGGATCAAGGCGGAACCCTCGACGTCATTCCCCGGAGCCGCATTCATCCCGTTGCTCTGAAAATGCTGCCGTTGATTCCCGATCCCAACAGAAGCGATCCAAAACGCAATTATGTCAATAATTCTCCCGCCGTCAGCAATATCGACACCATCAATGGCCGCGTAGATTATGAATTCTCCCGCAGGACGAAACTGTTCGGGAATTTCAATGCGGAAGATGGAAACGAGATCAACGTCGCCTATTTGCCGGAATTCAACACCGACCTGAAAATTAAGAGCACCGATATATCCGTCAACCTGAGTCATTCCTTTAATGCCAATAATGTTTTGAATTTGACAGTGAGCTACTCCAGGTTCAGCAGCAGCGAGTTATCCAAGTATTCGGGGCAAACAGGCCTTTTGGAATCACTGGGCATCGAGGGAGTCGGCACTCTGGATGACACGGACGAAGGGTACCCGATGTTTGATATTTACGGCTATGCGCCTGTCGGTTCCGGATATGCGGGCTTTTTCAGCGAAGGCATTTCTCCCAACACTTCGTTCTTTAATGATTACTCGTTTGAGGGAAATTACGCGTATGTGCGCGGCAGCCATCATATTGCGCTTGGAGGACAGGTCGATTTCGAGCAGTCCAATGACAGCAAAACCTGGGGAATGCGTCGCGGAGCTTTCAAGTTCACCGGCCAGTTTACCAATAATGCTTTTGCCGATTTTCTTTTGGGCATTCCCGGCTCTGCAAGCCGGGGCATCGGGTCGGACCGCAGCGACCTCCGGCAGCGGAATTGGAGGCTTTTTTTCAAGGACGACTGGAAGGTGAACCCCAACTTTACCGTTTCCATGGGCCTCAGCTACGCATTTTCGCCCTTTCCGAGGTCTATCCACGACAACGTGTCATTTTTCCATCCTCTTCTTTTCGAGCCTCCCAAGGACGGCGAAATCATTGTCACGGGAAGCAACAGGGCGCAGGAATTGGGATTGGATCTTGGGCGCGGAGAAGCGGCCTACAACGATCGGAATGACTGGCAGCCCAGCGTCGGAATAGCCTACAGTCCGTTCGGAAATAACCAAATGGTGTTCAGGTTTTCCTACAGTATCCGGCACGACGATATGAATCTGTTCATGGCGGAGGATTACATCGGTAAAAATTATCCCTTTTATTATATTGAAGAAGCGAAATCCACCGGCCCGGATCTGAATCTATCCAATCCTTTTGCCTCGGCCGTTGATTCAGAAGCCACGGTGAGGGCGCTTGATCCTTATATCCGCAATCCATATATCCAGCAGTGGTCCGCTTCGGTTCAATATCATCTGGGCCAGAACTGGGATGTGGAGATGGAATACGAAGGACAGAAAATCACCAGGTTGCATCGAATCATCCCGGCCAATGTCCCTTTGCCTGCGCCAGGAGGAGAACCCATCCAGCCGCGGCGGCCGAATCCTGATGTCGGCGCCTTTCAGATCCTTACCAGCGGTGCATCCTCCAGCAGCAACGCGCTCCTGGCGCAAGTGCGGCGCCGCATGACGGGAATTTTCTCGGTGCAGGCCGATTTTGAATGGAGGCGATCTTTCAGCGATATGACAAGCCAGCCGTCCAATCCGCGGAACCTGGCGGCGGAGCGCGCCTATTCCGGTTTCAACGGCCCGCTGCAGTTCAATCTGAACTACATCCTGGACCTTCCGATGGGCAAAGGCAAATGGCTGTCGACAAAATGGGCGGGGAAACTGGGATTCCTGTTGGAAGGCTGGCGGATTTCGGGAATCACAACCATCGAAAGCGGCAGTCCTTTCACTCCTCAAATTCCGTATGACTTTAACAACGATGGATTCTGGGGCGACCGTCCGAACCGAGTCGGGTCGGGACGGCTTCCGGATTCCGAGCAGTCCATCGACCAATGGTTTAGGATTTCCGATTTTGTGCTGCCCGATCTCAGCGGCCCGGAGCCGCAATGGTTCGGCAACTCCGGCCGCAATATTCTCACGTCCCCCGGAGAGCAGGTCTGGGATGTCAGCTTTCTCAAGAGAACCCGCATTACGGAAAGCGGCAATCTGCTCGAACTCAGAATCCAGCTTTTCAACGCTTTCAACAATGTAAATTTCGAAAAGCCCGGGAGCTGGCTTGGGACGGAGACTTTCGGCGTTATCTCCAATGCCGATGACGCCCGGGAGATCGAGATCGCGGTCAAATACTCTTTTTAATCTGCAGCCCTTTGTTCTGACATTGGAATCGCACCGCTCGCGGAGCTTTTTCATAATCTATCGGGTTCACCCTCAAAAATCCAATTCTCCCTAAATGGCGGGCGCTGCGCTTTCTGAGACAGCCGCGTGAGGCTTTCATGCTTCTTGTTGACACTTCGCAGTGCGCATGGCTAGACTCAGGTCTTATTTCACGCTGGAGGTCCCATGGCAGAGAAGAAATTCGAACCATTCATACCCGCCTCAACGCAGATGGCAGAATCAACCTTCAAAGCTTTATTCATAGGCGTCCTCATGGCAGTGATTCTGGGGGCCGCCAATGCTTACCTCGGAATGAAAGTGGGCCTTACGGTGGCCGCCACGTTTCCGGCCGCGGTGGTTGCGATGGCCGCGCTGCGTCCGTTCCGGGGCACCATTCTTGAAGAGAATCTGGCGCGGACAACGGCCAGTGTGGGCGAAGCGCTTGTAGCCGGCGCCATCTTTACGATCCCTGCTTTTGTGATCTCCGGCGTATGGGAAGAGATCCACATCATAGAAAGCGGCATCATCATGCTGGTCGGGGGAGTTCTCGGCGTCCTGTTCGTCATTATTCTCCGCCGCACTCTGGTGGAGGAAGCGGAACTCCCGTTCCCGGAGAGCATGGCTGCCGCCGAGATCGTCAAGGCGGGGCAAAAGGGCCAGACAGGAGCGGCCTACGTCTTCGGTTCCATGGGACTCGCCGCGCTTTGGGAAATCGTCGTCAATACGCGCGGTCTCTACCTTGTAAAGGACGCGGCCGAAGGTTTCTTCTCTTTTCCTTGGAAATCAAAAATCACGATGCTCGGGCGAACCAGGGAATATATGGGCGGAATTCGGCTGGAGTCTCCGGGCGCGCTGCCCGCGCTCATAGGGGTGGGCTTCATTGTCGGCGTTAAGGTATCCGCCGTTCTGTTCGCCGGCGCGCTTCTCGGCCACCTCTTTCTGGCTCCCATGGCGCTTTTCCTTCAGCCCGACCTGGCATCGCAGGCGGCGGCAAAGAACAGCTGGCTGGACATTTCCAATGCGGTTTACAGCAGCCAGATAAAGCCGCTTGCGGTCGGCGCCATGATTATTGCAGCTTTCTATACTCTTTACTCGCTTCGAAAGAAGCTGATTTCCGGCATAAGCAAGGGTTTTTCGGAAATCCGCGGGGGCGGTGATTCCCGGAAGGCTTCCAATCGACTGGAGATCGACATCAGTTTCAGGAGGACCGGGCTGGGAATCCTGGTTTTGTCCGTCGGGCTTTATTTTCTATACAAGTATTTCACCGGCAGCTGGGAAGGATCAGCGGTTCTGACCATCCTGATGGTCATTCTAGGATTTCTGTTTGCGGCGGTGGCTGGATATCTGGTCGGGCTGATAGGAAGTTCCAATAATCCGATCTCGGGATTGACTCTGTCGACGCTGATCATCGCGGCGCTGCTCATGCTCATGCTGAATGTGACGGGAGGCGCCGGCATCGCGGGCGTTCTGGCCGTCGCCGGAGTCGTATGCTGCGCCTGCGGGGTTGCGGGGGACATGATGCAGGATCTTAAGGTCGGGCATGTGCTCGGAGGAACTCCCTGGCGTATGGAGATCGGCGAAATTATCGGGGTCGTCCCGGCCGCTATTATCCTGCCCGCGGTGCTGCTCGCCCTGGACAGGGCCTATGAAATCGGCTCTCCGCAATTGGCGGCGCCGCAGGCAAACCTGATGGCGATGATGACGCAGGGCATCGTCGGCGGCGAAATGTCCTGGCCCCTGGTGATCGCGGGAATGCTGTTCACCGTGGGCCTGATTCTGATTAAGGCCCCATCTCCAATGCTTATAGCTGTGGGCATGTATCTTCCTTTTTACGCGACCGCCGGAATTTTTGTAGGTGGGCTCTTCCGCTGGATCCTGGATTCGATGCTCGAGCGGAAGAAAATCATCGGCGCCGCTAAACTCCGGGCGGAAAACGCCGGGGTGTTGATCTCCAGCGGCCTTATTGCGGGAGGCGCCCTTACGGCCGTAATTATTGCCTTCATCGTGCTCGGCTACGGTCTCATGGGAACCGCAATGCCGGAGGACCCTTCATGGATAGCCATGACGCAGTCGATGGGTCTGAAGCCGGACGATGTGCCGACATTCCTCGACAAAGCCCGGAGTGCACTGGCAATCAAGCCCCAGCCATGGTTGGGATTGATCGCCTTTGCCGGAGTGCTGGCCTTGCTGGTTTGGATACCGCTCAAGGCGGCTCGCAACAAAAACTGAAAATTATCGACGCCGGATTGAGGGCTCGGGAATATTTGCGCTCCGGTGGTTTTGAGGGATTTTATTGCAGCACGCGCTCATCAGCCTGTTTCAAAGTGCCGGTGAATACGTTTGGGGCGTTCCCATGCTTGTTCTCCTGGTGGGAACCGGCGTCCTTTTGACGGTGCGGCTTCACGGCCTGCAATTCCATGCGCTGTTTTATTCGCTGCGGCTGGCCTTCATAGAGCGAAGAGAAAAGGAAGCTTCGGAAGGCGATATTACTCATTTCCAGGCCTTGATGACGGCTCTCTCGGCGACTGTCGGAACGGGCAACATCGCAGGGGTCGCGATCGCCATTGCCGCGGGCGGACCGGGGGCGCTTTTCTGGATGTGGATTACGGGCCTGTTCGGCATGGCCACCAAATATGCCGAAGCCGTCCTGGCCGTGAAGTACCGGATACGGGATAAGTCGGGCACCATGAGCGGCGGGCCGATGTATTACATATCCAGGGGACTGGGATGGCGATGGCCGGCGGTTGTTTTTGCCCTGTTTGCCTCGGTGGCGGCATTCGGCATAGGAAATATGGTTCAGTCGAATTCCGTAGCGGACGCAGTCGGGGCGACTTTCCACGTGCCGCACGGGATCACAGGCCTGTTTTTGGCGGTTGTCACAGGGCTGGTAATCCTGGGGGGCATTAAGAGCATCGGCCGCGTTACGTCCGTTCTTGTGCCGGCCATGATTCTGTTTTACATGGCTGCCGCCGTAGCGGTCATCTTCATTAATTACAGGGCGATTCCGGAAACCTTTGAGCTGGTTTTCCGATATGCCTTCACCCCCGCTGCAGCAACCGGCGGATTTCTGGGCGCTCTTCTGAAAGACACGGTACGGCTCGGTGTTTCGAAGGGCGTTTTCTCCAATGAGTCCGGGCTGGGAAGCGCGCCTATTGCCGCCGCTGCCGCTCAAAGCCGCAATCCGGTTGCGCAGGCTCTGGTTTCCATGACGCAGACCTTCATCGACACAATCGTTGTCTGCTCTCTGACAGGTTTTGTCATTATTTCCACCGGGATGTGGACAAGCGGAATCACCGGATCGGAATTAACGGCCCGTGCATTCAGCCGAGGGTTGCCGGGGAATTCCGGCGGCGTCATTGTCGCCGTCGGCCTGATCCTTTTCGCCTACTCGACGATGCTGGGCTGGAGCTATTACGGCGAGAAGGCGGTGGAATACCTTTTCGGCGAGAGGCTGATTAAGCCCTATCGCTTTGTATTCTGCATTTTCATTTTCATCGGAGCATTTACAAAACTGGATCTCGTGTGGGCCGTTGCGGACGTATTTAACGGCCTTATGGCCCTACCCAACTTGATCGCGCTTCTTGCGCTTTCGGGAGTGGTGGTGAGCGAAACCAAAAAATACTATTGGAAAGAATAAATTGGATTTCTATGTGCTGCTGTGACGGCGAGAGGCAGCTTGTCGGGATTGAGAAAGAAAGAAGCAGGAAGCGGGAAGCAGGAAGCCAGAAGTAAGAAGCCAGAAGCCAGAAGGCAGAAGCAGGAAGCAAGAAGCAAGAAGTAAGAAGCAGGAAGCCAGAAGCAAGAAGCCAGAAGCCAGAAGGCAGAAGCAGGAAGCCAGAAGCAAGAAGCAAGAAGCCAGAAGCCAGAAGCCAGAAGCCGGAAGCAAGAAGTAAGAAGCAGGAAGCAAGAAGCAAGAAGCCAGAAGCCAGAAGGCAGAAGCAGGAAGCCAGAAGTAAGAAGCCAGAAGTAAGAAGCCAGAAGGCAGAAGCAGGAAGCCAGAAGTAAGAAGCCAGAAGCAAGAAGCAGGAAGCCGGAAGCAAGGAGCTAGGAGCGGCAAGGAAGAAGGTGAGGAAGGAAGCAAGAGGCCGTTCGACTGCTCAACGGTTGTGGGCTATTGTATAATCAGGAGTGAATTATCCTTTCCCGTCAGAGAATAAGGGGAAGGCTCCCGCAATTAACGCAGAGGTCTGTCGGGTCCGAATCATTGCAGGCGCTTCAAGCAGCTCGAGAGCGCCATCATTGAGTTGTGATGACGGTCGATAATAGAAAGCCGCCGGCGAAAAACCAGAATACAGCCGCAGCCGCCCAGTCTCAGGCCGGCATAGCCGGTCCGGACAGAGCGCGGCCGGACAATGGCTCGGTTCTTGTGCTAATCCCCGCCCGGAATGAAGCCCGGACGGTTGCGGCGGTCGTCGAGGCGGTGAGGGCAAAGCTGCTGCCGGTGCTGGTTATTGACGACGGTTCCACAGAC
This sequence comes from uncultured Acidobacteriota bacterium, assembly GCA_964506795.1. Classification (GTDB taxonomy): domain Bacteria; phylum Acidobacteriota; class UBA6911; order UBA6911; family UBA6911; genus UBA6911. Next base: position 4,897 of record CAZDMR010000086.1, on the reverse strand, counting down.
GGGACGGCGGAGTGCGCGCGCAGGGCTGGAGCGGAAGTCGTTTCGCATCCCTCCAATCTGCGAAAAGGGGCGGCTTTAAAAACCGGATTTTCCTGGGCGTTGGAAAAGGGGTACAAAGCCGTCATTACAATGGACGCGGACGGCCAGCACGACCCGGAAGACCTTGAAAAGTTTCTAAGCGCAAACCGGCAGCACAAGGCCGACCTGGTTATCGGCGAACGGAAGTTCGCCGAGATGCCCCTGCCCAACCGGTTTACCACACCCTTCGGTTCAAAAATTCTTTCCTGGGCGCTGGGCATTCCCGTGACGGACAACCAGTCCGGTTTTCGATTGTTGACGAGCGATCTTTTGCGGCGCATGCGTCTTAAGGGCAACGGCTACGAAATGGAAGTGGAAATGATTTGGGAAGTCGTTCGCATGGACATGTCGCTCGGATGGATCCCCATCCGTACTATTTATTTCCCGGATCGCAAGTCCGGATTCCGTCCGGTCATCGACACGCTGTTTTTCCTCCGCATGGTTTGGAACATCTGGCGCGATCGCATGGACCAGGGCCGCAGAGTATCCGCAGCGCGCGAAATCGAAAAATCATGATGCCTCCGTGCGAAAAGGATCTGCTCAACCGGGCCGTAAGAGCGCTCGACCGTATACACCGCCGCCTGCTTGGAATCTATGAGTTCTCAAGCGATCCCCATTGTATTTACCGCCTTTCAATAAAAGGAGCGCCCAGGGACGCAATACTTCCCGATGGGACAGAATTGCGCAAGGGAGATCCGGTGGGAATCCTTCACATTTGGGGCGAACATATGCCCACGATTCCGCCGTCCGGAGCCGATTTTGCCTGGGCTTCCAGGATGGTTCGGATTCTCAGGCATTCCGGGCGTCTGCTGGCGCAATACGCTTCCGGGGAACAATCGCTGCGATCCATAGCGGCTTTCGGAAACGATGTGTTTTTTAACTATACTCCGAACATGTTTCGTGTCTTACAGAGATTGGGATTCGCGGTGCTTGAGGATGTTCCGGCGGTCTCATGGAATCAACGAATCCGCATAAAAGCCGGGCGTCTCTGGACATGGCTTTTGAGAAGGGCGTTTAATCGACAAAGCGTTTCCCGTGTGAAGCCGGGAGACTTGCAGTTGAGATCCATATGGCTAAGCCGGCGCGCGCTTATGGAGAAACACGCCGAAAACAGAGTAGATTTCAAATATTCGCGGTAGATTATCGAGCCTGCGAAACCGCGCGCCGCGAAAGGGATTGATTTGCGTTGCTGTCGAGCCATTCCCGGACAGAGGTGAATGAAAACTCCGACAGAAGTTCCCGCAGCTTTCTTTCATTGCTGCCGCGGCCGGCGTTCAATCCCCACCGCAGCAGTCGCTTCCTGAACGGAGTTCCGAACGAGGAACAACGCAGATGCTGATTGTCCAGGTCATGGGGATGCAGATAAAGAATGCCCGGATATCCGTTTTGATTGGTAAATCGAATCGCTTGCCTGAACAAGCTGATGGGCAGGAATCTGAGGAAAGCTCCTCCCGCAAACGGAAGATTCTGGCCCATTATCCGAACGGTTGTGGGGGGCAGTTCCAAAAGGCGGCGCTCGCCGAGTCCGAGAAGACGGGGATACCGGGGCGCATGCTGCGCGCCGCCCCAGCCGGGGATGCGGTAGTAGCGGCGGTTCAATGGAAACACGCTCGAATCGTATTCGATTCCCAAATCGGCCAATATGCGAAGGGCCCATTCTGTGCCGCCGGTGATCGAAAAGTAAGGAGCGCGGTATCCCTTTATTTTCTCTCCCGTGATTCGTTCCAAATGCTCAAGAGAAGCGGCGACGTCGGCCTTGAATTCATCCGGCTTAAGCCGGTAAACGGGAAAATGATAGTAGCCGTGGCTGGCTATCTCGTGGCCGCAATCGCGGATTTCAGAAATAAGCGATGGGTAGGCTTCCGCAAGAGAGCCCAGGATAAAGCACGTGGCGCGGGTCTTATGTTCTTGAAGGATTTTCAGCAGCCTTCTCGTATTGGCGACCGCCCTTATGGTAGGGGGGGGTATGGGGAGTGTTCGGGGATTATCAAACACCTCGGGCGATGATTGAGACCAATCTTCGATATCGAGTGTGAGGATATTGACCGGGGAACAATCCATATCATTCATTCGCCTGTCTCCGGGCGGACGGATTCTTGATTTATGGTTTCATGCTGAGCGCGATTTTACTACAGGATCAACGGGCAAGTTGCCGTAAAAATAGCGAAATCAGCAGATTGCTGTTCCGGCCTCATTTTCGAAATGGACTAATCCAGATGATTCATGGAGATACTGCTGCGGGGGCGCGGGGTGCTTTGGAATCTTTTGCAATGCCGCCCCGGAAGCAGAATGCCGCCGGGGCGGCCATTTAAACCGGCCAAGAGCGCAGGCTAGAAATCCAACTTCATTACGATTTGACCCGTCCGCTGGCCCCCGGCATTGATGGCATCTATGCGTCCGAAGCCGAAAGAGGTCGTCCCGTCCGGGTTTTTGATCTGCGGAAGAGTTGCATTGTTGCTGTTGAAATCTATGCCCGGATTGGGTATTCGGACCCGGTTGAAGGCATTCATCAGTTCAATGCGAAATTGTAAATTCACTCCTTCGCGCAGCGGGAAAATCCTGCCCAGGCTAAGATTTTCATTGGCCGCCCGCCTGTACCTGTAATCGTTATAGAATCCCGATCCCTTTCCGTATTGTCCGTCCGGAGGAGCTTCCCATGCATCTGGGTTGAGCAGGAAGTTCGTAAAAGGATCAAAGCTTGAATTCGGATCTACCAGGAACAAAGGTTCTCCGGGCACGCGATTTGCGTAGGACGCCGGGGAGGCCGGATTGAATGAACTGCCGTTGCATCCGCCGAACACGCCCATTCCCGAACAGAGCTTCAGCAGGCTGCCTATATCGTGGCGGGGATAACTGCTGGTTGCCCTGGGAGCCATGATGGGCTGCCCGGACTGATATGTAAGGACCGCGCCGAACATCCAGTCCTTCAACGCCCACGACAGGAATTTATTCGTGTCCAAGCGCGGAAGCTGATAATTGGCGGCAATAACAAGGCGATGGGGTATGGAAAGGCCGGAAATCACCTTGTTGGAATCAAAGTCGTTGATATTGTTTACAGCCGGCATCGTTACGCCGAAGGTGTCGTTATTTTCCGCGCCTATCGTAAGTTCCTTCTGCCAGCTGTAGGCGACTGAAAAGTCAAGACCGAACGAGGACCGCTTGATCACGTTCACCTGCAGGGAGTCATACCATGTCCTTCCAACCGGCGACCAGATCTGGAATATGTTTCCCGCATGCGGAAACGGCCGCAGGGACTGGCTGACATCGCCGGCAAATCCGGCAAACGGCATTGACAGGTTATGCAGGGCCAGATCTTCCGCGCTTACCATGCTCAGCGGCGTAAGCAGAAGTTCCCGGTGATCAAAGTTGTTAAGATCGAAATTATGCGCGGCAAGAGTCTCCGGCCTCACCCTGTTGGGATCGTTAATGGCCCCGTTGGAATTCCACCAGCACCCGCGGTTGCCGACGTAGGCGATATCCACGCTCAGGTTTGGAGTGATTTCGCGCTGAATTCCGATGCTCCATTGCATCTGCCGCGGCGGCCGTCCGGCCTGGTCGCTGATCCAAGGCATGACGTCGGCGCCGGCTGAAACCGGAGCCTGGCCGGGATCGCGGTTCGGCCATACCGGTGATATTGGAATCCCGCCGATATTCGGGCCGTCTCTAAGAAGGCCGATCGCTTCGCCATATGTAGGATCCGGACCATACCGGTTAAAGGATCCGAAACGCAGGCTCCACATATCAAGCGCTCCGGTCTGCGCGTAAGAAATGCCGAATCCGGCGCGAAGCACCGTTTTGGGCATGAACTGATAGGCGACGCCCAATCGAGGGCCCCATGCATGAGGATAAACTTCAGCAATGTCTTTCTTGAAGACGAACGCGCCCGGGAGGTTTCCGTAGCTGGGATTGGGAGTGTCGGGATCCCAACTCGGCGCACGGCCGGCGGTTTCCTGATGATAGGTTTGATAATCCCATCGTAGTCCATAGTCGAGAGTGATCTTGGGAGTGACCTTCCAGCTGTCTTGGGCATAAAAGCCCAAGGCATGTTTCCCGACATGGAACCTGTTAATGACTCCGATTTCTCCTTTGTTGATCCTGCCGAGAAGGAAACTGGCAAAAGGATGTCCCGTGTTGCCCTCGGCGCCAAGATACGGCATGGAAGTTTGAACGGCGTCAAAAATAAACTTGCCGTTGGCCGGGGTAAATACTGTTGTGGGGTGCGAATCGACGCGAAGCTCGCCGCCGAACTTAATTGAGTGATTGCCTTTCACCCAAACAAGGCTCAACGTTCCCGTGGGCTTGATCTGCCAGGTATTGCCGTAGGCAATGGGGCCTGTATCGCGCAAGCCTCCTCGGGTTAGATCCGCCATCGAAATAGACGGGGCAATGGTCGCAAAGGTGCCGGGCAGGCCGAGTACCGCTTCGCTGTCAAAATTAGTATTCGGCTGCGGATCCTTGAAGAGGAAATGCATGAGTCCCGCTCCGGCGTGCATGATCATCGTGGGCGAGATAGAGTAATCGGCGGTCAATCGAACGGTGTGGGTCCGTTCCTTTAGGATTCTTCCGGAGGAAATTGGAGCCTCCAGGCCGTCGGTAAAAGTGTCCATGTCTATCTTGTAGTAGGCATAGTAGCCTGATATTTTGAGCCGGGTGCTGAGGTTGTGGTCGATTTTAAAGGCATTGTTGGTGCTGACATTTTTTGCCGGCCACACCGCATTGTAGTTGTTGGTGAGATTATCGTTGCTGAGCTGCGGATAAAAATCGTGGGTCTTCTCCAAAGATAGTGGGTAAAAAAGCGACTTTTATCAAATCTTTTATC
>CAZDMR010000085.1:0-12375 GCA_964506795.1 uncultured Acidobacteriota bacterium | reverse complement strand
AACCCGGATTATTCATGAAGCTTCTACTGCGGCGGCGGATCCAGGCATGTCTACGCCACCTCGCTACGAATCCTCAGTAGAGTCGAGAATGGGATTTTACTACGGGTTGGCACAAATAAATGGTGAATTTTGCACACCTGGCTATGCTTCAAAAGTTCTGCAAGAAGAAGGAGGGTCATGCTCATCCTTTCAAAATCCGCCAGGAGCGGGAAAGAGGACAGGAAAATGCCCCCACAGGGAAGCGCAGCTATAATGACGCCATTGGAAGCCGGATTATTTCCCCAGCATAATGCCGGGCAGCCACAGAGACAGCTGAGGGATGCCGAGGATAAGCGCCAGGAACAGCATGCAGACCGCCAAGAAAGGCAAAGAGGATTTAATCAGCTCAGCATTGGAGATTCCGAAAACACTGCTGGTCAGGAACAAATTAATGCCCATCGGCGGCGTGATGAGCCCGATCTCCATATTGACCACGTACCAGACTCCTATCCAGAGAGGATCGAAACCCATTTGTGTCAGCAGCGGGACCAGGACTGGGATGGTCAGCAGCATAATGGTCATCCCGTCGAGAATGAATCCCAGGGCCAGGAGAAAGAGGTTGATGCAAACCACGATGAATCCGGGGGAAAGGTCCGCAGAGTGGATGACATTCGCCATGCGCTCGGCCAGGACTGAGCTGCCGACCATATAGGAAAAAAACTGCGCCGCGATGATGGTCACCATGAGCATAGCGTTGACGATGGCGGTTTCCGCCAATGCCCGGCGCAGGGCTTTAAACCGCATATGGTACACGGAAACAGCGAGGATCAGTACCACGAAGCACCCGACCCCTGCCGCTTCCGCAGGAGTCGCGATGCCGAAATAGATCGTCCCCAAAATAGAAAATATAACAAGGACCATCGGCCAGACTCTTCGGAGAGAGTTCCATCTCTCCTTCCACGCGACCGCGCCGGCCGGAAGGCCCAACGAGGGATTTCTCAAGCAGAGCACTATAGCGGTTAAAGACAGCAGCGCGGCAAGGAGGATGCCCGGGATGACTCCGGCGATAAAAAGACGTCCGACGGAAGTGTTGGTCAAGATCGCAAAAATGATCATGACCGCACTGGGAGGTATCAGCGGTCCCAAAATCCCGCCGGTTAAAAGCGCTCCCAGGGCAAACGACTTACGATATTGGAGTTTTTCCAACTCCGGCACGGCAATTTTGCCCATTCCCACGATGCAGGGTGCGCTGGCGCCTAATGCGGCGGCCATGCCGGCTTCGGCCAAGAGGGTGGCCGAAATGAGACCTCCGGGAATGCGGGACAGCCAATTCCTGGCTGCTTTGAAAAGATCATCCCCGATGGTGGTTTCTGCGATCAAAGAACCCAGCAGCACAAAAAGCGGGAGGGGCGTCCACGACAGGTTATATAGAAAATAGAATGTTTGCCCACCCAGCTTGTCGAGAGCGCTCATTCCCCAAAATGCAATGGCGACAACAATCGAGCTGGACAAAAGAGCCCAGGCGATAGGAACTCCCAGGAACAGCAGAAAAAGCATGATTGCGACGCATGTCGCCGCTGAGAGGTTATAGTCCATTCGATAGCTATGTCAGGAGGAGATCTCCCTGTCCGGCCGGCCGGCCATGTTTTCTTCCATCGCTTCTTTTTGAAATCTCTTCCTAAAGAGAATCATTCCCTGGAAAATCTGAGTCATAGCGACAACAAATAAAAAGCCATACCCAACCGGTATCATCACTTTTACCGGAAAGAGCGGCTCCGACCAGGACGAGATGCTGCGCTCCCCGATTTGCAGCGAGAACAGGGCGGCATCCCATCCCTTCCAAGCAAGAACTAAACTGCACATGGCCGCCAGAAAGGGAGACAGAAGGTTGTTTATAAATAATTGCAAGCCCTGAGGCAGGCGGCTCAGAATAAAGTCCCCTCGGAGATGTCGATTTTGCCTTTGCAGTTCGGCGACCGAAAAAACAAAACACCACAACAGCAGCATCATGCCGATTTCATACGAATAGGGCTCGGGATCGCGCATAAGGTATCGCCGGGCGACCCCGTACGTTGCCGCAAAAGCCATCAACAATATCATGATGCCGCTGAGGGTGAGCAATCCTCGAGACAGGAAACCCAGCGACTCAACAAACCAACGGCTGTTTCTCTTCAAGCCAGGCTCCTCCGGACGATGGAAAAACCCGGTGCGCCGCAAACGGCAATCTGCGCACTGCGGATTAGGGATGCTCGCGATTGGCTTTGTCCATGATCCGCTTTATCTTTATTCCCAGGTCCCCTAAGGCGGCGATCTTTTTGTCTATGTAAGGGCTTACGGCGGACTTCCACCTATCTCTTTCCGCCCTAGGCACATCATAGATAATGGCTCCCAAATCGGCCAGCGCTTTTCGATCCGTCTCTTCCCAGGCTTTTGTCTGGTACACATTCATCTCGTCGCATGCCTTTTGAGCTTCTTGGAGAAAAACCTGCTGCACATGGGGGGGCATTTTCTTCCAAACATCCAGATTAATGTTATAGGAAAGAAAAGTCGGTTGCGCATAGAACAGCGTGACGTATTTTACAGCGTCGGTCAGCTTGTACACCACGTCTGACCTCATTGAATTCAATACTGCATCCACAGTGCCTTTGGATAATCCGGAATAAAAGTCCGTCCAGAAGATGGTCACCGGTGCGGCCCCCAGGGCGGTCACCAGCATGGCCCCCTGGGGATTGCCGGTGCCGACCAGCAGTCCTTTCCAATCTTCCAGGTTCTTGACGGGCCTTTTGGATATCAACTCTTGGGCGCCTGTGGTATAGGATGCGAGGCCCTTCATATTCAGGAACTTCTCAAAGATCTCCCGGCTCAGCAATTCGATAAGGGGTTTTGTGGCGGCGACATTCGCATCAATACTATCGTAGGACATTGGATACTCCGCCAATGCCGGATGCAGCCCTTCAAAAATTCCTATGCCGACGACCGACATTTCAACGGCGCCCTGCCGGACCGCGTCATAGGTCTCAGGGACCTTAACCATAGTCTCACCCGGAAACACCCTGACTTTGTAAGCGCCGTGAGTTCTTCGGGCGACCGCCGCGGCGAATTTTTCAGCGTTCAAAGTCAGCTCGTCCCCGGGCGGATTCGGGATGGTCAACCGCAGCGTAACGGCGCCGGAAGGCTGCTGTTGGGATGTTTCGGTTGAGCGCGGGGAACACGCATGAACGGATAAAAGGATTAGTATCGGAAAAATCCAAGTTAGCAGCCCAGAACATCCATGCGTCTTATTTATGGTCGATGCAGCATCAAAGCTTTTGCGGTCAACCGCCATACCCAGCCTCCTTCTCTCGCCTTGACCTCTCTTCGCAAGCCCTATGCGCGCGGCACATCCCAATTCTCGGAAAGGCTCCTATGTCAAAAATCAGAAAAGCGTTGATTCTCTGTTTTTGTATAACATGCCATCCTTTAAAGCGACTTTTCACCCTAAAAATCCTGCCCTGGCAAGCGGAGCATATTTATTCCGTCATTCAGTGGGCATAAAACCTTTGGACTTCATCGCCGGAAGTATGACTTTGCATCATTGTCATAGTCCCGCGGTAGAACCGTTCCAAAGCTCTCTATCCAAGCAGTGATCAAATAGGTATCCGTGGCAAATTCCCCTTTTTTCAGATATAGTCCGCTCCAATAGAAGTCATTTTGCCGGACCCGAATTGGATATCGGTTGAATCAAAGGAGGAGTTATGAATCGGGCATTTATTACCTTTCTGCTGCTGATCTGCAGCATCAGCATGGTTCAAGCACAGGCGCTCCCTGAACCGACGGCGCCGGGATGCAGCCGTTCAGTTCTTCAGGCGGCTGCCGATAAATATGTCGAGGCCCTGAAAAAAGGGGACCCCTCTATCATGCCCCTTGCCTCGCGGGTGATATACATCGAAAGAAGGAAGGAAATTCCCCTCGGGGAGGGAATCTGGAAGACACCTGTCGTTGTTGATTTTTACCGGACTCTGGTCGACGTCGATACCTGTGAGACATTCACGGAAGTTATCAGCGCCAACAATAAACCTCAGTACGTCACGGGAACCCGTTTGAAGGTTCTGGGAGGCAAAATCACCGAGATCGAGAGCCTGGTCAGCAACAAGGACGACTGGCTTTTCGAGGCCGATGATTATCTGAAGTATTCGTCCACGGAAAAATGGGATATCATTCCTCCCGATAAGCGCACTGACCGCAGCACCCTGGTCAGGGTCGCCAGCGACTACTTCGATATTTTCACCGATTATTCCTCGTTCTCCAAGGTGCCCTGGGGAATTCCTTGCGTCCGGATTGAGGGAGGAGCCTATACCGATCCAAATAATGATCCCAACGCTTCCTGTACGATCGGAGTTCCAAAAGGAGGGGGCGTCCCGATGACCAACCGCCGGTATATTGTCGACGTAGACATGGGCGCGGTTGTGGGCCAGTTAGACTTCGGCGGAGCAAAGGGATTGTGGGATGCCCACACTTTCCGCCTTGAAAACGGGAAGCTTCGTTATGTTCACGTGATCACGCTATGCCCCAACGGCTGTCCCAAGATTCCATTGCCGAAGGACATGCCGGTCAAACCCAAATCCAAGTAGCCTGAGTATTGGGGACATCCGTTTCATTCACCTGTTTTTAAAAAGCGGTGAACGATCGGATGTCTCCAAAACGGGGCCAAGAAGGATGCCCGCCTGAAGTTAAAAAAAAGAAATATTGCAACCTGCAACGACCTATAGATTCGCAGCCGTCTCTCTCACTGCCCGGATGGGCGCGATTCAGATCGAAATCAGAGCCGAGCCGCCTAGAAATGGAGGACAGGCTGGTCTATTCTCGAATGCGTGCAAGGATCCTTCAAGCGACTTTCGCCGTGAATTTTGGAATTGGTCAGCCTGTCCCTTCCAAAATGGCGCTGCGCTCCCTCGAACACCTTTCGAATCCCGGGCTCCATTCTCCTATTGAAAGCGAATGATTACGCGATACGATCCTTTGTTGTCGCCGAAATTGTCGTCGTTGACGCCGATGAAAAGACGCCCGTATTTATCCTGCCCAGTGTTTATCTTGTTGCTTGCGCCGATAAAGACGGGGTCGGATTCATACCCGTCGGGGTATTGGATTTTGGCGATCAGGGCGCCGACGCCCGCGGTCGTTACCGGATAATTGTTAAAAAGAAGGTTGAGCCCGCCGCCGGGGCCGGCGTTGCCGCTTTTGCTGTATGCAATCTGTCCTTCGGCCGTAATCTCAGCGACGCTATTGGGCGTGAGGTCTATGCCCGTGTCAGTCCAGGGCTGGTCCGCATAGACGGTAATCGCTTTCTCGCCTCCAGCGACGGCGCGGGATGAGCGGTCCGGCCAGTAGCTCGTGTCGCGATCGACAGAGACATTGCGTATTGCCACTCGATAGGATCCCGTGTTGTCGCCGAATTCGTCATCATTAACACCGATGAAAAGGCGCCCATGCTCGCCTTCTTGAGTGGCCGCACTATTCCGGCTACCGATGAAGATGGGGCTGGATTCATAACCGTCGGGGTAGCGGATTTTGGCGATGACGGCTCCGACGCCCACGTCTCTGACAGGATAGTTCTCCTGCCTCACGCTCCGGCTGCCGTCAGGACCGACATAGGTTCTTGAGTCGTAAGTGATTTGCCCTTCGGAAACAATCTCGACGGCCATATCAGGATCGATGTCGATGCCTGTATCCGTCCATGGCTGGTTCCCGTTGATGGTGATCGTTTTTTCAATTCCCTGGGAACGGCCCGTCCAGGCATCCGTACCGCGATTCAACGCGACGTCGACAACAAATGCGCCGCGCACATTTGACGTTCTGGGGTAATTGACCGCGAAATAAAGAATACCGTCGCGATCGGCAACAATTTCCTTGGAGCGGCCAATATAAAGAGGAGGCGAATCGGTTCTTGACCCGATTCTGGCGATCAAAGCGCCGACGTTTTGATTGGGCATGGGCAGGTTGCGCACGCGCTGCCCGCTCAATCCTTCCGGATTCACGTTGGACCGGGTTCCCAGCGTCACGGTGCCGCTGGCTTCTACGCGAAATCTCTGCCCATTGTAGACCCGGACCGGCGACTCGACCCATGCACTGCCCGGCCGGACATCAAAGGGATCGTAACTTTCCCATTGCGCTCTTTGAGAACGGCGGAAGTCGTCGCCGCGCCATCTCCCATCGCGGTCGATGACCACCCGTTCAACGCGGTTCATTCTGTATTTCAATTGATTGCCGTCACTGTCGGTGATCATGAATCGGCCGTCTTCGAAGCCGGTGAAAGTGCCCTGCACTTCTCTCCCGCCTTTGAGATATATCGTATCGGCCTGGACGGCGCCCGCCGAGAAAAACAGCAGGGAAAACAACATCATAGTCTTTTGCATGTCTCTCCTCACCGCCGAACCGTGCCTCGCGGTTAGTTCAAGCGTGTGCCTCCTGAAAGTACTGCGTTAATTCATAGTATATATCTTTGTGCTGCATCTCTCATCCCTGTCGTGAGAAAGTCAGCCGAATCCTGCCGGAGAGGATGAGGCTTTTAGACTTAGTCCCGAATATCGGGTTGTTGAAATATCCACCGCTCAGGCTCAATTGCCGGCTCAAGTTTTGCTGAGTTCCCGCCAGTGCGACGTATCGAAAGCAATATCATATTTCCATACTTCGCTCCCGTCAGCCCGCCCTCTGTCGGCACAAAAACTGCATATCAAAATACTTATCACAAATGTCGGCGTGCGCGGCAGCCCGGCGCACTTATTGCCGCCAAGTACATAGACCTCCCCTGCCCACAATAAGTCACAATTCAAAATTCAAGGCGGGGGAGGGGAAGAGCGTTAAGCGTTGCATTTCCGCGCCCACCCTGTCTTTAAAAAGCTGCTCGCGGCCGCCTGTATCGGTCAAACCGCGGGACTGTCTCGCATCTTATCCGGTTCACGCACCCCTTTCTCTCGGCCGCCTTCCTTGCGATCGTGACGCCGCCGTTGTCATCTACGATTCCCGCCTATATCAAACTTCTCTCTTGAACTCGACCGCCCCCGGCGGTTCTCCCGCTTGGGCACCCCGGCGCTTTGACAGCCTTCATCCCCCAAAAAGCTCCCCAGCTCGTTCGATATTGTGATACTTCAGAAACAAGGGGTTGCGGGACAATCTCTTTGTTGTTCGTCGTCAACGATGTCCCCGCATTGTTCATCCCGATCAGGGGAAGGACGCAGTGAAATCATCAAAGAAAACGCATCATGGAATAAGCCCCAGGAATTTCATCAGGAACACGGCCATAAAAGGATCCGCGGCTTTTGCGGTCGGCGCCGGAGGATTCCTGTTGCCGACGACGGCAGAATCCGGCCAGGCATCTGCAAAAATACGGGGCAGGACAGTCCGGGAAGCCGCCAGGGAGACGCGCGTCTGCCGCACAGCCGATTTTGTGGTTGTAGGCGGCGGACCGGGGGGGATCGGGGCGGCTTTGACGGCCTGATCTTCAATGTGCCGATCGGGCATAGCGACTCCATCGAGAGGATCGCGCCTTCGCCCTGGCAGAAGATGGCCCGGAAATCCCGTGTGGGTTGGCCTATGTTGTGTGCCTGCGGATTATCGCAGCGCGACCCGTTTCTTCAGGCGGATATCGCCTGCCGAGGCGCCAGCCTGCAGCTCGATCTCGCACAGGTCGTCGTCCCATGCCTGGGCGCTTTCATTCCAGTACTGGAGGCTCGAAACCGGGACCTCCATCCGGACCGCCCGGCTCTCTCCGGCACGGAGGGTAATTCTCGAAAAAGCCTTGAGTTCCTTTTCCGGCCATAGTACCAAAGGATTGACGCGATGAACATAAAGCTGCACCACTTCGTCGGCCGTCGCCTTTCCCGTGTTCCTCAAACGAATTGACACGGAAATGACGCCGTTTCGGCCGTATCGTGTCCGGTCGGTGCTGAGGCCGGTGTAGTCGAAAGCGGCGTAAGTGAGGCCGTGACCGAAGGGGTACATTACCGGAATCTTTTTCGTATCGAACCAGCGGTATCCGACCAGCGATTCCTCCGAATAATAGGCCGAGTTCGGATCCTTCGCCTTCATGACTTTCTCCTGAACGGGCTTTGCGGATTCGGTTTTGGCTACGAGACTGGCGAATACGTCGGAGCCCAAGCCTCCCTGGGGATAATTTCCCAGGGCGTAGGCGGGCGAGTCCTCTAGCTTCACCGGAAGCGTGAACGGCAAACGGCCGCCCGGCGAGATATTCCCCAGCAGCACATCGGCCAGGGCGTTGCCCCCCTCGGAGCCGTTGAACCACGAAATCGCCAGGGCTTTTGATACCTTGTTGACCACGTTGAGGTCGTTGGGGCCGCCGCTCGCCAACACGGTGATGATATTAGGATTCACCTCCGCGATTCGGCCGATCAGCCGGTCCTGCCCCGCAGGAAGAAAGATGTCCTTCCGGTCGCTTCCCTCCGTCTCGACGGCGCGGTTGTTGCCGCCGATAAAGAGTATGATGTCGGCCTTGGCAGCGGCCTCGAGCGCTTCGCGCGCCAGGGCTTCGGCGCGCAGCTCTTTCTCGCGGGCCTCCTTTTCCAGGTCGGCGGGGGCTTTCTTCCTGAACCCGCCGAAACTTCCATACTGAACCGGTTCGTACCCCTGGGCGAACAGGAGCCGGGCCTTTGCGCCGATCCGGTTTCTGAGCCCCTCGAGCGGGGAGACCTCGTACAGGGTTTTCACCCCCGCCCCCAGCCCTCCCGTGGCCATGGTCTGCGTGGCGTTGGCACCGATCACCGCAATGAGCGGATTGTCCTGCAAATGCAGCGGAAGTATGCCGTCGTTTTTCAGCAGGACGATCGATTTAGCGGCCACGTCATAGGCGACCTTCTGCTGGGCCGGCTGCGACGTCACCACGCGGTTCGCCTCGTTTTCCGCGACCGGCCTGACGGCCAGCCTCACGCGCAATACCTCGCGCACACGCTGATTGAGGAGTTCTTCGGAAACCTCTCCCCGGGCCACCGCCTCCAGCAGTGCCTTGCCCAGGTACTGTTTCCCGGGCATTTCGACATTCAGTCCGTTTCGGATCGAGGCGACGGTGCTGTGCGTTCCGCCCCAGTCGGAGACGACCATGCCGGCAAAGCCCCATTCGTCTCGCAGAATCCTGTTGAGCAGCAAGTCGTTTTCCGCACACCAGCTGCCCTGCACTTTGTTGTAGGCCGCCATGACCCCGTAGGCGTCCCCTTCCTCCACCGCCGCCCGGAATGGCGGCAGATAGATCTCGCGCATGGCCCGCTCCCCCACGATCACGTTGACGGTGCCGCGGTTATTCTCCTGGTTGTTCAGGGCGAAATGCTTCAGGCACACGGCTACTCCGTTCTCCTGAACACCCAGTGTGTACGCGACCGACAGCCGGGCGCTCAAGAAAGGATCCTCGCTCAGGTACTCGAACGTCCTTCCGCCCGTGGGGATCCTCTGGATGTTGATGGCCGGGGCCAGGATCATGTCTTTCCCCCGAAGGCGCGCCTCATGCGCGAGCGCGGCGCCGTAAGCGCGGGCCAGTTCCGGACTCCAGGTCGCGGCCAACGCCGAGCCGGTCGGGAAGAAGGTGGCCTTGTCGTTCTCCCACCCCAGCGGCGTCCAGCTATTCGGCTCCATTTCCTCGCGGACGCCGAAGGGCCCATCCGCGTATTTCAGGTCGGCAATCCCCAGCCTCTCCACCCCGGCGGAGACGAACATATGCTTCGCGTGAAGCATGTTCACCTTCTCCTCGAGCGTCATCCGTCCGATGAGGGCGTCGATCTGTTTATCGTATTGAAGCAGCGCGGACGCGCGCTCTCCGGGGAATCCGATTCCCGTAAGAAGAAGGGTGACTGCCGCCAGTGCATATATTTTTTTCATGGGTGCCTCCATCCCCTTTTCCAGGATGACGATGCGCACGAGAACCTGTTCCCGGCGCCACGATGTTCGGGCAAATCGCCGCCACAGTCAAGATGAAGCGGCCGCGCGCAACGCTGGGAACGCAAATCGAATCTCGAGGGATCGAAAATTATGCAAGCCGCCTCCCGGCTTTGTTTGAGGCTTGTATAATCCCGCACATCACTTGCCGGCCGCCCGCGGGCCCAAAATAACATAAAGGGTTCCCAGAGAATCTCCGAAGGGATTTCCGGAAAAAGGTGTCGGTTCGGGAAAACCGAAACTTGTCGGAAAACGGGCTTCCCTTGCCAGGCGGCTGCTTCTATGCGGATCGGAATGTCCAAGCGGTCCAGCAGCGTTCCAGTCCAGGGAGGTCGGACATCCGCATATGCAGAATAGCTCCAGCCCGGCTTCACCGGATTTCCTAACGCTTTGGATGAACGCCGATCCGGATATTCCAATTCTGATTAAAGCGAAGGAGGAAGATGCCGCCATAATGGGATCAGGGTCGGGATCGCTATGGTATCGGGGTAGAAAAAATGAAAAAGCCGACGACGACCCCTTCTGAGAAATCGGATCGGCATAATACCCATTCGGCATCCTAACGTGAAATTTTGGAAAATCTTCCTCTAATCCGGCCATAATATTGGAGGCAGGGGTGCTTGGATTTCCTATGACACCAAAGAGCCTGGAGATGAACCCGATAAAGAAGGCCGGAAAGGCTGCCATTGATTACGGCATCGATTTCGATCAGCTGGATTATGCTTTGTTTTTAATGCCGGCGTAGCGTTTGAGACGGCATGATGCCGCGTTGGATCTGGTCAGGGCCGCACGTAAAGCCGGAAACCGTTATTATGGCTTCAACAATCGATCTTCTGAAACGTCTTAATTCCCATCATGTAAGATATGTGCTCGTCGGAGGAATGGCATGCGTAATCCACGGCTCTCAAGTGGTTACGCAGGATGTGGAAATTTGCGACCCGCCTGATCCGGACAACCTCTCCTCCCTACTCGGCAAGGGGGAGGTCTACCAAGCCAAAGATCAGAGGCTCCGGCCGGGTGCGGCGATCAAGGTCTTACCTGAAGAATTTGAGGGGGATTTCCACCGCGCAGGTCGATTCCAACATGCAGCCAAACTCCTTGCATTCCTGAATCATCCGAATATTGCGCCCATCCATGGTCTTGAAGAATCTGACGGCACTCGCCTCCTCGTCACGGAACTCATTGAGGGGCGGACGCTAGGCGGCCGGATAAAATCATGCCCAATTCCCATTGAAGAATATCTGAAACTCGCACAGCAGATCGCCGAAGCTCTCGATGCGGCACACGGAAAAGGAAGATCCTATTCACCCAACATTCAATCAACGATAAGGAAGTAAATGATAATAAGAGAAAAATACCAGGGTTTGACCCGGCCCCAGTTGCTGGAAAAGGTCTATCGGCTGGGGGTCGGATATGAGTCCAATTCCTATGGTTGTTCCCAGAGCACGGTGGCGGCTCTCCACGAAGTCATAGGTTTTGACGACGTCGTCGTAAAAGTTGCCACTTCCTTGTGCGGGGGGACCGCCTCACAGGCTGCGGGAACCTGTGGCGCGCTGGCAGGCGGCATTATCGTTTTTGATTACTTCTTTGGACGTCCGGCCGGGCTTCTGTCCAGCGAGGCAATGATTCAGGATAGCGTAATTGCCCTTGAATCAGCGCAAGAGGCCCCCAAGGAACTCGTCCAGAAATATATTAAAAAATACGGCACGATTAACTGCGCCGCAATTATGACCCAGAAGTTCGGACGCCCTTTTTATTTGAATGATCCGGATGAATTCAGGAAGCTTGAAGAGGCCGGCGCTCACACCGATCCCCAAAAGTGTCTGGACGTGGTCGGCCAGGCGGCTTCCTGGGTAATGGAAATCCTGCTCGACAAAGGCGCGGTTGAACTGCGTGCGTAGGGACGTCCCTGTGCGTATAGATTCTGCAGGCGGCTACGAAAAAGCATGCAATCGAAACGGCACAGCGTCCCATGGATCCTTTTCTGATTTTTGCGTACAGATAGGTTCATGGGGCTTCCTCCGTCGAGAGATCGGAATCACTCCGGTTTCTTGCGCCAGTCCCGATTTACCGGGCGTTCGACAAAGCGATATCTTTTGATTTTCCGTGAGAAGGTATTTACGGGAAAGCATTCGTTTCGAAGAAAATATGAGACAGGCGAAGAAATATAAAAACGACACAAATCGCGCAGGGATTGCCGCTGCCACGCTGGAAGGGGATGCAAAGGCAAGGAATCAGAGGGGGACCCAAAATCCCTCCCGATTCCTATTTTCTTAATTTAGGCGGGTCCCTTTTGCGTTGACATTAGGAGTCTTCAGAGTTTTCTTAACCCGGATTATTACTTCGCCGGGGCGCTTATAGAACCCAGTCGGCTCTCCTCTACTCCTTTTTTGCCTTTAAGCTTAAGAGTCCAGTACTCCCGGTAGGAAAGCTTCTCGTGCGGGCGGGCAAAATTCAGCTCTTTTAATGCATCCACAACTT
>CAZDMR010000084.1:0-12605 GCA_964506795.1 uncultured Acidobacteriota bacterium | reverse complement strand
CAACAGGACCTTGCCTCTTCGAGGTTTTCGGTATCGGTCAACTTGGTAAAAGTGCCCCTCAGCGTTTTTGATGTAGAAGGCAATTTGATATCCGGCCTCAGCAGGGAGGACTTTCGAATATGGGAAGACCAGGCTGCCCAGGAAATTCGCAGCTTTGGAATGGACAACAATCCTGTTTCCGTCGTTTTGCTCGTCGATATTAGTACGAGCGGGAAGACGGAACTGAAAAAGATCAAGGAAGCGGCGGAAGAATTCGCCGAGGCCCTTTCGCCCGAAGACCGGATTTCATTGATTGCGTTCGATGAAGGGGTCCACAGAATTCTGGACTGGACCAATGAAGCGAAAAAGGTCCGGAAGGCTCTCTCGCAATTGCAGCCCGGATTGAGGACTTCGCTTTACGACGCAATGTACGCCGCCGCCCAGAATCAGCTTAAGGGAATCGAAGGGCGCAAAGCCATTATCCTGCTGACGGATTGCCTCGACAACCATAGCCGCGTCAGCTTTCATCAGGCATCGCTTGCCGTTGTGCAGTCCCAGGCATCGCTTTATGTCGTGTCCAAAACCGAAATTGTCCGGAAGGAGGCGAAAAAAGAGCGCCGGGTCCGAATGCTTGTCGACATTTATAAGCGCTTGTTCGGAAGCGACTCCGATTATGTCGATGAATATTTCAGGAAGAAGGAAACGGAAATAAGCGGCCTCGCGGAACAAACAGGCGGCCGCAGCTTTTTCCCCGACGACTACAACAGGATCAAAGGGGTATACTCCGAAGTCGCCCGGGAGCTTAAAAGCAAGTACTACCTGACTTACGTCTCCAACCAGGATCTGTCTCCGGATTCCTACCACAGGATCGCCCTGGAATATCTGAAGCCCGCAAGCAAAATACTCTACCGCAAGGGCTACTACTACAAGCCTAAATCCCCGCTTACGGTCCCGGAAATGGATTCGAGCTACGGCGATTAGGGCCATCGGGACGGCGAGCGCACTTAACCCGGATTAAAACTGTCCCAAAGACACTCAGGATTTGTTAAATTAATGCCCTCTTAGCGGAGGGAAACGCCGTTGCTGTCCCGCCTGTTTTACCTTTGGGAGCAAAACCTTGCACGGAAGGATACCAACCGCAAGGTTGGCGCTTTTGATTGGGGAACTGAATTCGTTTCGGACGCTCCTCCGGCGGGAGATTCCAGGCTTTTCATGCTGGATTATGCAAGTCGGGCGGTGGCGGACAGCGATGTGTATCTCTCTTATCAGCCGCCCGCGGATTGGAAATTGGAAGGCCGCCACCTAACTTTCACCACGCCTTTGAAAACGAATTACCAAAAAAACAATACCGTCCACGGATGGTATTATCCCGCTGATTCCCGAGGGAGAGCGGTTCTTGTCGTCCCTCAATGGAACAGCGACGCCCAGAGCCACAAATCGCTTTGCCGCATGCTCAATGTTTTCGGCCTTTCGGCGCTGCGCTTGAGCCTGCCCTACCATGATATGAGGATGCCCGACGAGCTGGAGCGGGCCGATTACATGCTGTCGCCCAATCTGGGGCGCACGCTTCAGGCCGTTCGGCAGGCGGTCATCGACTCGCGCACGGCCCTCGATTGGCTCGAGACGCAGGGGTATACGAGACTGGCAATCCTGGGGACCAGCATCGGTTCCTGTGTGGCGTTTATCACAATCGCGCACGATCCAAGGCTTGTCCTCAGCGTCCAAAACCATGTTTCTCCGTATTTCGCGGACGTTGTCTGGGAAGGCCTCTCAACGCGCCACGTGCGCGAGGGGTTGGATGGAAAAATCGAACTGGAGGACCTGCGCAGAATATGGATGCCGATCAGCCCCAAAGCTTATATGGAAAAGATCTCGGCAACCGGCAAACACTCCCTTTTGATCCATGCTTTGTACGATTTTTCGTTTCCGCCCTATCTCTCGCAGGAGCTATTGCGCGATTATCACAGGTTCAATATCCCGCATACCGCATTCGCCCTTCCCTGCGGGCATTACACTTCAGGGGTGTTTCCCTTCAATATAGTTCTCGGCTATGCGATGTGCAGATATATCCGCCGAAACCTGTGAAATAAATCCCTTTGATGTTTGGGGAATATTTCAGGGAATGCTTTATGCGGTCGGCTGGCGCCTGCGTTTCCTCGACAAAAGCGCAGGCGGAAACAGGCACCGTTTATTCTTCTGCCTTGGTTACGCTCTCTGCCTGCAGTCCTTTGGGTCCCCTGGTTACGGTAAAAGAAACGACGTCCCCTTCCGCCAAAGTTCGGAAACCGTTCATTTGAATGGCCGTATGATGAACGAACACATCCCCGCCGCTGGCCCTCTCGATAAAACCGTACCCTTTGGCGTTGTTAAACCACTTCACTTTCCCAGTCTCTTTTTCCATGGGAATTTTCTACTCCTGTTTGCTTTTCTTTGATAAAAAACTGCCTGTTTGTAATCCCTTGCTCCTTGACCCGGATTATTCACGAACCCTCTACTGCGCCGGCTGATCCAGGCACGTTTACGGCGTGCGTATGGTTTTTATGCGCGCGCTCGTTCAAGCTGCTCTGCCGCCTCGCCACGAATCTTCATGAATAATCCTGATCGATCCCTTGCTTCCGAATCGCGTGATTGACAAATGAAAAAGCCGCCTCACACCCAGGCGGCCGTCACCCGATCCGGACACGGTGATTCATACTACCGACTTGAAATACGCAATGTCAATGAGAATATATATTTCCCGCAACGGCCTCATAAGCACGGGAGATCCGGCGGTGTTTCCGCCATGAGCGGTAACAGCCGGCGGTCCCGCCGTACTCTATAAAGAATTTTGGGGGCGCCGGCGCGCCTATTCTTGAGCCGCTGGACGCCGGTCCCGCGCGGCGGCAGTTTCATGAAAACTGACCGACCGATGGATGTTTTGCGTCTACTCTATTGACGGGCCGTCCCGCGCCATCGGACGCGATGAGATAGGGAAGCCGCTCTGCGGCATTTTTATTCCATCGATCAATGATTGCGGTTATTCTTGTCGCGGATGATTCGGGCGGCGGCGCCCGCATGCATGCGGCGGCGCTTGCAGCAACGGATCGATTAAGAGAGGTTCAGATTGATTAAAGACCGTAAAATGGGTTTGTTCACCGGAATGGGAATGGTAGTCGCCAATATGATCGGCGCGGGCGTTTTTCTAAGCACGGGCTTCATGGCTCAGGAATTGACGCCGAAACAGATCTTGCTGGCTTGGATGATAGGCTCATTTCTCGCGTTGATGGGCGCTCGGGCCTACGCCGGGATTGCGCAAATCGTTCCCAAATCGGGGGGGGAATATCGATATCTTTCAGATCTCATCCACCCTTCGCTGGGGTACCTCGCCGGATGGGCTTCGCTTTTGCTGGGATTCTCCGCGCCGATCGCCATTGACGCCATCGCCGCCGGCGCGTTTGCCAATACCTTGAATCTGGATATCGACCTGAAAATATTCGGCGCCGCGCTGATAGTAATTCTGACCGCCGTGCATGCCGTCGGCCTGCGGTTCTCGGTTGCCACGCAGAATACCCTCGTGCTCGTCAAGATACTGCTCGTCGTCGGATTCGTAATTGTGGGCATCGCGGGCGGCCAGAACTCCTGGCCCCAATGGCAGCCGCCCAGCCAATCCGAAAGCTTCCCCGTGGGGGCTTTCATGCAAAACCTCTTCTACATAGCTTTCGCCTTCAGCGGGTGGAATGCGGCCATTTACGCGGCTTCGGAATTCAAGAACGCCCGGCGCGATGTTCCGAAGGCCATGATGCTGGGCTGTGCGCTGGTTGGAATTGTGTACCTGCTGGTAAACTGGGTTTTCGTGGCGAACCTCACCCCCGAGCAATGCGAAGTGGTGTTTACCTATGAAACGGCGCGCATCACGCTGGGACATTTGATTATGAAGGATCTCGTCGGAGATATCGGCGCCGCCTGCATGTCGGTTCTCGCCATCGTCGCCTTTATTTCCGCGATGAGCGCGATGACCTTTCTGGGGCCCCGCGTTTATGCGGCCATGGCTCAGGACGGTTTTCTGCCGCGCGCGCTTCAGGCTAAAAAGGGGAAGCCCCCCGTAGGCGCCGTCGTTTTACAGGGGGCCATTGCCCTGATCCTTGTTTTTTCCTATAAGCTGCAGGAAGTCCTCAACAATGTCGGGGCCATCCTCACGCTGTTTTCCGCGCTGACTGTGTTTTCGCTGTTCTGGATTTGTATCAGAAGGAAGAAATACCCCCGGCCGTCGGGCGCTACCTTGGCGGCGGCTTCTTGCTTTTTGGCGCTTTCCGGAGTCATGCTCTATTTCGGATTTAAGCAATCTCCGACTCTGAATCTCTGGGTGGGAGGGAGCATTCTGGCCGCTTTGATCGGCTATTTTCTTTCCAGAAAGAGGATCAACGCCCAGAACGACCGCGTCCTGGTTCAGAAAAGCGCTCAGTCAGAATCCTAATGAATAATCCGCGTTAGACCCGCGCCAGGTCGCGCATAAAGAGGATAAAGAGCTGAAAATCCTTCAGCAGGTTCAAGAGGACTTTATCCGGACGAACCAGAAGCATCCTGCGCCTGTTCGCTCTGTGCCAGAAGAATTTCAGGTCCGCCCTCGTGTAGGTCAGCTGTTTGGCCATCCGAAAATTCAAGTCCCGCAATGCCAGCGCCATTCTGGATGGGACCCGCAGCTCCGGAAAAGTAATGCGCGTCCTCGCGTGGGCGAGCTGCAATTCGGCTGAACGCAAATTGCGGTTGACTTGCTTGCGCAGGCTTTCGATTTCGGAACGCAGGCGCATTTCGGCCTCGCTGCGCTTTCGCGTCTGCAGCCAGATTTCCTCCATCTCCAGCGCCAGGGACATCCAACCCCGGAGGAGGACTCGAATTTCACGAAGCTGCCGCCGATAATGCCGGAGGCGCGATTCGACGGCAAAGCCGTATCTCCGGTCCTGTCGGTCCTTCAGCCGGAAAAATCCAGTTAGCATCGGATGTCCGCCCTCAATAAGCGACGAGTTTTTGTACCATATGAAGTTTTTGAAAATATTCCAATAATTCACCGCATTGGCACGCGCAAGCACGTCCCGCATGTAGCTGAAGGAATAGAAATCTTTCCACGCGCCCAGATAAGCCGCTTCCAACTCCCCCGGAGCGAAATTGGGATGCCGCATCGTTTCGTGGAACGAATCGTAGCTGTTCAAGTCCGGATGCATTTCAGCGCCGCTTTGCACCATTTGCGCGTGGTCCCTGGATCCGGGGATCGGAGTCAGCATGAAGAAGGACGCTTGTTCAACTCCCAGCTCGTTCTGCAGGCATTTCACGTCCTCCCTTATGGAATCGGCGGTATCAAATGGGAAGCCGAAAATGTAAGCGACATGCGTCGCAATCTTCGCTTCGTGCCAGCCGGTAATCAGGCGCTTGTAATCCTGCACGTCGTTCTGTGTCTTGCCGACGGACTGCAGGTTTTTGGCGTTGATGCTCTCCATTCCGATGAATACCTGCGTGCATCCCGCGCGGGCGGCCAACTCTATAAAATCGGGGATCCTGTGCGATTGCGTATCCACCTGCATCATGAAATGAATGGGGATGCGCTCCTCTTCCCGCAGCTGTATCAGGAGATTAAAAATCTCGCGCCATCCCGTATTGCGGGCAAAATTATCGTCCGTGAAAAAATAAAAATCGATTTTGTGCCGGCGATAATTTTCGCGCAAAGTCTCTACCAGGAGTTTGGGCGAACGGCAGCGCATCTTGCGGCCCTGAACGTTGATAATGGAACAGAAACTGCAATTAAAGGGGCAACCCCGGCTGCAGTCTATCGTGCCGAAATTCGAAACCACGAACTTCTTCAGATATTTCTTTTCAACCACCGGGATTGGCTGGTTGTAAAGGTCCGGCTTGCGGTCGAGGAAATCGTACAGGGGCTTCAGGCGGTCTTCGGCCGCATCCTGAAGAATGGCGCCCCAGGATTCTTCCACTTCGCCTTTCACCACGGAAATTCCGAGGTCGATCAATTCTTGAATTTCCGGACTGATGTCCTTCAGCAATGCAAGCGCTCCGCTGACGTGAAATCCGCCTATCAGAACCTGAAGGCCCCCCGCTCGAAATTTCCGGGCAAGATCCGCGGCCCGGGGAAACTGATTGGTCTGAACTCCGGCCAGAGCGATGATTGTCCGCCTGCCGGGAAGCTTGTTGGAGCGGATGATTCGGTCGACCGGAATTTTCTGGACAGTGTCGTCCAGAAGCTCCACTTCAAGGTCAATATCGCCGCCCAGCACACCGCGCCGGGCAACGTCCTGAGTCAGGCTGGAAAGGCACGCAAGCGTGTTGCTGGGAAGCACGCCGCGAAAATGGCGGATTACATAGCCTTCATCATCGTATTTGGACGGTTTAATAATGACAACTCGTATTTTACGGCGCTTGATTGTTGGATGAGCAGAATTCATAGAGTCGTCTTTCTCAATCAGAAATCTTTAATCGTGCGCGGGCCATATTAGAGCCTGGGAGTACGACATTCAATCGCAAGCCGATGCTTTTACAGAGGTTTTACAAAAGGAAGGCGGCCTTTTAGGAATTTGTCCGAGAATTAGGACCTGCCGCGCGCGCGGGGCTTGCGGGGCGCATCCTGATTCTCGGACAGGCTCTTAGGCGGAAGAAGAAATTTTATTTGATTTCAGGACTGAGAACGTTCGCTTTCCGATGATGCCTGGGTGCGGGGTTTCCGGATAAACATTCATATCCTGCCCCGTCGAAAGAGACTTGTATGCGGCTTCCATTATGCGCACGGATTCTATTTCTTCGGCCGCGCTTATTTCCGGGACACCCTCCCCGGCTACAACATAAATGAAATCCGCCAGCTGGCGCGAAAGGGCCTTCATTGTGCTGTATCCTTCTCCGAAATGAATCCAATCCTTGGCGCCGTTGGGCCTGTACATGGATTTATTCCAGCCGATACTGAGGTTCCCCTGGGTCCCATAAATGCGAAAATAGTCGTCTCCGGCATTGTTCAGGTTCCAGCTTAAATGTATTGTTCCAATGATTTCCGAGGCTGTAAGCAATTCCAGGCGCACCGTATCTTCCACTGCCGGGGACTGAATCCGCACACTTTCCTCCGCCCGGACGGTGAGGATTTTTCCGAAAAGGCAGGAAGCAATATCCACCGCAAGGCTGCCGCTGTCCATGAGGACGCCGCCGCCGCTGATCTCCGGCTGGATATTCCAGCGGTTTTGCATGTTCACGGACTCCCGGAAATCGCCTTCAAAAGCCAGGATCTGTCCCAGAATGCCGGCGTGGATAAGCCCTTTCGTGTGAACTATGTCGGCAATGAACCGCATTCGCGCCCCCATTTGGAGTTGAACGCCGTAAGCGCGCGACGTGTCAATCATCTTCTCGGCGGAGGCCGAATCAAGGGCAAACGGCTGTTCGCAGAGCACGTTTATGTGTTTCTGCATCAGGCGGCATGCCGACTCCGCATGAAACGAAGGGGGAGTACATATCACGGCGCAGTCTGCATCGTTGTTCGATTTAAGAAATTCTTCCAAGGACGTATACGCACTGCAGCGAAAAGACGCCCCAAACGCCTTTGCGGCTTCGGGATTTACATCGATTACGGCCGCAAGTTCCGTCTTTGGATTTTCATGAATGGCAGTCGCGTAAGAATATCCGGTCTTACCGCATCCCAACAGGACGAACTTGTATAATTTGCGCCACCGATTATGCATGTTGCCTCGCCAAAATATGGCGTTTCTTCTCAAGAAAAGAAACGCGCTTGAAATCCCAAATCTGAATTTCCATGTTGTGTCCGGTCTTTTCCAATATCGGCTTTAAAAATGCCGGCATTACCCCAAAGTTGCCCGTTTGCCGAAGAAATATGCTTCATACGGTGAGTGAACGGAACACGGGATTTTTGTTTAATCCACGCGCAAATCATTGTGTCGCTTAATATAAGGAAATGTTGGTCTTACAGCGGGGCGAGAATCGGCATGCGGGAGCGCAATTATCGCATGCCGCGCATTCCTTAATCGCTCCCGCACTCCTACGAGCGCGGATTATCGTTCCGTTATGATATCCGTCCGGATTAATCCTCTGAGATATAGGAAACGCTGGCTTTTCGAAGGAAAATCCTCGGGCCGCGGGCCGAAAGGCCGATGCTGAAGCAATACCGATCGTAGTATCGGATACGGCCGCGCAGGCGCTCGCCGTCTTTCAGCACAACCGTTACTTTTGCATGAGAATCCACAAGGGACTTCAAATACGAAGATTCGGATGCCGCATCGCTGAGACGAACGGGATCATGTGTGCGCGGAGTTTTGTCCGCGCTCTTGAATGCATCTCTTCTTTTGGAGTGATGCCTTTTGGGAAAAGACATAAAACCCTTCTATAAAAGGCTTTCAACGATCCTTACAATAGCAGATCCTGTTCGCCGGGGAAATGAGAATTCTATCCTCAGCCCCGCAAGGGATGCGCCTTTGATATCCCGCTAAAAAACAGCGGGATATGGAATCCGGAAGCCTGGAGTCGGAATGTCTCCTGCATAGCCCCTGAGCAGATGACTGGCTTTCTGCTTTTCTCTTTTCTCTTTTTTCTTCTTTCTTCTTGCTTCTGGCTCCTCGCTTTTTGCTTCTTGCTTCTTGCCTCTTTTTTCCCCTTCCAGCTTCTGGCTTCTTGCTTTTCGCTTCTTATTTGTTTCTTCTTGCTTCTAACTTCTTTCCTTCTGGCTTCTGTCTTCTTGCTCCTGGCTCCTGGCTTCTTGCTTCTTACTTCTGGCTTCTGTCTTCTTGCTCCTTTCTTCTTGCTTCTAACTTCTTTCCTTCTGGCTTCTGGCTTCTGGCTCCCTGCTTCCTGCTTCTTGCTTCTGGCTTCCTTTTTTCCCTTCCAGCGTCAACAAAATCCCAATAAAACAGCAAATAACGGTATAAATCGACGAAGAAAGCAAGGGCCGCCGCTGCCGCCTTTTTCCCGCCGTGTTGATTTTTATGGATGACATAAAGGGGTGGACCCCTTATAAAGCGTAACGGCCGCGTTTAAACGGCAGACGAAGGGCGCGATTCAGCTTTATAGAATTCGTCGTTTGTCTTCTTTTATCGGGTTTCGGATCTATCGCAAAAAGCCGGATTATTCATGAAGCTTTTTCAGAATCGTCCGATTCTGGAGTTTGTTCCATGATGCGCATCGCCCTGGTGAATACAAACCTCATCGAACCGCCCGTGGCGCCGATCGGGCTGGATTATGTGGCCGAGGCGCTGCACGCGGCAGGGTTTTCGGTGGATCTGCTGGACCTTTGCTGGGAACAAGACCCCCATTCCGCCCTTATCCGATTTCTTAAAAGGTCCGATTTCCGCTTGATCGGCCTAACCCTGCGCAACACGGACGACTGTACATTCACCGGCCGGCGCTCTTTCCTGCCCGATTTTTCAAACATGGTGAAAACCGTCCGCGACAACAGCGATGCAACGATTGTTCTCGGCGGGGTCGGGTTTTCTGTGATGCCCGAACAGATTATGTCGCTTTCGGGCGGAGATTACG
Organism: uncultured Acidobacteriota bacterium; assembly: GCA_964506795.1. Lineage (GTDB taxonomy): Bacteria > Acidobacteriota > UBA6911 > UBA6911 > UBA6911 > UBA6911. Next base: position 3,119 of record CAZDMR010000084.1, on the reverse strand, counting down.
GCATATGGGGTGAGGGGGAATTTGTTCTGCCCGAGCTTGCAAAACGTTTGCAGAAAAAGCAGCCGGTTGAGGACCTGCCCAACCTGGTCTGGCGCCGCGATGGTATCTGGCGGCGCAATCCCGTGTCTTTCGGCTCGCTGGCCGACCTTCCCCCCATGAGCCGGCAATGGCTGGACAATGCCCGCTATTTCCGTCAAGGAGGGCAAGGCGGATTCGAGACAAGACGCGGCTGCTCCGGACGCTGCATTTACTGCGCCGATCCTGTTTCCAAAGGTAACCGCATCCGGCTGCGTCCGCCGTCCTCGGTCGCGCATGAGCTGGAGCAGTTAATTGATCAAGGGATCAACGTCCTGCATACCTGCGACAGCGAATTCAACATCCCTGAGCGCCAAGCCCTGGAAGTCTGCCGGGAAATCAAGCGCCGCGGCCTGGGGGACAAGATTCGCTGGTATGCCTACTGCTCGCCTGCTCCGTTCCCGCGGCGGCTGGCCCGGGCGATGCGCGAGGCGGGATGCGTCGGCATCAATTTCGGAGCGGATAACGGCAACGAAATCATGCTGAAGAAACTCCGGCGGAATTTTGCGCCCGCCGATATCGTTCAAGCAAGCCGTTATGCCAAGGATGAAGGCATGGCCGTGATGCTTGATCTGCTGCTGGGATCGCCGGGAGAAAGCAGGGAGAGCATTGAACAAACGGTGGAGGTTGCCAGGAGGGCGGATGCGGATCGGGTCGGAGTCTCGCTGGGCGTGCGCGTTTATCCGCAGACCGAGCTTGCCCGGCAGGTGTCGGCGAAAGAGAATGCATCGGGCTTGGTGGGCGGCGGGACGCCCTCAGAACCGCTCTTTTTCCTTGAGCCCCGCATTGCGCCGTTTGTCTTTGAATGGATGAACTCGCTCATCGGAGAGGACCAGAGGTTCCTGTTTTTTGATCCTTCAAGGCCGAAACAGAATTACAACTATAATTCCAATCAACTGCTCGTTGAAGCGATACGGCGGGGACACCGCGGCGCGTTCTGGGATATTCTGCGCAAGTACGGCGGCGGCGCATAGGACATCGCCGATGTTTCGGGGCGCCAAGAAGGGGATGAAAGAAATGTCCAAGGCAAGAAACAGCGCTTTCCTGTTTACATGTATCGCGGTTTTCTTCTGCCTATGCAATCCGTCGCTCGCCGCATCCCTCAGAGAAGCCGATGCCCTGTATTCGAAAGGCGATTTCTCAAAGGCGGCGAGGGTTTATCGCTCCGTTCTCCGCCGGGACCCCCGATCGGAAATGGCGCACCTGGGCCTCATCCGGTCCTTGTGGAAAGAAGACGAAGTCGAATCCGCACGCGATGCGGCCGAAGCGGCACTGGCGCTCTTCCCTGAAAACGCGGCCCTGCATGCCGCCGCGGGAGATGTTCTGTTCCGCATGGCTCAAGTCGGGCAAGCGCACGGAGAGTTTAAGAATTCAATACGCCTTGATCCCAATTTTTCGCGGGGATACTGGGGGCTCGCGCGAATCCATGAGTTGGACTTTAATCGAAAATCCGCAAAAGCGCTCATCCGGAAGGCGTACCAATGCGATCCGAAAGATCCCGACATCATTTATGCTTACGCCGGCTGCGCCGAGACGGCTTTCGAACGGGCGGCGCTTCTGGAGAGGTATTTGCGACTGGCGGCCAACGAGAGAGAGGACAAGAAAATTTCAATTGCCAATCAAATTGAATTCCTTAAAAGGGCCGGCGATCAAAAAACCTGGCGGCTCAACAACCCGCCGAAAACCGCCGTGATTTCTCTTCAGCCCATCCTCCCCAATCCCGACAGGCCGATCTCGGGATACAGCATCAAAGTCCGAATTAACAACAAAAAGAACGTCAGTTTGCAGTTGGATACCGGCGCAGGCGGCATTCTCATACATCGAAGACTAGCGGAAAAATTGAAACTGGAGATCGTCAGCGCATCGCAGATAAGAGGAATAGGGGATAAGGGCCCCCGCGAGGGATATCTGGCGATGGCTCCGTCGGTGCGCATCGGACCGCTGGAATTTTTCGATTGCGTATTCACCGTTACCGAAAAGAATCTTCTCAGAGATACGGACGGCATCATCGGCGCCGCTATTTTCAGCAGATATCTGATCACGCTGGATCTTCCGGAAGCCAAAATGAAGCTCCGGCCGCTTCCGCCGATTGAGGGCAAGCCTTATGACGATCCAGAATCATGGGACGAGTTGGACCGCACAAAATTGCCCGAACTTGCGTCTTATTCCGCCATCGGGAAATGGGGCGCCTTGCTTATTCCTACATTGGTGAACGACAAAAGACTCGGATATTTCTATTTGGATACCGGCGCTCCAAGCAATCTCCTCAACCTTGATTTTGCGGAGGATATAGCAAATCTGAGAAGAGTGGGAAATGCAGTTCGAGGCATAGAGGGACCCACGGAAACTTTCCTTGCGGAGGACGTTACGATCAGAATTGGACGGTTTGTCCAGAAAAAAAGGCCAGCGTTTGCCGTCAACATGAAGGAGATGAACCGCCGTTTGGGATTCGAGATTTCCGGCCTGCTCGGGTATTCTCTGCTGAAGATGCTGGCCGTAACCATCGATTACAGGGACGGTCTGATCAATTTGGAATACGCGCCGGGAAAAAGCCGCTGAGCTTCATTTTTTCGGACTGCATTCCTCTTGCTCCTGCGCTTTGCTCGGAGTTGTCCTAAGCAGCCTTCGTTTGGCTCATTGCGATGCTCTCCGCTTCGTTTCTTCTTGCAAACAGTTACTTAATCCCATATCTTTTTCATCCGTGCATTGCGGGCCTCAAGTGAACCGGCTTACAAAGAGGCAAAACGCCCGGACGCCCGTAAGCCAGTTTCATTTCAACAGATTGCATCAGCGTGGGGCTGTAGCTCAGCTGGGAGAGTGCCTGACTGGCAGTCAGGAGGTCAGGGGTTCGATCCCCCTCAGCTCCACCAATAAACCATTCATAAACATACTCTTACAACGCCAACAAAAAATTGTATGGGCGTGCTCCGCGAAAATCCCGTCCGAACTGATTTCGTTGGACTTTCGGATGCCCGGGACTACATGCTGTCGGCATGAAGATCTTGCTTTTAATCGCGGTCGTACAAGCTCTCAATTTGGTCGTC
>CAZDMR010000083.1:0-12957 GCA_964506795.1 uncultured Acidobacteriota bacterium | reverse complement strand
ATTTGAAGCTAAAGGAATTTCTTGCCCCTTACGCCCGCCCAAAGATTGAGGCCGTCTGGTCTGCGCGCGACCCCCTGCCCTTCCTGGTGCAGTGGAGCCGGACGCTGCGCGCGGGTCTCGGCCGGCTGCTCGGCCTGCCTTCATCGAAACGCGATTCCTGATCCTGCGGCGATCAATGAGAATCCGGATACGGGCCATCCGAGCCCTGATGGAAACCAATGGCGCGCACACCGTCCATCCACCCTGTCCTAAATTCCCGGTTTTTTATTGCAACCTGTAGTAAAATCGCAGACGAAAACTCAACAATGCGACAAAGCGTCTTATTGAAATCATCAAGGACGGCTTGCTTGGAAACGGCATTTTAAAAACAGGGATTCATTTTCCCTTCGGCGGCTCTGGAAAGACTTCCATAGGGAAGGAGGGAGACGATGCCAAACGGATATACCGGAAAAATACTGAGGGTTAATCTGACGACCGGGGAAATCGGCGCCATGGACACCGCCAAATACGAGGAATTCGGGGGCGGCTACGGAATGGGGGCGGCGATCTTCTGGGATCTGGCTGTGGCGCCAGGAGAGTGGGATCTGAAGGATGCCTACGATCCCCGAAATGTCATTCCCATTATGGTCGGTCCTTTGGCGGCAACCGGTGTTCCGGCCTCGGGAAGGACCAGCGTTTGCGGGCTGTCTCCGGAGACCTTCCCCACCTGCGAATTCTGGAGGGGCAACTTCGGCGGGCGATTCGGCACCATGATGAAGATTGCGGGCTGGGATGGGATCGTGGTGGAAGGCAGGGCGGACAAGCCGGTGTGGATCAACATCATCAACGACCAGGTGAAGATCGAGGACGCCAAAGAGCTTTGGGGCCTGGATACCTGGCAGACTGAAGTCCGGATTACGTCGATGATTGGGGGAAGAACCCGCTTCGGCGAGGAATGGCTGGAGGTAGGGAACGCCTATACCACCGCCCGCCCGGAGACCCTCTGCATCGGCCCCGTGGGCGAGACCAAGTCGCGGCTCGCCGCCTTGATCACCGGCAGCGGAGTCAGCGCTCGCATCGGCGGCTACGGCGCGGTATTCGGCGCCAAGAACCTGAAAGCGATCAGCGTAATCGGAACCGGAAGCGTGGAAGTGTCCAATCCCAAGGGCGTCGTGGATGCCAGGCTCCACCACATGCATTCAGGAAATTTGCCTCCCATCCAGGCCGGAGCGGCATCCTGCATGCCCTGCCTCCGCGGCGACCGGCGCAGAAGCAATTATTACGGCGGGGAAACCATGTGCGCCGATCAGGGCTGGTTCTTCAGCAATCCGAGCCCGACGGTTCAAGACATGGCCGCCGAGGCCCTCATAAAATACGGCCTCAGCAGCTGGTCGGCCCATTTCCACGCATTTTCGATAGCAATCCCCGGAGCGCCGGAGGTTTTTCACGGCAAGGTGCCGACCGATTCCGGCCTCGGCTGGTATCTCACATATCTCTACGAGGAGGGATTGCTGGGTCCGGGAAAGCAGATAGACTCGGCGCCCCTGCCCATGGATCAATGGAATGAGCTGAGTTTTCGCCTGGCTTTGCTGGACGCCATCGCGCGGCGCGTCGGCATCGGCGATGCTCTTGCCGAAGGCTGCTGCCGTGCCGCTCAGAAATGGGGGCGGCTGGAAACCGACAGGGACAGCGGCGCCCTGCGTCTTCCGGCATGGGGAGCTACCAGCCACTGGACAATGCCGTGGGTGGAATGGGCGTATTCCTACATCCTTGGCGCGGGAGATCCCGCATGGCATGGATTCATGGCGCCCGTCGGCACTCCCCCGGCCGGGACAACCCTCGAAGAGTCTCTGGAGAAGCTGTCGAAGAAGACCGTCCCGTATGCTGACGATATCTTTATGTTCAACTATGCGTGGAAGGGCGAAGAGGCGTGGAAGACCGGCATCTATTCCCCGCATAAAGCCAAGCAAGTGGCGTGGAGCCGCCACTATTCGGCCTTCTGGAACGAGTCCATGGCGTTCTGCGAGATGTTCCTCCCCGAGCTCGGAGGCGACGGCATTAGTCCCGAAATAGAAAGCATGTACTATAAAGCCGTCACGGGGAAGGAGCACTCGTTCTCGGACACCATGCGGATCGGCCAAAAGATCTGGACCCTGGAGCGCGCCATCCGCGTCATGCACGGCAGGAGCCGCCACACGGAGGATTTCTTTCCATACATGTATAAGCCGGGAGCATCCGGCTTCGCGGTCTACGGCGGGGTGCCCATTTACGAGAACGGCAAATGGCGTTCCGATCAAGCCGCGGAAATGCATTTGGACCGCAAGGGCGTTGACGATTTCAAAAGCCATTTCTACGCCCTGGAAGGCTGGGATAAAGAAAACGGTTGGCCGACGCGAAAGACGCTTGAAGAATTCGGCCTGAAGAAAATCGCCGATACGCTGGCCGCCAAGGGAAGGCTGGGAACTTCGTGAATCGGCAGACAGGGGCCCATCCCGCACAGCGGGCAAGAAAGGCGCGGCACAAGGCTTCCCAGCCCGTGGTGGAAGTACAAAAGGTCGCGCCCGAAGGGTTCCGGGGGCGCAGGGCAGCTGCTGCGTTTGCGTTCCTCAACGATGTCCCCCCATCGCCTGCGTCGCGGCGCCTTGAATTTGCCCCCTGCGGGGCTCGGGCCGCGGCCCCCTGTACTTCCACCACGGGCTGTTAATACGGATTATTCATGAAGCTTTTACTGCGGCGTTGGATCCGGGCATGTCTGCGCCGTAGCGCCGCTTCGGCTGCCTGGGACTTGTCCGAGTATGGCATTCAAACACACAACCGTTTATAGTGAAGAGGATTTACAAAGGAGGAAAAACAGCTATGAGTAACACCAGCACCAGCGAAAAAGGCACGACGCGCAGAGGATTTGTTAAGAATATCACCGCGGGCGCCGGCGGCGTGGCTCTCGCAAGCTCGCTGCGGGAGGTATTGACGCCCAATCAAAGCGGATTAATTGCAGCTCCCAATGAGAGCCCGTCAGCGGACGGGACAAAATATGGGAAATATTTTCTGAGCGACAACCACCAACCGCCGAAAGCGATGGATTTTGTCTCTCTTAACAGTCTCCCCCCGTTTCCGGAAATAGCCAGTCCCCAGACTTACTTTCGAGGCGCTTCGGCATTGCCCGGAGCAACCGCCACAATAGGATGGCAGGTGTTCACCGCGCCGGTCAGCTGGGAAACTCCCCATACCCACAAACATGATGAATTCCTAATTTTCCTGGGCGCGGAATTGCCCGACCTTTGCAGCAGCTTCGACGCGGAAATAGACTTCTGGATGGGAGAGGAAATGGAGAAGCACACCATCACCTCGACAACCATCATCTATATTCCTAAAGGCATACTGCATTCGCCTTTGAATTTTAGAGTAATCAGAAAGCCGGTTCTTTTCCACGCGCTGTACCTAGGGCCGACGTTGGATTCCGAGCGCCTTCCGGGCTTTGATTTGACCACTTTTGATTGGGGAGGGCCTGTCAACCTGAAGACCTTTGGCCCGCCGAAGAAAAAGAGTTAAAGATATTGCCTTTGAAATCATTTCCATGCCCGCCAGGGGGGAAAACGACGTCTGTCAGGCCAAGGACGCTCGGCCGGAAAGACATCCTGCAATCATCCTATGGGAAAAACCGCAAGCCCCCGCTTTCCCCTCCGCGGGCAAAGCGGGGTTCCCCGGCGTCCGCCCGCCGAAGAGCGGCGGCAGTTTAATCAGGGACGCATCGTGCCGCGGCTGACATCAAACCAGGCCGCCGCCGATGATGAGGCGGATAAGACCGAAGAAAACGGCGATGCCGCAGAGAATCAGACCGACGATGGCGCCGCCGTTGCTGCCGGGCTTGCCTTTGACGACCGCGATGATGCTCACGACGAGGCCGATGGCGGCGAACGGAATGTTGAGCCAGTTCAGGGCGCCGACACAAGGAAGCAGGGCGATAAAGAAACCGATAAACGCCAGGATTCCCCAAATCAAACTTAAGATCTGCATACTCTCCTCCTACTTGGGGGACAATGTTTTTTTTGCGGCGGCATTGATATGGAAACGCCGGCGATATACGGTCGACAAAACCAAGCCGAACAATGCCGCATTGGCGAGAAACAAATCATAGAGCGCGATGGAAAAGCTATTGTAACGGCGCGCGGCGTCCGGGTCGCCGGCAGCGATGGCAATGAAAGCCCGCGTCATACCGCACACGGGACAGGGATGGCCGGTTTTGGCCAGCTGCGGGCATGGGGGGAATATCCCGTGCAGCGTCTGGGAATCGACAGCGTAGGGCGCGACGCACAGGCCAACCGCCGCCGCCGAGACGATCCCCCAAGACACCAGCAGGGCAATGATCAGGTCACGCTTGGGCACTGGCCCTCTCCTAAAAATTTGCAATCCTATGCCGCATGCTGAATTTGCGGGACTCTAACAGAACATCCGGGCGCAAGTCAAACTGATTTGCGGCGCCGCGCTGCGAATTCTCGCAAATAATCCGGGTTAAACTCTCGATCCCTATCGGGTGGTTTTGAGGTATGCTTGTTTCGGCTTATCGGACCTTTCCTTTCCTCCGAAGCGTGCGAATCGTGAAAGGATTAATCCCAAGTTTCTCTATTGTGGCAGAACTTTTGAAGCATCATCGGGAAACGCAGAAGGGAAAGCGAAGATGAAGAAACGGGATATCTTCCCCGCCTGGAAGACTATTTTGATGGGGCGCCGGCCGTTCCTTTCCATTGAAATAACACGCGAATGCCCCTTGCATTGTCCGGGCTGTTACGCTTACGACGAGGGACATTTAGGGAATCATAGGAATCTCCGGCAGGCCCAGGAATATCATGGAGACGATCTTATAAAAGGAATTCTGGGGCTCATTCAGCTGTATCAACCTCTGCATCTTTCCATCGTAGGCGGAGAGCCGCTGCTTCGACGGAGGGAACTGGATATCTTGTTGCCGCGTCTTAACGCCATGAACATGGAGGTTCAGTTTGTGACCAGTGCGGTGTATCCCATTCCGCCCTCTTGGGCGCAATTGTCCAATCTTCATCTGGTCGTCTCCATAGACGGACTTCTTCCCGAACATGATCGGCGCAGAACTCCCGCTACTTACGACCGTATTCTCCATAACATTGCGGGCCACAGAATTATCGTGCATTGCGTCATCATGCCGTCGATGCTGACGCGGCCCGATTACCTGCGGGATTTTGCGGACTTCTGGTCTGGACGAAGTGAGACCAAAAACATCTGGTTCAGTTTATACACGCCGCAACAGGGCGAGGTATCGGAGGAAAGGCTCACGCTCGAAGAACGCGGCCGCGCCATCGACGCCATCGTCCGATTAAAGAAGCAGTTTCCTATGGTATGCGCCAACAAGGCGATCATCAGTGGATATCGCCACCCTCCAAAATCTCCCCGGGACTGCATCTTCGCCCGGACGACCACGTGCATATCCCCCGATCTCAAAACATTGATTATGCCCTGTCAGCTGGGAGGGAATCCTGTCTGCAGCGAATGCGGATGCTTTGCCTCGGCAGGGCTCGCATCCATCGGCCAATATAAACTCGCGGCATTAGTCAAAGTGGGGGATATCTTTAAACTGTCTCGGTGGATCGGCGAAAAGCTTCATCCGCACCGGATGCAAGAGCCCGCTGTATCCGCCGCTTCGCAAGTACAGGAGGATCTATGTGGACGAAATTAACCGCCGTCGCCGCCCTTTCACTTTTATTGCCCGTTATGATTGCCGCCCAGGAAGCCGCGGTTCCCTGCGATCGCGCCTGCCTGGAAGGCTACGTCGACAAATACATGGACGCGATGCTCAAGCATGAAGCAAGCAAAACCCTTTTTGCCGAAAACATCCGGTTCACAGAGAATGGAGTGGAATTGCCGTTCGGAAATGAAGGGCTGTGGGCCAGCATGGTAGGGAAAGGAACTTATAAATTCTATGTTCCCGATGTCGAGACGCAGCAAGTGGCGTTTATCGGCACGGCCCGGGAAGAATCCATGGCCCCGGGCAAGGGCAATGCCGTCGCCGTTGCTCTTCGTCTCAAGATTGTAAAAGGGCTGATTACGGAAGCAGAGCAGCTTGTAATCAGGCCGGAAAGCAGTTTGTTCGACCCGAGCCGCAAACCCGCGCCTTCGGCCGCGGAGAGCATTGAAAAAATGGGCGCGCCGCATCCGGTATACATGGAAGTGATTCCTGAAGCCGAAAGAGCGTCTCGCGAAGAGCTTATCAAGACCGCCAATTATTATTTCTCCGGTCTGCAGCAGAACGACGGCAAGGGCTATTATCCATTCACCGACGACTGCGATCGCTATGAGAACGGCGGCCGGGCCACCAATGTTCCCTTAAGGCCGGGGGAGACGATGCCGGATCCTCTCAAGGAGACGGCGTATTCATCGGCATGGGGCTGCAAAAAACAGTTTGAGTCCGGTCTCATGCATTTCGTGTCACGGATTCGCGACCGGCGGTTTGTCGCGGTGGATCGCGAACGCGGAATCGTATTCACCTTCAACTTCTTCGATCATGGCGCAGGCAAGACCCGATACTTCAAGACGCCCGATGGGCGCGACGTGATTGCAGGGCCCACCGAGCCGTGGACCTGGCAGCAAGCAGAGCTGTTTAAAATAGAGAAGGGGAAAATTCGACGAATTGAAGCCGTCCTGCAGAGATGCCCGTATGGAATGAACTCAGGATGGAGCACCTATGAGCAGGGAATGTCGGATCGGATACAGAGTATTCGATAGCCGAGATACAGAAGGAACCCTCCGTCAACCCGTGGAACTCTGAGCACGGAGCGGGCATAGCTTTCTCTTTTAGCGTTTAAAATTCGAATATTTTCCATTAGCATAGCATCCGCAAATTGTACGGAGCCTGAATGTTATGGATACTTTTTTGCTGATGGCCGTGGCGTTCCTCGGCTACATCGTAATGTATTGGACCTATGGAAAGTTTATTGCCAAAAAGATATTTAAGATATCCGATTCCGCCGTGGCCCCCTCGAAAAGATTCGAAGACGGTATCGACTATGTGCCGACGCGCAAGGAAATCATATTCGGCCATCATTTTGCTTCCATTGCGGGCACCGGCCCGATCGTCGGGCCGGCCATCGCCGTAATCTGGGGATGGCTTCCGGCATTGCTATGGGTGTTTCTGGGATCCGTCATTATGGGCGGCATCCATGATTTCGGCAGTCTTATTATTTCGATGAGGAATGAGGGCAAATCCATTTCCGACATCACATCAAGATATATCAACCAGCGTGCGCGTTTCCTGTTTTTTATTATTGTATTCATAAATCTCTGGGTCGTTATTGCGATATTCGGAGTTATTGTAGCCATTATCTTCAGCATGTATCCTGCTTCCGTCGCCGCGGTTTGGCTTCAGATCCCGATCGCCATGGCGCTGGGATATTTCATCCGCAGGGGGTCCAATCTGAATGTCACCACCCTCATCGCCGTTATATTGATGTACGGAGTTATGGTCCTCGGATATTATTTCCCCTTTGAAATTCCCCCTCTATTCGGCATCCCCGCTACGGGAATCTGGACCATTCTTCTGCTGATCTACTGTTATTTCGCCTCCGTCCTTCCGGTTACGATGCTTCTTCAACCCAGAGACTTCATCAATGCGTATCAGCTGTTTATCGGCATCATCCTTTTAGTCGGGGGCGCGGTCCTCAGTTGTTTCGGCTGCAATCTCGAATTGGTCGCTCCGCCTCTTCAATTGCATCCGGCCGGAGCGCCGCCTATGTGGCCCATCTTATTTATTACCGTTGCCTGCGGCGCCATATCAGGATTTCACTCGCTTGTTTCCTCGGGGACGTCTTCAAAACAGGTAAGGACTGAAAAGGATGCCTTATTCGTTGGATACGGGTCCATGCTCGTCGAAAGCGTGCTGGCCGTTCTGGTGCTCGTTGCCGTCGCAGCCGGTATCGGCATGGGATATACAACGGCATCCGGAGAAACACTCACCGGCATGCAGGCTTGGACCACCCATTACGCTTCCTGGACGGCGGCGGAAGGATTGGGATCAAAAATCAGCGCCTTCGTGGTCGGGGCCGCCAATATGATCGAATCCGCCGGCATTCCACACCATATCGCCGTTATCATCATGGGCGTCTTTATCGCATCCTTTGCCGGGACGACGCTGGATACGGCGACGCGCATTCAGCGCTACGTCATCAGCGAAATAACTTCCGAGATAAAACTGAATATATTTCGCAACCGTTATTTCATCACTCTGCTGGCCGTCCTTTCCGCAGCCCTTCTTGCGTTTGCCACCGGAGCCGACGGGAAAGGCGCCTTGTTATTGTGGCCCATGTTCGGCGCCGTAAATCAGACTCTCGCCGCGCTGGCGTTGATTATCGTCACCCTGTATTTGCGCCGCAGGGGGAAATACTATTGGCTGTTTGCGGCGCTTCCCGCATTATTCATGGCGGTCATGACGCTTTGGGCTTCGCTGATGAACCAGATCGATTTCTTCGAGCATCTGCAATGGCTTTTGTTTACGGTGAACGGCGTCATCGTTCTCTTTGTCATCTGGATCACGGCGGAAGGAATCCTGAAATTGTTCCATACGCCCGAAGCCGGGCATGGGGTAATCGATTAAACGGCAACAAGAAATATTTCAACAGCGCGGACGCCCTTCGGGAATTTGGGAACGAAGGGCCCCCGGCTGTTCTGATCCGATCCTCCTCGCTGCACATCTTCAGGAATGAGCCGCGTCAGCGCCATTTATCTATCGACGCGCTGCCGGAGTAGCCGTATTCGGAAGCTTTCCATAAGGGGCTTGTCTCCCCGCCGACAACAATCAGGTTTATGTTCTCCGGAATATAAAACGGGGCGATCAACGCATCATCAGGCAGCGCTTTCCAGGAAGCAAACGGCTCCACGCCTTTATTGGCGTCGGGCGTAACGAGCATATCGATATGGTCCTTCTTCCAAAAATTACCCGCCGATATCTTGAGATTCCTGGAAAGATGGCGGCAGTAATCCATTTTGGTATTGAAACCCTCGTTGTTTTTCAGATTGGCCGCTATCAGCGGATCCATGATTATAGTGGCCCTGGAATCAAGCGGGGGGATCCCCGCAAATTGGGCGCTCAATTCCTCGACCAGCGAACGATTGGACGCGCAGCCGATGCTGTTAACCACCGCCCAGCCTCTGAAAATACTGACCGCGCTCTCCTCGGGTTTATAACCTTTATCGACGTGAAAAGGCGGCCAGACGCTCCTCTCCTCGTTCTCGGCAACGCACATATTGTTGTATAGCTCCGTGCATCCCTGCGAGCTCCAGACGGTTCTCTTAACCTCGGCATATCCCCAGCAGACGCTCATCAGGGTCCATGCCCTGCCTATTACGGAGTTGGCCTGGTTGATCGGGCTGAATGCAGATATTCCCGCATTCATGCCGAGCTCCTTGCGGATAGGGCCGTTAACCAGAAGCAGATTGCCGAAAGCCGTGGTCGAAGGCGCGATGGAGGATTGCCCCATGGAAGCGATGGCAAGGATCACGGGAAAATAAGCCGGTTTAGCCCCGGCCATCACCGCAACAACGGCGATATCCCGCACCGTGTATTTTACTATCTCATGATGGTCGTGATCATAGGCTTGAGCCACTTGTTCGTCGGGGGAATGTTTTGTGCCGGCAAGCATTTTTCGCACGCGCTCTTCTGTAGGAAGTATGATCGGCAGTCCGTCCGTCCATCCCCTATTGTAAAAGATCTGTTGTAAATTATCCTCCGTATCGGGTTTTAAAACGCCGCCCGGCATTTTCCTGGAAGCAGCGGGGTAAGGCTCGGGCGCCTTTTTCTCCTGCGGCCTGGTCAGCACCTCGATTATTTCATCGATGACAGGCTTCCCCGTCTCGGGATCATTGCCTTGAAGTATTTTTTCGTAGAGGACTTCGCGAGATAGGGTGATCACAGGACTGGAGGTGTAGATGAAAGGCAAAACCCTGGCTTTCTGATGAGTTTTTGCCACTTTTTCCATTGTGTAAGCGGAAATGGGCGCTACCGGAATGCCGTAATTCTGTTCCAGGTTGAGTCCGATTTCAGCAACTGCTGAAATGCAGCCCGGTCAACCGGCCACGCCGAGAACCACGCCGTCGCCCTTTTCCTTGATTTCATCCCAGAGATCATAATTGTCATCCGAAAACACGTGTCCGGGCTTCCGTCTGGGAATGGTTTTTACCGAGGGCAAGTGGTTGGCAAACCATCGCTGCACTTCGAGCATGAAGTTGAAGCCCCCGCCGAAGCCGATATCCACAAGATAGAGAGTCTTGTTTTCCAGAGCCCCCAGCCTCTTTGCCAGATTCTTGGTAGAAGGCCCGAATCTGAATGCGTCCGGCCTCCCGGTAAATCCGGGCGGCGGCTCCTCCGGGGCCAGTTTCTGTCTTTTCGCAACCGGACTCACTACCGAGATAAGCTTTTCTTCCGCCGGCGCGCTGCCTTTTGAATAGGGATCGCCGCCCCTCCCCTGAGACGAGGCCTTAAGGCTTGTTGTTGAAACAAATCCCGCGGCAGGCAACGTCAACCCCGCCTTCAGAAATTTTCTCCTTAATCGATTGATGCCCATAAATACTCTCCTGTTTTGTGAATGAATCCTGATTATTCATGAGCATCTGCAGCAAGGATAGAATGCCCGGAGACGCCGCAGTAAAAGCTTCATGAACACCCCGGATTAATACTCAAGCTTCCCGTCGAACAGCATTTTCTTTGTCTTGAATTCGACAAAGCCTCTCGAGGTACTCACGTATGACGGCGAGGTTGGATAGTAGAATTCCAGCATCAAGGATTTGTCCTCGGGGCTCAGCACGGGAGCGCCTTCGAATTGCCGCGGGAATATAAATTGAAAATCACAGTCGTCGCCCTGCGCTACGTTGTACTTGAGAAGAGGGACTTTGTCCCCGTTATCGCGGATCAAAAAAACCGAGTTTTTGAGAAGCTCTGTGGTCTGGGTCTGCCAATATCGAATCAATTCGATGCTGGTTGAAGTTGCCACATGGAGTTTCTCGGGATCAGGCCCTCCCTTGATCTGCATCACAACCATATCCGGGAAGCTCGTCGACAGGAACTGTTCGGCGCTTTTGTCGAACTGCTGGCGCTGTTCTTCCGAGAGATCATCGTATTTTGACGCGATTTGCATCTGGCGAACGATGGCCTGGCGGATCGGCAATGCGGATCGCAGTTGAATGCGGTATTCATAGGCCCCGTAGCTCCCGATCGTATAAGTTTTGGCCCATGGGGAATCCTCCAGCATCTTCTTGCACTCCCGCTGCGTCCATTTGGTGTAGTCTTTCTTTTCCCAAAAGTCCTTTCCGGGAATAGCCGTACTACCGGCCAGAAATAAAATCGGGAAAAGAAATAAAATGGTTCTTCTCATGGTCCCTCCGGATCTTGAAAGGTTTTATAAAACAAGGCATGCTTTCATCCTATGGCTTTATTCCCATATTCGAAAAAGGAAGGGAGCCGGGACGCTTCCCTGATTTTTTATTGAATCCTTCGCTTGACATGCTTCCTCATCCCGATTTTTCCGAGCGGTCCGGCGATGCCGTAATGCGGGATCCTTCGGCCGGCCTCAGACAAACATCGCGCCGGCTGGAAGCCGCGCTCATGCCGTTTCCCCTTTCGATGGTTTTTGACAAAATGTAGAGTTATTGTAGCCAAATAAAAAAGGCATTTGAACTCAATAAATCCTGTCCCGAAAAGAAAATTAAAAGAGGCGGCGCGCAGGATCAGATCGGGGGAACAAGATAAACCTTGAATTTCCGGATTATTAACCCTTTTCCTAAGACACCGCGACTAGGATCAAAAGGAGGCTGGATGCGCTATGCGAAAACTTTTGCTTCTCATTTTATCCGCATCTCTGGCGGGACTGTTTCTCATCGGCTGCAATGACGATGCTGAGACAGCCGGAATCATTTCCGATCCGCTGAAAATAGAAACAGGTTACATCTCGGGAACGCTGATCGGCGAACCGGGCAACGAAGTGCGCATTTACAGGGGCATCCCTTATGCGGCTCCACCGGTGGGGGATCGGCGCTGGAAGCCGCCCGAGGCCGCCGGTTCATGGGAGGGCATTCGGGAATGCACGGCGTTCAGCAACATCGCCCCACAGGCCGGATCCATGAATATGGATCCTTCATTGACTCAGAGCGAAGATTGTCTCTATTTGAACGTATTGACTCCGGCGAAAAAAAAGACGGAGCGCTTGCCCGTTATGGTCTGGATGCATGGGGGCGCTTACTCGGCCGGATCGGGCAACAGCAACCTTTTCAACGGCTATCGCCTGCCCCAGCAGGGTATTGTGCAGGTAAATGTCAACATGAGGCTCAATGCCATCGGTTTGCTGGCCCATCCTCTCTTAACCGAAGAGTCGCCTGATCATTCTTCGGGCAATTACATGTTTCTGGACATGATCGCGGCGCTCGAGTGGGTGCAGAGAAATATTGCCTCCTTCGGCGGCGACGCGGATACTGTCACCATCTTCGGTGAATCCGGAGGAGGATCCAAAGTTTCCACGTTGATGGCGTCGCCCCTTGCAAAGGGCCTTTTCCATCGCGCGATATGCGAAAGCGGATCGTCGGTGGGGGGATTTTTAAACGGCCTGCCGCTTAAGCAGTTGGAAGCGGTGGGAGAGAGGGTTTTTGCCGAACTGGGCGTCGACGCCGAGGCCGATCCCCTGAAGGCTGCGCGGGCCGTTCCTTTTGAAAAGATACTGCAAGCCCGGGAGGCGGTTCTGAAAACGCTTCCCCGGGATCTCGCCGAAGGCGGGTTCGACAATTCTGCTGTGGACGGTTGGTTCCTGCCGGATACGCCCCTTAAAATTTTCCAGGAAGGCAACCACAATGCCGTCCCGCTGATAACAATTGCAAATCTGGGCGAATTGACCGGGCCGGGCGGATTGCTGCTGCCCATGCTGATTTCAGCCTACGGGAATATGCTTTCGGCTCAGGCCGAGGCTGGAGTCCCGG
>CAZDMR010000082.1:0-13245 GCA_964506795.1 uncultured Acidobacteriota bacterium | reverse complement strand
TGGAATCAAACATCCTGTTCTGTTGGGATTATTGGTTGGGGTAATCGGGTTTGGATGCCTCATTGCGTTTTGTTTCGTGTGGCAATAAGGGGAGGGGTGGTCTAAATCCCTAGAATGGAAATGTTCCAATCCGGGCGCGCGCATCGGCGTGTATGGCCGCAGGTTTTTTCATAGGGGGGGGTATAAGAATTTATTTTTGAATTATGGGACGACGAGGACCGAAGCCGGAACCGGCTAAACTGAAATTAATCAAAGGGAACCCAGGAAAGCGGAAGGTCAATAAAGATGAGCCGCAGCTGCCTCCTCCTGCGGAAATGGACGAATCGCATCCGCCAAGGCGGTTGAAAGGGCTTGCGGCGGAGGAATGGACGCGCCTTTATGGGGCGTTGGTGGAAAGAGGCATCGTTCATCTGGGCAATTGGAGCGTGTTTGAGGAATATTGCTATGTGCTCGGGGAACTTCGGCGGGTTGAAAATCTCAACAAAAAAATGAGTGCCGACATGGCCATCATGCGCGGTCTTTTCAAAGCTGCTGCAACTTTCCGCCAGCAATTCCGGCAGCTTGCGCGCGATTTGAAGATCACAGAATTAGCGGGAGAAAACGCAGGCGGTGAAAAAAAGTCGGAGTCCAAACTCCAAAAATTCATCCGTCCGGTCGGCTAAGAAATCGTCGGCTAAGAAATCAAAGCCGCAACTGGATGCCGCAACCCAATATGCAAGGGATGTGGTGTCCAGGAAAATATCGGCTGGAACTCCGGTGCGGCAGGCTTGCCGGCGGCACCTGGAGGATTTGAAGCGTCAGAAAAAACTCGGAATACAGTGGCACCCGGAAATCGTTAAGCACGTTTGCGAATTCTTCTCGGAGATGCTTACGGTTGAAGTTGGAAACAAGGCCGTTCCCTTTGATTTGCTTCCATTCCAGAAATTTATAATCGGCTCGATTTTCGGATGGAAAAATGCCGATGGCACGAGGAGGTTTCGAAACGCTTACATTGAGATCGGCAAGGGAAACGGCAAAACCCCGATGGCCGCCGGCATCGGCTTGTATGGTCTGATCGCCGACGGCGAGCTTTCGCCGGAAATATATTCCGCGGCAACCATGCGGGAACAGGCCGCCATTTGCTTTAAGGACGCGGTCAAGATGGTCCAGAGATCACCTGAGCTCACCGGCATTATCGAGGAGCGGGTGGGGAGCCTGCTATATTCCGGAAACGGCGGCGTTTTCCGGCCGGTTTCATCAGAGCACAGAGGCCTGGACGGCAAGCGCGTGCACGTAGCGTTGATCGACGAGCTGCATGAGCATCCGACGCCCATGGTCGTCGACAAAATGCGGGCCGGAACAAAGGGGCGAAGGAACGCCCTGATTTTCCGAATCACAAACAGCGGATACGACCTGGAGTCCGTGTGCTGGCATGAGCACGAATATTCGCTCAAAATCCTTGAGGGAGTGATTGAAGACAAATCCTGGTTTGCGTATGTGTGCAGCCTGGACGAAAAGGATGATTGGCAAGATGAAAAATGCTGGATAAAAGTCAATCCGGGCCTGGGCCGCATCCTTCCTGTTCAATACCTGCGAGAGCAGGTCCGGGAAGCGAAGGGCATGGCCACAAAGCAGAACGTGGTCAAGCGCCTGAATTTCTGCATCTGGAGCCAGCAGCAGGTGATATGGATACCGCAGGAAGAATGGAAAGCTTGCAATGAACCGATCGGCAAAAATGAGCTCTTAGGACTTCCCTGCTGGGTTGGCATAGACCTATCGACGAAACTGGATCTGACTGCTTTGGTCCTAGCCTTCCGCCGCGAAACTGAAACCTCCCATGAGATCGAGCTTTCAGCCGGCGAGGATGAGCAGGGCAAGCCGCAAAAGAAAAAGCTGAACCTCAATTATTCCGTGGATTTGATCCCATTCTTTTACATTCCGGAAGAGACTATGCATAAGAGGGCAAAGGAAGACCGGGTCCCTTATCCTCTCTGGGCTGAGCAGGGCTTTATCTTCCCGACGCCGGGCAATGTCGTCGACTACGATTTCATCTATGACCATTTTGTCAATGAAATCGCGCCTCATTACTCGATTCAGGAAATCGGATACGATCCCTATAACGCGACCCAATTTGCGCTGAATCTGCAGGAAGCCGGATTCACGCTGGTTGAGGTGCGCCAGGGTGTGCAGACCATGTCGGAGCCGGCCAAAATATTCGAGGCCCTGATCAAATCAAAACGGATCCGGCACAATGCCCATCCCGTCCTGGCCTGGAATGTCTCAAATGTTGCGGCCCGGGAAGACAAGAAAGGCAACATCTTCCCTTACAAGCAGCACGAGAAAAAAAGAATTGACGGCGTAATCGCTTCCATCATCGGACTCAGCCGCCTGATTGTGGGGAGCGTTGTGCAGGGCAGCGTTTACGATACGCGAGGGATCCTGACTTTATAGAACCGTGAACATTTTAGGAACCATTCTAACGGAAGCCTTGGGCATCTCGGCCGTGATCCTCATCGCCTACGGAATAAAGCTGATTTACGCCCCGGCCGCCATCATTTTTTTGGGACTGGTCCTGGGAGCTCCCTACCTGATTCTTACATTTTCGGGGATTAAGGGGAAAAATAAAAAGTGACCCTGCTCAGTTTCCTACTTAACCCGCGCAGCCAAACACCGGCGCCTCACGATATTTTCTGGTATACCGTCGATCCTGCATCCGGCTATATGTATCCGCTCGGGGCCCTGAGCGCAGAAACGGCCATGAGAAACTCAGCCGTTTATGATTGCGTAAAATTGTTGAGCGAAGACATCGCGAAGCTGCCGCTGATCGTCTATAGGAGGCTGCCCAACGGGGGGAAGGAACGATATCCTCGTCATGCAATTTATGATTTGCTGAAGACCTCTCCCAACGAGTGGCAAACGTCATTCGAATTCCGCCAGCTCATGCAAGCGCAACTTGAACTGCGCGGGAATGCCTATGCACGAATATATGCAGGCCGCCGCGGCGCGGTGGATCGCCTCGAGGCCTTATCTCCCGACATGGTGACCGTCCAGCGAAACGCGCATGGATATCCCATATATCTGGTGGCTCGAAAGGATGGTCCTCCCGAAAGACTGACGCAGGAAGATATATTTCATCTCCGAGGTTTCAGCCTTAACGGCCTAACCGGAATATCTACCATCGGGCTTCAATACGAAGCCATCGGCATGGGATTGGCGGCTCAGAGATTTCAGACGTCAGCATTCAATAACGGCGTGCGGCTGAGCGGCATTTTCAAGCATCCCGGAAAGCTCGGGGACAAGGCTCTTCAGAATCTGAAAAACTCAATCGCCGAAAGCCATACTGGCAGCGGGAAAGCCGGAGGATTTATGATCCTCGAGGAGGGAATGGATTGGAAAGAAATGTCCATGACCCTGCACGATGCCCAATTTTTGGAGCTCCGCAAGCTCAACCGCTCAGAGATAGCAGCAATATTCCGCGTGCCCCCGCACAAAATAGGGGACCTGGAGCGCGCAACTTTCAGCAATATCGAGCACCAGGCCTTGGAGTACGTTACGGACGCCCTGATGTCGCGCTTGGTCCGCTGGGAGCAAGCGATCACCCGGGATCTTATCGGCGAAAAGCATTTATATTTTGCGGAGTTTCTGATCGACAGCCTGCTCCGCGGGGACATTAAATCGAGATACGAGGCTTATTCGACAGGCATCAATTGCGGAATCCTCAGCCCGGATGAAGCCCGGGCCCTCGAAAACATGAATCCCCGGCCGGAAGGAAACCGTTTCTGGCAGCCACTGAATACGACAACCGTTGGCGAACACGATCAACGCCTCAACCGGATCGTTCAAATTACTAGCCTGAAATTCGCAAACAAGGAACTGGTCGCCCTGAGAAAAGCATCGGCCCAGAATGATCGGAAGGAGTTTATCGATTGGGCAAACGAGTTTTACAAGGGCTACAAGGAAAGCCTTGCAGGGTCTCTCCAAATGCCCATGGAAAAAGCGGAAAAATACGTAAACGAGGGCCTCGCCGAATTGCGCGCTGCGAGTTGCTTTAATGATCTCCTCCTGGAATGGGAAACACGCCGCGCTAAACGCTTAATCCAGCTGGCCCAGGAGGCCGCATAGGAGGAATGAAATGAATTATGTCAGGTTTATAAGTTTTTGCGCCGACCAGGTGTGGGCAATTAAGCTGGAAAAATATCTGGCGGCCCGGGAATTCATCCTGCAGAAAGCCGGCGGCCTCGAGTTAAGCAAAGAAGAAATCGAGGCGCGCATCGGAGAACGAAGCCCGCGGCCTGCAGGTTCCGGAGAAAAAGCAATTGCGGTTATTCCCATTTACGGGATTATTTCGCAGCGCATCAGCCTGATGGACGCCTTATCCGGGCCTGGGAGCTCCTCCACCGAAAACTTATCCAAACAACTTAAAGTGGCCCTGTCCGATCCGCGGATTTCGTCCATCCTTCTGGACGTGGACAGCCCGGGCGGAACCGTTTACGGAGTCGACGAGCTCTCGGCGGAAATATATAAGGCGCGCGGTCAAAAGCCGATCGTCGCGATCGTCAACAGCCTGGCGGCTTCCGCGGCTTATTATATCGCGAGTGCTGCGGACGAAATCTATATCACGCCCTCCGGCGAAGCCGGAAGCATCGGAGTATTCGCCGAACACATCGATGCATCGAAGGCCCTGGAAACGGCCGGATTGAAACCGACCCTGATATTTGCCGGTGAATACAAAACCGAGGGAAATCCTTACCAGCCTCTCAGCACGGAAGGCCTGGAACACTACCAGTCGCGCGTGAATGAATATTACAACACGTTCCTCGAGGCCGTGGCTCGGAATCGGGGTGTGACGAAAACCAAAGTGAAGAACGATTTTGGCAAAGGCCGGGTATTTGGAGCCCGACAGGCCCTGGCGACCGGGATGGTCGATAAAATCGGGACATTTGACCATGTCATTCGCCAACTCGGCGGCGAGCCGCAAACAATCCACGCCCAGGCTTCTATCCAAGGCGCCCCCCAGGCATCAAGCATTGTGGAAGGAACCGCCGGCCAAAAGCATTGCGGCCCGATAGCCCCGCATAAAACCTCAACGTCCGATGGACCCTGGGATGGCCCGGCCAACGAGGCCAGGCTTCCATCTCCTATGAGCGTAGAGACCGCAAGAAACGCCTATGCCTGGATGGAAGATGACGCGATCGAGGACGGCCAAGTCAAAAAGACGGACTGCCGCTTCATACATCATGAGGTAAGCGAGGCCGGCCGCCCCGGAGCTGCAAACCTCTCCGCATGCTCGACCGGGATCGGCGTGCTAAACGGCGGTCGCGGCGGAACGACCATACCAGACGCTGACCGCCAGGGAGTTTACGACCATCTGGCAAAGCATCTCCGGGACGCCGATAAGGAGCCGCCTCCGCTTAAAGAAACGGCTGAAAAGGAAACGGTCCAAAACGATGCGGATAGGCAGCCCAAAGATAAATTTGACATAGAGCTCGAGCGCAGGAGGCTCGAGCTTTTAGGACTTTGATTGTGGCGCCGGCGGGAGAGACTCCGTAGAGATCGAGCCCACCGGCGTAACACAGTGAAGCGCGGTCCGTAGATCAGCGCGGATCTGTTCGGAAATCAACCAACAACGAAGCGCCTTAACCGGCGCTTTTTTTATTGGAGGAAACACATGTTTAACATCAAAGCATTGCGGCAGGCAAAGGCCGACCTCACAAAAGAGGCCGGCGCTATCCTGGAATCCGCAGGCGATGGCGGCCTGACGCCCGAACAGAAAGCGCAGTACGAGGCCGTGAAAGCCAAAATCGAAGCAAACAACGAATTGCTCGCGGCCGCCGAGGAACAACTCGAGCGGGAGCGGCAGGTCGAATTGATGGGGCAACCCAGCACCGGCCACATCGAAGTCTCCGCTCCCGGATCTGACAGCGATCCGAAGGGCGGATTCGCCGACCACCGGGATTTCCTGAAAGCCGTCATGGATGCCGGGTCCGGCGCGCGGCTGGATAAACGGCTGCTGCGTTATCGCGCAACCCAGGGATCCGACGAGCAGCAGGCCGGCTCCGATCCTTATGGCGGATTCCTCGTGCCTTCAGCCATCGCTCCAGGCGTTATGGTTGTAAGGCCCGATGAAATACCGCTTGCGACCACTCCCATCCCGATGAAGGTACCCTCCCTCTATGTCAACGCCCGTGTCGATAAAAACCATTCATCGAGCGTTTCAGGCGGCCTGACCGTTGCCCGGAAGCCGGAAACGGTTGACGCAAGTGCAAGCCGCATGCAGTTTGAGCAAATCCACCTGATCGCCCACGATCTGTTCGGCCTGGTCTATGCTTCCGAAAGCATGCTGACCGATTCGCCCGAATCATTCGTGGCCATTCTTTCCGCCGGGTTCCAGGATGAATTCACCTGCAATCGGATTAACGAAATTCTCAATGGAACCGGCTCGGGCGAATTTCTCGGTATTCTGAAATCCGCCGCCCTGATCCAAGTCAACAAGGAAGGGTCGCAATCAGCGGACACCATCCTAAAGGAAAATATCGACAAAATGATCGCACGCTGCTGGCGATATGGCCGGGCCGTATGGCTCGCAAATCACACCACCAGACCGCAGCTTGCGAGCCTTTACCAGCTCGTAGGGACAACCGGCGGCTCCGTGGTGGAGTATTTCAAGCCCGGCGCCGGACCGAACGGAGCAGATTTACTCGCCGGCCGGCCCCTGTATTTCACCGAATACTGCTCCACGCTTGGAGACAAAGGCGATATCGTCCTGGCTCAAATGAGCGAGTATCTCGAGGGAACATACCAGCCGATGCAACAGGCCGAGAGCATTCACGTGCGCTTTATCGCCCATGAGCGCGCATTCAAATTCTGGCTCCGTAACGACGGACGGCCATGGTGGACATCGGCACTCACGCCCAAAAACGGCGAGTCATTGTCGCCTTTTGTAACCCTGCAGGCCAGATAGAACCACGGCGTGCACAAGTTGAACTAAAAGGAGGAACAAATGAATTTCTCAACAAGACACCGTCTGGTTCAGGGGTTGCCGCCTGTTGCCAATGCCCTGGCCGGGACGAAATACAGCGATATCGTCAATTGCAGGGATGCCGGCGATTACCTGGCTTTCGTGATTCAGCGTGGAGTCGGCACCACCGGGAAATCAGTGATCACCGTCGAGGCCTGCGACGACAACAGCCCGTCCAATACCACGGCGATCGCATTTCGATATAAGGAAATTGACGGCTCGGACGTGGAAGGCGCGCTGCAGCAGGCCGACGCAGCCGGATATACCATGACGGCCGGTTCCAACCGGATAGACATCGTTGAAGTGGATGCCGCCCATCTGGCGGCTGAAGGCTACGGCTATTGCCGGTTGAAGGCCGCTGAATCGGTTGCCGATCCGGTATTGGCTGGAATTCTCATTATCTTGGGCGGACCCCACAAGGACGTCAAGGATTCTCCTCTGAGCTAGGACTCTTCTCGGATAGCTTTAACCCAGGAGGGGCGCCACAATAGGCGTCCCTCCATCATTTTTAGAATCAATGAATCCGTTAATTTCCTGCGTTATGCCGACACACAACCGAGGGAGCTTCATTAAGGCGGCCATCGACTGTTGGCTCAGGCAGACTTACGAAAACCGCGAGCTGATCATCCTGGATGACGGCGATATTGGCCAATGCTATCCGGTTCCTTATCATCCCCGAATCCGTTATGAATTTTTGCAAAGTCCTGAAGTGCTGGGGAGAAAACGAAACCTCATTAACGGAATGGCTAACGGAGAAGTGATCTGCCATTGGGATGACGATGACTGGTCGGCGCCGGACCGCCTCACGGACCAGGTCCGCTGCCTGCAGGAAACGGGAAAACCGATCACAGGCTACGGCGCACTGCTGTTCTGGGACACGGTCAGCCAACAAGCGAAGCGCTATAGATCGACCGTGGCCGGGTATGTTGTAGGAACCAGCCTCTGCTATCTCAAGTCGTATTGGAAGGGGCATCGCTTCCCAGCGAAAAAGGAAGCCGAGGATAATTCATTCGTTTACGCGGCACTCAAACAGATAGCCGCTTCCAACGAGGCCGGCCATATGGTGGCCAGGATTCACCGACAACATACCAGCAGAAAAAACGGAATAACGGAAACCGTTTCTAGGAATCTGATCCCGAAAGAATTTTGGGATAACGAGAATTTGAGGCTCGGTGCAAAGAGTGAATAATCTATCCGTCATCATTCCGAGCAGGAATGCCCGGAACTTGGAGCAATGCATCAATGCCATCCGCGGGGCCGGGGAAACCTGCAGGATTATCGTGGTCGATGACGGCCTCGATCACAAGCCCGATGGAGCAACATACGTCGCAGGAATTAAGCCATTTTGTTTTTCCCGCAACGCCAATATAGGAATCCGCGCGGCGGGAGAGGACGACGTTGTCCTGCTCAATGATGATGCGCTGCTACGAACCCCAGGCGGATTTACCCTTCTGCAGCGCGAAGCAAAAGAACATCCGGAATATGGCCTTATAGCGGCGACGACCAACAACGTCGGAAATCCGAATCAGCTGCCCCAGGGGAAAGGACTTCGCGCCGAGAGACGCATGGTGTGCTTTGTCTGCGTCCTGATTCCGCGTCTAACCCTCGATATCGTCGGCGGACTGGACGAACGCTTTATCGCCTACGGCCATGATGACGATGATTATTGCCTTCGGGTGCGCCTGGCCCGCTTCAGGATAGGAATCCACGACGGTTGCTTCGTTGATCACGCGACCCTGCCATCGACATTCCGCGGGTCGGCGCACGCATCCGGGGACCTCAAGCAAAATGCCGCAATATTCCGCGCGAAATGGGGCCGGGATAATTTTGGGAGAGTCACATGAAGCTTAATCTTGGTGCCTGTGATCGCCGCTTCGAGGGTTTCCTTTCAGTCGACATCGTCCCTCCCGCCGATATTGTGGCCGATCTCAGCAAGCCCTGGCCGTGGCCGGACTCGAGCATTGACGAGGTGAAAGCATACGACATTTTCGAGCATCTGCCGGATAAGCGGCATACGATGAACGAACTCTGGCGGGTTCTGCGGCCGGGGGCAATCGCTGACATTGAGATGCCCACCGCAGCCAAGGGTGCCGGCGCCTTCTGCGACCCAACGCATGTGTCCTATTGGACCGCGAGCGATTTCGAGTATTACGAAAAGGGGAATTTCGCGCGCGAACGGTTCCGAGGCTATTACGGCATAAACGCAGACTTCCGGATCAAGCTCATAAGCCACACCAAATATCGGACCAGATATGATGACATTTGGAAAATGCGCGTGATCCTGGAGGCCGTGAAATGATTGTTGTCACCGCCGGGACCGCTGAATATAGGTCGATAATCGAGGAGCAATCGCGACGATGCGCGCAACTAGGCTACGGTCATAAGGTTTACGACCTCGGCGGCCTTGCATCCGGTAAATACTTTGCCCCGGATGAAAGCGATTTTGTTTTAGGGGTAGGGGTGAAGCCCGTCACATTTAAGCCCCGGGTCCTTCTCGATTTTTTGGAGTCTTACGGACCTCTTATGGGCGAAACGCTCTGCTGGCTTGATGCCGATTGTTTGCCCATGCGCGGATTTGTACCGCCACCGGGATCATGGAACGTGGCCGTAACGATGAGATCAGCGCGGGAGATCGGGGCATCCGGAATATTCGCAACGGACTTTCTCAATAGCGGCGCGGCCTGGGTCCGAAATCCGGAATTCCTTTATTCCTGGAAGAAAGCCTGCGACAAATACGGCTCAGACCAATCAGCCATGAATCATTTAGTTTTGCCTAAATTTGAGCCTGATTATTGCCGCTCGCTGTTCGGAAAAATCATCGAATCCCCTTGCGGAATGAACTCCCTAATCCTGGATGCCGGTGAATGGAACAATTGGAACTGGATGCTGCCTATCCCTGCCGAGACCAGGATCTTGCATTTCAAGGGCAAAGCCATCGGCTCCGCGCAAAAATTTATAGATCAATCATGGCAAAGACGGAATTAACAGAAAATTTATACGCCGCCAGGTTCGACGAATATCCAGGCGACGAGCGCCCAACGGACCGGGACCGCGAGAGGTGGAAAGTATTCCGGCGCCGCTATCATGCCGCACAGAGACTCGAACCTGTGGGAGATTTCCCGATCCAATTGGATATCGGTCTGAATTCCAACTGCAATTTATCATGCCCGTTTTGCATTCAATCAACGCCAGAGCGAAAGGCAAAAAAGCCGACATTCCTATCTTTTGCCGATTACTCCAAAGTAATAGACGAAGCCGCCGCGCAGGGACTCGTATCCCTGAAACTGAACCACAACAATGAACCGCTGCTGGTATCCGAGCTGCCCGAGTATATCCGTTACGCCAAATCGAAAGGGATATTAAATGTTTACATTGCGACAAATGGGACATTGTTGACAGCGAGGGTTTCCCGCGAGTTGATCGATGCCGGGTTGACCAAAATCATGGTGTCCCTCGACGCCATAACGCCGGAAACATACACAGCCATGCGCGGCATCGACAAATTATCGGAGATCACATGGAACATACTGACTTTTCTCCGCACCCGCGAGGCGCTCGGAAGGCGATTCCCATTAGTACGCGTCAATTTTCTGCGGACCCCGGTTAATATTTCAGAGGCTGCCGCATTCGCGGCTCGCTGGAAGGGAATTGCCGACATGATCGGGTTTCAGGACCAGCTCGGCGTTCCCGGCGTTTCAAACAACAGTAACCAATTGCCCTGGCCTGCAGAAACTTTCCGATGCTCATTTCCATTCAAACATATTGTCGTCGGCTCTGACGGAACGCTTTATCCCTGCTGTACGTTCAGCGGAGAGCAAATGCCGATTGGAAATATAAAATCCATGAACATCCGGCAAGCATGGAATAGCGACCTGATCAAGAATTTGCGGGAATTGCATCGCGCAGGAAATTACAAAATGAATTCCATATGCCGCCATTGCGTGGGCCTCAAGGATTGACCATGACGCCAGATATAACCGTTTGCACCGTTATTCTCGGCGATTATGACAACCTCCGCCCGCCGGAAATCGTCGAGCCCGGGGTGCGGTATGTTTGCATTTCCGATGAGTTTTATTCCTGTCCGCCCTGGGAGCTCTGGCCGGCCTGGAAACCGTATAAATCCGAAGCCCGCAATTCCAGAATCCCAAAGATTCTTTCACATCTCTTCTTTGACAGCGAATACACGATCTATCATGACGGCTCCTTTGTTTTAAAAGAGAAGCCTTCCGTCCTCGTGGATACCCTGCTGTCCGATTCCGACATCGCCATGTTCCGGCATCCCTGCCGGTCGTCGGTATACCAAGAGGCGGGCGTCTGCGAACGGGAAAAGATCGGCGCGGGGCCTGAAATGGCCGCCCAGATCGAGCGCTACCGCGCAATCGGCCTCGGCGACGGATTATGGGCCGGAGGCTTCATCGCGCGGCGTAATACCACCTCGAGCGCCAACTTAAACGAAATGTGGTGGAGGGAATTTCTCGCCGGATCTACCAGGGATCAAATCGCCCTGCCAGCGGCCAAACTTATAACCGGAATCAATATTCACACGATCGACGCCGATATTTTGATGGATTCGCAGATTGTTAAATTTGCATGGCATGCCGGTTTTATTGACAAGGGCGATAATTACGCATTCGAAGAGAGTCGGGGACTCCGGGCAAAGAAACAAGCCAGGCTTATGCAATTATGCATCTAACCATTGTCGCAGCACTAAGAGTGAAAAACGAGGCCAGGTGGATAGGGGAAGTCCTAGAATCCGTTTCCTTTTGTAAAAAAACATATCTCATGGACGATCACAGCACTGACGGGACCGCAGATATTGCGCGGCATTGCGGAGCCGAGGTTCTTTCCTCGCCCTTCCAAGGGCTCGACGAAGCGCGAGATAAAGAATGGCTGACCCGTATTATTGCGCTTCAACAGCCGCGCGATGCCTGGGTTCTGATGATCGATGGTGACGAGGTTTTGATTGCCGGAGGCCGGGAGCTGATCGAAGCTGCAATAGCAGAACATCCGCAAATGTTGGCATTTTCCCTGAAAATTATTTATCTCTGGAACAGCCGGAACGAGATACGCGTCGACGGCGTATATTCCAGATTTACCAGACCGTCCTTATTCAAAATAGATCAGCCCTTGATTTTCCGCCGGACCCCGCAATCCGGGCATTTGCACTGCTCATCCGTCCCGACATATTCGCTTGCCAAATCCGCCCCTTGCGAGGCCGCCTTGTTGCACCTCGGCTACATGGACCGCGAGGACCGCATCCGCAAATGGAAATATTACAATTCGATCGATCCCGTCAATAAAGCCGAAGGATACGATCCGGATCACCCGGAGCGCGGTTCCTATCCCCATATCGTGCAGGGAGACGTGCCCGAGGTACCAACCGATGCTGCGCTTATGCATGCCGGGCCTTTGAAGCTGCAATCCTTGGAGGCTGCGAAAAATGGAATCCTATAGCTTATATGAAGCTCCGGCCGAGGAACCCATCACCCTGACCGAAGCAAAGATGCATCTGGCGATCGACACCTCTCCGGCGACAGCCCATCCCGACGACGATCTTGTCGAATCGATGATCAAGGCCGCAAGGCGATGGTGCGAAAGCTTTCAAAACCGCGCCTACATCACGCAGACCTTGGATCTTTATCTGGACCGCTTCCCGTCGAAATCGGAAATCAGGCTGCCGAAGCCGCCGCTGCAGTCGGTGACTTCGTTGCAATATAAAGATACGGCCGGAACCCTTCAAACCTTGGATTCAGCGTACTACATCGTTGACACGGTGAGCGAGCCCGGACGGATCGTTCTTGCGTATGGACAGAGCTGGCCCTCGACCTATGATGAAATTCAGGCCGTGCAGATCAGATTTGTGTGCGGATACGGGCTGGCCACCGACGTGCCAGAGCATATAAAACAAGCAATCTTGCTCAAGGTAGCGGACCTCTATGAACACCGCGGCGATGCCGTCGCCGATTCCAATATCGATAGAGCCGTCGAAAGCCTGCTGTGGGCTGAAAGGATCGTATTGCTGTGAACCCTCCCTTGATCGGAGAAATGAAGGATTTGATCAAAATCCTGAACGTCACGGCGCCCTACGGCATCCACGGCGAGGGAACGCTTGTTTCGGAATTCATGACCAACGTGCGGGCGAAAGTCGAGCCGTTGGGCGGAAATATGCTGGACGAAACCCAGCAGACGCAGGCTTATTCGCAGGCATACAACATCTGGATCCGCTATGTAAGCGGCGTGACGCCGTT
>CAZDMR010000081.1:0-14324 GCA_964506795.1 uncultured Acidobacteriota bacterium | reverse complement strand
CATGACCCTATCCTCTCAAATATTAGGGTCTCCGACAATCCCGGGGCGGTTCATTCGGGATTGATGGGATTGCCGTCCAAATCTTGAATGCACATCTCAATCCCGGGCTCCTCGGTGCTGCCGTTATCAAACAGCGCCATTTCATTGAGAGCCATGGCCGCATAGGGAGCCAAAAAGGATAGGGACACCGACCAGCCGATCCATCCGCGCCCTTGAATCATACTTTTTGACCGGCTTTCCCGAAGGTTTTTCCGGATCTTTTCGGCCAGTGCTTCTACCCCAAGGTTCTCTGTTTCATCAAAATTCTCTGTTTCTGAATCAAATGTAAATATCTCTCCTTCGGGACAAATGAAAAATAGGTGATAGGAGCGCGTTTGCTCACTTAAAAGCGGCACAAAATCCTCGATATCCGCTGCATCGTTCGGAATTGAGTTTTGTTTTGCCGCCAGTTGATACTTGAGCTGCGCGCCCTTGATGTTCATTAAATCCTTTTTTAATGCCGACAGCTTGTCTGTCAAATAGGACTCCTCAAAACTATGGCTTCCCTTGACGGTGTTATCCGGCCAGATTTGTTGGATAGCTTCCTTCACATCGTGGCGCAAAATTGTGCACCCTTTCTGCGAACTGGAGTCTTAGCTCTCTTTTCCATCATGTGCTCCCTCTTCATCGCTTCTTTGCCGCGATCATATCAGGCATCGATCGAGCTCCCGCTGAAAGGCAGGGAAGCGGCGATACTTGCTTCGAATTGCGGCTATCCATTCCGACATCCCGGGCGATTTATCGACAGCGACGCAGGCGGCGGCCAAGGATGCAGCATAACCATAATGACGGCGGCGCTTGTGTTCCGTGACGCCCTCGATGCGCTTCCGGGCAGCCTTTTGCATCGCCTGGATCAGCACGGCGCGCTCAGCGTCGCGCTTCACATCTTCCAAGCCTGCCAAAGCCATGATCTCATCAACCGATGCATCAGGCAGACATGGTTCATCCGGGTCCGAGCTGAGCGATATCATTTCATCCACGTCCATGACGTGAATATCGAGAGTATCGCGATGCCGGGCTTTGCGCACGAGATACCCTGAGCCGTCGTCAAGCAGGCGGCAGAAAATCGGAAACAGCAGGTGACCTGGATGCTCACTGTCCGACCAACCAAGTCCGGGCGCGGAGGCCAGCAGTTTCGAGGCGGATTTGTAGTCGCCGAGTAATACATGAAGGAATGCTTTCTGGCGATGTGCTTTCTCAGGACAGGCTTCGATTGCCGCAGCGGCCCGTTTTTTCAAGGCGCCCTTGCTTTTGGATGAGCCGAGCCATCGTCGAAGCCGCAACATGCTTGGACCTTTGCGCCACGCCGTCTCAAGGCGCTTGGGAAGATCTTTGCGGCCCAATTCCTGGGCGGCAAGAGCGGCGCCGTCGAGAAAATCTCCCTGGAAATGTGCTTTATCTCCGACAATTTCAGCGGATTCCTCGTTTGCTGACAAGGCAGCTTCCCAATCCCCTCTGTCCACCAGCGCCCGGCACCAGGCTTGAAGATCGTCCAGCCGGCGGGTCGACCTTGCAATCCCGGCAAGTCCATCCGCGCCTTCCAGTCGCCATACGACCTCCCGCAGGCGATGGTCCGCATCGGTGTCCCACTCATTGCCGCGCTCTTCCTTGGCGGCTTCCTCCATAAGGGCACGCCACTGTGGCAGAAAGACGTCGAAATCGGGAAGCGGCTCCGCCGCAACGCGTTCCATCTCCTGAAGCGGATTCAAGAAGGTTCCGACCTCCCCCATATCCTCAATCGCTGTGAGTACGGCACCGGCTCGCTGATCCGGGGCGGAAGTCACATATACAGCGACGGCGTATTGCGCCGCGCAATCAACCGTATTCACGCCGAGCACCTCTTCGAACATTTCGTCCTGCCCAAGATCGATCTCTCCTTCAGAAAGGGGGAGGAGCAGGGCGTGAAATATCCGGATGGCGGCGCTATAGTTCCCGGCGAGAAAGGCGTTACGGCCTTGCTGCAGATAATCGTCGATTTCGGATGGATCGGCATATCCAATCCGTTTGGCAGCTTCGGCGAAGGCCAGCACCTCCGCAACGCCTTCGTCGGTCGGCCCCGAAGGCTGCCATTCGGCCCTGCCCCTGGAGGCCCGTTCGATTATGGCACTGGTAAACCAAGAAATGTCCTTGGCTTCAAGACGAAGAATCACAGCGCGGATCAGGTCGCGCAGATCTTCGGCATTCAAGGCATCCAGGGCTCCCTCGATGTTTGATAAGCTGGGCGCGGATCCGGGATCATTCCGTCGTTTCATAGCTACAGCTCCAACCATTGCCCGAGAATACGGGTCACGAAGCGCTCGCCGAAAGTTTCCGCGGCTACGAGAGTGCGGATTCGTTCGTGCGTTTCAGCCGCAATCCCCGCGTTTTCGGCGGCCTTTATGGTGAACGAATAGGCTTCGGAGACATCGAGGCCGGTCACTTCGTAACCATAGCCTTCGACCAGCCATCTGAGGGCCGCCATGCCGGCTTCAATCGCAAAACCAGGATTCTTCACGGCAAAGTCGCGCGCCGCGCGAGTCAACGTTTGCGGCGAGCACGGCGAGCGGTTGGCAAGGGCGATAGCTTCGTCGAAGAGTCCGGCATCCTTGGCGGCCGCAAACCATTTGCCTTCCTCTCCGGGTGTCAGAGCAACCAGATCTTGGAGAATCGCGGCCGGATGCCTGTTCGGATATTTCTTTGCCACTGCGCGGAACCAGGCCAGATAGGTTCCGGCTTGGTTGGCGAGCAGCCCGTAGCGCCGGTATGCTTCATCAACCAGGCCTGAAGACAATAAAATCTCCTCGCAGGCCCGGGCGATGGCGAATGGGCTGTCGTTCAGGCAGCGCCTTTCTTCGGCATAGCGGATCGCTTCGCCCTTCCTGCCCAGGGCGGCAAGCGCCTTCACGCCGTACCGGCGATAATCCCATATCTGGTGAGGTTCCATCTCGAGCAGGTCGAGGAGCTCCTGGTGGCGTTCGGCAAAGAGCAGGGCACTCAGGCAGTTGGTTGTGCCCTTGAAAAAACCGCGCAGGCTCGGATCGGGACTCCAGGCCATACGGCATCCATCCAAGAGCCGATCCGCCCATTGCGAAGCAATCTCTTTTGACGCGCAAAGCTCGCCCCAGTAGTCGCCGAGCAACTCGATATAAGGGATATCGTCATCCTGATAAGCTTCCCAGATGCGTTCAAGCCACTTCTCACGGGTTTTTCGGTCGGCCGGAGCGGAGGCGATGATTTCGACGAGCTCCACAATGGCGTTGTTCACAGCCGTGCCGATAGCACCGGAAGAGCTGTCCACCTGTTCCAAGGCTGGGGACACCTTTTCAAGAAAGGCAACAGCGCCCTCAGCGCCGAGCACCCTATTGTTGCGAGCAACCTTCCTAATCTCGGATGCGGCTTCCCTGACCCGTTTAATGGCAGGCTGGGACCTCCATCCGAAGGCATGCCGCCGGAAACGCGACTTGAATTGCCATTTGTGGGCGGTGCTTTTGACAGCCATGAGCTCGTATATCGTTTCTTTTCGATATCAATTTCACATTTGGCGCCGGCCATGTCAAGAACGCTCCGGCTGATAATCAAAAGCTGCTGATCCTCCCGGCAATTCATTTCATTGCGTTGCATTGCCTACAGCACATGGTATAGGTATGTTGTGTTTATAAATAATTCTTGCACAACAATGAATTTCCTGATATAAGTCCGGTCCAGGAGGTGCCTATGGCTTATATCCGGAAGCGAGGAAATCAGCTCGCACTGGTTCACGGGGAGCGCGATCCCGAAACCCGCAAGGTATGCCAGCGCGTTCTCTTTACATTCTATTCCAAAAAGGAAGCTGTTGCGGCGCTCGACGATACCCACGGCGGCCTTCTCCAGTCCCTGCTCGAACTCGAGTACCCCGAAATTCGCTTTCCCTGGAAGCGAATCTGGTGGGAGCTTGCCAGAAATCTTGATACGCTGCCCGAGGATTACGAATATCGGGAGGCAGAGATGGTCAAGCGGTTCCGCGCCGATCTATGCGCCTTCACGCGCCAGCTGGTGCTCAGTGAACCCCAATGGCTCTTCTCCTCTGCCGAGCTTCTGCAGCAGCATCGCTACGAACTCGAGTATCTGATCGAGCTGATCCGCTGGCGCCTGAAGCTTTGCGATACGGAGCCGGATGAAATGAATCGAGACAACGAATTTTATTGGCGGTGGCGCCTGCGCGGGAGAGAAGTACCGATGGATACCGAAGAAGAAGTATCGGAGCTTTACGGTCAGGGCGATCTCGACCGGGCTGAAGCGATCGTGCGTCTCCTTGCCGACTCATTCGAAAGCGATGCCGAGAACCACAACTATCTCGGATTGATTGCGCTCGATCGGGGCAAACTCGACGAGGCCGAGCGGCACTTTACAAGAATGATGGAACTTTCGCGCAAGCGCCTTCCTCGCCGTCTCACTCCCCGCTTATTCAAGACCAACGATTGGGGAAAGCCCTACCGCCGCGGTCTCAGCAACCTTCTGATCACTTTGAACCGGCTGGGACGCTATGAGGAGGCGCTCCGGCTGGCCGATCAACTCGAAAACGTTTGCGGCGACCTCGCCGGCGCCGAATGCCACCGTGCCGGGATTCACCTCAACCGCGGCGCATTGGAAGAGGCTGTGGGTGCCGCGCGCTATGTCCGGAAGCTGTGGCCGGAGATGAGTTTCATTGCGGCCATGGGATCCTTCGAGTTGGGACGCATGGAAGAAAGCGTTGCGGATTTCCTGCATGGTGCGTGCAACCTTCCGGGCGCCGTTCCATTGATGACCGGCCGGCGCGCGAAAGCCCCAAATACCAGAGACGAATATCGCGACCGGCAGGCGGTAGACTCCTTTTCTCAGGATCTTGCGGGATATATGGCCCGGAACGGAACGCGGGCAAGGCGCTTCTTCGGGCATCTAACATCCAGTCCAAAATTTAGAGCGCTTATGGGCGAAATTGAGGAAACACTGCGCCGGCGCGATGAAGAGCGCGGGACGGGTACCAGGATCGCGTGGGATCAGATCCGGCGCATGGAGTCGCCCAAATTTGCCGCGGAGCGCGCGGCGGATATCTACCGCCCGCTCCGACCGGGGAAGACAGCCGAACTCAAAGCGCACGCGCAATAGATTGAGAAAAGGCCATGGCAAAGAAGGGTAAGAGACATGGGCATTATTGCTGGTGCTGCGGCAGGATGCGCCCGAATGAGAAATTCTCGGGATCCGGCCATGCGCGCCATCTCTGCAAGGATTGTTCAAGGCTCGGAGCTTCCGAGTTGCTGTACCGGCAAGACCTGAGGAACCTCGAGCGTCTGGTCACCTGGGAAGGCATCATCGGCAGAAAGGAAAGAAAGGCCTTCAACAGGTTCCTGGAACATCCCGAGCCGCGTATCCGCCGGCGTGCGGCAGAACTCGTCGCCCAGGATATCGAAGCTCGAGCGCTACTGCGGTTCTTCGAATATGGGGATTACTGCGAGCCGGAAGACGACCGCCTCGAATTTGAGGGCGCAGAGGCAGATCTGGGAGACCTTTGCAGCCAAAACGAGACAAATGAACTCCACGATGACGATATACCTTTTTGAGGACGATCGGGTCATGGCACATCCTGCTGCGGCGCCATTATAGGCACTCCATGCGCTGCAATGCTGTGATATTGGACTTTGCCCGATTAGTTGAGAGTTTGCTTCTGAATTGTAATAGCCAGTACTTGATCTGACAATTATGCTACCTCAGACGCTGTCTGTACGTTCTGATTTAACATCTTCTCTTGAGCCAACGGCACACTATCCAAAAAAGTCTGCATTGGTGTTTTACCAAAGCAGTATTTTCCGCTATGCGGCCGTGTTTCATTGTATTCTCTCATCCAAACATGCCAGCCGCCGATACCTTAAGATCCTGCAATGGTCGGCGATGAACTCGGAATCGGCAATGGAAAGATCGCTCAAAAAACTGTTAGATGCCGGAGAAGAACTGGATTTTGACACGCTTGTCCAATTATCGGAAAGTCCGGTCGAAGAACCGATGGACATTCATATCCCGCTTCCGGATATGTTTCTGTACGACGTTCTACTCAAGGAGGTGGCTGTATGAGCACCGCAACTTCCTTGAAGATGCTTTTGAAAATGTTTCATTTGCCGGCTTTTGTCAACAACTACGAAGACTTGGCCCGTAAGGCCGAGAAGGAAGCCCTCACATACGAGCGCTACCTTCATGAGTTGGCGCAGATCGAAGCCTTTGACCGTCACAATCGGAAAATTGAGCAACTGTTGAAGCGTTCCGGGCTACCAAGAGAAAAGACTCTGGTAACTTTCGAGCAGGATCGGCTGCCAAAGAAAATCCGCTCTTTGCTTCCAACTTTATGCGAGGGAAACTTCCTTAGCCGGGCTGAAAATATCCTTGCCTTCGGGAATCCCGGCTCCGGCAAAACCCACCTTTTGTGCGCCATCGCCCATGAACTGATCAAGCGAGGCCATGCAGTATTTTTCACCTCCGCGGCCATGTTGGTTCAGAAGCTTCTCATTGCCAAGAGGGATCTTCGGCTCAGTCAGGAGGTGAAAAAGCTGGATAAATTTGAAGCCGTGTTCATCGATGACATTGGATATATTCAGCAAAACCGGGAAGAGATGGAGGTCCTATTTACCTTTCTGGCGGAACGATATGAGCGGCGCAGTGTCATGATCACCAGCAACTTAGTGTTCTCGAAATGGGAACAGATATTCAAAGACCCTATGACTACGGCGGCGGCGGTCGATCGTCTGGTGCATCATTCCGTGATCCTGGAGCTGAATATGAAGCACAGCTACCGCGCTGAGAAGGCTTTGGAAAACACAAGACAGGTCATCGAATCGCAAGAGGGGGAGGGCGCGTGACACACCGAATCTTTCCATCGACGAATGATCGAAAGAAGGTAACATTTTTAATGAGGCAACGAAGGCTGCCCTTCAATAAATCGGCGAACGCTGGCAAAAATACGTAACCAGCATTTGCTTAAAAAGAAACGAGATGATGTTGATTAACTACCTTGGTACCAGGGAAGTGTAATTGTCGTCGGAAGGGAAGTGTAATTGTCGTTGATCACCGTCTACAGATATTTTGATTATTTGTCAAAACAACCTGCCGAAAAGAAATTACATAAGGGTAATATCATTTGCTCGGAGAATAGGCTATGGAAGAGACCACTTTTAAGGATGTAATGTGGCTGTTTCAGCAGCTTGGTCGGCATCTTAGGCCGAAGGTTCAGGATGCGCCCGAAAAATCTGACACACGAACCCTGATCTGGCATCTTGCCAAAGATCGCCATTCCACCGTTTTCGATGGAAGGAATCCTTTCAACTGGATAAAGGAACTCCAATCAGTCTCAAATTTATGGCACCACCTTTCATCAGAAAGCGATCTTCCAGATGACGATATTTGGCGTGACTTGGATACTATGGAGCGTGTCGCTAAATATCTCGATCTTGATTCTAAGTTTATTGAGGAGATACATAGTGCCAAAGTGAGCATTTGGGCTGAAAAGGACATTGAAGACGACAGCCCGGCAATGAATAGATTACGCTCTTGGATCAGCGAAGAAATAGGCGGGCAGTTGAAGGCTGCTAACATTCCGAAAAATATATATGTAGCAGAGTCAGGGGAAACGTATGTAGATAATGAAAGTAGCAGTAGTCTCAAAAGTCATCGGGGCGAAATTGCCGGGCGCGTCAGAGATTTTGTTATTGCCACCTATATTGAGCCAGCGCGATCAGAAGGCCAAAGTCAAGTAAGTGTCAGAGCTGGGGATGTGGATAAGGCCCTTGGATACCGATACAGGCGCCTACCCCTAATTTGCGCGGCACTAAGATCCGGGAAGTTCCTTGAGACTGGTCGCGTTAAACTGATAGGCGAAAGTGGCCCTCCCAGCGGTGCAAGCACAACAACAACATTCACATATGACTTGGAATCATTTGCCGGCGACTGAATCCATTTCGTTTCCCTCACAGGGAGTAATCGAAATTTGATTTGCAATTGTGATCTATAAAGGCTTTAAAAACAATGGATAGCATTGCTATGAGCGGGAGGCATAATGGAAGGATTAAAATCAAAAAAAGACCCGATGGAGCGCCCTGCGCATCCGCAGGATAAGGCTGGGCCATGCCCAATATGTGGTTCCCCAACCAAGGCCAGAAGATCTAAAAGAACTGGAGAACTCTATTTTGGTTGCATCAATTATCCAAACTGCAGATTTAAAGGCTGTCGAAGTCATTGAGAAGAGCTGTGCGTCGAAATGATATCAAAGAGAAACCATATTTCATGATTTCTCAACCAATACTTTCGGGATCTCCAGCTATAGACTGAACAGTTATTTTCAAGGTTATTGCAGTTTCAATGGATAGTCCTAATCAGCCACGCAATCATAAAAATGCTGGTTAGTGTTATGCTTTATTGTTGTCTGCTTTCCCCCATTTAGCATCGATCCTCTTAATTATGGCTTTTATCGTATTGTCGAAGTTTATCGTAAAGCGTTGGCCTGGATATACCGAGCAGCTTTGCAGTTTTGCTAATATTGCCATTACATATTTTTAGTGCATCCATTATAGCCTCTTTTTCCGTTTTCTTACGCAATACGGAAATTTGATTTGTATCCGCTTTTTCTTGGGAATGAGAATCACCATCTTCAATGGAAAGACCAAGATCCTTTGATGTAATGGAAGAGGACTCCGCAAGTGTGATTGCCCGACGAATTCGGTTCTGGAGTTCGTCAATATTACCCGGCCATGAATGATTGAGCATTGCATTAATCGCGGTATTATGGAAGTCACGAACCTTTGTTCGCTTCCGTGTTGAAAATTTGCCAAGAAAGTGTTTTGCCAACAGAATGATATCCTGTCCACGATCACGCAACGGTGGCATATAAACTTCAACCTCAGAAAGGCTATAGTATAAATCTTGCCGAAAATGTCCCTTTTCCACAAATTCGGAAAGCTTATGTGGAGCAGTGGAAAAAACATAAAGTCTTTTTGAGTTGGATGAAGGCAAAGAATCTCGGAAGGATGTTGCTTCCTCAACGAGATGCATAACCTGTAACTGTTGAGCAAATTGCAGTCTGTGAATATCCTCAATCAATAGGGTGCCTTTATCAAATATTGCATTTTTCTTGCCTGCCGCTTTTTGATTGTGATTTTTAATAAAGCCAATAAGATCAGACAATTGCGCTTGTATCAGATTGGGATCAAGGCTTCCATGGATTGTTATAAATGTTTCATTCTTCAGGCCGCGCATTTCATGAACAGCACGCGCAGCAAATGATTTTCCAGTTCCATTCTCACCAATGAATAAACAATGGACTTCGCTGTCAGCCACCTTTTTTAGTATGGAAAGGACAGTTCCTATCTGGTCACAATTCCCTATCATTCCGCTTAATAACGCCGATGACTCAAGGTTTTTCTGCTTTTCATCCAGTTTGTTAACCATATCAATTCTCGTTGTAGGCTTAACATCCTCCCAAAGCAGTTCTGTAAAAAACTGCAAAGGTTTTTAGGCTAAAGTTCAAATACAGCCTTGAACCCCTCGACAGCCGGATTACTGCTCCTCGGCTACTACAACCCATATCCGTTTTAATGGCAGTTCAGCCTGGATAGCATCCGACAAGCGTTCATAATTCGCCAACAGGTTGGCAATCAGCTTGCGGTCGTCCCATAGACGGACTTTAAAGAACAGGTCCCGCGCACCCTTCAGGGCTGTCGTATTAAAACCGTCCCATGAGACAAATAGTCCTTGATCCGCTGCGATGCGGCTCATCACACCCTCGAGTTCCCGAATCGCGCTGTCGTTTTGTACGCCGCCAGATTTCACCTGCACACAAATACGTGGCCGTTCGAATCCCATTGCTCCTGAGCCAGCCAATAAATCGACTCCGCCATCCGGTCCAGCAGGCGAGCGATACGTTTGGTATCCCTGTGCATTCAAAATCGCTTCAACCAGCCGTGCCAAATCATGCCCCTTGAATCGGGACTGGATCATCAGCCGTATCTGGTCGTATGCCTGTTCCTCTAGATCCACGAGCACTTCGTCTTCTTCTGTCTCTATTTCCTTCTGCTCACCGGTCTGTCCCTTCAGCCCGGGATCTCGTTGCCCGACCAATACGGCAGCAAACCGTTCTTCTGCCTTGTTCCTCCTGATCCGACAGACCGTCATGAAAGCACCCATGGAATACAGTAAGTCCTGCCCGAAATCTGTTCGGGGGATGTCCTGTCGTATCCAATCAACCTTGCGCATGTGACGGCCATCTTTATATTCGTATTCGCCGGTGATCTTGCCAACGGCAACGAACGAACGTGTCTTCATGGGTAACACGGCCACGTCTCCGGTTTTGATTCGGTTCGAGAATGCCCAAAGCTGCGCGGCATTGTTTTGAATCGCACGTGGCAACATTTCTGGATATACTTCCGCATATTTCTTCTTCATTTCCTCATATGTTGTCACTCCCGAAATGTCGGGCATTTCACGCCAACCAATAATGACGTAGCCCGTTTCAAGGGCTGCATCTTCGTCTTCCCCATGCTTTCCGGCACGTATCAGCCAAACCGCCATCTCAACCCCCTTAATCTTCGCGATATCTCGATCCCCAATAGGCCAAGGAGAGCATCAATCTGCGAAGGCTTTTAACAGCAACTTCTTTTCATAATGCATCAATTGCTCTCCTAAATTTCCATTAATCGAAAATTTGGCAGGCACTGGCATTCCCCACCCGGAGATTGCATAGATCGAAATTGCTTTGAATAAAGGCCAAAGGGTCCATAAAAAATCTGGCTATTTTCTTATTTGTCAT
Organism: uncultured Acidobacteriota bacterium; assembly: GCA_964506795.1. Lineage (GTDB taxonomy): Bacteria > Acidobacteriota > UBA6911 > UBA6911 > UBA6911 > UBA6911. The sequence continues at coordinate 3,505 of CAZDMR010000081.1, read as the reverse complement.
CTAATTCTTGCTTCTCTATGGTTTTACTCTCCCATTCTTTACAAAGTACTTCCGCTTGTTCTAAAACGGTTTGCGTAGCTTTTTCCTGTTTGTCGGGGGGATATCCATATTTGCGTAGAATCCGTTTCACAATCACGCGGATCTGGGCCTGGGCGTTTTCGCGGACTGTCCAGTCTATCGTTACGCTCCGTCTGACTGCTTGGACTAATTCATGAGCAATCGTTTTTAGGGTCTCATCTCCTAAAACCTTCACCGCGCTGTCATTAACTTCCAGGGCGTCGTAGAAGGCAATTTCATCATCGGTCATGCCGAGATTTTCGCCGCGCTTCTGAGCATCGCGCATCTCTTTGGCTAAATTGATTAATTCTTCGATGACCTGGGCGGCTTCAATCGCCCGGTTATGATATTTCCGTATTGCCTGCTCAAGCATTTCCGCAAAGGATCGCGATTGGACTACGTTTTTACGGGAATTCGTTCTGATCTCATCATTTAGAAGTTTTCTCAGAAATTCCACCGCCAGATTCCGGTGTGGAAGCCGTCGGACTTCCTGAAGGAAATCATCCGATAGAATGGATATATCCGGTTTCTTCAAGCCTGCAGTTACGAAAATATCAATGACGCCATCAGATGCGACAGCCTTTGATACGAGTTGACGAATTGCCGTATCTATCTCTTCGTGAGTTTTGCCACCACCATTGATTGTGGCCTTTACCAGACCAGCGCGGACTTCCTGGAAAAATCCTACTTCATCCCGAATACGGAGTGCTTCTTCATGAGGAACGGCGAGGGCAAATGCCTTCGAAAGTGCTGTTACCTCTGCAAGATATCGATTCCTGCCATCCTCCAGTTGGAGGATATGTTCCATTGCGGCGGCAATACCGGCGATACGCTTTGCCGGTTCAGCTTGAAGGAGTGAGGCATAATCGAATCCATAGAACATGGAATCGACAATCTCAAACTTCTCCAGCATCACCGAAACAGCTTCTTCCTGATCGACCGTTGCCTTTCCACGGCCGCCGGCTTCGGTATAGTCCGCAAGAGCGCGTTTTAGCTGGTCCGCAAGGCCAAGGTAGTCAACGACCAATCCCCCCGGCTTATCTTTGAATACCCGGTTGACCCGGGCGATCGCCTGCATCAGGCCATGCCCTCGCATCGGCTTATCGACGTACATCGTATGCAGTGACGGGCAATCGAATCCGGTCAACCACATATCCCTTACAATCACCATTTTCATCGGATCACTTGGATCCTTGAACCTTTTAGCCAATTCCTCACGTCGTTGTTTACTTCGAATATGAGGCTGCCATTCAGACTGATCGGATGCGGAGCCGGACATGACAATCTTCAATACACCCTTTTCATCACCAACGCTGTGCCATTCCGGCCTGAGCTTAACGATGGCATTGTACATATCCACACAGATTCGGCGACTCATGCAAACCACCATGGCCTTACCGTCTAATGCCTGCAGGCGGTCTTCAAAATGGTTCACAAGATCTTCCGCAACGAGTGCAATTCGCTTTTCTGTACCGACCATTGCTTCAAGGGCGGCCCATTTGGTGCGCAGTTTCTGCTTTTCAGATTCCTCTTCCCCTTCGGTGATTTCCTCAAATTCAGGATCGATTGTCGGCTTTTCCTCTTCCAGCAGATCGATCTTTGCCAATCTACCTTCGTAGAAAATTGGAACAGTAAACTCATCTTCAACAGCTCTCAGAATATCGTATTTGTCGATGTAGTCGCCAAAGACTGCGGGTGTGCTGCGGTCTTCACGTTCGATAGGCGTGCCTGTAAAACCTATAAAGGAGGCATTTGGCAGGGCGTCATGCATATGGCGTGCGAAACCGTCGATGAAGTCGTACTGACTTCGGTGCGCTTCATCTGCAATAACCACGATATTGTGTCGAGCAGACAACTCTGGATATTGCTGGCCCTTGGCTTCGGGCAGAAATTTCTGGATGGTTGTAAAAACAACCCCACCCGCAGGGACCTGAAGCAGCTTCTTCAAATGTTCCCGGTTTTCCGCCTGAATGGGTGTTTGCCGCAGGAGATCGTGACAGGATGAGAAGGTGCCAAAGAGCTGGTCGTCCAGGTCGTTCCGGTCAGTGATCATCAGCAGTGTGGGATTTTCCATGGCTGGATGGCGGATAATCTTACCAGCGAAAAACGCCATCAATAGGCTTTTCCCGCTTCCCTGTGTATGCCAGATCACCCCGATGCGGCGACCGCCAAAGTGCTTCGTTCCCGAACCATAAGCAGCCTGCAGCTCGCGCACCTTAAAAGGATTATGTTCGTCATGTTCCGGGAAGCGAGCGTACAGCATGCCAGGATCAGCATCGATGCCGCATGCCGACAGGGTGCATTCAACCGCTTTGTTCACTGCATGAAACTGGTGGTATGCCGCCGCTTTTTTGACAATCGCGGCTCCGTCATCATCGAACACGACAAAATTCAATACAAGGTCGAGAAACCGCCGCTTTTCAAAAACTCCCTTGAGCAGCACTTCGAGTTCCACAGAGCCTCTCGGAGCGACTTCTTTGCCGTCAATGGTGCGCCACGGCATGAACCGGTCCCAGCCGCTGGTGAGCGTCCCGCCTCGAGCCTCCAGACCGTCGGAAATAACAAGCAACTCGTTATAGATGAAGAGGCCGGGGATATCACTCTTGTACGTCTGAAGCTGGTTGAAGGCATGGCGGATGGTGGCTTTCTCATCTGCGGGATTCTTGAGCTCGATCACGCCCAGGGGCAGGCCATTGACAAAAATCACGATGTCGGGTCGGCGGTTTTTGCGATCTTCGATGACGGTGAACTGATTGACAGCGAGCCAGTCGTTGTTTTCCAGGTCCTCAAGGTCGAGAAGCCATACCTTGTCGTGAACCTCTCTGCCATCCTGCATGTAAGAGACATCTACGCCGTCGGTAAGCATACGATGGAAACGCCGGTTGTTCTCGATCAGGCTGGGCGAGTCGGCCCGCGCAATTTTCCGGACGGCTTCTTCAATGGCATCCGGCGGGATGTTTGGGTTGATGTTCTCAAGGGCAGTTTGTAACCTTCCGACCAGGATAACCTGATCATAATCATCGCGTTCCTGCGCCTGACCGTCCGGGCTGATATCCGGGCCAAAGGCGATCTGCCAACCAACGGTTTCGAGCCAGTCGAGGGCGGTCTTTTCAAGGGTGGTTTCGGAGGTTTTACTCATCGTCTCCCTCCTGCGCACCCTGAATGCGCTTTATTTCTCGGTCAAAGTCCGAAACATACTCCCGGTCCTGTCGTTTTCTGTAGGTTTCGTATTCCTGTTCGGCCTTCAATCTCGCCTCAAGCGCGCTTACTTTTCCCTTATCCTTGAGAATCGGGTAGTTGGAAAGCGCCAGAAAGCTGTGGAGAAACTCAACCCAGTCTTCCATCTTCATGACAATCTGCCGTTCAGCCCGATTTTCGGCAAGGTCGAGGTAGGCGGTCACAATCCGGTTTAATTCTCTGATGTGAGCCTCGCTCAAGTAGTTTTTGG
>CAZDMR010000080.1:0-14792 GCA_964506795.1 uncultured Acidobacteriota bacterium | reverse complement strand
TTCAGGGGGCGAGAGAAACTGTCCCTTTTTCAGATTGACGCAGCGTCCGGTTTTTGCCGCCGCCTGAACCAGATCGGTCTGGCGGCATAGAAACGCCGGAATCTGTATCACGTCCAGAACATCCGCGGCCGCTGATACCTGAACCTTTTCGTGGACATCGCTTAGAACCGCAAGCCCGCTGACGGCCCGAGCTTTTTCCAGAATGCGCAAACCTTCCTCAAGACCCGGCCCGCGAAAGGAATGCGCCGATGTGCGATTTGCCTTGTCGTAGGAAGCTTTAAAAATGACCGTTACGGACATGCGCTCCGCATATTCCGCCAAGCGCTCCGCTGTCTTCAGGCAGTGTTTTTCACTCTCAATAACGCACGGCCCGGCTATGAAGAAAGGACGTCCGTGAACTCCAAGCTTATGACCTCCAACTTTTACGCTGACCATATTCTAAATATTCGCCTAAACAGGCCGCCTGATGAATCCCAACACCCGGGAGCCTTCGCGAACCCCTCTGTCCAAAAATAAAAAGGACCGATCTTCTCTGGAGCACGAATCCCTTTATATACCCCTATAAGATATCACTCCATACCACGAAAGATCCCTTCTTAACCCGGAGGATTCCTGAGCACTCTTTTTCGGCTGCGAATCCTCATGAATCGTACGCTCTGATACCGCAGATTAGCAGCGTGAATCCAACGCTGCAAGCAAAGCATTCCCTTTGCCAGACACCCGACAAACTTTTCTGATAAGAGATGTCGCGTTTCCGCTTGTGCGCGCCCGCCTTTAATACTCATCAATCCACGGCGGCCCATGCAAGCGCACAATGAAACGCCTGCAGCGCCTTCTGCAAGAGGACAGCTTACGCGCGTCAGAAATTAATCAATTCCACCTCGCGCGTGTCTTTGACGTAATGCTGATTTGCCTGAGGATACCGGTACTCTTTGCCTTCGAAGTTCCTCAGAATAATTTCTTCATCGTCGAATTTAACTACGTATTCCGGCATGAGAGGAATCTTCCCTCCTCCCCCGGGCGCATCGATGACGAACTGGGGCACTCCAAAACCTGTTGTGAACCCGCGCAATGCCTGCATTATTTGAAGGCCGATTTCGACCCGGGTGCGAAAATGGTTTGTCCCCCGTGTGAGATCCGCCTGGTACATATAATAGGGTTTGACCCGCATCATGAGAAGCTTATGCACAAGCTCCTTCAATATTTCCGGATCATCATTGACCCCCTTCAAAAGAACCGTCTGGCACCCCACCGGGATCCCCGCGTCCGCAAGCCTTTCGCAGGCTTCTTTCGATTGAGGGGTAATCTCGCGCGGATGATTGAAATGCGTGTTCACATAAATCGGATGATATTTCTTAAGCATTTGGCAGAGGGAATCGCTTATCCGGCTCGGCAATACGCAGGGAAATCTTGTCCCGATCCGAATAATCTCTACATGACGGATCGCCCGCAGCCTGGCTATGATCCGCTCCAGCTTTCGGTCGCTCACCATAAGGGGATCCCCGCCCGACAAAAGGACGTCCCGGATTTCCGTATGCGTGCGGATATAGTCGATGCCCATCGCAATGGTTTTTTCCGTAATGGTGCTTGTCCGCCCCACCATTCTTTTCCGTGTGCAGAATCGGCAGTACATCGGGCACCGGTCCGTGACGAGCAGAAGGACCCGATCCGGATATCTATGCGTCAGCCTCGGCACCGGGCTGTCCTCCTCTTCATTCAGCGGATCTTCCGGCGAGTTTTCATCCATCAATTCATAGGCGGACGGCACCGACTGCAGCCAGATAGGATCAAACTTGTTCCGGATTAGGTTGTAATAATACCGGGGAATCCTCATCGGATAAGTTTTGCAGACTGCGTTGATTTCCTCGGCGTCCACCTCAAAATCCTCGGCAATCATTTCGCCCTTTGTGATGCTGTTTCGCAGGTCAATCGTCCATTGCTCTATCTGTTCCATGTGCGAGCTAGTCTCCCTGTCAGGAAAGCCTCTTCACAAAAATCAAACGATCATCCCCGACATCATAGAAGTCCTTGATACGAGACGCTTCCTCGTAACCAAGACGGCTATAAAATTCAACGGTTCGTATATACGACTCTTTGGAAGAAGTTTCGACTGCTAGAAGTCGTCCTTTGTTTTCACGCACTTTTTCTTCCACATAGGCCATTAGACATTTTCCGTATCCCCGCCCGCGGGAATTCGGATGCGTAGCGATCCAATAAAGATCAAAAGCGCCTCGGGTCAATGGAACCGGCCCCCAGCACGCATAGGCGCAAATTCCAAATTCGGAATCCTCCGCGACCACCACGTTGTAATCGGTTTGATCCCGATCATTGAGGTAGATGTCCACCAGCTCCAAGGCGCAATCGATTTCGGATTGATTGAAATTTTCTATGGACACGATCAGATCGGCAATAGGCGGACGATCCTTTCGCGTCATCGGACGGATCACAACCGTGGATGGGCTGTCAGAATGCATATACGCCAGCTGCTGCATGGATTCCACGCTCCATGGCGGCCTCGCTTATTCGCAGAATAATATCGGAATAGGAATATCCTGCGGCGCGCGCCGCCCGGGCAAATCCCGCCTTCGGCGAAATATCGGGATTCGGGTTGACTTCCAGCACATAGAGGTTGCCGCGGCCATCGGTGCGCATGTCCACTCGCGCATAATCCCGACACCCAATGCAACGGTAACTTCGGAGGGCTATGTTTTTGATCCGATTCTCAAGCCGCTTTGAAATATCGGCAGGGCATATCGGCATCGTGGCGTTGTAAAGGAGACTTTCTTCGTCCCACTTGGCGCGATAGCTGACGATCTTCGGTTCGTCTTCCGGCAGTCCAGAAAAGTCTATCTCGGAAATCGCAAGCACGTCCGGCTTTTCTTCCCCGATAATGGAAACGTTGAATTCTCTCCCGTCGAGATATTCCTCGACGAGCGCTTCCTGCGCATAAACGTCATGAATATAAAGAACCTGCTTCTCCAGTTTTTCGACGGTGGCGCAAACAGAACTGCTGTTGATTCCCAGGCTGGCGTCTTCGCGTGCAGGTTTGACGATCATGGGAAAACGCATTCCGCGCGGGATGGACCGCCGCTGCCCGGGGAAATGCAGGTAACCCCTTGGCGTAGGGATTCCGGCAGAGCGCAGGATCTGCTTGACATGAAATTTGTTCAGCGCGATTCCCAGCGCAAGCGGCTTCGATCCCGTATAGGGAACATCCATAAGCTCAAGCAGTCCCGCCATGCACATTTCCAATTCGCCGTTGCCGTCCAGTTCCTCACAAAGATTGAACACAAATTTTGGAGATGTTTTAAGAATCGTCTGGACCAGCTCTTTTGAAAAACTATCGATCGCCATCACGTATGGGCGAAATCCCCTTGTCCGCAGGCTTTCCTCTATAGCCCCGACATCCTCCCGAATTATGTTGGCGGGATAGATCTGCTCTTCGCTGCCGTCTTTTTTCGAAATCTGCGCTGCGTTGTAAAGAACAATACAATCGTAATGTCCCATCACACCAGCCCGTTTCGCTTGCATGCGATATCCAGGACCGCGTGGATCAGCTGTCTATAGGACATGCCAGCCGCTCGCGCAGCCTTGGGAAAACAGGAATTGTCTTCCGGATTCGGAAGGATTCCAGGAAGCGGATTGATTTCCAGAATGTGCGGACGGCCCGAAGCATCCAGACGGATATCGATGCGGCACCAATCGCGGCACCTTAGGATCCCGTAGGCTCGCAGGCAAATGCTTTCAATCTCGGACTGAAGCTCCGGGCTCAGCCGGGCCGGGCATTCGAAGATTTTAAGAGGATTCGAACTTCGATCCCAAACCCACTTGGCTTCATAGGAATAGATTGGATTGACTCCCGGAGGAAGCGAATCGAACAGAATCTCCACGATGGGAAGCACTCGGGCTTCGTTTCCATTCCCGAGAATAGCAACTGTAAATTCGCGCCCCGGAAGAAATTCTTCCACAAGCGCGGGTTCGTTATATTCCTTCAGCAGCCACAGAACCCGATCCCGCATTTCGCGGCGAGATTGAACGAGCGAATTGTTGCGTATCCCGATGCTGGAACCTTCGTACAGAGGTTTTACCATCAGAGGATAATGCAGGCTGTTGAAGGAAAAATCGTGGTCGGTCACAACACGAAATCTGGAAATCGGAAGGCCGTGATAAGCGAGGATTTCCTTGGTCCTCGATTTGTCCAGACAGATGTTGAGAGTTAATGGATCGCTGGCCGTGTAGGGAATCTTGAGATGTTCCAGAATGGAAGGGATGTAACCTTCGCGGCAGGGTCCCGATATGCCCTCAGCCATATTAAAGACTATATCGGGCGCGTTTTGTTGCAAGGTCCTATAGGCATCCCCGGCGGCGTCGATCATGACGACTTCATGCCGCTCCTGGAGGACTCTTTGAACTGCCACAATCGTATCCGCCGCATCCCATTCGGCCTGCCTGTCAGAGAGGAATATACCCGGAGGCTCTTGAGCCTCCTCGCCTTCTCCCTGCTTCATGTTGTAAGCCAATCCAACTTTCATCCTCCCTTAACCTTTCGCAATTTTAATAAGGGAATCCCATTTGCTTGTCAAGAATTATTTCAATTTTTTACACAATATAGCGGGTGAAGATTTGGCGGAATAACAAAATATTGAGGTGAAGCTGTCTTTGTCTCATCAGATTTAGGCATAAGCAATATTCATGCCACTTCTGTCGCCGACATGAAAATTGACACCGTTATTATAAATCCGCATCTGCGTGATTTGTATCTTGAATCTTATATTTCGCATCTTTTCGGGTATAATGGCGCCCTACGTTGAACCCGGAAAATATATCGACAGCTGTTTATGCCGCCTCCGCGAGAGACAATGCATGGGAAAAGAAGAATGCCGGATTCGAGAACAAAACAAAAAAACTAACCGCAAATTAACGCGGATCTATAGATATTCAATTTCACTATTGCGATGTGGAATTTCTGAATGTGGGCGGTTTGCTTCTTTCTTTTTTGGAGCAGTCGTTGGCTAGATCAAAACTCAGCAATTCGGCCATGGCGCGTTTCCTTCTGGCAGCGACTTGGGGAGCTCTGTGCGTCATGATAGTGGCGGCCCCGATTTTGTCATCGCATTCATACACCAAAGCGTCAGCCTTTTTTTATGTTTCCTTTTCGTTCTTCTGTCATCAGATCCAAGAACGTTCGTTCTCTCTGTGCGGCCATGCCTTGGCTGTCTGCCATCGATGTTCCGGAATTTATCTCGGCTTTTTCCTGGGTTCCTTCGTCGACGCTGGTTTCTTACTGCGGTTTCTGCGCTCCCGCCGCATTTCGGTCCTGGCAGCAACCATTCCAATGCTTTTTGATATTGTCTTTTCCCAGACGGGATTCTGGCCCGGAGCGGGCATGATCCGTTTTTTGACGGGTCTTTTGTTTGGGATTCTGATTTCTCCGCTGCTTGTGCGCGGGCTAACCGAATTACTATCTGAATCGCCGCGGCGGGTTATTGCCGTCTGCAATTCTCATCAAAGGAAAGGCTACTCATGAATTTTGAAAGAATGTGGAAACCGGCCTTGACAGGCGGCATCCTCTTAGGAATCCTCTCCGCAACTCCCGTTCTCAATTTTTTTAATTGTTTCTGCTGCGCATGGGTTATAGGAGGAGGGATTCTGGCTTCCTATCTTTATGTAAAGGATTCTCCGGTGCCCGTAAGCCTGGGAAACGGAGTGCTCCTGGGACTTGCAGCCGGGATCATCGGAGGAATCGTCTACGCCGTATTCTCCATTCCGCTGCATTTCATTTTGCGCAGCGGAAACATGGGCATCGCCGAACAGATCACGCAAGCGCTTGATCGGCTGCCCAATGTTCCACCGGAGACCCGCGATGCGTTTCAGGCGTTGGCCCAGCGAGAAAATGTGGATGTTTTCTTTTGGATCCTCAATGTTTTCTCCTGGATTTTAATTTCCTGCCTCTTTGCTATGGTGGGCGGCGCTATCGGCGTAGCTCTCTTTGAAAAACGCAAAACGGGCGGCGACCCCACGGATATCGCATCCTATCAACCTCCGACCGAATTGCCTCCTCCGCCCCCGGATGCGCCCTAGCAGCCTCTGGTGGAAGGACAAAGGCCGTGTTCCCAGCGCCGCAGGGGCAGATGCAAGGCGGCATGACGCACGCAACGGGCCAGCATCCTCGACGAGCGCAAACGCAGCAGATGCCCTGCGCCGACGGAGCTTTCCGGTCTTCGGCTTTCGACTTCCCGCTTCCATGTCCCGCCGTTTTTCAGCGGGATATCAACGGAGCATCGTTTGCCCGGCTAGGTTTGAACCCACTCGTAGGCCAGCGGCACAACCGTGCCCGGCATTTTGACTGTCTCGATAAGCGACAATGCATCTCGCAGCACCCGCAATTGCATTGCCGCATCCAATGACGCGCCGAACGGATTTCCCAAGGGGAACCGCAGCGCAACAGCACGCGGCACCTGGAGTCGTTCGGTAATATCGGGGCATACGGTTACGCACACGGTCGGGATTCCCGCCGTTTCTATTTCTCGCTGAATCAGTGCTGCGGATTGGTGGCTTAGCTCACAGCCGCCGCTGATCAGCGCCACATCCACTTTTCGCTCCCTAAGCAGCGGCAAGATTTCGTTGGTGGCGGTATCGATGATGCGGCGGACTTCGGGGACGTATCCCATCAATGTGTAATGAGTGTCCGCGCACTCGCCGATGAAACCTTCAACCTCAAGCTCAACCAACCGCATGAGCGGAAATACGCAGTTGATATCTTCATCCGCATCGCTATGATCGTAATGCGCGTGCGCAATGGCGAGATCCTTGGAATCCGCTTCCAGGGAGACTTCCCTGAAGGACCAGTCTCCCTGATCCTTAAACCGCATCGACCGCAATGGAGCGGGAATTATTCCCGGTGAAGTGCTGAAGGGTTTTTGCCCCTTGATATAAACGCCCGCCAGACTAATCAGGCAAACTCGGGATTCAGACAGCTTTTTGAGCGGCAGGCTGAAACAAAATCCTTCCACCGGCTGGAGCTGCCATCCCGGATACCGCATTTCCAGGGCGCGGATCCACGAGTATCCTGCGCGAAGACTTTCAAGAGATTGCATAGTTATCGGAGAGGAGATATCCTCGTTCAACAGAAACTCTTCATCCGCTATCCGTCGCGGAGTTATATTTCTCCCTTCCTCTTTCTCCTTCATGAAATTTGCATCACTCCTTTCTTTAATGAATCCCTGGCCCCATTACAGGGACAATTTCACCCGCGAGCATTGGCCGCGGTGTTGCGGCGTTTCCACATATATGCTTTTGCGGCATTTCGTCCGGAGCAGTGTTCTTGGCGAATAAAAAAATCATTTTACAAGCAAGGGCGTTTGGCTTCATTTCCGCCGAGTTTCTCAATCGATAGCATAAAAACCCATCGCTGTCCAATAACTAAGTGATATCCAATAGCCGGCAGGGATAAAGACAACAATAATCCCGCGTTTTATAGAAGAGAAAGCGGATCCACGTCGACGTGGACTTTCGATGATATTTTGCGATGAGCCAATTCTTCGAAACAATCCCTCATCACTTCGACCGCACTTGATTCCGGCGGTGTCTTCATGAGAACCTGCATTCGATAATTGCCGCGGAGCTTTTCCAGAGGAGCGGGGGCAGGGCCTAGAATACGCGGTCGGGCGTTCCCCTCTATTCTTGCGGCTCGCCGCTTCAATGTTTCGGCTATTCTTTCGGCTGTTTGCAAAGCGTTGGCCCCATTCGGGTCGCTGATCAGGATCTGAGTCAGGTTTTGAAAAGGCGGATACCCCATCAGCCGCCTGAAATCGATTTCCTTCCGGTAGAATTCCCCAAAATTTTGCTTTTGGGCGCATTGCATTGCGTAATTATCGGGATGGTACGATTGAATCACTACTTTACCCGGGGAAACTCCGCGGCCCGCTCTGCCCGCAACCTGAATTAATAATTGGAAGGTCCGCTCCGCAGACCGGAAATCAGGGAATGAGAGTCCGGCATCCGCGGAAACCACCCCGACTAGAGTCACATCGGGAAAATCGTGTCCCTTGGCCAGCATCTGCGTCCCAACCAATATATCCAGTCTATGCGCTTCAAAATCAAGCAGAGCGGACCGCAATGCTCCTCGGCGCCGCGTGCTGTCGCGATCCAGCCGGGCGATGCGGGCCGACGGCAGAAGCGACTTCAGCATTCCTTCCAATTGCTCCGTGCCTACGCCGGAGTAATGGATGTAGGGACCGCCGCATTCGGCGCATACCGTGGGAACTTCCATTTCCTTCCCGCAATAATGGCATTCCAGCCGGTTCTTCTCTTGATGATACGTCATGCTGACGCTGCAATCAGGACAGACAAACACATGTCCGCAGCTTCGACACATCAACGTCCGCGAATACCCCCTCCGGTTCAACAAAACGATCGCTTGTTCGCCGCGGCGCATGCAATTCTCCAGCTCCTGCCCGAGGGACTGGGAAATCACCACGTTTTTTCCTTCCCGCTGAAACTCCTTGTTCATATCCACAATGGTCACCTGGGGCATAGGCCTGGATTGCACGCGTTCCGGCAAACAAAAGTAGTGGATTGCCTTCTTCTGAGCCGTCAGATAAAACGTCTCAACGGACGGCGTCGCCGAACCCATGACCAACATGCCATCCGTCTGCCTAATGCGCCTCCACGCCACCTCCCGTGCGTGATAGCAGGGAGATTCATCTTGCTTGTAGGATGAATCTTGCTCTTCGTCGATAATGATGAGGCGCGGTTTTTCGAGCGGCGCAAAAACCGCGGACCGCGTGCCGACCACCACCTTGGAAAATCCCGCGCGGATCCGGTTCCATTGATCCAACCGTTCGCCGGGCGCCATGCCGCTGTGCAGCAGCGACACAAGTCCCGGGAAGCGGGATACCACCAAACGGCTGAGAAGCGGAGTGAGGCCTATCTCGGGGACGAGGAACAGCGATGTTTCCCCCTGTCTCAGCATCTCCGAAATCAGCCGGAGATATATTTCCGTTTTTCCGCTTCCGGTCACGCCGTAAATCAGGCAGCGCGATGCTTCCCTCCGCGCGAACAACTCCATTATTTTTTCCACCAGTCTCTGCTGCGCTTCGGTAAGGATAAAGGGTTCCGCCTGACTCACCATCGCCAGATCGGGCGGCTGCCGATCGATTTTCATCGGCATGATTTCAACGATGCCTTTCTTTTCCAGAGCCTTGGCTACGCCATAGGTGCTCTGGGATGACCTCAACGCCTCCCGTAGATTCCGTACTTGGACGCCGGAATCCACCACCGAGTATAAACGTTTCTGCGCGGGCGGCAGATTTTGAACCAGATCCGGATTTCCGGGGACCGATCGGATTCCGAGTTGCTCCTTCCCTTTGACACGCGGAGCCTCCACAAATGTTTCAAGCCGGATCCATTGCGCCTCCGCCAGAGATTCGACCCACCGTTCCGCATTCCGAAGGCCGGAGCGTTTAGTCAGCTCTTTGACGGTCAAAGCATTTTCTCGCGCCAGAATATCCAGGACCGCATCCTCCTGCGGCCTTAATCCCATAGGTCTGAGACCTCCTCGGATCAACGCGGCGGCTTTTTCCGTCAGCGAAGCCTTCCGTTCCCCCCCCATCCGCGTGCCTGCGGGGAAAAGCGCTCGAAACACCTCGCCCGGCGGGGCGAAATAGTAGTCTGCGACCCATAGCGCCGTTTCCACAAGCAAAGGATGAATTGCGGATTCCGTTTCGAGAAGGCCCTCCAAGGGCCGGAGCTTGACGGATTTCGCGCCGGGGGCGCTTGAAGTTTTAACGACGTACCCCATGACAAGCTTCCGGCCGAAGGGAACCAGCACGCGCATTCCCGGAGCGACTCTTCCCCTGAACTCGCGCGGCACCGAATAAGAAAAAGTCCTGCGAACTCCGACCGGGACGGCGACATCGACAAATTCGTTCATAAGATTTGCAGCCGGCGATAAAGCTTCCCGGATAATGCTGTTTTGTTTTCCCGCGGTTACGGTTTTTTCGAAGAGCTTGTGGAAGACAAGAAGTCCCGCACGATTTTCATATCTTCCCATACCTTGCGCTTTTCGATCGGATTTCTCAAAAGATATGCCGGATGATACGTCGCCAGTAATTTGGCCCCTCGGTAGTCTATCAGCCTCCCCCGAAGACGCCCGATGGTTTCCGTCGTCCGCAGCAGCGTCTGCGCTCCGAAAGCCCCCAAGGCGCATATCAGCTTGGGCTTTACCGACGCGATCTGCCGGAACAAAAACGGCTCGCACGCGGCGATCTCATCCGTTTCGGGATTTCGATTCCCAGGAGGCCTGCATTTAAGAATATTGCAAATATAGACATCCTCTCTTGTGAGGTTAATTGCTTCGATGATTTTAGTGAGCAGCTGGCCCGCTCGTCCGACGAAGGGTATTCCCTGTTCGTCTTCATCCGCTCCCGGCGCCTCTCCTACAAACATCAGCGCCGCTTTCGAGTTCCCCGCGCCGAACACTATGTTTTTGCGGCTGGAGAACAGTTTGCATCTGCGGCAATCCCCAAGATCCGCCCGGATTGAATCCAGTGATTCCTCGGGCAGAACGATTTGGTCAAACATCGATGCGTACTCCATGCTTTTGAATCTTGCCGCAATGGGTCTTGGGTCGGCGCGCGGCATCACGGGGTCTGGTGTGGGGGGAGCATTTCCCCGAGCCGCCGCCTTTTCCTGACCCAGCGATTTGGCGGATCGGATCCATTTCACTCCCAGTTCCTCGCAAAATTCCAGATGATCCAGAATCCGCATTCCTAAATTCTCTCTGTCTTTCATTTCCCAAGCTCCAATTCATCCAGGACGGATTCGTCATTGCGCCAATTCCGCGCCGTTCTTACCCGCAATCCCAGAAACACTTTGCAACCCAACAGACTTTCCAGCTCCTGTCTGGCGGCTATCCCGACATCCCGCAGCTGCAACGCACCCGCCCCCAGAATTATGCCCTGCTGCGACTTCTTTTCAACCAGGATATCCGCCTCGACGATGACAAGATTCTTCTCGTTCCTGCGATTCTCGTCGAACTTTTTAATCAGCACCGCAGACGCATAGGGAAGCTCTTGCCTCACTTTTTCAAGCAGCTTCTCCCTGATAAATTCCGCGGCCAGGAATCTCTCCGTCCGGTCCGTTAGCTGCTCGGGATCAAACAGCGGCTCGCCCTCGGGCAGGTAATCGTAGATCCGGTCCATCAACAGTTTCAGGTTTTCTCCCGTCTTAGCGGATAGGGGGATGATTTCCAGGAAGGGATACGCATTCCCGTACCGCTCCATTGCGGGAAGAAGCGCCGTTTTCGCTATCTTATCAATCTTATTCAGAAGCAAGAAAGACCGGGGCTTGGCTTTACAAACCGTTTCAAGAGCGAATTTTTCGCCCGAGCCGAAGGATATCGAAGCATCCACTACAAGGAGGACTAAATCCACCCCCTTGATTCCATCGTATACCGCCCGCAGCATGCGCCGATTCAGCCCGTAGGTGGGTTTATGGATGCCTGGGGTATCCAAAAAAACAATCTGGCCGCGGCGGCCGTTTGTAATTCCGGTTATCCTGTAACGCGTGGTCTGCGGTTTCGCGGAAACGATCGAGATTTTTTGTCCGACGAGCGCATTGACAAGGGTGGATTTTCCGGAATTGGGGCGTCCGATAATCGTTACGGTTCCGCACTTCATAAGAGGCGCTTCGCAGAGGCCGTCATTTGCCGCCCTCAACGCTCCTGCGGGACAGCACCATTTCATGGGCAACATCCAAAAGCCTAGCCGCTATCGCCAACTTCGACTGCTCCTCGAGAGTCAGCACTTCTCCGCCGGGGTAAAGAAGGTGCACGGTGGCGGAGTCCGACCCGAAAATGCCCTTTGAAATATCGTTGGCCACAACAAGATCAAGGTTTTTCTCTTTCATTTTGGCGCGCGCGAAATCCAGGAGACGGGTGGTTTCAGCCGCAAAGCCGACAAGCACTTGCTTCTTTTTTGCCCTGCCCAGCAGAGCAAGAATGTCTTCGTTTGGAACCAGCGGAAGCGTCACGGAGTCGCCGCCTTTTTTGATTTTATGAGGGGCTTGTGAAACGGCGCGATAGTCGGAAACCGCCGCGGCTTTCACCACAATATCCATTCCGGAATAAAGCTGCAGCACGGCATCCTTCATCTGGGCGGCGGAACGCACCGGGATGAAACGAACTCCGGGAGGCGCTTTCAAATGAGTAGGCCCCGACACCAAAAACACTTCCGCGCCTCTCCGCAAGGCGGTCTCCGCGACCGCATACCCCATTTTGCCCGAACTCCGGTTGGACAAGAATCGAACAGGATCGATATCTTCCACCGTCGGCCCCGCGGTGACCAATACCTTCAAGCCTGCAAGGGACGTCCCCTCTCGAAGCACCATGAGGATCCGCTCGACGATGGTGTCCACGGCCGCCAGTCTTCCCTCTCCCTCCATGCCGCAGGCAAGCTCCCCTTCCTCCGGATCAACAAAATGATGCCCGCGTGCTTTCAGGATTTCCACGTTTGCACGCACCGCGGGACTTCGCCACATGTCCACATTCATTGCAGGAGCAATCAGCACCGGCGCCGGATTTGACAAATAGAGCGTTGAAAGGAAATCGTCCGCGATGCCGTGTGCAAACTTTCCCAGGATGCTCGCCGTCGCCGGCACCACGGCCAGCAATTGGATGGATTGGGCGACGCTTATGTGACGGATGTCGAGGTTCCATCCCGGCTGAAACATGTCCGTAATAACGCGCTGCCCCGAAAGCGATTCAAACGTCAGCGGCGTTACAAACTTCCTAGCCGAGCGGGTCAACAGGACCTGCACGGATACTCCGCTTTTTTGCAGTCCCCGCATTACTTCGATGGCCTTGTATGCGGCGATACAGCCGGTAACTCCCAATGCAATCTTCACGATGAATATCCTAACCCTCGTTTGAAGGCTCTTCCTGCGGAAGCACCTCGAAACTGACGGCGCCTTCCTCAATCTCCTTCATTGCAATAAAAGCCGGCTTGGTAGACCGGATTTTTATTTTCGGCCTGGCATTATTCTGCAGTTGCTTGGCTCTTTCAGCCGCAATAATAATAAACCGGTATTTCGATCCTATCCTTTCAGGAACCTTCTGCATTCATTCCTCCAAAAGTCTCCAGTATTGTCCTGGCGGACTCCATCCTTGCCGCCATGCGGCACCGCATGCTCAGGATGATGGACTGCAGCTGAATTGCAGAATCGCCAAGATCTTCGTTGATAATTAAATAATCGTAACTCTCATAATGACAGATTTCCCTGCCGGCGATTTTCAGGCGCTGCTCGATCGCCCTGTCATCGTCGAGGCTCCGCTGCCGAAGCCGATTCTTCAAGACCGTATACGAAGGCGGCATAATGAAAATCCCCACGGCATCGGCGCGCTTGCTCCGGACAATCCGCGCCCCCTGCACATCGATGTCCAAGAGGACATCGTCTCCTTGATTCAAAAAGTCGTCCACCAGTTTTCGCGACGTCCCGTAATAATTGCCGTAAACCTCGGCCCACTCCAGCAACTGGTCGTTGCGGATAAGGGATTGGAAGGAGGGGCGGTCGATGAAGAAGTATTCCACACCGTTCTTTTCAGATCCCCGCGGCGCTCTTGTTGTGTATGAAATCGAAAACTTCACGTGCGCCACGGATTGCAGCACCCTGGCCGCCAATGCGGATTTCCCGGCTCCAGACGGGCCGGAAACGATGATCAGGTTGCCGTTTCGAAGCCTTTCACTCAATGTTCTGGACCTGTTCCCGCATCTTCTCGATATCCGCCTTGACGGCTATCGCCAGGCGCGAAATTTCAAGATTCCCGGACTTGGATAAAATCGTATTCGTCTCGCGCTGCATCTCCTGGAGCATAAAATCCAATTTCTTTCCCGCTTTCTCTTTGCCGTCGGCCAAAGCGCGATATTGACTTATGTGGCTTTCCAGCCGCGCTATTTCTTCAGAGATATCGCTCTTATCCGCCAAAAATGCGGCCTCTTGGGCCAAGCGCTGCGGATCCAGGCCGCCTTGAGTTATGAGCCGCGCTATTCGTTCTCGGAGCGTTTCAAAGTATTCGTTTGCCGAATTCAGGCTCAAAACTCGAATCCGTTCTGTATTCTCCTCTATGACTTCGAGATTCTGCAATACGCCAGCCTTGAGCGCTTCACCCTCCCTCTTTCGCATGCGCTCGACTCCTTCCAAGGCATCATGAACGCTCTTTTGAACCAGATCTGAAAGAACTTCTTCATTTTCGGACGCCTCGCCGGTTTCGCTTTGCAGAACACCCGGGAGGCTCAAGATAGTCTTCAACTCCGGCGAATCGGAAAGGCGGAACTCTTCCTTGATTTTATCTGCAGCTTCCAGGTATTTCCGGACCAAGGCGGTGTTGATCGAGAACGCAGCGGCGTTCGTATTTTGTATTATGGCGCTAACCTCCACGCGCCCCCGGTCCAGCGCGGTTCGAACCATCTGCTGAATGCCCGGCTCCAAAAACAAGTATTCCCGCGCCAGCCGGATATGTAAATCCAGGAAGCGATGATTTACCGTCTTTATTTCCACCGAAACGGTAAGGTCTCCATTCTGAGCCGAACCGGTCCCATAGCCAGTCATACTCAGAATCATCGCTTCACTCCATTTCTGCAAATCTAAACAATTTAGCGCCCTCGAGCGCACTCCGTCAAGATCATACTGCAAACCGCTGCGATTCAAACGCTCACGGCCGTCCGTGTTCCATTTCGACGGTTCAAAGCGCAAGCCGAATGTTCGCTCATTCCACAGCACGCCAACCTATTGGC
>CAZDMR010000079.1:0-15029 GCA_964506795.1 uncultured Acidobacteriota bacterium | reverse complement strand
GGCTTTCATAAGGAAAATAGTGTTTTTCTACCCACTATGTTGGGAGAAGAGCCAAAATCCATTGCTTTGTTCAACATACCATATTCCTATTTTCTTTGTAGCAGCTTACGAAGGTCCGTCAGGCTTCTTGTGTTGATGACGTCCCCGGCTTCCAGCCATCCGCGGCGAGCCTGATCGATGCCGTAGCGAATGAAATCCAGGTCGGAAGCGCTGTGCGCGTCGGTGGAAACGGCCACGCGCAGCCCCATGTCCTTCGCCATTTTGCAGAAGCGGTCGGGAAGATCCAGCCGGTCGGGATGGGCATTCACCTCGATAAAACAGCCCCTTTCCTTCGCCCCCTCCATGATCCGCTCAAGATCGATCTCGTATGCGCCGCGCTCATTAATGAGGCGGCCGGTGGGATGAGCGAAGATATTAAAGAAGGGATTGTCCATGGCTCGCAAAACCCGATCGGTCATTTTTCCCCTTGAGAGATTGCGATTGTAGTGGATGGAGCAGACGGTCAAATCGAGCTCCTTCAAAATGTCGTTAGGAAGGTCCAGAGATCCGTCATTCAGGATGTCCACCTCTATGCCTTTAAGTAGCACAATGCCCTTGAGATTTGCATTCAGCCGGTCGATCTTGCGAATCTGTTCGGCAAGGCGCTTGGCGTCCAATCCATGGGCTATCGTGACTCTTTTGGAGTGGTCGGTAACCGCCAGGTAGGAATATCCGCGTTCCTTGGCCGCGTTTGCCATCTCTTCCAGGCCGGCATGCCCGTCCGTTTCCTTTGTATGGGAATGCAGGTCGCCCTTCAGGTCCTCGAGGCGAACCAGTTTCGGCAGTCGATTTTTTTTTGCGGCTTCCACTTCGCCCCAATCCTCCCGCAGCTCCGGCTCGATATAGGGAAGATCGACCGACTTGTAGACCTCTTCTTCGGTCCGTCCTGCGATGCGCTTTTCGCCCTTGAATACGCCGTATTCATTAATCTTAAGTTTTTTTTGGCCCCCCAATTTGCGTACGGCGATATTGTGGGCTTTCGATCCCGTGAAATAATGGAGGGCCGATCCGTAGCTGACCTGCGGAAGAACCCGGAGATCCACCTGAAGCCCCGAGCGCAGAACGACGGTGGACCGGGTTTTGCCGTTGGATACCACCTTTTTGACATCCTCGTATTCCGCAAAACGGTCCATCACGTTCGATCCGGTTTTGGCGGCAGCGAGAATATCAAGGTCTCCCACGGTTTCTTTGCGGCGCCGGTAACTCCCGGCCACTGCAATTTCTTTAATTCCCTTGGCATTCTTCAGGTGCTCCACCAGGGAATGGGCATGAAGCTCCGCTTCCATCAATTTAATCCGTTGCTTCTGCTCTTCGCCCCCGGATTCCTCCAGCTCTTCGAGGATGGCCTGCTCGGTTTTTTTGCCGAAACCTTCGAGCTTCCTTACCTTACCCGCGCGGGCGGCTTCTTTGAGTTCCTCGAGATTGGTCACGCCCAGATCCCGATGCAGAGCATGGACGCGTTTGGGCCCCAATCCGGCCACTTGCATGAGACGGCTCAGCTCGGGCGGAGTTTTGGATTCAAGCTCCTTGAGTTGCGCAAGAGAGCCGGTCTCCACAATCTCCCGGATCTTCTCCGCCAAATCCTTGCCGATTCCTGGCAGTTCCGTGAGGTCTTTTCCGGAATGGACCATGTCCGACACATCCCGGGGCAGGCTCGACACGGTCCGGGCGGCGCTGCGATACGCCCGGATTCTGAAGGCATTCTCTCCTTCTATGTCGAGGAGATCGGCGATTTTATTGAATATGCCGGCAACATCGGAATTGTGAATAGGCATCTGTTATTCCTCCGAAAGCATTTCCTGCGGTCTTAGTGCATCCGGGCCGCCCAGCCCGCGACGGGATTGTGCCGTCATGCGGCCCATGATATGCCTCGGCCGGACCATGAAGCCTCAGGTAAGCGGAGTCGGCAGCACTCCTTGGGAGAGAGCAGTCCGGCAAGGAGTTAGGTGCAAAAAGCCGCCTTTGCCATAATCCTCTCCGTACAGCATATGAAATCCAACCTGTCAATACATAGACTGATTGCCGTCCTGCGGCGTTGCGCCTTTTCCTTGACGAAATGGAATTTATTGAAACAAATTCGTCCCCGTTCAGGTCTCTTCAGGTCAGGCATATGGTGGAATCCGCGCGGGCAACCTCGGAACGGAGCCCTATACCGGCTATGAGCAAAAGAGAGACTGAAGCATTTCAGGGAACTGTCATTTCGGTACGCGGCAGCGTGGTTGATGCAATGTTTACGCAGGATCTTCCCTCCATAAACAATCTTTTGGTGGCCGGAGAGGGGGGATCCGTCAAGGTTGAAGTCTTGAGCCATCTGGATCGAAACCGCGTGCGCGGGATTGCGCTGACGCCGACCCAAGGGCTGGCTATCGGCTCTCCGATCATGGATACCCGTTCTCCAATCAGAGTCCCTGTTTCTAAGGATATTTTAGGAAGGGTCTTCAATGTTTTCGGGGATCCCATTGATGGGAAAGAAGAGATACCGGACGCCGAATATCGTTCCATCCACCAGCTGCCGGTGCCGCTGATGCGCCAGTCGACCGTTTCGGAAATTTTCGAGACCGGCATCAAAGCCATTGATGTGCTGTCTCCACTGGAGCGGGGAGCCAAGGGCGGATTGTTTGGAGGCGCTGGAGTGGGGAAGACCGTCCTCATTATGGAAATGATTCACAATATGATCGGCCGGCACAAGGGCGTCAGCCTCTTCTGCGGCATCGGAGAGCGATGCCGGGAGGGGGAGGAACTATACAGGGAAATCAAAAAAGCGGGGGTTCTGGAAAACACGGTGATGGTTTTCGGACAGATGAATGAACCGGCGGGGGCGCGTTTTCGAGTCGGCCACTCTGCTTTGACCATGGCGGAATATTTCCGCGACGACCGGCGCCAGGACGTGTTGCTTCTCATCGATAATATCTTCCGGTTCATTCAATCAGGTTCCGAGGTTTCCGGCCTCATGGGCCTCCTTCCTTCAAGACTTGGCTATCAGCCGACGCTCGGAGGGGAACTGGCCCAGCTCGAGGAGAGAATCTCCAATACGGATTCGGGCGCAATCACTTCGATACAGGCGATCTATGTCCCTGCGGACGATTTCACGGATCCGGCGGCAGTGCACGCTTTCGGCCATTTATCCGCGTCGATAGTGCTTTCGCGCAAGCGAGCCAGTGAAGGCCTTTATCCCGCCATCGATCCGCTGCAGTCCGGATCAAAAATGCTGGTTCCCCACATCGTCGGTGAAAAGCACTACCGGATCGCCGGGGAAATTCGCAGAACGCTGGCAACTTATGAGGAGCTGAAGGACATCATCGCGATGCTGGGAATCGAAGAACTGTCGCAGGACGACCGCAACACCGTCTACCGTGCGCGGCAGCTGGAGCGCTTTCTGACCCAGCCGTTTTTCGTCACCGAGCAGTTCACGGGCCATGGAGGAAGGACAGTGAGCAGAGAAGAGGCCGTTGATGGATGCGAAAGGATTCTGAACGGCGAATTCTCCGGTGTATCTGAAAAATCGCTCTATATGATTGGAGCGATCGACGAGGTGAAATGAATCTGAAAATCCTGATTCCCACTGGTGTGCTGATAGACCGCAGAGTCAACAAGATCACGGCTGAAGCCGGGAACGGCTCTTTTTGCCTGCTTCCCCGCCACATCGATTTTGTGGCGGCGCTGGTTGCGGGAATGCTCTCCTATGAGACGGATGACGGAGAGGAAGAGTTCATTGGCCTGGATGAAGGGATCCTGGTCAAAGCGGGCGCCGAGGTGCTGGTTTCCACTCCGCGGGCTGTAAGGGGCCGCGGGCTGGATGAGATTTCACAAATTATTGAAAGAGAATTCCTTACGTTGGATGAACGCGAAAGCAAGGCCCGGTCCGCCACCGCGAAGCTGGAAGCGGATCTCGTTCGCAGGTTTATGGAGATGGACCATGAGTCCTTCTGATGAATCCGGGGAGAGGCGGCATAAAATCGAGGAAGATTTCAGGCGGGAGGTGCTGCGGCGAAAGGATCGAAGAATCAAAGGCAGGCAGGGAAAGGAAAGGAGTGTGTTTTTCGGTCTTGGGATGTTCGGCCTTGTAGGATGGTCCGTCGCTATTCCGACACTCGCAGGGCTGGCGTTGGGAGTCTGGGCGGATTCCCGCTGGTCGACTCCTTATTCGTGGACACTTATGGGGCTTATTCTGGGGGTGCTGCTGGGATGCTGGAACGCCTGGTTTTGGGTCAAAAGGGAGATGGATCGTGAGTGAGGCAATGGATCCGGATGCCCTTGTTGTCCGGCCCGTTGGTTCTAAATCCCGAGCTCGGAGATGCCGCCGCATTCGCAGCAAAGGAGGATTTTGGATATGAGTGTGCTCCCGATATCGGCCGCTTTTCTTGGAGGCGTGTTTCTGGGTGCGGTTTATTTTTTTATGCTGTGGTGGACCGTACGGCTTTTTGCCTCGGCTCGCCGGCCCTGGCTGCCGGCCGTATTGAGTTTTTGGGGCCGGCTCGGAATTGCGGCGGCGGGCTTTTATATATTGATGGCGGGCCGCCTTGAAAATCTTGCCGCCTGCCTGGCCGGATTTTTGATAATCAGACAATTATCGATACGCTTCAACCAGAGAAGAGGAGCGGCATCGCCGATTCGATAGGAAGATGGTTTTATGGATCCTATGAGTTTGAAAGACATCAGTCCGGATGCAGTTGTAATCTGGCAGTGGAAGATCGTTCAACTGAATCTCACCATTGTAATGACCTGGGCGGTCATGGGCATCCTAGTCCTTTTTTCCTGGCTGGCGACCCGCAGGCTTTCCACCGGCCCCCGAATATCGCGCTGGCAGAATCTTCTGGAAACCATCGTGGGCGGCATGCGGACCCAGATCGAGGATGTCAGCCAGCGTAAAGCGGGGCGCTACCTGCCCTTCATCGGGACCCTGTTTCTGTTCATCGCCGTCTCGAATGTTCTGACCATAGTTCCGGGGTATGTGGCTCCCACGGGATCCCTGTCCACCACAGCGGCCCTGGCCGCCTGCGTATTCATCGCGGTTCCCGCATACGGCATCGCGGACCAGGGCGTCCGCGGATACCTGAAGCGTTATATTCAGCCGACGGCGTTCATGCTGCCGTTCAATATCATGGGGGAGCTTTCCCGCACGCTGGCGCTGGCGGTCCGGCTTTTCGGAAATATCATGAGCGGGACGAAGATCGTTGCCGTCCTTCTGGCAATTACTCCCCTGCTGTTCCCTATCATTATGCATGCTCTGGGCCTTCTGACGGGATTGATCCAAGCCTATATCTTTGCGGTGCTGGCCATTGTCTATATCGCCTCCGCCACGCAAGCCCGGCATGAAAAGTCGTCAACCTCGGGGTCGCCGGATTAAAAGTCCGGCATAACTCACGACAACAAAGAAAAGGAGAAGGGCAAAGATGGATAGCCAGACATTGATCGGAATTGCCTCCGTTGTTTCAGCGGGCCTGACCATAGGAATCGGCGCCATCGGACCGGCGCTGGGAGAAGGAAGGGCGGTAGCCCAGGCGATGACCGCTCTCGCGCAGCAGCCGGATGAGAGGAACGCGATTACGCGCACGCTTTTTGTGGGCTTGGCGATGATTGAATCCACCGCCATTTACTGTTTTGTTGTTTCCATGATCCTGCTTTTTGCCAATCCCTTCTGGGACTATGTCACTTCCTGACAGGAGGCTGCCGTGCTCATTGACTGGTTCACCGTAGCGGCGCAAATCATCAATTTTCTGATATTGGTTTTTCTTCTCAAGCGCTTCCTTTACGGCCGCATTATAAAAGCCATGGATAAAAGGGAAGAAAAAATCGCCTCCAGGATAAAGGAAGCGGAATCGAAACATCGGGAGGCCGAAAAAGAGCTCGAGGAATACCGGAGCAAAAGTCAGGAGATGGATAAAAAGAAGGAAGAGCTCTTGTCCCGGGCGCGCAACCAGGCGGAATCCAGGAAGGAGGAACTGCTGCAGGAAGCCAGGCAGGAGCTTAACCGGCAGCGACAAAAATGGCAGGATTCGATCCAAAAAGAAAAGGAGTATTTTATCCGCGACATGAAACAGCAAACGGCGGATCAATTCTTTTCGCTCAGCCGCCGGGCGCTGAAAGATCTCGCCGGAGCCGAATTGGAAAAGCAAATGGTGGAGACTTTTCTGCAGCGGATCACGGAAATCGGGGAGGATAAAAAAAGGGATATGGCCGGCCTGCTCGGCGAAGGCAATGCCGAAGCCGTTGTCGTGACATCTTCTCCGCTTGCCGAAGGTGCCGTCGACCGGATCACAAAGGCATTGCATGAAGTCCTGAACAGCGATGCCGAAATCCAATTCCAGACTTCCGCGGAGATTTTATCCGGCATCGAGTTGAGAATAAACGGATACAAGGTTGCGTGGAATCTGGATCATTATCTGGAAGCGATGGAAGCGGAAATGCAAGCAGCCATTGCAGAACAATTGCCGGATCAAGGGAATTGACCCTGTCGGGAAAATAGCCCTGGTATTGCCGACAAAGCTCAAAGAGCCGGACAGTATGAAGGAAGAAACGGAAAGTTCGAATCGAAATGGCGTATCGGGCGCTCTGGCGGCTGTTTTAAAGGAGGCCTTTCGCAGTATAGAAATCGCGAGCGACCGGTTCGCGCCCAAATTGGAATTTGAAGAGATGGGCATTGTGCGCTCCATCGGCTTCGGAATCGCCCGTCTCACAGGCCTGCCCGGAGTGAAGTCGGAGGAAACCATCCGGTTTCCCGGCGGCTATCTCGGGATGGCTTTTAATTTGGATCCCGAGGAGACCGGCGTCATTTTGCTGGACAGGGCTGAAGAGCTGAAAGCGGGGAGCGAAGGCCGCCGGACCGGCAGGGTGCTGGATGTCCCGGTGGGCGAAGCGCTGCTCGGAAGGATGATGGATGCCATGGGCCGTCCTTTGGACCGACAGGGTCCCGTACGGGGAGCGGCGCGGCATCCCATTGAAAAACCGGCGCCCGCTATTATGGATCGCGACCCCGTAACGGTCCCTTTACAGACAGGGCTCAAGGTTGTGGATGCCCTCATCCCCATCGGGCGCGGCCAGCGCGAATTGATTTTGGGCGATCGCCAAACCGGAAAAACCGCCATCGCCGTGGATGCCGTCATTAATCAAAGAGACAAAGACGTCCTCTGCATTTACTGCGCCATCGGCAAACAATCGTCGCAAATTGCCAAAGTCAGGGCCGATCTTATCGAGCATAAGGCCATGGAGTATTCCATCATCATCGTGACAACGGAAGACGATCCGCCGGGTCGGCAATTTGCAGCTCCCTATGCGGCCACCGCCATGGCCGAATACTTCATGAAACAGGGCCGGGATGTTCTATTGATCTATGACGATCTTACGCGCCATGCAAGGGCCTACCGGGAGCTTTCCCTGCTTCTGCGCCGCCCTCCCGGCAGGGAAGCTTATCCGGGCGATATTTTTTATATTCATTCCCGCCTTCTGGAACGATCCACGCATCTGAAGGAAAGCCTTGGCGGCGGTTCGCTTACGGCGCTGCCCATTGTCGAGACGGAAGCGCAGAATATATCCGCCTATATCCCGACGAACCTGATATCCATTACCGACGGGCAGATATATCTTTCTCCCAATCTTTTCCAAAAAGGCATCCTTCCCGCGGTGGATGTCGGCAAATCGGTCTCCAGGGTGGGCGGAAAAACGCAGCTCAAAGCCTATCGCGCCGTCGCAGGAGACCTGCGTCTTTCTTACTCCCAGTTCGAGGAGCTGGAATCCTTCGCGCGGTTCGGAACAAGACTGGATCCCGAAACCCGCAAAACTCTGGAGCGCGGGCGTCGTGTTCGGGAAATCCTCAAACAGCCGCAGTATGCGCCCATACCGGTGCATGAACAGATTGCCGTGCTGCTTGCAGTATCAAGCGGCTTGCTGGACGACGTCCGAATTCCGGACATTGCCGAAATCGAAAAAATACTGCGGCGCAGTGTAAGCGAAGAACTTTCGGAAGTAGGCGATCGAATCCGGTCCGGCGAGGCGCTTTCCTCCGAAGACCGGAAAGCGCTTGTAAGATCCGCCGGGGAAGCGGCCGGGCCATTTCGGGGAAACCAGCATGCAGACACCGGAAGAGCTGAAGAGGAAAATTGAAACCGCAGGGGATCTGCAATCCGTTGTTAAGACGATGAAAGCCCTGGCCGCGGTGAGTATCCATCAGTACGAAAAAGCGGTCCAATCCCTGAGGGAATACAACCGCACCGTGGAAATGGGAATACAAGTCCTTTTGAGACAGGAAACGGATGCCGCCGGCAATCTTAAGGATTTGGAATCGGGCTCGCTGGCCGCGATCGTCTTCGGATCCGACCAAGGCATGTGCGGTTCCTTGAATGATGAAATAGTGCGCTACGCGATGGACTTTTTTCACAAGCGGCAGGTTGCCGGGGATGCGCGGGCGTTGATCGCAGTCGGGCATCGGACGGCCGCCCGCCTGGAGGATGCCGGACAAAATGTTGAAGAAATATTCTCCGTTCCCGGATCCGCATCCGGAATCATTCCACGGGTACAGGAATTTTTGATGGTCCTCGAGAACTGGCACTCGCAGCGGGGGATCGGTCGGGTTGAACTTTTTTATTGCAGGCATCTTTCCGGGGCTTCCTACGAACCCTACAGGCTAAAGATGCTACCCATCGACAGGGAATGGCTGCACAGGGTGCGCGCACGCGAATGGCCCGGGCGCGCCCTTCCGATTTTTACCATGCCGCGGGAACAATTGTTTTCGAGGCTGGTCCGCCAGTTTCTTTTTGTTTCTTTGTACCAGGCTTTTGCGGAATCTCTCGCCAGCGAGAACGCCAGCCGGCTCGCCTCCATGCAGGGAGCGGAAAAAAACCTCGAAGAGCGCCTGGCGGAATTGAATTCGCACTTCCATCGCCGGCGGCAGATGGCCATAACAGAGGAACTTCTGGATATTGTATCGGGATACGAAGCGCTTAATCCTCATGAATAATGCGGTTTAAATAGCGGAACCGCGCACTCCATTTTCAGTCTATCCGGGATGGATGATTGCCTTGCGCCGGCGAGCCAATTCAAACAGGTTCTTTGTATGTCTCGATCCTGAAGAAAACCGCGTTATCGTCGGGCCTGATCGGAACTCCGCGTTTCCTGGCATAAACCTGCATAAATTCCGCTCCGATAAAAAAGACCTGTGCGGAATAATAAATCCAGATTAGAAAGACGGCAAAGAATCCCGCCGCGCCGTACAAGGAACCCATCGTGCTGCGGGACAGATAAATTCCCAGCAGCATTCTTCCCAGGTTAAAGAGCAGCGACGTGACGAAGGCGCCGACCCAGATATCCGCCCACGCTATCTTCACGTCCGGCAAAATCTTGTAGATGGCGCCGAACAGAACCGCGGCCAGGACAATCGAAACTAAGAATTGGGCGTGATCCAAGATCTGGGTCCGGGGGAATGTGTCCTTTAAATAGTCGTCTGCAATTGAAAGCGCGGTTCCGATAATGGTCGAAGCCAGCAGCAGCCCGCCAAGCGCCAGCAGCATGAGGAAGGAAGTAAGGCGCTTTTTGAAGAAATGAGCCATCTTGTTGCCGGATTTAACGGCAACTCCCCAGATTCGGTTCAAGGCATCCTGCAGGGCCACAAAAACCGCCGTCGCGCCGAACAGCATTACGGCCAATCCCATCAGGGTCGCGGTGGTCGAGGACGACTGCGCGTTTTGCAGAACTGTTTGAACCATTTTTGTGCCCGATCGGCTGAGCACTCCCTCCAGCTGATTCATAACTTCCGCCTGTACGGCTTCCCTCCCGAAAAGGGAACTGGCAGCGGCCGCCACGAGAATCAAAAGGGGGGCAAAGGAAAAGACCATGTAGAAGGCGACCGTTGCGGATAGCTGTATGGCATTATCCCTTTCCCACTGGACAAACGTTTCGCGCAGAAGACTCAAGGCGCTTTGAATTTTCATCCATAAAGGCCGCAGGGAGGATAATTTCATTTTCCAATTGTACCGCAGGGCTGAAATGCGGGAAGGCCAATCTTCAGCCCCAAAGGCGCCTGCAACAAATCAAGCCCTTCGCCGGTCTATAATAATGAAATAGAGTATCGTTTCGTCGGAATAGCCCAGCGTAAACAAATGAACCCCTAAATGCTGATCTTTAAAGTAGAGAAAGCGAGATGCCTGTGAAACAACGCTCGAAACTCCTGGCGGCTGCAATCGGGATTTTCGGCGTTCTTTTTCTGATTGTTGCCGCGCTCCACCTTCCGCAAGTTCAAAACTATGCGCTCCGGCGATTGAGCGGTTTCCTTGAATCGAGCCAGGGAATTACATTGACTGCGGACGCCATGCATTACAACCTGTTTGCGCTTTCAGCCGAACTCGATTCCCTGGCGCTCGGCTCCGCAGCTTCCGTAAACCGGCCTCCCTTTTTAACCGCCGATTCCGTGCGCGCGGAAGTGAGCTTTCTGAGCCTGCTCAAGCGGAAACCCGTGATTGAGAGCGCCCGCCTTGAAGGGGTTGAAGTCCAAATAATCGTCGATTCAGAGGGGAAGGATAATCTCCCTGAAGGTACTAATCCGGCCTACGGGAAGGAGTCCGGCGGTTCTTTCCTTCCGCTCCCGTTTCTCATCGAGAAGCTTTCCATTCGCGAAGGATCGCTCCGTTACAGCAATCATCAAAGCAGCATCGAAATCCATCTGCCGCTCTGGACGATTGAAATGGAGGGCGACGTTTCGGAATGGTCCCAATCCATGCGGTTTCGCGCTGAAAAACCGGGCCGTGTTGACTATTCGGACGAGGCATTGCCGGTCGGCAGTCTCGGCCTTGACGCGGAATTGAAGCCATCCATGCTGAGATTGACAAAGCTGGAATTAAGCGCCGGAAATTCTCAACTGAACCTTGCCGGAACAATCAACGGATTCGAGCATCCGGAAATTGAATCCAACGCGGTGGCGGGCCTGAGCATGGAAGAGCTGGCTGAATTTTTCGGATACGATCAGAAGGCCGGAGGACAAGTGGAAATCAGGGCTTCCGCTTCCGGCTCTTATTCAACAATGTTTATTTCTTCGGAGGTTTCGGGGAACGATCTTATTTTTAAAGACCTAAAGGGTGTCGATGTATCGATCGGCGGATCTTGGGACCGCAATGCGAATCGGATCCGTGTCCGATCCTTGAATATCGATTCGCCATACGGTTCGGTTTCCGGACACGGGGGCCTGGATCTTTCGAACAATAGCCGGCAAAGTTCGGCAACCATCCGGTTCAAAAAGCTGGATCTCGAGCCGGTTACGCGCATGCTGCTCCCAATCGGCATTGCGAGCCGTATCCACGGAAATTTGGAGGCGAAGTGGAGTGGAACGGAATTCGAGCATGCCGAAGCCAATGCAGACCTCCTTATTTCCGCAACCCGCCGCCGTCCCGTTCATGACGTTCTTCCCGTTACGGCTGCCGTAACAGCCGTAACACACGGGAATAATACGGCCTTCAATATTGATTCCGGAAAAGTGCTCGGCGTGAATCTAAACGGCAAGGTGGTTCTGGCTGCCGGGCGGAGCATAGAAGGAACCTTTCATGCGGATACAGACCGCATGGAACCGTTCATCGACGGGCTCGAAGCTTTTCTGGGACGGGAACAGGGTTCGCTTGTCGGTACGGAATTGGACGGTCCCTTGGTGGTTAATGCAGAACTGGGAGGCGCTCTGGGCGCGCTTCAAGTGGATGCAACTGCGGACGCTCCACTCACCGATATCGCAGGACTCAGCGGTGTGAATATCAATGCGCACGTGCGGTACAGTCCTGAGCGCCTTATTTTCGATAGGGTGGGCGCCGTTTGGAAAGGTCAGGCTTTGACGGCAAGCGGTGAAATCGGCCTTGGGGAAGAAGCCGCAGAACTGGATATCAAGGCCGGCGTGGAGAATGGATCCCTTGACGCGGTTGCGGCCGGCTTGGGGCGGAACATTCCGGTTGAGGGCAGTTTCAATCTGGCTGTAACCCTCGGAGGCGCCATTGACGACATCGATCTGTCGGCATCCCTTTCCATTTCGGAGTTGGCCGCTTACGGGCAGCGCCTGGGCGCGCTGGAAATGCAGGCGCACATCGCGGACCGCCGAATCGAATTGAGGAAATTCGAGCTGGTGCAGCCGAAACCCGGCGAAGAACCGGGCCGGCTTGCTGCGGCAGGAAGCTACAGCCGGAAAACCGGAAAATACAGTTTTAAGGCGAGCGCAGCCGGGCTCCGCTTGAACGATATGACCCTTCCCGCCGGCCTTGCCGTGCCGGGGGAGATGAATCTGACCGCAAGCGGGGAGGGTGCTCTGGACAGCCCCTTCATGAAAGCGGAATTGGACCTCGGCGATCTGAAAATCGGGAGCCGGCGGTTGGGAGAACTGCACCTGACGGCCCAGGTGGATCCGCAGCTTGCGGAAATCGATACGCGTCTTCCCCGATTCAATTTTGTTTCAAAGGCGGGCGTCGGCATGCAGCATCCCTATCCGGCGCAGATCGAAGCCGAGGTTGATGCGGACCTATCAAGGCTGGACGTCCGTTTGCCGGAAGACGAGGTTTTGAAAGGAGGCATAACAGCCGCAATTCAGGCGTCCGGGAGCCTCGTCCGGTGGAGGGAGGCAAGCGCACGTCTGCTTATTGCCGATTTTCTGGCATCCATTCAGGGCCGGGACATCCGGAATCCGGATCCGATAGACCTGAGCTACCGGAATCGGCGCATTATCTGCGATTCGTTCTCTCTGGCTATGGGGGATTCAACAATTTCGGCAAGCGGATCGCTGCCGCTGGATCGCGGCGTCCCTTCCGGCTCTCTGGATTTCAGCGGCCTTCTGAACCTGTCGGATCTCATCGGATTCATGCCGGGGCATCAGGATTTCTCTGCCGGCGGGACAGCCCGTGTCGACGGAACTCTGAGCGGAAGCCTGAAAGAAGTGGATCCCGCGGTGAAGCTGGCTCTGGCCGACGGGAGCTTTCATCATTCCAGCTTCAGAAGCAGGATTGAGAGCATTCATCTGGATGCCGCATACCGCAAAGGCATTGCTGAAATTCATTCCTTCTCCGCCGCCATTGGGCCGGGGGAGATACGGGCCGAAGGGGAGATCCCGGTCGCCCTGTTATTCAATGGGTCCAGCCCCGGCCGAAATGGGGCCACAGAGCCGGCGCGGTTTTCCGCGGATGTTCAAGATCTGCACTTGAGTGACATCCGGCTGCTTCCGGAAGCCGTAACGGGAATCGTCGGCTTTCATCTGGAAGGGGAAACGCCTGACCCTAAAGATCTCGGCTCCCTGCGGGTCAAAGCGGACTTCAACCGCTTCCAGCTTAAGACTTCCGAATACGAGGTCCGGCAGGCGGACCCGGTGCAGCTCACAATCGCCGACGGAAAGCTCAGGATCGAACGTTTTCTTCTCAGCGCCCCTGCCGCTCGCTTGAATGCAAAAGGCGCCGTCGATTTGATTGGGGACAAAAGGATCGACGTGAGCATCGATGGGGATGTCAATATCGGCATTGCGGCAGTTTTTGTCGACGGCTTCAGAGCCGAAGGCGACAGCCATTTTGAGCTTAAACTCGCCGGAAGCCTTCCGGCGCCGGAAGTGTCGGGATTCTTTGAAATGAAGGACGGTGAATTTGCGCTTCCGACTCCGCCCGTTTCGGCGAGCGCCCTGGATGTCATGCTCCGGATCAAGGGAGAAAGCGTCGATATCGAGACATTTTCAGGCAGTCTGAACGGTGGAGACTTGAATATCGCCGGAACAGCCGCTTATTCAGCTTCCGGGATTCGGGATGCAAAAATCGATATATCTCTGAAAAACGGCTTCTTTAATTATCCGGACGGCATGAGGACGCGGATATCCAGCGATCTGTTCCTTCATTCCTACGGCGATTTTCTTTTCCTCGGCGGCGCCACGCATGTGCTGGAAGGATCGTACCGCGAACAACTGGACGTGGCGGGAGAATTGATGAACTACTTTCAATCCCGAAAAAGCACCGAATTCGCCGGCGACGAGAATCCTTTCCTGTCCAGGCTGCGCTTCAATGTGGCTATCGACACGCGGTCGCCTCTATTGATAGATAACAATCTCGCCGAGCTAACCGTAAATGCGGACCTTAGGCTGACCGGCAGCTATTATCGCCCCGGACTGATCGGAACAGTAACGCTGGATGAAGGGGGAAAGCTATATTTCAGCGAGAGAGACTATTTAATAGAGCGAGGGACGGTTTCTTTCTTTAACCAGGCAAAAATCGTGCCGGAGCTGGATATACTGGCAGTTACGGAAGCGAGCGGTTATGACATTTCGCTCAATCTTTCCGGAACTCCCGAGGATTTCAAGGCCGAACTCACATCCGATCCATCGCTTTCCAAAGCGGACATCATTGCCGTGCTTCTGATGGGGCGGCGGCTCGAAGATCTGCAGGGATCGGGGCTCAACGTAGCCAGAGAACAGGTGGAATCGTACCTTTCCGGCCGGATGACCGGATTGCTTTCACACAAAGCCGAGGAGGCGGTGGGATTGTCGCTTGTCCGGATCGATCCGAGCCTGATAAGCCCGGAAGCAAATCCGGGCGCCCGGCTTACGATAGGAGACGATATAACGAGCAGTCTTTTCCTTATCTATTCAATGAATCTCATGGATGCCGGCGACCGGATTGTGACGGTTCAGTATGATGTCGCCCGGAATTTCGAGACCGAGGCGATAAGGCAAAGCGACAACAGTTATCGGCTCAGCGTGGGACAGGAACTGCAGTTCGGCGGTGCCGCAACGAAGTCGGGCGGAGGCGATATCCGGGAGGAAAAAATCGGCGCCGTGGAGATTTCAGGGAATGCGGTTATAGAAAATGAAGTGATTCATGACAAGCTGGATATGGCAACCGGGGAAGAGTTCGATTTCTTCAAACTTCAAGAAGGCCTTGACCGTCTTCATCGATTCTATCGGGGCCGCAAATACCTCGAACACCGCATTCAGCTTGAAAGAAAAAAGGGCTCTTCTCCCAACATAGTGGGTAGAAAAACACTATTTTCCTTATGAAAGCCTT
>CAZDMR010000078.1:0-15115 GCA_964506795.1 uncultured Acidobacteriota bacterium | reverse complement strand
TTTTGGACGCCGAGACGGGAACGCGGCGCATTCTAATACTCGGACGGATTCCTAGGATGGGCTGCCGGGCCTATCCTGGCGTGACCCGCAGGAATCAATGGATTTGCCTGAAAAGGCGGTCCAATAAATTTCCATGTCCTTTGGAGAACCGAACGGGCTTTGAGCTGGACCAAAACATATAAATTCAGGCAAGGATCCGGAGAACACGGCGTAGGCGCTTTCGGTATTGGAAATAATATTTGCGGCTCCGAACCAGGTTACTTCGTGGTTGCCGTATCGGCCCAAGCCTGAAGCTTCGGCGAATCGGATGCGGGAAATTTCCTTCCCCCCGGACGGTCCCTGTCCCCATTGGGCCGGGTGGCTGGACTTTGGAATTGCAAAACGCCAGTATTGGATACTCTCATCTTTTGATCGAACCTCGACGGCAGTCAGCGAGGGATTGTCGCCGTAGCAAGGATGCACCTTCCAGACAAATCGTGTCTCGGGCTGCCCCTGAGCTTTCTTCCCATGAGGCGTGCGCTGCTTCATCATATACGATACTTGTTGTTTCCAGTCGGCATCTCCCAAAGAGACGCAAGGCCTTACCCGCAGGACTGGCGGAACATGCTGGGATGAAATACCGTAAAGCAAGCCGACCACCGGAAAATCGGATCCCATGCGCTCTAGAGCTCGGTCTATCGCCGTGTTCAGCTCATCCGTAAAAACCTTTCGAGTAAAACACTGGTGTGTAAGTATGTAGAGCCATCCGTCGAACCCAATGCTGGCAAGCCTTTGTACGGTTCGCTCCCAAAGGTGCTTATCGGGCAAAATTTCAAGCGAATCGTATACTGAATCCAAGTGCGCTTCTTCAAGCTGGGATACAAGGAAGGTGAAATCCCTTTCCTCTTTGTTGATCCAGGGATAGGTAACCCATAATCGAAGACGTTCCAATTTCTGACCGTTTGTCATGATATTGCCCAAGTTAAAAGCATTTTTGTCAAAGTCAAGATTCTTGGGGCATTCTAATCAGCAAGCAAGACGGCTGCAGTGACTTATATCACTCATTTGTCACAATTCGCCGCGGCCGGAGCGCCCGGCATCCCGTAGCTCAACAGAACAATGCTGATTTTGATCACCTATGTGCGGAAAATCAGCATTTCATTTCTCGCGGCCCGGGCGTTTGCGGGATCATGCACAGATTCCATCCATTTCCGAATGCTTGCAAATTGTTAATAATCCTCAGCTTGCTTTTTTTATGGCTCAAAAGCTATCCTGGTCGCCATATGGCATAGGGATTGCTTTTTATAATCAGACGGTGCTTGAGCCGAAATAATATTTATGAGTCCGCATCCGGCGCACGGGTAAATACCGCTTCTGGAATCCTACGGGAGATGCGGACTTGCATGCCTAGTCGATCGGGAGGCCCTCAGAACGGCGTAATCCTCCCGAGGATTTTCAGGAGGCGCCGTGAATCGATACGCGTGGCTGGAACATGAAAACGGGAAATGGCACTTTCTGACGAATCTGTTCGCCGATCCCGGGGAATCGACCCGCCGATGGTCTGACAAGCAGAGGGCGCTGAACGAGCTGATGAATGAAGGTTGGACTATCATTCGTCCTTATCCGAAAAGACCTCTATATGAAGGCCGGTCCGGGAATAGCCCATGTGGATTCGGGCTGATGCGGACAATTCACTGAAAGAATACCCCGGCCACGCAAAGGCAACGGCTTCTTGGTCTTGCGCATAAATCCGAAGCCGGTGAAAACCCGGACACATTTCTTCCTTGGCCTGAAATATTCCTGAAGCGCATAGCATTCCGATTCGGCCTGTGCGGATGCGATATCCGTCGATGAACGTGCGCTGCTATATGAATCTCAGATAATTTTCGACAATCCTTGTTTCCTGGAATGACTTGCTATAAGATATTTAAAAATTTTGTTGTTTAATTGCCGTTGCGGATCTAAAGCGCCGGGTCAAAAATCAAGTCAAGCAGCCGCAAAATAACTGTAAGGGACCGGCTAATCGCGGAAATTAATTCAGTAAGGGTGTTCGTCACAAACTAGAAATCTGCGGCGAGCGGCAAGAGCGGGGATGCGGGCGCCGCAGCAGAAGCTTCATGAATAATCCGGGTTAATCCCCTAACCTTTATATTCTTATTTGGAGCTATGATGCGGGCAGAATCCAAGGCAAACAATAAAAAACGCGGGTCCAAAAAAACATCGATCGCGAATAAGTTGGAAAGCTTTGTAACAAACGCCGCTGAAGCGACCGGTATCGGGCGCGGCGAGTTCAAAAAAAAGAGAGCAGTGGCCGGCAACGAGGTGGCGGAAGTAACAATTGAGGAAAAACACCGGCTGATAGCGGAGGCGGCTTATTTCCGCGCGGAACGGCGCGATTTCGCTCCCGGCCATGAATTGGGAGACTGGTTGGAAGCGGAAGCGGAGATCGAATCGAAGCTCTTAACGCCGATTATCCCCGAGGATTCGTAGAGGCGTCGCGGACATGGCCGGATCCCCCGCCGCACACGAGGGTTATGAATAACCCCGGTTGAAATAGCGCAACTGGTTGGAAAGGAATAGCGCGATGCGATCCCTGGTCCGCAGCATCATTGATCGCGAAACCAATCGAAGCCGCACTGCCTCGTACGAGCTTTCCAATCGTATCGCTTTACTGCTGGCCGGCGGGGACGGAAGACGTCTGCAGGATTTGACGAGTGAAATCACAGGCGTTCCTATCCCGAAGCAATATTGCCGCTTGCTGCAGGGATCATCCATGCTTGAAGCCACAATTTCCCGGGCTTCGCTGTTCGCTGATCCCGATCGCATAAGTGTCATTATTAACAGGAACCATCTTCAGTTGGCGCTGGATCAGGTTAACTCCATTCCGGAATCAAACATCATCGTACAGCCGCAGAATAAGGATACCGGCCCCGGGATGCTTTTTGCGCTGATGCGCTTGGAGCAGACCTATCCCGATGCAACGGTGGCCGTATTTCCGACGGACCATTATGTCGACAACGATTGGGCGTTTATCACTCACGTTTTGCGCGCGGTGCATACGGTATCCCGCTTCCGGGATAAAATCGTCATCCTTGGGGCGGTTCCGGACAGGCCGGAAACCGGTTATGGATATATCCTGCCGGCCGAAAGGCTGAAGACGGCCGGATACGCTTTCCGGGTGGAGGCCTTTACGGAAAAGCCGGATGCCGACGGAGCCCGCAATTTTATAGAGCGCGGCGGATTATGGAATACCTTTGTCATGGTTTTTAAAATTTCGCGGATGCTCGAATTGCTGCAGGGAATGGTCCCCAATGAATATGGGAAAATAGCCGAAGTGCGCGCCTTTCCGCAAAGGGCGGCGGAGATATATCAAACGCTTACGTCCTGGAATCTTTCAACCCAGGTGCTTGCGCGTATTCCCGAACACCTTATCGTGCACAAAGTCGCCAATGTGCGCTGGTGCGATTGGGGAACCCGCGAATTGATCGAGCGCACCTATAAGGATTTGAATCTGGTGCCTTCCTGGAAACTTTCGAATCCCAGCGCTCAATACAACGGCTGATCGAACGGCCGCCGCGGGCGAGCCCGGGGCACGAGGAGGACGCGATGCGGGGACATCGTTGACGACGAGCAACAAAGAGATCGCCCCGCAAGCCCCTTGCGCCCAAAGCATTCCGGCGCCGAAGGGACATCTGCCGCGTTGGCGCTCCTCCACAATGTCACCACATTGCCTGCGTCGCGCCGCCTTGCATCTGTCCACGCGGCGCTCGGAACGCGGCATATCCTAATTCTCGGACGGACTCCTAAAATTTTATAGACGCGGGCCAATATTCGTTTACGGTCAGGATTTTATTCGATAATTTCACGCCTATAAAAATATCGTAGCTCCTGTGTATCACCGAGGATTTTTCGTCCGGAAAGTATTTTGAAAAATTTTCGGTTTTCGATATCGGCAAAAATTCTATTTTTTTAATCTCCCGGTGGGTCGGGATTTTTTCAGTCCGCAATAATCGGCCGATGCCGATGTCCGTTTCCCGAAGTTTCTGCTTTAGATAAGGCGGCAGATTTTCAAGGTATACCGCCGATACCGCCTTAACAAGAGGGCGGTTGTCGTTGTCCCGAACAAGGATGGTTCTCTCATCTAAGAGGGAATGAACCTCAAAATCATTCTCATCAGCGTCCCCATTTACATAGGATATTTCATCTTTCTCCATGAGTTTTTCTATCGTCACATCGCCGCCGATCCATGTGGACAGAATATCCGTTACCGTGCCTTCTGTGCTTAATATCACCTGAAGTATTTTGGGGAGCTGTTTTATTCTATTTTCCGTGTTGGGATCCGGGAATTCTTTATTTTCGCGCATGTCGTGATATTCCGATAAGACTCCTTGGAGCTTATTCCGTAATCTGTGCCGCCCGCAAGCGTTTTTCGATGGGCGGCGCCCAATGGCAAGCTTTCCGAGGGAGCCCCCGCCCGGAACGCGGCCTATCCTGATACTCGGACAGGCTCCCACGGGGCGAAAGCCGAATATTCATTCCCATTCTGCGACATAGAGTGATATTTTGTCGGATAATTCGAAAGTACGGCAATGCCGCGGAAGGAGGGGAGTGATGGCCCGATTCTTCAGAATGGAGGTTCTCAACGCAATATACGAACTCAGCCTGGTGCCGCTTTTTTATGACGGCGATCTCGAAACAGCTATAAACGTGGCGGCCGCCGTGAACCGGGGGGGATGCAGGCTGCTGGAATTCGTCAACCGCGGCGATCGGGCCGTCGAGGTATTCAGCGCGCTTGAGCATTATCTCTGCAAGGAAGACTCGCGGATGATTCTGGGCGCCGGATCGGTGCTGGACCCCTACACCGCATCGCTTTACATTAATTCGGGCGCCAGCTTTATCGTGGGTCCCATGCTCAATCCCGAAGTGGCGCGGATATGCAACCGGCGCAAAATTCCCTACTTGCCCGGCTGCGGAAGCGCGTCTGAGATCTCCGAGGCGGAAGAACTGGGATGCGAAATATGCAAAATATTTCCTGGGGAGGAGATCGGAGGGGCCAAGTTCGTATCGTCGGTGCTCGGTCCGATGCCGTGGTCGAGCCTCATGCCTACGGGCGGGGTCGATTGCAGCGCCGAGTCCATCGGCAAATGGATCCTCGCGGGAGCTGTGGCCGTTGGGATGGGAAGCAAGCTCATTACGGCGGAGGACGTCAAGAACAAAGACTGGAAAGCCGTTGAGGACAAAGTGCGCGGCGCGTTGGGTTATGCGAGGGAAGCCAAAAGGAACAAAAAACCGCCGGCCCCGGGAGGGAAATGACTATGGGGATCCTCGACCTGAAACCGGAAGGTCAGTGCAAATACGATATTCTGGCGCTCGGGGAAGTGATGCTGCGGCTGGATCCGGGCGATGAACGCATTCAGACTGCGCGCTCCTTTAAGATTTGGGAAGGCGGCGGGGAGTACAACGTGGCGCGCGGTTTGCGCCGCTGCTTCGGTCTGCGCGGCGCGCTTGTCACGGCCATTGTCGATAATCCGGTGGGCCGCCTCTTGGAAGATCTGTTGCTTCAGGGAGGCGTGGATATCAGTAATGTCCTATGGATGAAGTTTGACGGCATTGGGCGCAAGTGCCGCGTGGGTTTGAATTTTACTGAACGCGGATTCGGCGTGCGGGCGGCCGTTGGCTGCTCGGATCGAGCCCATAGCGCCGCGTCGCAGCTTAAAAAGGGGGACGTTGATTGGGAGCGGATTTTCGGCAGGGACGGGGTTCGCTGGTTTCATACCGGCGGTATTTTTGCAGCGCTTTCCGAGACCACGAAAGATGTCATTATCGAAGCCATGCAGGCTGCCCGCAGGCACGGCACCGTTATTTCGTACGATCTCAATTTCCGGCCTTCTCTATGGCGGGATATAGGCGGCACGGCAAGGGCCGTGGAAGTCAACAGGGAAATCGCCCCTTACGTGGACGTGATGTTGGGAAACGAGGAGGATTTCACCGCCGCTTTAGGTTTTCAGGTTGAAGGGATGGATGAGAATTTGTCGGAACTGGATCCCGCTGAATTCAAAAAGATGATCCGGACAGCCATCGTTGAGTATCCCAACTTCAAGGTTATCGCCACGACACTGCGGAATGCAAAGACCGCTTCCCTAAACGACTGGAGCGCCGTTGCCTATGCGGGCGGCACCTTCGTGGAGGCGCGGAAGTACGAAAGCCTTGAAATCCTGGATCGAGTGGGCGGAGGAGACTCTTTCGCTTCCGGTCTTATCTACGGACTGCTTTCGGGAAAGGAGCTCGAAGAGGCCGTAAATTACGGCGCCGCACACGGCGCCCTGGCTATGACAACACCCGGCGATACGAGCATGGCCACCAAAGAGGAAGTGGAGCGGGTGATGAAAGGCGGAAGCGCCCGCGTGATCCGCTAACCCGGATTATTCGTGAGGATTCGAAGCAATAAAAACTTCGTCAATAATCTGGAAGCCCGGCCGGTCCTGAAATAATCCCTGTTTTTTATTGTACGGTCGTTCCGCTCGATGGTTTGCCGCCGCCGATCTGCTTGTCCCGTTGTGCCTGAAGCGCCTGGATCAAGCCGTCCACAATTTGTGTGGGAATCGCGATAACGGCCTTTACCGGGGCAGGCAACATTCCGGTCTTTTGCATTTTAAGCCCCTCTTCCTCGCTTTGAGGCCCGATGACGTCGCAAAAAGTCAAGGTGCAGTCGATGGGGGAAACACTGACCTGCACGTAGTTGGAATAGATTCTCGGAGAATTCAGGCTGTGATCGGCGATAATTTGTACGGGCTTTTCTTCTTTTCCCATCATGTCCCTCGCTGGAATCAATTATCCGGGGGGCCAGCGAAAAAGTCTCCCCCCCAGAATATGGATATGCAGGTGAAAAATCGTCTGGCCTGCCTTTGGGTTGGTGTTGATGACGGTTCGATACCCGGGACCGTCGATGCCCTGCTCTTTAGCTATGCGCGCTGCAACGACCAGCATATGGCCGAGCAGCGTTTGATCCTCTTGCTGGACATCGTTCAAAGAGGCGATGTGTTTTCGGGGAATGACCAGCAGATGAACCGGGGCCTGAGGGCGGATGTCGCGAAAAACGACACACTCTTCATCTTCATAAAGGATTTTTGCCGGTTTTTCATGAGCGGCTACCTGGCAGAAAACGCATCCGAACATCTTCATTATCCCTTTCTTATAGGCATAAAAAACAGCTTGCTCGCCGCGGGCTGTCAGGGAACGCGCTCGATTTGGGCTCCGAGTTGAGCCAGTTTTTCCTCAATGCGGTAATACCCGCGATCCAGATGATAGATCCGGTCTATCCAGGTTTCTCCTTCGGCAACCAAGCCGGCCAATATAAGCGAAGCGCTCGCCCTCAGGTCCGATGCCTGAACCCGGGCGCCGGTTAAAATCTTTCTGCCCTTAACCATCGCCTGCCTTCCTTCCACCGTAATGTCCGCTCCCATTCGGATCAACTCCAACGCATGCATGAACCTATTTTCGAAAACCGTTTCGGTAATGAGCGCGCTGTCGTTTCCCTGCGTCATTAAGGCCATATATTGCGCCTGCATATCGGTTGGAAACGCCGGATAAGGGTATGTCGTGACGTTTTTGGAAGAAATCGGATCCCTGCCCTTGATTCGAAAACTGTCCGGCCCAATCGAAATTTGAGCTCCTGTTTGGCTCAATTGAGCCAGAACGGCGGTCAAATGCCTCGGATTGCAATTCGAGACTTCCACATCACCGCGCGTGATTGCGGAAGCTACGGCGAAAGTCCCGGCTTCTATTCGGTCCGGGATGATGCGATGCCGGCATCCGTGAAGCTTCTTCACGCCGCGGATCCGGATGGTCCGCGTCCCGTCTCCCTCAATCTGCGCTCCCATATCGCGGAGCATGGAGGCAAGGTCAGTGATCTCGGGTTCGCAGGCGGCATTGTCCAAAACGGTTTCACCTTCCGCCAGCGTGGCGGCCATCATCAGGTTCTCGGTTCCCGTCACGGTAACCGTATCCATCATGATATAGGAGCCGTGCAGGCCGGAAGTAGCCGCATCCACATACCCGTGTGTAACGTCGCATTTGGCTCCCATGCGTTCCAATCCCATGATATGCAAATTAATCGGGCGGGCCCCTATGGCGCATCCTCCCGGCAGAGAAACACTTGCCTTTTTAAATCTGCCCATAAGAGGGCCGAGCACGAGGATTGCGGCCCGCATTGTTTTAACCAATTCATAGGGCGCCTCTTGAGACGCAACATCGGAAGCTTTAAGCGTTGCGCTGCCGTCTTCCAGGATCTCGGCCTCGACTCCCATCTCCCGCAATAAATCTTGAGTCGTCAGGGTATCCCTGACATAAGGAACATTTTCCAGGTAAACCGAATCGGCGGTTAAAAGAGATGCCGCCATGGCGGGCAATGCGGCATTCTTAGCGCCGTTGATTTCCACTCTTCCGACCAGGCGGTTGCCGCCCACGACTCGAATCTTATCCATTTTTACGGCATCCCCAGAGGCTGTTTCCGTCCAACCAGGCAACGCGGAATCCCCTGTAAATCGTTAATAATCGTTTCTATGAAGAGCCCTTCCCGCTTAACCAATGCCGCGACGGGTTCCGCCTGTCCGGCGCCCATCTCGAGCAGAAGAGATCCCCCTGCGGCGAGGCGGGACGAGACTCCCGGAACCATGCGGCGGTATATATCCAGCCCCGATTCGCCGCCTATCAATGCTTCCTGCGGTTCATAATCCCGGACTTCGGGGGGCAGACTACCATAATCCCCGGATGGAATATAAGGAGGATTGCATACGATGAAATCAAAGCTGGGTTTCCGGGGAAAGCAATCGAGGAGATCCGCCTGGATCCACACAATTCTATCGGCCACAGAATGCCGGATTGAATTCTGGCGCGCCACCCGCAGCGCCTCAAGAGAAATATCGACCGCCCAGCAGACCGATGAGGGGATTTCGGCGGCAATGGAAATCGCAATGCAGCCCGAGCCGGTGCCGACGTCCAGGAAACGGGGCTTCGGGAGCAAGGAGCCTCGGGCCAAGTCCAGCGCCTTTTCCACCAGAAACTCGGTCTCAGGCCGCGGAACCAGGACATCCGGCGTAACCCGAAAAAGATATCCGAAGAACTCCCTTTCGCCCGTCAGATATTGGAGAGGCTCCCCGCGCGCGCGGCGCGAAACCAGATTTTGCAAATCTAACCATGTTTCTTCCTGCAGGGGATGCCGGGGATGGCCGAGGACGCGCGACCGGTTCCAGCCGAGCACAAAACCGACCAGGACGTCTGCGGTGAGCTCCGGCGAATCTATGTGGGCCTGCTTCAATTCCTTTCGAGCCCATTCCTGAGCGGCTGCGACGTTATGCATATCGGGATCTTTGTTCCAAATCCGGGTTAAGCGAAAACACAACCAGGGTTTTTTATTTTACAGCGGATTGTCGGATTTTGTCAGACGGCCTCTTTCAATCTCTCCGCCTGGTAATGGGTGAACAGCGCTTCAAGCATTGCGTCGATGTCCCCGTCCATAAAACTGGAGAGCGAGTAAAGAGTCAATCCGATGCGGTGATCCGTGACGCGGTTCTGCGGGAAGTTATAAGTGCGGATCTTTTCGCTCCGGTCCCCGCTGCCCACTTGGCTTCGTCGGTTCTGCGCGATTGAGTTTTGCTGTTCCTGGAGGGCGAGGTCATAAAGCCTTGACCGCAACACGCGCATGGCCTTTGCTCGGTTTTTGATCTGGGATTTTTCATCCTGGCAGGAAACGACCAGTCCCGTCGGAATATGGGTGATTCGAACGGCGGAATAGGTCGTATTCACCGATTGGCCGCCGGGGCCGGACGAACAAAAAGTATCGATGCGGATATCCTTGGGATCGATAACCACTTCCACCTCGTCGGCTTCGGGAAGGACGGCAACGGTGACGGCCGAGGTATGAACGCGGCCGCTGGCCTCGGTTTCCGGAACGCGCTGAACACGATGGACTCCGCTTTCATATTTGAGTTTGCTGTAAACGCTGTTCCCTTCGATGATTGCGATAATCTCCTTAAATCCTCCCACCTCGGACAGATGCTCTTCCATAATTTCGATCCGCCATCCGATGCGTTCCGTGTACCGGGAA
Source organism: uncultured Acidobacteriota bacterium (assembly GCA_964506795.1). Taxonomy (GTDB): domain Bacteria; phylum Acidobacteriota; class UBA6911; order UBA6911; family UBA6911; genus UBA6911. The sequence continues at coordinate 5,031 of CAZDMR010000078.1, read as the reverse complement.
TACATGCGGAAGAGCTCTGCCGCGAACAGGGTTGCCTCGTTTCCTCCGGTCCCGGCGCGAATTTCCAGAAGCACGTTTTTCTCGTCGTTGGGATCCTTCGGCATCAACAGCCACTGGAGATCCTTCCGACATTCCCTTTCCCGTTCCTGAAGCACGACCAATTCGTCATCGGCGAGCTTGCGCATTTCCGGGTCCGTCTCAGACGCGCTTAGAGCTTTGATTTCTTCAATCCCGTTCAGAATGCCCTTGTACTCGCGGAATTTTTCCACAATGTCATGCAGATCCCTATGGGATTTGGCAAGCTTCTGGTAGGTTGCTTGATCCGCAATATTCTTCGGATCCGCAAGGAGAACATTCAATTCTTCGAATCTTTTTTCCAGGGCATTGAGTTTTTCAATCATGGGATATCCGTCTATGGGGTCTGGTTGATTCGGCGGTCAAAAATTCGGGCGGGCCCGCTAAGCGGCCGTTTCCATTTCTCGGGCCTTGATTTTTTCGAGTTCGATGGATTCCTTCAGGGCGCGGATGGCGATTTCCAATTGATCATCGGAGGGCTCCCGCGTTGTGGCGCGTTGAAGCGCCAATCCCGGAAAAGCAATCAATCGGAAGAAAATGCTGCGGCGGCGGGGCGCCGATAAGCGAATCAATTCGTAGGACAGACCCGAGACAAGAGGAATCAGCACGAGCCGCGAGAGAAAAATCGCCCAGAAACTGTCGAACTTGAAGAGCGAGAACACCAGGATGCTGACGACCATCACGAACAGCAGAAAACTTGTCCCGCATCGCGGATGCAGAGTCGACTTGGGCCGCGCGTTTTCAACCGTGAGCTCCTCCCCGGCTTCCCATGTATACACCACTTTATGTTCAGCGCCGTGGTATCGGAACACTCTGCGGATATCCTTCATTATGCCGATGAGTAGGATGTAGCTTACCAGGAAAATAACGCGGATCAATCCGTCGGCCAGATTAAAAACTATCCAATTGTGAAAGGCCGGAATGTAGCCTCCCAGCCAAGTCGTGATCCAAAGTGGAAGGAGGATAAAGATAAAAACAGCGGCCACGACGCCTAAAACCATGGAGCCGGCTACCGGAAGAATCGCGTCCCCCTTTTGCTCCTTTGAGGAATTTTCCTCGGGATCCGCGGCCGCGTTCTTTAGCGAGACGTTGATGGAATAATTGAGCGCGCGCATCCCCAGCGCCACGGATTGCAGCAAAACGGCAAACCCGCGGATAATCACCCACGAAAACGGCTGCCAATAGTCGGACAGCCGCTTTACGAATTCCCTTTTCACTTCGATGGTGCCGTCCTCGCGCCGCACGGCCACCGCAAACGCGTTGGGCGTCCGCATCATAACACCCTCGATGACCGCTTGACCTCCTACCAGAATATCTTCGGGCGATGCTTTGAGCTTTGCTTCCGCCATCAAAACTCTCTGAGTCAGGGTTGTTGTTCGTTTTTCTGCAGACCGTATCGCCTTTGAAAGCGTTCGATCCGCCCTGCGGTGTCAACCAGTTTTTGTTTGCCGGTAAAGAACGGATGGCAGGCAGAACAAAGCTCAAGTCGGATTTCCGGCTTTGTGGAGCGGGTCTCAAACTTGTTCCCACAGGCGCAGGTAACCGTCACGTTGTAGTATTTAGGATGAATTCCTTTTTTCATATCAGCCTCGTCATTTAGGCACGCTCCCAACGGAGCCGCTAAATTTGAACAAACCCCATAATATATCATTGCAAAGCATCTTTCGCCAGCAAATTAGGGAAACAGCGAAATTTGAAATACAGGGTCTTGTGTGGTAGCCTGTAGGATTCTTCAAGGATATTCCGGGTTACTATTTGCCCCATTTGGCTTTTGGCAATACTCGCGAGGCTGTATGCCGATGATCAAAATATATTTTCACAACAACTGCTTCGATGGACTGGCATCCGCCGCTGTTTTCACCAACTTCTATAAAAACGCCCTATGCAAGAATTGCGAATTTGTTTACGAGGGACTGGCCCATCGGGCCGGCGAGGTTTTCCTGGACGTTAATTTTGAAGGGGACGAGAATGCAATCGTCGATTTCAAATACTCCAGCGACCCGCGGTTGACTTGGTGGTTTGACCATCACCAGAGCGCATTTCTCACCCGGGAGGATGAAGCGCATTTTAAGGCGGATAAAAGCGGCAGGAAATTCTACGATCCAACCTATCAATCCTGTACCAAGTTCATCGTCGAGATGCTCTTGAAGCACTTCGGCTTCGATTCCGGCAGGCTGGCGGAGCTTATAAAATGGGCGAATATTATCGACAGCGCGCAGTTTGAAAGCGCAAAAGCGGCGGTGGATCTTCAAGAACCGGCGATGAAACTCATGCAGGTTATTGAGGGAGTGCGCGACAGCAGCCTGCTGCATAGATTGATCGCCGAGTTTCAAGAAAAATCTCTCAAGCAGATCATAGAACTGCCGTGGGTGCAGGATGTATTTCAGCCCCTTTACCAACGCCATCTTCAATCCATTGACATTATCCGCGGTAGCGCGCAGTACGCGGAAGGCACGATTTTTTTTGATATAAGCGGCCACGAGATGGATGCGTACAACAAATTCATTCCTTACTACCTGTATCCCGAAGCAACCTATTGCGTGGGCGTGAGTCTTTCCCCTAGCAGAGCCAAAATCTCGGTAGGTTCCAATCCCTGGAGCCCGTTCCCTCGTACGCAGAACCTTGCCGCCTTATGCGAGCGCCACGGCGGAGGCGGGCATCCCGTTGTCGGCGCCATCTCTTTCAAGCCGGAAGAGGTTCAAAAGGCGCGCATCATCGGCCAGGAAATCGCAATGGAGTTGCGCAACTCTTCCCGGGTTTAACGGAAGAACACTTCCTCATTGCGCAACGGCGGTCCGGCCATTATATTTCCATTGCCTTTGCCTCCTCGATCTCAAAAGCTGAACGGTTGCGGCGGCAAAAAGCGGAATAGCATTTCTTTATGAATCCGGGCGATACGACTGGAGCGCCCCAAAAGAAGACATGCCGACCGCGGGGGCAAGATTGTTTCAGGCTTGTTTTGAGAAAAGAGAATTAAAACAGGTTTCAATATAATGGAATTCATCCGCGCTCATTCAAGGGAAAAGATGGCCGGCTGCCTGAAAAGCCGGCTTCCGACTCAGCGCCGATTCAGCAGTAGTGCGAATTTGACGATGAAACAACTCTCAATGGTTCGCGGCGTCGAAGATAGGGGATTTCTATGCTTCTTCTGAAGAACATCGCCCAGGTTGTGACGCTCGGAGGAGGCCCTGTGCCGAGGACCGGCCCAGCAATGTCTGATCTGGGAATCATCGAAAATGGTGCAATCATTATCCGCGGCGATCGTATTGTATGGGTCGGTCCCACCAAGGATCTTCCCGTCCGCGAGCCGGGAATTCGGTATCAGACGCTGGACGGCGTCGGGCTGGATTTGGTTGCGCTGCCGGGTTTTATAGACTCGCACACGCATCCCATTTTTACCGGCTCCCGCTTCGAGGAATACGAGCTTCGACTCCAGGCGAAAAGCTCCGCGGAGACGGCCGCGATCGGACCCGAGGGCGAATCGAGCGTCGAGCAATTCGGTCTGGCGACCATCCAGCAGCTCATGGACAAAACGGAACGCTATTGCCGTCTTTTCCTTTCCCACGGGACGACTACGATTGAAGGGAAAAGCGGTTTTGGGCTGACGCTGGAGGATGAAATAAAAAGCCTCAAGACTTTATCGGTTCTGCGCGAGCGCAGCCGCCTGGAAATTGTGCCCACTTTTCTGGGAGCGCCCGCAATTTCAAGGGAAAATGAAAAATCGCGTTCCGACTACATCCGAACTGTGGCCCAATCCATGATCCCGCAAATCGCGCGGGAAGGCCTTGCGGTGTTTTGTGATGTGATATGCGAAAACGGCTACTTGACGATGGAGGAAGCGCGAATGGTCCTAGGCGCGGCCAAGGATTCGGGATTGGGTCTTAGAGTGCATGCCAACGAATATGGCCCTGGAAGCGGCGCGAAACTTGCCGCCGAGATCGGGGCCCTCAGCGCCGATCATGTGCTGTGGATCGACGATTCGGATATCGAAGCCCTGAAACGCGCAGGAACCGTGGCCACGCTCCTCCCGGCGGCCGCTTTCAGTTCGGGGCTCATGCACTACGCACCGGCGCGCAAGCTTATCGCCGCCGGAGTTCCCGTCGCCCTCGGCACCGGTTTTAATCCCCGTTCCTGCTTCACGTTGAATATGCAGCTCATACTCGCCTTGGCTTGCACGCAGATGAAAATGACTCCCGCGGAAGCGGTTACGGCGGCAACAATAAACGGCGCTTTTTCGCTGGGTATTTCAGAAAGGCTCGGATCTATCGAGGAGGGCAAAGAGGCCGATATCGTTTTGATGGACGCTTCGGATTATCGTGAATTGCCTTACTTTTTCGGCGTTAACCACTGCGTTGTGACAATCAAAAAGGGGAATATCATCATCAATCGATTAGAGCATCCCTAAGCGATTGTAAGGGTTTAAGTGAAGTCCATTGGGTTGTAAGCCATCGGTGCGATCTTTTTGAAGGAACGATGTACTAGGCGTTGTCATCTTTTTTCGGAGGTTCTTCCTGTCCCGCCTTCAGGGAAGATTTGAAGTTGCGAATCCCCTCGCCAAGCCCCTTGCCCAATTGAGGGATCTTGTTCACGCCGAAGATCAAAACGACAATGACAAGGATAATAATAAGTTCAGTGGTTCCAATGGGTCCCATAAAGCAGCCTCCCTTTCCAGGATATTGATATCTTATTGAGAATACTTTATGCAATGCGGCTAAGTCAATGCAATGCTTGGCGGCCCGCGGGGGTGCAATGAGGCCGCGCTCATTGGGCTTTAAGGGCGAGGCGCAAGGAAGAGACGATGCGGTGCAGCGGTTGCGTTGCGCGACATCGTTGACGAGCAACGAAGAAATCGCCCCGCAATCCTCTCGCGCCCGGAGGAAGCCGGCGGCGCACTGCATCTGCTAGTGTGGTGATTCCAACGCTTCTTTATTTATTCCGATCTTGCGCATAATGGTT
>CAZDMR010000077.1:0-15427 GCA_964506795.1 uncultured Acidobacteriota bacterium | reverse complement strand
CTAGCCTATGTTTTTATGGGGGCCATTCCAATTCTGATAGCAATCGGCATATTTTACTTTTCAGCTCTATTGTTTTACTACCAGCTGAGTTATTACTTGATATCCAACCAAATCGGCATCCACTCGGCGCAAATTCATGCCTTTAACCTTTCCTTTCGCGAAGGATTGGAAAAGCTGATTATGGAACAGGATCCGGCGGATCCGGATTCTTTGAAACAAATGGTGGACAGCGACGCCAAATACATATTGAGTTATTATCCGACGGCCTCGATCATCCTCAGATTCTCGGATCCCGCAAGCAAACGGCCTGTCGTTTACGGAAATAAAGGCATGGATCCGCAAATGCTGCAGGACTACCGGATTCCTCAGTGGCTTGAAGAAGGCGATTTCAGCGGCCTGGTGTTGCAGGATTCCCTAGAAGAAATCAATGCGGACAGTTTGTTTCTGAAAAGTTTCGTGTCGAGCGGTTTCGGATACGATTTTCCATTCAGCATAGAGGTGTCGGTTCCCTTCGATCAATACATGCTTGACCGGCTCAAGTCGGTTTTGGGGCAGGATCTGCTTCTGGCGAGGCAGACGAAACAATCCGGAAGAAGCATGATGCTCCAGGGGGCGGATATCCTTCAGGAGAATGTTTCCGAATCTACGTTCGATTCTCCGCGTGCGCGGCATGAGACAGGATCCCTATGGAAGATTTTTCTGTTTCCCACTTCCTGGAGCACCGGATTGGAATCGACGGGGGAAAATTCCGATGTGATTGCGATGGAACTGTCCATCGCCAAACTGATTCGCAATTTATACCGCCACGAAAGCGTGATCGGGAAAAGAATTCTGGGTGTGCTGCAAACGACGACGATTTTTTTCCTTTTAGCGGAAATCGCTTCCATTGTAATCGGAATATTGTTGAGCAAATCGATTACAAATGCCGTTCATAGCCTGGACCGCGGAACGCAGTTTATTAAACAGGGCGATTTCAGCCATAGAATCATTGTGAAATCTCAGGATGAATTAGGCGCGCTCGCGAGTTCCTTTAACCAAATGACGGAATATGTGCAGCAGCTTGTAAAGGAACGCGTCGAGAAGGAGCGACTCGAACGGGAGCTGGAGATTGCCAATGAGGTGCAGAAACAGCTTTTCCCAAACCGGGCACCCCAAATGAATCGCATTGATGTTGCGGGGGTCTGCCTGCCTGCCAGAATTGTCAGCGGCGATTATTACGATTTTTTGCCGCTGGGCGCTCATGAGCTTGGATTGGCGGTGGGAGACATATGCGGCAAAGGAATTTCGGCGGCCCTGCTGATGGCGAATCTTCAAGCAACCTTGAGAAGCAATGTCATGAATCTGTTGTCGCAGGGAAAGCAGAATGGCGATAAAAGCGTTGCGGAGATTGTGGAAAGGCTGAACCGTCAAATCTACGGCTATACGGCCGCTAATAAATTCGCCAGCTTTTTCTACGCTCTGTACGATGAATCCCGGCAAACGCTTACATATAGCAACGCCGGCCACAATCCGCCTTTATTTTTTGCCGGGGATGAAGTTCGGAGGCTTAGCGATGGAGGCACTATCCTGGGCATTTTTTATGATTCTAAATATGATCAAGAAACCATTCATCTCAATGAGGGTGATATTCTTGTGGCCTACACGGACGGGATCGTTGAAAGCGTGAACCAATACGGAGAAGATTTCGGTGAAATCCGATTGATTCAGTTGATCCGGGAAAACCGCCACCTGTCGGCGGAAGGCATGAAAAATGCAATGGTTGACAGCATATTATCATGGGTATTTAAAGAGGAAAGGGAAGATGACATGACTTTGATCATTGCAAAAATACTTAAAGGAAAAGAGCATACGGATGATCCTGAAAGTAATGCGTTAACACAAATTATTGAAAAGGATGCGTAGAGGCGCGGTTCAAAACCTGTCCGGAATATCAGGAGGTCCCGCAATAAAACACTTCGTCAATAGTCTTGGTTAAAATTAAACCAAGATATAAATGAGGCAGGGATGGTTTGAGGAGTCTGAGGATAAGGCTGCAATTCGTTAGTTTCAAAAATTAGCGGGAATCGAGGCGAATTCTATTGTATTGTTACCCTTAAACTTATGCAGCGACGAGAATTTTTTACAACATTTGAGATAAGCCAGATTTGTGGAGTTAATCCCACAACCGTTCAAAACTGGGTAAAAGCGAAAAAATTAACCGCATTCCAGACTCCCGGAGGTCATCGAAGAGTCCGTCGCGAAGACTTGATTTCATTCATGAGAGAATTTGGGATACCGCTTCCAGCCGAGTTTCTTCAAAAGCGTCCCTTTATTATGATAGTAGACGATGAGAGAGATATCCTGGATATGCTGGAATCATTGATGAAGTCAGGAGACGAGGATTTCAATATCGCCAAGGCGCAAAGCGGCGTTGATGCCTTGGTCATGATTGGAGAAAACAAGCCGGACTTGCTGATCCTCGATATTATGATGCCGGGTACCAACGGCTATGAGGTATGCCGCAAGCTTAAATCCAATTCGAACACGCAGAATATTAAAATTGTGGCCATTAGCGGCGATCACAGCGGCGTGGCGAAGGAACGCGCATTAAATGCGGGAGCGGATCTATTCTTTACCAAGCCTTTGCAAATGCTTGAGTTCCGAGATCATTGCCTTAAACTTCTGCCGCGATAACTCAAAAAATCCAATGTCCATTCTCGATCAAACGGAAGACCATAAGAATCTAGATCCCATGTCTATGAAGTCCCTTCTGGAATCATTCCCGGAGCAAATCCGCGATGCGGCTGATAGCCGAAAAAATTTAACGGTTTCGGCGCCCGGAAATATAGCCAATTTGATAATAACCGGCATGGGCGGATCCGCGATTGGAGGAGACCTCGTTCGGTCGGCCACGCTGCCGCTTTTGAAGATTCCTTTGATTGTAAACCGCGATTATGAATTGCCGCGATTTTTGAGTTCAACATCTCTTTTAGTGGCCTGCAGCTATTCTGGAAACACCGAGGAAACCCTCAGCTCTTTTCAAGAAGCGCACCGGGCGGGAGCCTTCATTATCTGCATAACCTCCGGCGGACGCCTCGAAACCATCGCAAAAGAGAAGGGGGTTCCGGTTCTGCCGCTTGAGCCTGGTCTTCCTCCTCGTGCAGCTTTGGGTCAAGCGCTTGTCGCGCTGCTGGGTGCCTTGCATTCCGTTGGAATCCTTCCCAACATGGTCGGCCCCATAAATGAAACCGTGCAGCTTTTATCGAAGCTTAGGAACCGATACCGGGCGTTGAATCCGGAAATTCATAATCCCGCAAAAAGCCTGGCGCGTTCGTTGTTTGGGAAAGTTGTTGCCGTATACGGGTCGGGCAGCAGCATGGAGGCCGTTGCCTACAGATGGCGCTCGCAGATTGCCGAGAATGCAAAAAATCTTGCCTTTCATCATGCGCTCCCCGAAATGAACCACAATGAATTGGTCGGCTGGCTTCATCCGGAAGAAGTGCTTCGCAAAATTGGGGTTGTTTTTCTTCGAGATAAAGGGGATCATCCGCAGGTTCAGCGAAGGTTTGAATTAACTCGAGAATTGATTGAAAAGAAAGCCGGCGCCGTCCTTGAAGTATGGAGCGAAGGCGAATCCCTTTTGGCCCGCATCATGTCCACAGTTTACTTGGGCGATTTTGTGAGTTTGTATCTCGCTTATTTAAACAACTCGGACCCGACGCCGGTTCGGGTTATTGACTATTTTAAAAGCAGGCTTAGCAGCGCCTAGTAAAAGAACATTAAAACCCTTCAAGGAATTCACCGTGCACCCGGAGATTTTTCGCGAATACGATATACGCGGCATAGCAGGCAGAGATCTGACAGATGAAACTGTGGAATTGCTCGGACTCGGCATCGGGAGCATGCTGCGGCGGCAAGGCTGCCGGCGCATCAGCGTGGGACGCGATTGCCGGCCGAGCTCCGATCCGTTTCGCGATGCGCTTGTTGCGGGTCTGACGGCGACCGGGCTCTCTGTTGTGGATATTGGGGTTGTGCCGACTCCGTTTTTGTATTATTCGATAGTCCATCTCAGGAGCGACGGCGGCGTGATGATCACCGGAAGTCATAATCCTCCGGAATATAACGGATTCAAAACCTGTATTGGAAATGGCTCGGTATACGGCCGTCAAATCCAGGAGATACGCGAAATTATCGACGCCCGGGATTTTATCCGTGGCAGAGGGGATGTTGTCCGGAAGAGCGTGCTAGAGCCGTACCGGGAATACCTATTAAAGCAGTTTAAACTGGCTCGCCCGGTTCGGGTGGCTTTTGATTGCGGAAACGGTACTGCAAGTTTGATTGCCCCTGAACTCTTTTCTTCTCTGGGCTGCGAGGTTACAGGGCTTTACTGCGAAATGGACGGGACATTTCCAAATCATCATCCGGATCCGACTGTCGAAGAATATCTAACCGATCTCCAATCAGCGGTTCAGTCGGGCGGGATGGAAGTCGGCATTGCTTTCGACGGCGACGCGGACCGTATCGGCGTCGTTGCGGATACGGGAAAAATCATCTGGGGGGATATGCTTATGGTGTTGTATGCGCGCGACATTATAAAAAAAATCCCCGGCGCGACTATTATTTCGGATGTCAAATGCTCCGGAAATTTGTTTCGCGACATTGAGGCCCGCGGCGCTAAAGCGATCATGTGGAAGACAGGGCATTCTCTCATCAAGGCTAAAATGAGAGAGGAAAAAGCGGTTTTGGCCGGTGAGATGAGCGGGCATATGTTTTTTGCGGATAGATATTTCGGCTATGATGACGCGATTTATGCTGCTTGCCGGCTGCTGGAAATTCTGGCCGGCAGCCGGAATTCAATAAGCCGGATGCTTGCGGATATACCTCCGGCTTTTGTAACTCCCGAAATCCGAGTCCAATGCGACGAAGACAAAAAATTTCAGGTTGTGGATACAATAAAGTCCCTATTCATGAAGGATAATGAGGTTATCGATATCGACGGGGCTCGAATCCTATTCCCCCACGGTTGGGGATTGGTCCGCGCCTCAAACACTCAAGATGTGCTTGTTATGAGGTTTGAGGCGGATAGCCAGGAGAATCTGGAAGATATCCGTGAAAGGGTTGAGAAACAGGTAAGGTCGGTGCTTTGAAACCATAGGTGAGAATACAAAATGGTTTCTGCACCTGGATCCGGGAATTTAAGCGGGGATTGTTTATAAAGCTTTTACCGCAGCGGCGAATCCTCATGAATAATCCAGCTTAAGATTTGCCTGATGGATTATGGGAACGGACGGAAATGTCTATGAATAAAAATCCATTCGGGAAGGGATTCTCAAGTTAAATGATTCGAAGAATTTTTATGAAAATTCCGGGAATTATTTTTCTATTGCTGAGTTTGAATGCCCCGAACATTTGGGCGGAAAACGGGGCCAGGTCTTTTGCCTTTGTGAATTCAAATTATATCATTACGGCGGAAACGGCCGGAGAGCATTCATTTGTGGTTAATTTTATCAACTTGACCGACTTCGTCATTGTAGTGCAGCCGAATGAATTCATTTATAAAGGCGCATCCGGGCGTTTTTATATCGGCCAGGTTTTTGATCTGGAGCATACGGATGTGCGCGGCGAAACGCATCGCTATTCTGCATCAATTCTTTTGAAAAGCCGATCCTTTATAGGATTAACAATTATCGGAGCTTTTCACGAACAGGACCTGATCCAAGAAGTAAGCGTCCGCATCGGCGCAAAAAGATATTATTTGCAGCCAATGGAAAAGATGGATTTCGAAAGGCTTGCCGTGAAAATAAAAGATCTGGATCTGGATACATTCAGCGGGTCGGCGGCGATTGAAGCAGCTGAAATCTCCGAAAGGGGCATCGTTAAAAGCACCGACGGGACTTCGGAATGGGACCGCGACTGGGAGGGATTGATGATTTCCGATGGGGTGAATCCTCCAAAAATAATAGAAAGGCCGACCATCGCTCCAACTGCGGAATCCATTCGGTCAGAAACCTACGGTAAGGTAAGGCTTTCAGGCATCATTAATAAGAGCGGCGGAATTGAGGAATTAAGGGTAATCAAGGGTTTGGGTAAGGGGCTGGACCAGCGGGCTTTGGATGGGGTATTAAACAGCTGGGTTTTTCTGCCCGCTACAAAAAACGGAGAGGTTGTGGAAACCGAAATCAAAATTGATGTGGAGTTTGCGGAGCCTGAGAAAGGAAGTTCCGCAGACTGACGGATTCAAGGTTCGGGGAGATTCATTCCCCGGAGATTAGGGCTCTGATTCCGATGCTCGTACAGGCTCCCAACAGCCGCGAAAACCAGAAGGATCCTTGGTTTTCCAAAATAATCAATTCATGAAAAATTGCATATTTCACGATGTGGGAGCGGGAAATTTTGACCGCGTGATTTTCGAGATTGCGGAAAGCGCTTATTACCGGGATGAAAAGGCTCTGATTTTCGCCCCAAGCGAGGAAAGGGCTACGGAGATAGACCGCATTCTATGGATTCTTAAACAGGAAGCCTTTATCCCCCATAAAATTTTTAAAATGGGCGAAGACGCGGATCCAACCCTCAAAATTGCCATCGTCACGGCGGAAATCAATCCAATTGACGCCGGGATGCTGATTGCCGACGGCGCCTGCAGCTTGGAATTCGCCGGCGGTTTTAGAACAATCCACGAATTTGTCCGGCGCAGCTCTCCCCAGCTTCATGAAGCCAGCAGAAGGCGCTATCGAAATTATCGTTCGATGCCGATAGCCGTCGAATATGTGAACAAATGAATCCTTTTCGACCGAACTCAGCGTTGGCGGAAGGGCCGCGTCCGCGGCTGGATGACTCGGCGCTGGGTTTGGATAGGGGTATGAGTGAGCCCGACCGCATCAAGATATCTTTTGGCGCGGCCCACCAGCCCGATCGCCTGGTTGCCCTGGGGAACATATATCCGGAAGTCCCTGTTGCCGCCGTTTCCGCCGTAAGCCGGCGACGTTCTCCTGTCGGTATGAAACCTAATGGAGTCGATGTATCTGCCGTATCGGCCTGAAATGCCCAAAAGATGCTCGTCGGAGCCCAGTCGAAAAACTTCGTAGGTCCCTCCTGTCCCCCCGTGGAGGGGACCCTCCAGCTGCCGGCCGTCTGAAAGAGTATAAACAAACTGAATAGCATCAATATAATCTCCGGAGCGGACTCGAATTTCGGAAAGGCGCGCACCCAAAGGTATGTCTCGGTCCATAAATTCAGACCCCCCGCGGCCTCCTACGGTATTTGTGTGATTGATTTGATCTATGGTCATAGGCACAAAACTCAATCCGACGGCATCCAAGTATCTTGCGGCCCTTCCAATGAAACCGACGGCGTGATTGTACCTAGGCACTTCTATCCGGAAATCCCTCTTGCCGCCGCTCCCGCCGTAAGTCGCCGATGTTTTTTTATCCGTGTGGAATTTGATTGAGTCAATATAATCCCCGTATCGGCCGGAAACCGCTAAAAGGTGTTCGTCGGGATCAAGGCGGAAAACACTCTTTTGGCCTCCTGTGCCCCCACGGCGCGGGCCTGTTAGAATTCGGCCGTCGGGAAGCATGTATGCTATTTGAAGAGAATCGATATATCTTCCGCTATAAACATAAATTTCAAAAATACGCGCTCCGGACTGAATCTGCGTGTCGGAGAAGGGATTTCCTCCTTCTCCGCCCGCTGTGACGGTGGGTATAGGGCGCAATGGCGCGAATTCGGGTGCGCTCCATGCGGGAATCGATAGTGCAAGAAAAGCCAGAATGCATGAAAATAGTGGATACATGACGCCTTTCCTCCCTGAGAGTCTATCCGCGTCCCTGAAGGAGCGGGTCGACGTTCGTTTGCTGCTCCGAAATATTGTGCAGCCGTTTATGCATAAAAATCTAAGCGAAGACTGTAAATCCTGGCTCGCTGCTCGCAATTCAATGGATTGCGGCATGATAATACTGAAGGGAAAAAACATCCGGTTCCTTTCGTCCATGTGCCGCTATTCCCTTGGCAGCGGCTCGGGCGGCCGCCATCGTCGTAATATAAGGAATTTTATATCTTATGGCTGTTTTCCGGATATAGGAATCGTCGTGCGTGCTGCGTTTGCCGATAGGCGTGTTGATTACCAGCTGAATCTCTCCGTTTTTGATTGCGTCCACAATATTGGGTCTGCCGGCTTGAAGTTTCAATATCTTCTCGCAGGCGACGGAGTTATCGGAAAGGAACCTCTGCGTGCCTTCGGTGGCCAGGAGTTTGAATCCGAGCTTAGCAAATTCACGCGCCACTTCCAGAGCTTCCTTTTTATCAGAATCGGTTACGGAAATAAGAACAGATCCCTCTTGGGGAAGAAGCTGTTGAGCGGCTTCTTCGGCTTTGTAAAAGGCTAATTCGAAAGAATCGGCCATGCCCAGGACTTCTCCTGTGGAGCGCATTTCAGGCCCGAGGACGGGATCAACTTCTTGGAACATATTGAAGGGAAAGACTGCTTCCTTTACGCCGTAATGCGGAATTTTCTTGTTTAGAAGATTGAGGGATTTCATATCTTTGCCGAGCATTAGCTGCGTGGCAATGCGGACCATTTGAATATTGCAGACCTTCGATACAAGCGGGACCGTACGGGATGCACGCGGATTGGCTTCGAGGATATAGACGGTATCGTCGGCGATGGCGTATTGGATGTTGATCAAGCCTAAAACCTTAAGTTCTATGGCGATTCTTTTAGTATATTCTTCTATGGTCTTCCGATGCTTTTCGGGAATGCTGACCGAGGGCAATACGCAGGCTGAGTCTCCTGAATGAATGCCGGCCAGTTCGATATGTTCCATAATGGCGGGAATAAAGGCATCGGTTCCGTCGGAGATTGCATCAGCCTCAAGCTCCATAGCGTTCTCCAAAAACTTGTCGATCAGGATCGGCAGGTCGGGCCAGATTTCCACTGCGCGGGATACGAAAACAGTCAAATCCTCCTCGTCGTGTACGACTTCCATTCCGCGGCCGCCCAATACATACGAAGGCCGGACCATAAGGGGATAGCCGATGCGCTGGGCGATGGCGAGGGCTTCTTCCATATTCTGTGCCATTCCCGAAGCAGGTTGCGGGATACCCAGCTTCTGCATCATGTTGCGAAATCGGTCGCGGTCCTCGGCGAGATCGATGGTATCGGGGGAGGTGCCCAGGATTCTGACGCCTTCCCGCTCGAGTTCCCGGCAAATATTGAGCGGTGTCTGTCCGCCGAACTGGACAATCACTCCCTCCGGCTTTTCTTTCCGGCAAATGCTTAAAACGTCTTCGACCGTCAACGGTTCAAAATAAAGTTTTTCCGAAGTGTCGTAATCCGTGGAGACGGTTTCGGGATTGCAGTTGACCATAATTGTTTCATATCCCATGTCTCGAAGAGCAAAAGCGGCATGCACGCAGCAGTAGTCGAATTCAATTCCCTGGCCGATGCGATTCGGCCCGCCTCCAAGAACCATCACTTTTCGGCGGGGGCTGACGGAAACCATATCGGGAGCGTTGTAAGTTGAATAATAATAGGCTGCATTTTCTACCCCGGAAACCGGAACTGCTTCCCAAGCTTGAACAATGCCCAGCTCTATGCGCCGGGCTCGAATTACTGCTTCGGGAATGCCAAGCAATTTTTCAAGGTAGCCGTCGGCAAATCCCTCTTTCTTTGCTTGGATCAAGAGTTTTTCGGGGAGCGTTTTATTCTTATATTTGATTATCTGTTCCTCGGTTTCGACGAGTTCTTTCATCTGTTGGATGAACCATGGTTTGATATATGTCCTCTCGTAGAGCTCTTCAACCGTCGCCCCCTTGCGCAGGGCCTCATACATGATGAACTGGCGCTCGCTTGTCGGACGCCAAAGCATTGCCATCAAATCCGCCAAGGATTTCTTATTAAAATCCTTGGCATATCCGAGGCCCAGCCTGCCGATTTCCAGCGATCGGATCGCTTTCTGAAAGGCTTCCTTGTAGCTCCGGCCGATGCTCATGACTTCGCCGACCGCGCGCATCTGGGTGCCCAGGCGGTCTTCAGCGCCCTTGAATTTTTCAAACGCCCAGCGCGCGAATTTGATAACCACGTATTCGCCCCAAGGAGTGTATTTTTCCAGGGTTCCATCACGCCAGTATGGAATCTCATCCAGAGTCAATCCTCCGGCAAGCAGAGAAGAAACGAATGCGATGGGGAAGCCCGTTGCTTTGGATGCAAGGGCGGAGGAGCGCGAGGTCCGGGGATTGATTTCGATAACAACGACGCGGCCGTTCCGGGGATTATGCGCAAACTGAATATTGGTGCCGCCGATAACGCCGATAGCGTCAACAATTGCGTAGGAGTAATCCTGCAGCTTTTCCTGCAGCTTAGGATCAATAGTCAACATGGGGGCGCTGCAGAAAGAATCGCCGGTGTGGATTCCCATGGCGTCGATATTCTCAATGAAGCATACCGTGATCTTCTGTCCCTTGGCGTCGCGGACGACTTCCAGTTCGAGTTCTTCCCAGCCCTCCACCGATTCTTCTATAAGAACTTGGCCCACAAGGCTTGCCGCAAGGCCGCGGCTTACAACCACCCGGAATTCTTCAAGATTGTATACCAGCCCTCCACCGGTGCCGCCGAGGGTATACGCCGGACGGATCACGCAGGGGAGATTAATCTTCTCAAGAAGCTGCTCGGCCTGCTCCAGGCTCAGCGCAATCTCGCTTTTTGGCGTTTCGATCCCCAGCTGCCGCATAGTGTTCTTAAACGCTTGGCGATCTTCTCCCCGCTCAATGGCGTCCTCCTTGACTCCGATTATCTGAACGCCGTATTTTGACAAAACTCCCTGTTTGGCGAGCTGCGAGGAAATATTCAAGCCGGTCTGGCCTCCGAGATTGGGCAAAAGAGCATCCGGGCGTTCTTTAGCGATGATTTTCGCAATGGATTTTACATTCAGCGGTTCGATATAGGTGGCATCGGCAATCCCCGGGTCGGTCATGATGGTGGCCGGATTTGAATTGACGAGCACGATCTTGTATCCGAGCTTGCGCAGCGCCTTGCATGCCTGCGTTCCGGAATAGTCGAACTCGCAGGCCTGCCCTATGACTATCGGCCCGGATCCGATGATGAGTATTTTCTCTATGTCGTTGCGCTTTGGCACTATGAATCTCCGTTTTTCTTATTCATTGTCGTCTGAAGTCAAACGGTTGGAAGCCTCTTTGCTGTCTCCTGTTAAGGGCAGGTCGGGGATAAAGGACCCTTCCATGGGCTTATGCTCAAATCAGGCAGAAAAAATCACTCTCAAACACGGGCTGCCTACCGGCCTCTATTTATTGCCTTCTTGCGTAATATCCGCAAATCGCTTCAATCAGCGAGGGAACAGTATTCTCTTTTGGAACGATTTCTGCAAGCTTTCCGAAGGATTCCACTGTACCTCCGGTTATGGGCCCCAGCACCGCCACGGTGGACTCGCGGAGAATTCGTCGACCCTCGGGAAGACCTAGAATATCGACCAGGTTGGTAACGGTCGAGGAACTGGTAAACACAATCAAATCGTATCTATCCCGGCGCAATGCTTCTTTAGTAACCGGATCTATCTCCGAACGAACGGTTTGGTAGCAGGGAACAACATCCACTTGCGCTCCAGCGGCCGCAAGCGCTTCCGGCAGCAGTTCTCTCGCGCGTTTTGCGCGCGGCAACAAAATGCGGCTTCCCGCAAGGCGTCGAAGTCGCCCATAATAGGATTCGAACGCGGCAAGAACGCCTTCGCCTATATATTGCTGCGGTATCAATGCAACTTCATGGCCCCATTGTCTGACTTCATCGGCTGTGGCGGGCCCAATAGCGCAGATTTTCGGCATGATCCGGGCATCGGTTTTAATTTTTCGATCCTTAAGTCGCCTCATGAAGAACCGGACTCCATAGGAACTGGTAAAAATAATCCAGGCATAATTGGGCAAGGAATCCAGCGCGCGATCCAGCAAGCTTTTGTCTTCTATGTCGCGCACCGAAATTACGTTGACCGGCAATACGTCGGCTCCCATGGCCTCAAGCCCGCCCGCCAATTCGGCCGTTTTTTTCTCGCTGCATGCGACGACGATTTTCAGATGCTGCAGCAATTTGGATTCACCAGAGGGCATAAGCCGGCGCCTTTACCCAATTTAATATAAACTATCCTTATCCATAGGCCGCAGGAGGATTTCGCGCCCGCCGCCGGAAAGGATCCGGTCGGAAAGAATCGCGACTGCGTTGTCTATGTCGTTTGATTTTCTGCGGATAGAATCCCGTACGAGCCTCCGGCCGTCCGGCGAGGCTACGAGGGCGTCTATTTTCAAATAATTTCCGTTCTCCTCAAAACGCGCATAAGCGGCCACAGGCACATTGCATCCACCTCCCATGCGCTGGAGAAAACTACGTTCGGCGAGAGCGGCGATTGCGGAGGGACGGTGGTTCAGAGTCTCCGCAATCGGCTTAATACGGGAATCGCCCCTGCGAATTTCAATGGCCAGGGCTCCCTGAGCCGGCGCCGGCAGCATATGGTCATAGTTCAGAATTGAGGAAATGAGCTTGTGATAACCCAGACGCCGGATGCCGGCGCAAGCGAGTACAATCGCATCGTAGTCGCCGTCGCGCAGCTTCTTCAGCCGGGTCTCCAGGTTGCCGCGAATATCGTTGATCTCCAAATCGGGCCTGAGAAAAAGAAGCTGGGCTTGCCGGCGCAAACTTCCTGTGCCGATGCGGGAGCCTTTGGGCAAACCGGATAACGTGACCTCATGATTTGCAACGAGAGCGTCGCGTGCATCCTCCCTTTCGGGAACGGCCGCGATTTCAAAATCCTGCGCTATTTGCGTGGGGACATCCTTCATGCTGTGGACGGCAAGGTCTATATCCCCTTTAATCAACGCCTGTTCCAATTCCTTTACGAAGACGCCGACAGTCGAAGGAGCGCGCAGCGATGCGGTTGCATTTTTATCCCCGGAGGTTTTGATTACTTTTATTTGCACATTTTCGTTTGGAAAGATATGAAGGATCTTTTCCCGAACCCATATCGTCTGTGCAAAAGCCAGAGTACTTCCTCTTGTACCGATAATCACCATGACACGCTCGTTGCTGCCGGAAACGGCATAGAAGCTTTACGGTTGATTTAAATCCTTGGGATCAAGAAGCCTCATGATCAAATCCGCGTAAGCCGATTGGTTCGAGGACTCCCGTTTGGTCTTCAACTGCATTAACAGGGGGTGCGCTATTTTGCCGGCGATGCGCGCCATCATGCGTTCGAGTTCCTTCTCCTGTTTAGGGCCCTGCGGCCCTATTCTCTTCAGGCAGCGCTGCAGCTCAATTTGACAGATTTCTTCGATCCGGTCCTGCACCTGCATTGCCAATGGCGCCATCTCAAGGGATTTCAGCTTGGCGCAAAAAGACTGTGCTTCCTGATCCACAATTTTTTCGGCCGCAGACGCGGCTTTAATCCTTTCGTGAAAATTAGCTTCAACGACGGACCCGAGGTCGTCGATATCGTAGCAGAATACATTATCCAGGGTGCCGATGGCCGGGTCTATGTTGCGCGGCACGGAAATATCGATAAACGCCATGGGCTCATATTTTCTTTTCTGCATAATGTCCTGCACCATGGGGCGGTCTATGAAAATTTCCGATGCTCCGGTGGATGTGATGACAACGTCCGAACGGAGAATCCATTGTTGAAGGTCGGCGAAGGGGACGGCGATTGAATTAAATCGTTCGGCAAGTTCAACGGCCGCTTCCCAGGTGCGGTTAGCCACATAAACAGTCTTGGCGCCATGATCGGTCAAATGACGAAGGGTTGTTTCTCCCATTTCGCCGGTTCCTACAATCAGGATGTTCTTTTTCTGAAAATTTCCGAATATCTTGCGGATAAGCTCCACGGCTGCGGAGCTCACGGAGACGGAATACTCGCCAATGCTGGTTTCCGACCTCACGCGCTTGGCGACGCGGAAAGCGGCCTGAAGCAGACTGTTAAGATTGGTTCCAATGGTATGGGAAGCTACGGCAATGCTGTAACAGGATTTGATCTGGCCTAGGATTTGGGTTTCGCCGAGTATCATGGAGTCCAAAGAACCGGCGACACGGAAAATGTGCCGGACGGCGTTATTTTCGTTATGGCGGTATAACTTGTGCCGCAGTTCGGACAGAGGAACCCGGCTGAATTCAGAAAGAAAGGATTCCATTGCATGGACGGCTTCGGGCGGATTGTCGGTGACAGAAAGAATTTCCACCCGGTTGCAAGTTGAAATAATCATGCATTCGAGAACAGCCGGGTGTTCGGACAAAGTATTCAGGGCCTGCGGCAGTTGTATCGCGTTGAAGGAAGCCAATTCCCGGAAATCAACCTTGGCAGTGCGGTGATTCAGTCCTACGAGTATAAGATTACGCATTTAAAATCCGGTGCTCCGGCGGGCAAGCTGCGAATATTACAGGTACGTATGCCATCCCCAATTAATTCCAAAAGTGAATAGAGTTGATATAAAGCCTATAATGCTGATATGCGCCGCGCGTTTCCCGCGCCATTTGGACGACAAATGGTAGTTTATAAGAACAAAATAAATGCCCCATGTTATTAGAGATGCGGTTTCTTTAGGGTCCCAGCTCCAGAATCGCCCCCATGAATGCTGGGCCCAGAACGCGCCCGATATGATAGTCAAACTCATGGCGATGAATCCTACGTATAGAAAACGGCGCAGCAGTTCGTCGCATACCTGGAGGGAAGGAAGGCGGAAGTAAAGGAATCGGAACTTTTTTGATTTAAGTTCTTTCTCTTGAATAAGATATAAAATGCCCGAGACAAAAGTAAAAAAGAACGCGGCGTAGGCAAGAAACGCCACACTGCTGTGGAAATAGACCCATCCGCTTTTCAGAAGAGGAGGAATAGAGTGGTTTTCTTCCCAGATGATCTGGGAAACCATGGTCAGCGCTGAAACCAGAGGGAGAATAAAAGCGCCGAGCGCGTTGATTCTGTAACGGAAATTGGCGGCTATAAAGGATAAGGATATACACCAAGCGAAGAAACTGAGAGACTCGGGCAGGTTTGTAATAGGGAAATGGTGCCGGTCGAGACTGATTAAAATGAGGGAAACGGTATGGCATAAAAAACCGGCAGCCACCATCCCCAGGGCGATTTTAACAAATATCTGCCGCTTTCGGAAAAAACCGAAGAAAGAGTGGAGCAACCCGAGGGTATACAATGCTGTGGTGATAGATAACGTCACGTCCATGGAATGTGCCAAAAAAAATTCTAGCATTTGCATAAAAGGCCAGGCAAGGCAAATAGGCGCGCCCCAAAGTCCCTATTTTCCTTTAACCCGGATTATTCATGAAACTTCTACTGCGGCGGCGGATCCAGGAATGTTTGCTGCGTTGCGCTCCTTCGGGCTCCTCGACGTACTGTCGAGTACTGCTGCGGGGCTCTCGGTCGCGCGCCTTGTATCCACGCCTGTCTGC
>CAZDMR010000076.1:0-16280 GCA_964506795.1 uncultured Acidobacteriota bacterium | reverse complement strand
TTGATTTTGCGTACACTCTGTTTGCAGTTCTGATAAGCTCATATTGATCCATCCCGATCATCCTGTCCGCCCATCCTTTCTGAGATATTTGGTGATACCCCAGAACAGTATAGGCAAGGTTGATTGGGGTGGGTCCCTTTTACGTTATCACTGACACCTTAAGTGGTCCCCTTTTACGTTATCGAAATCAACATCATTTTCGACTAAAGTGACTACTACAGCTTCGCGGATGCAGGATTGATTACCTAACAACACCCTTCCTTCTCTTCCCGATCCGGGAGACACATGGCTTCGAGGGAGTTGTGTGTCTCCCGGAGATCCGAAATTTATTTACAAGATTGGTTGCAGAGAGGCTGCTGTTGATCTATATCGATATGCTCGCCACAAAATTCCCGCTATAAACAGAGGAAGAACAAAGGGAAGCAACATGGCAAACACGGAAGGATTTGGATTAACGACGATTCCCGTCGCCGCGATGATTGGACGTCCCAGTCCTCTAGCCGCTATTTCAACCGCAATTGACAACAAAAGTGTTATGTGGGGGGTTCCCTTCCGTAAGAGGATTTGTGATATCGCGACGAGATACAGGATGCTTGCCAATGCCCACAATGCATGAAGCCATATTGGCGCTGCTTCCATCAGTGGAATAAGTCGGCGATAATCGTCTCCGGGAGTGGATCGGCCCAGACCTTCAGCCAGATTGAACGCTCCGGTTCGGTATGCGATCGTTAACGCTGTAGCGAAAATATCATCCAGCGCCTGAAAAAGAAGAAAGAACGCCATCAACAGCCTGACAACCAGAATCTCGGAGGGTTGAAATCCGCGAAACCGCTCGCTACAGCTTGCGAGAAGGCATCCCCATGCCCAGCGCAATCGATCTCGATCGTCCGAGATGTGCTGCACTTCATTTCGCATGGCATCGGCCCAGACGTGCCGATCGGAAGGCATTGCAGATTCTGTCTGACGTACGATCCAGTCCGTCAGTCGTCGGCAAAAATTTGTCTGAGGCTCGTTCATGTGCCTTCTCTATTCAAAACGGATTTCCGGAAATTCGGCACTCTGAGTTTCGAGCAGCTTATCCGGCTTGGATTTCAGATGGGTATCAAAAAATGCGCGGATATATCGGTGCGTAACTTTGAGTGCGCGTTCCTGGCCAATGGATCCCACTTGGCCAAAGAATTTGGCCAAGTGCACTTCCGTCAGCAGACCCTGGTCACAAAAGTCCCAATGAGCCGATCCGAGCAGGGTAACCTGGCTACGCTTGTTTGGAACAGTCGACCTGAGACGGCCAAGGAAGTCCATGAGTGCCCGAGCATCAGGCTGCAATTCGGCGGCAGGCTTTCTAAAGATCGGCCGGTCGCTAAAAAATGACAGGAAAGGTTTTGAGATTCCCGTTCTGACAACATCGCCAAACGGAGCTCCGTCAATATTGATGCCAGCCTTGCACCGTACGTCATCCCGGCAGAACTGCAACGCGGCAGCTCCGCCCAATGAATGGCCAAAAGCACCCACGCTTTCCAAATTCAATCGCCCCGTGAAGCGGCCTGACGAATCCGCAGCATTGATCTCTTGCAGTTTATCCAGGAGGAAACTCTCGTCACGGGCCCACTCAGTAACTATCGGCAATTGGAGATCATTCGGCTGACCCGGCGCCAGTTCACTCTTGCGACCCGGGGAATTCTCAGGCGGAGCGCCGGCAGCGGATCTGCGTGCAATTCGGCCATCGTGATAGACAACCACCGGGGTTGTATAAGGTGAGTCGGAACCGACAACCACGTAACCTTGACTGGCAAGGTCCTCAGCGAGCGAGGCGTACTGAAGAACGAAAGCGCCTCTTCCCGGCTTTAGCAGAACAACTGGGAATGCCTCCGATCCGGGCAGAATAGTCGCATTCTCGATGGAGTGGCACTTTACGTTTGCCCTGTCGGTGGTCAGGAATTTCATGAAGAAGTAAATCACGCGAGCTATCGGGCTGTCTGCCGGCCTGAACGCATCCCGTATCGGTTTTGGCAGGTGTTCCGCAGGCTTATCTCCAGCGCTTTGCTTGGTAGGGTACCAGATCCAGGCAATCAGTTCTCTCTTGGCGCCCGGTTGGGGAGCAAAAGGATCAACATGCTTACCGTCAACCCAATCGAAAGAAGTTCGACCAACAGCATACGGACCGGTAGGCTGCGGAAGCGTTACGTGGTCAGGTTGTAGCCAAGCCAGCACGGCAATCGTTCCGATGACAAGAACAACACCTAACGCAAACAATCCCAAAACCACTCGAACTATACGACGCATGATCATTGCACCCTCCATCAACTGATTTATGGCCGGGACGGTGTTTTCAAAAGCCCGCTCATCGAAACCGGTCGAGTGCAGGCATTTGCCTTTTCTCGGGCCATTTCCACACCTTTGGATGTCAATCTGTATACGTGACGCGGCGGAGTGCCCGGCTTGTCCGGTAGCTGCCATTCGGATTCCAAGAAGCCCCGCTCGGAAAAACGAATCAAAAGCGGATATAAGGTGCCGGACTTCAATCCGGTCTGCTTGGAAAGCTCATAGCCGTGTTTCCACTTGCGTGGCTTCTCCAGAAGAGCTTCCAGGAGAGCTTCAGCCTGAGGAGAATTCTTGCGATTCCATGTCATGCACGGAACTCTACATAGGTAGAGATGATAGGTCAAGCACTTTTAACCAGGAATAAATTGTGGCGAATATGTTCTGCTATGGCTTTCATGAACAGCGGCGGCACGCCGTTTCCTCAAGATCGTTCCGATCAAGGCATGATTCAAGATAACCAGCAAGCATTATGCGCAACATCTTGATAGCGTACTGCTGAACTGGCACATCAGGATTGACTCCGGTATCCAGGAGGGTATCGGCGAATTTCGTGGCAGCAAGATGTATCTTTTCAATACGAGTGAATAGAAACTGCAATGAGTGCTCAGCCAAAAATGAAAGAAGGCAAGGCGCAATTCGATCAATTCCGGAAAGCCCCAAGGCGCTTCCATGCAACTCGGCGATTCCGCTGGCCTGAAGACAATCACGATGGACAGCTACTCCTGTAATACTAAGATCCTCCTGAGCGAACAAAGTGCCTGTCCAAAAATATGGCTGAGCTTCATCGAAGAGGTTATTGCCCGTATTACCTGCTTCATCAGTGTATGCAATCCAAGCCAGCTGAGAAATCAACGCACTGGGTTTTTCTTTTTCTAGGGGCATAGCAATCCTCCTTTGCTAACGGAGGCTAATCGAGACTGGAGTACCCCATAAAAGGGCTATTTTAGCGGATTTTAGTGATGGCAATATCCGCAAAATTGTTTGCTATTCGGGCCGGTTCTACAATCGGCGCTATGTTAATCGCTGTCCGCCATCAGGAGAAATGGGACACAATTAGACAAAAAGACAAAAGAGACTTTTAGGCGCTCTACCCCCTCCATGGGAGGATTAGCCGGAGAAAATTGAAGAACTTGAAACACTCTTATGAAGAAATTAGGTTATTTCACTTCAGGCAGCTTTTATGAAAGGTGATTTCATTTTAGGAACAGAACCGCGAACAAATCGCGAACAGAACACCTTGGAACAATATGAAATACCGTATATCAAAGCGCCTGTAAATCATTGAGAGAAAAGGATGGAGCATTTTTTCGTGATTTTCATAACCCCAAGGTCGGTGGTTCGATTCCACCCGTCGCTACAAACACTCATCTGAACAAAATTGCATAAATCTATGAATTTTGGCAAGTTGGAATCACTTGGGATTTTGTATTTCATTTTCTAATTCACCAAATTCTTGTTCGCGGTTGCAAATCGCGAAAAAATCGCGAACAGATCTCCAAAAATCGATTTTTCTAAAGCAGCGGCAGCTTCGCGCTCCATTGCCTCAGACGTGTGAATATAAATGTCGGCTGTCGTGCTGACATTAGAATGCCCAAGAAACTTCTGTGTGATTTTCAGGTTTCCTGTTTCGGCATTGATTAGACTTGCCGCCGAGTGTCTGAATGCGTGAAATCCCGCTGCGCCTTTCGGCCGGGGGATATTTAGACGGTCAAGTATGGGGCAAAGAACATCCTTCCGAAGCACATCCGGATTTAATGATGATCCGTCTTCCCTGCAGAAAACGAAATCATCCGGCTCAGTGAAAGCTGAAATTCTGCGATGCGAATCCAAAGCATCCGCGAGAACATTTCCAAGTGGAATAGATCGTGCGCGGGAAGCAGTCTTAGGGGAAACCAATTGCTTTTTCCAGAGGCTATGAGCAACCCGAAGCGTTTTAGCCTCAAGATCGGCATATTTCCACTGGAGAGCAATCAGCTCACCTAATCGCATGCCGGTTAATGCTACGCATATAAACAGACCACGAAACCTATCCGGAACCGCATTCAATATCCTGCGGACTTGCTTCGCTGTCCATGCCGGTTTCTCTGTTTTACGACAAACAGGTTTATGCCGATCACGAACTGGAGAGCGGGCGATCAGATCATTGTCTTGGGCGAGATGGAAGATCCCATTCAACTGAATGATGATATTCCGCATGGTCTTTTGGGTGTCAAATCGCCTGTAGGATGCAATGGCGGCGATGATAGTGTCCCGATTATCTCCGCGTGACAGAGCCCGCCGCGCACATTTATACAAGTGTATAATTTCATGATACATCCGATCCGGGAGATTCGTAGTATCTTAGCAGTCTAAAAATCCTGCTGCCGCTTTGACGGGAACAATACATTTTGAGGAGAACCGTTTATGAATATTAAAAATAACAGGTTTGCAAAAACATGGTTTTGGGCTGTCGTGTTGGGTGTAGGGATCGGACTAGCTCAAATTCCCTTTGTCTCCGCCCTGCCCGCAGCCGATCCGCTTCCTGTAAATGCGAGTGCCGTTTTGGAATTACCCAATCACGCGCCGGAAGACTTCATCCAGGTCCGTCCGGACATTCCTCACGGCAAACTGGAAACCATTACGTACAACTCCAAGAGCATCGGCGTCGACCGTAAGGCTGTCGTCTATACGCCTCCCAATTACGATCCCAATAAGAAATACCCCGTCATGTATCTGATGCACGGCATCGGCGGCAACGAGACGCACTGGACGGCCCTGTGCGCGGCCGACAAGGTTCTCGACAACCTCATCGCCGACGGGAAAGCCGTACCCATGATCATTGTTATGCCGAACGGGCGCGCTACGGCCGAACCTCCGTCGTCCAATTTCATGTCCGATTTCAATTACTACGCCGACTTCGAGCCGGATTTGCTGAATGATTTGATGCCCTACGTTGAATCGCACTACTCCGTAGCGACACGCCGGGACAATCAGGCCATCACGGGGCTGTCCATGGGCGGCGGCCAGGGCCTGAATTTCGGCATTAACAACATCGACAAGTTCGCCTGGGTCGGTGGATTCTCCTCCGCGCCCAATCTGCAGCAGCCCAATGTACTCGTCCCGAAAATCCAGCAGGCCAAAGACAAGCTGAATCTACTGTGGATCGGCTGCGGCGACAAGGACAACCTGATCACGGGGAGTTGGAACCTCCACCAGGCGCTGGATGAAGCCAAGATCGACCATGTCTGGTATGTCGATGCCGGAGTGCACGAGGTTCCGGTGTGGAATAACAATCTGTATCTGTTCGCCCAGATGCTGTTCAAGCCCGAAGGATCGGTCACGCCTCCTGCCTCCATCGGGAGCTACAACGGAGAATCGACCGGCGGCATGGGTATGGGCATGGGAATGCCCGGCATGGGGCGCGGCGCCATGGCAGGAGCCGGCGCCCGCGGCGGAGGCGCCAATGCCGAATTTATTGCCAGGAGAGTGGAAGGCGGCACACCCTCGAAAGGTATCGCCGGGAAGTGGATTGCCAAGGACGGCGACAACGATATCAAATTGGATTTCAAGGTTGACGGTTCCAGTTTGAGCGGAACCCTTGAGAACACTCAAATGCCTGGGGCGGTTGAGTTCAAGGACGGCAAGATTGAAGGAAACAAGATTTCCTTTGAATATGTACGCCAAATGATGGGTCAGGATTTTCCGGTCAAATGGTCGGGAACGCTTTCAGGCGATGAACTCAAGTTAAAGCGTGAACTTGCAGGAGGCGGCGGGGCGCCAGGTTCCCGAAGGGGGCGGCCTGCAGCCGGGAATTGAATCATATATGAATGACCTTAAGGGTGTGGCGGATCCCTTTGTGTGCCATGCCTCTCTACCATCTAAATAGGAGGGACTGAATATGTTTCGAAGGTTTTGCATTCTTAGTTTCCTATTAAGTCTGGTCGCAACATGCGTATTTGCCCAGCCGGCGTCGCCGGAGCCGACGCCGGCCACAGGTTCCGGGCCATACCCAGCGCTTATTGAAGGCGATCCCGGTGTGCCGGGGCATACAATATATCGCCCGAAGAGTCTGGTCCCCTTCAGTCCGGAGAATACCATGCCTGTTCTGGCCTGGGGCAATGGCGGTTGTGCCAATTCGTCTCAAATGCATGCTCCTTTCCTCGTGGAAATCGCGTCCCATGGTTTTCTTGTTGTTGCCATCGGGCCTTACAATGAAGGCGGCTCAACCGAGGGAGGCGGCATGATGATGGGCGGCGGAACGAAGTCGGCTCAATTGCTGGAAGCCCTCGACTGGGCAACGGCCGAAAACAAGCGCCCCGACAGCAAGTACTACAGGAAACTGGATCCTTCAAAGTTTGCCGCAGCGGGCATGAGCTGTGGAGGACTGCAGGCTCTGGAGGTATCGCCTGATCCCCGTGTCTCAACGACCCTTGTCATGAACAGCGGTCTGTTTGCCGGAGGAATGCCGAAAATAGGAGCCCCAAAGGTCGGAATGCCTCAAGGAAAGGCCCCGCAGGGAAAGGCACCAAAAGCGGGAGGAATGATGATGGCTATGCCGGCACTCGGGAAGGATCACCTCCAGAAACTGCACTCGCCTGTCGTGTATATCGACGGCGGAGAGAGCGACATAGCGTATAAGAATGGGGAAGACGATTTCGAAAAGGTCGATAAAATCCCCATTGCCATTGCTCACTACGACAATGTGGGCCATGGTGGGACCTATACCCAGCCAAACGGCGGCGAGTTCGGAAAGGCCGCCGTGGCATGGCTGAAGTGGCAGCTGAAAGGGGATACTAAGGCCAAGAAAATGTTTGCCGGCCCCGACTGCGGCCTTTGTAATCACGCCGAATGGAAAATTAAAAAAAAGAAGATTCAATAAAGCGCGGATTAACACAATATTATCCGGTCCTGGCAGGTAATCGCCCAGGACTGGAAATTGTGTATTTAGATGCGTCATGGTTTGGATGCAATCATTGTTTTAAGCCAGGGATGAGAGCGAAAACTGGAGAAACAGAAATGCACGGAAACACCCGAAAAACTGCAATATTTCTTCTGGCAATCAGTCTGGTCTGTCTTTTTGGTTGGAAGATCGGGAATGCGGCCGAGGATATGACTGTGACGGAAACCGGTTGTACCGTTGAAAAACTCGGCTCCTCCATACCGGTTTCGGGCATAGGCGAGCCGGTTTCAGGAGTGACGTTGAAAGCACCGGTATGGACCGCTGCATCCGGGTCGAATCCTGCCTATTGCAGTGTGGATGGATCCATGACCCCGGTCTCCAGGGAAGCCACTGCAAGACCGATCAACTTCCGTGTCATACTTCCTGCAACCTGGAGCCGCCGTACGGCCCAGCTCGGCGGCGGCGGCATGAACGGCATGATTCCAAATCTGCTTGGTGGCGTGGACATGGGATCTGGCCCGTCGCTGATCCAGCGGGGATTCGTAACATACGGCATCGATTCCGGACACCAGATGAGTTTTGGATTCGGCCGCGGCAGACCTGGCGCCCCGGGGGGGCTGGAGGTCCGGGAGGAGCGCCGGCGGCCGGTTCAGGAGACGGTTGGACGCTGAACGACGAGGCAATGAAAAACCTCGGCTACATGCAGCTGAAAAAGACGCATGATGCAGCCATAGTACTGATCGACAGAATGTACGGGGAAAAGCCCCGATTCAATTACTTTTTCGGATCCTCCCAGGGAGGCCGGGAGGCTCTTACCATAGCGCAGCGCTGTCCTGAAGGCTACGACGGCGTAGCCGCCAGTGTTCCGATCGTGAATTTCTCCTCGCTGATGCTTGCGCCCGAGCTGATTCGCATCCAGGAAAAGCCTCTTGCCAACTATGTGCCCCCAGCCAAGGTGAATGCGATCCGGAGCGAGTTCATGCGCCGGTGCGATAAGCTGGACGGGCTTGTGATAAGAAAGGGGCTTGAATCCTGAAAACAGCATTACCGTATATAATTCCAGATTCAAAACCCCTGTGTTTTCTGCACTGAAGGACGCTATACGCTACTTATATTCTGGCCAATCAAGTGTATCATCAGCATCCAGACCCCAGGATTTAAACGACTGTCTGTAGAAATCGGGTCTTGGAAAGTCCGGTCGAATGTAGGGATGATGATGACGATAGGCAAAATACCCTTTCTCACCCTTCCTCAACCCGGCAATCAGGGTCTCCATTTTGGAACCAGGGACAGAGAACATTATCTCGTCTTCCGTACCCACTCCCCTTTCATACTCTCCGGGATCAGGCAGTACTACCCAGTAGTTACCATCTTTTATGGGATTGACCACGGCATAGGAACAGGAAGGGGGAAGGAAACGGCTCTTTATTTGAGAGCTTTCCGTTCTGTCCATGGACAGGATCAGTGCCCTCAGCTGGGCGTTGTTGGACCAGATTATAACCACATCGGGTATAAAACTCGCGGTTTTCAACGGGGCTGTGACAATACCTACATATTTTCCATAGGGAAAGCAGTCATAGTCCTGGCTTTGTTGGTTCGGAGGCACATTTCCATAGGCAAGGGGGGCGGCCGGACACCAGTGATCTTCCTTTAGCATGGCGATCGTGACCCCGTCCCTGCGGGACAGAGCAAAGGCCTGACACTGGGCAAAATGATATCCACGGTCCTTTTTTGGCCTGAACGCCCCTTCAGGAATATCGGACTCACTTTTCAGCATCTTGGCGGCAATGGGAGATGTCCGAAGCATCAGGTGATACTCGAGATCCTCACCGTATTTATTGAATCTCTTTAAAGGTGTCATAGCATGTTCCTCCTGCTGCTCAGGTGTGGCTTCGTTTTTAGTCGCAGAATTCGCAAGGCTGGATGTTCCTAAAACTGCGGCACCAGTTCCTACCAATCCCAATACTTCACGTCGAGTGTATTTGCTTTCCATGGAAAAATCCTCCTTTAAAAAATTTTGATAGGTTATTTGACTAGCAAAAAGTAAAAGGGCAAAGGATAGGAAGCATTGGCTGCCGTTTTAGCTGCAAGGACTCCACTCCCGCTCCGGCCAACTCCGCCTCAGCGTAGGATTTCAGCTCCTGATAACATACAATATGCAATCTTTGATGCTTCGGGACTATTTGCAGGTCGCATCTTACAGCAGAATCCAAGTGAGGGAAACGGATTTTGGATAGACCCTTGCCTTATTGCAAATCTGCCTACCGAAAGTTTTGTATGTCAAGTTCTGCAAATTGCTCTGGCTAATCCTCCCATGCAGGACGTAAGGAGGGAAAGGAGCAGCATACCCTTCCCTAAATGAACCGTTCAGAGCGGCTATACGTTTTTCCCTCGCAATACGGAATCCCATAGCGGCCGTCTAAAAAAATCCGCATTCTCGATTATCACCGCTTTGCAGAGCCTTTCTGAGATTACCTTAGGAAAAACGTTGAAAGGCTTGGGGGGGTTGGGGTCGGACCGAAACAACTTTTTTATTAACAAAGGGATCCCGCAAAATTGCCGTCCCCAAATGTTCTTAAAAGCAAGTTTTCACCCCCTATTTGTAGCATTTAGGCCAATCACTGATTGCAGAATGCTTTAAGTGAGCCCGAAGAAAATCCGTTCCCGCTAACCTGCATCATTCCAATTTGCCCCACTTCTCTCGATTATCGATGCCAGGAAGCTGTTCGCGGCTCTCTGATTCCCTCCAGCTTTTTTCCGCTCAAACTCATCTATGCACAGTTAGATGGTCATGCACCTGTTCAAAAATCATTAATTTTAGGAGAAAACAATGACCAGAGCCAATCGAGTTCAGGTGCCAGGTATGATCTGTCATTTAACTCATCGCTGCCACAACCGCTCGTTTCTATTTAAGTTTGGTCGCGACCGCTCCGCCTATCGCAAGGCTCTCAGGCTGGCATCCAAGGAGTTCAAAGTGTCGCTGTTGAATTTCAGCATTACATCGAATCACACGCACCAACTTGCGATTGAAGAGCAGGAGGGCGGCATCAGCCGCATGATGCAAAAACTCGAAGGTTGCTTTGCGGGCTATTACAATCGGCGCAAGCGTCATAGTGGCGCATTTTGGGAAGATCGCTACCACTGCACCATGGTCGAAGACGGAGTGCATCTTTGGAATTGCATTGAGTATATTGATCTAAATATGGTCCGTGCCCGCGTCGTTTCACATCCTGCAGACTGGCAATGGTGCGGCTACAATGAGCTTGTTGGTGCCAAGGCACGCTATCGGCTGCTGGACATGGATCGGCTTTTGGAATTGCTGGGCATTGCCGATATTCATTCATTCCGCGCACAATATATGGAGCGAATCCAGCTCGCTATCGCCAATAAAAAACTGAGCCGCGAAAAACGCTGGACCGAAAGCATTGCGGTGGGAAGCCAGCCCTATGTGGTGAAGATTTCAGAATCTCTTCAGTACAAGCGCCCCAGACTTGTTATTGAAGAAAACGATGACGGCTCGTGTGTGATATGGGAATCACTCGCTCATTATTCGATTTTGAAAAAACAGCCTTCCGGATCCGTTGCCACCGAGAGATATCGTTAAATGCAGAAAAGCGGGATAGAAATCTCTTTTAAGCCCGATTCCAGTTGCTGTTTCTGAATCAACCGGTTGATAATACAGCTCTAATTTCGGTCCGACCCCATGATGGAACTTGCAATTGAAACAAAAGGTTTGGCTCGATCATTCAACGGATTTTGCGCCGTCGATCATATCGATCTCCGCGTTGAATACGGCACTTTTTATGGGTTCCTGGGCCCCAACGGAGCCGGCAAATCCACTACTATTAAAATGCTGACCGGACTCCTAGCGGCTTCGGGAGGGGAAGCATTGGTTCTCGGGAAAAATATGCTGGATATAGATGAATCCCTGCTAGCCAAGCGAAAGATCGGAGTTGTGCCCGAAGATCTGGCCTTGTTTGAGAATCTTACAGCACGCGAGCACCTGACCTTCATCGGCCGGATGTATCTCGTTCCTACAGAAACAATTCGGAAGCGCATCGACGAACTCCTTCATCTTCTTGGCCTCACGGGCCTTGAAAGGAAACTCATAATCGAGTATTCGCACGGCATGAAAAAGAAGCTTGCCCTGGCGGCGGCGCTGCTGCCCGATCCGGATCTGTTGTTTCTGGATGAACCGTTCGAAGGTGTGGATGCAGTAACGTCACGCACTATTCGAGACATGCTGGCCGACTATATTAAGCGCGGTTCGACGATATTTCTGACGTCGCACGTTCTCGATGTCGTCGAAAAGCTTTGCACGCATGTGGGAATCATTGCAGAGGGCAAGCTCGTCGAGCAAGCGGAACTGAATGAACTCCGCAGGGGAAGTTCCCTTGAAGAACGTTTCCTCGAGAAGGTCGGCGCCGACGAGGAGGCGACGCACAGGCTTTCCTGGCTCCATGAGGAAACGCCATGAACTGGGAGCATCTTAAAACCTATATATGGATTCGCTGGCGAATTTCAGCGAATCAGGTCAAGCGATCCGGTAGGGTCGGCGCCATTATTGCTTCAATCCTGGCCGTATTGAGGATTGCGGGCGGGATGGTTGCATTTATTATCGGACTGCTTGTCGGGCTTCTTGCTTTGCGCGGGGTAGAACCAAAAGTTGTGATGTTCGTTTGGGACGGAGTGGCTGGCGGATTTATCCTTTTCTGGCTCGTCGGTCTGATGTCAGAGCTTCAGCGCACGGATCTGTTGTCGCTTAACAATTTCATGCATCTTCCCGTTTCTCCGTCCGGAGCATTTTTAATCAATTATGTCGGTTCAAGCGCCAGCCTGAGCCTCGTCCTGTTTTTCCCGGCAATGATCGGTCTTTCTTGCGGCCTGACGCTTTCGCAGGGGCCCGTGATGCTTTGGCTGTTTCCCCTGGTCGTGTCTTTTCTGCTAATGGTAACTGCCGTTACATACCAGTTCCGAGGATGGCTTGCCGGCATGATGACCAATCCGAGGCGCCGCCGGGCAATCATCGCTGTCGTTTCCCTTCTATTCATCCTGGTATTTCAAATTCCCAATATATTGACCAATTTCAATCCCGCCTTCAGAGAGAGGCGGCAGGCAGAACGGGAAACGGCAAAAGAAATCGCCGCTCTGGGCAGAGAGCTTGACGAAGGCCGGATCACGCAGGAACAGTACAATGATCGGCTTGCCTCGAAAAGGGCCGCTCTGGAGTCGAACCGGAAATCCGAATCGGAAATAAACGAAGACAATCTCCGGCTCGTCAATATGGTCCTGCCGCCCGGATGGTTGCCTTACGGCGCCGAAGCTGCGGCACGAGGGAGAATCCTTCCGGCAGCCGCATGCATATTCGGTATGGGGCTGATAAGTATCGCCAGTCTACGGCGATCCTACCGGACCACGATCCGTCTATATACGGGTGATTTCGTCAAAGGCCGGACCGGGCGAAAGATGAAAGCTAAAACCGTCTCCGAAATCCCTTCAAAAACAATAAGAAAACAGGGACACGCCGCCGCATTTCTGGAAAAAAGGCTGCCCTGGATGTCGGAACATGCTGCAATAATCGCCCTGGCCGGCTTCCGGTCCCTTATGCGCGCAATCGAAGTAAAAATGATGCTCCTGACTCCTGTTATTATGCTTATTGTTTTCGGCGGGATATTGATGGGCAACCGGGGCGAAATATCCGGCCTTTTCCGGCCGCTGAGCGCCCTGGGCTTTTCGGCATTTGTCCTCATCATCAGCATGACCGGGTATATGGGAAACCAGTTTGCATTCGACCGAAGCGGTTTTCGTTCATTCGTACTGAGCGGTGTGCCCCGCCGGGAGATCCTGTTGGGGAAAAATCTTTCCATCCTTCCAGTTGCAGTTGCTTTAATGGCATTGGTTGCTGGATTCTCCCAATGGCTAAATCCGATGCGACCGGATCACCTTGCGGCCGTCCTGATCCAGATCCTTCCAATGTATCTGCTGCTGTGTCTCTTCGGAAATGTGTTGTCGATCCTTTCTCCCATGACCTTGAAGTACGGTTCGGGAATGCCAGCCCCGCATCAAGGAACCGGGACAATCTTTCAACTAGTGTTCATGCTCGTCATTCCAATACCTTTTGCATGCACGCTAATTCCTCTGGGAATCGAATCGCTGTTCTTATTCATGGGATGGACTGTCGGGTTCCCCATCTTCTTGATTCTGGGCGCGCTTCAGGCTGTTGTTGTAGTGTGGTTGTATCGCAGGGCTCTCGGGTGGCAGGGAAGGCTCCTGCAGCGACATGAACAGAAAATCCTGGAAATTGTCGTACTGAAAGGAGAATAGATTGAGATGAGCAGACGGGAACGGATTGTCCGCCGATTTATCAATTCCCGTACTTTGTGCGGAATTGGAAACAGAAAAAAGAATTTCAGCGCCGCGATAAGAACTCATGCCAATTGGGCGCTCACTTCAGATTGTCGGTATCCTCATGCCACAAAATTTGTAACTGAATTCGAAATTTATGATGATGAGCAAAAAGCTTTTGAGAGCTGCGAGTGATCTGGAGCGCAGGCAAATGTTCATATCATTTTAATGGGCACGCACACCATGATCGGGCAAAAACATGGCCGATACGAAATTCAGGAATCCATCAGCTCCGGGGGCACCGGAGAAGTTTAGAAAGCACGGGACACTCGTCAGGGCCGCGTCGTGACCTAGTTGTGTATGTGAAGTTCTGCAATTTGGTCTGGCGAATCCTTTCAGGGAGGGGCTGTGGGGGAGGGATGGCCCCTTCCCCACAGCAATCCTATAGAGCGGCTATACGTCTTTTGCTCCCAATGCGGAATCGGATAGCAGCCGGCCAAGAAAATCAGCCAGCTCCTGCGGAGAATGTTGTTTCTGCCGGTGAGCCGAGAGACGGTTCGCAGTGGGAACTTGATTACAGAGGAACGGTGTGATTATTACTGAGAAAAAAAGTGTTACCCGTTTTCCATGAGAAAACCGCTAATAATTAGGTTGCCTGCATAGGAATCACTCGCTCATTATTCGATTTTGAAAAAACAGCCTTCCGGATCTGTTGCCACCGAGGGATATTGTTAAATGCGGAAAAGCGGCATAGAAATCTCCTTTAAGCCCGATTCCAGTTGCTGTTTCTGAATCAACCGATTGATAATACAGCTCTAATTTCGGTCCGACCCCATGGCGCCAGCTTCAGAAATTTTTCCTGCGGTGGACGATCAGCCGCGGATTCTCCGAGCACCAGCGGTAGTAACCTTTGACATCTGCCAGCGACATAAGCGTCCACGGTGCCATCGCCGAGATCCCGTTCTTGCTGAATAGAAGGTTGTCCGCGATGTACACGGCGGCATGGAAGATGTTGCCCTTTTCGTCAAGGAACGCCACAACATCGCCGTATTCGAAACCGGTTTCGACGATGAAATAATCCTCTTTGAGCGTCTTCAGGGCGAAGGCGTCATCCAGGAAGCGATCATCCGGCTCAGGCAGGAAAAAGTTGAGAGACGTCCACAGGCAGTTCACAACCGTCGGCCTGTCCAGGTCGCCGGCTGATAATTTCGGGTAACAGTAGAGACGGTCCCGCGCAAAAGGTGGAAGCAGATGAATGATGTCAA
Organism: uncultured Acidobacteriota bacterium; assembly: GCA_964506795.1. GTDB lineage: Bacteria > Acidobacteriota > UBA6911 > UBA6911 > UBA6911 > UBA6911. Next base: position 1,469 of record CAZDMR010000076.1, on the reverse strand, counting down.
TATATCGGTCGCCGCCGCCTCCAACAACAGACTCAAGCAGCGGCCGTATTTCTGTTCGGCGGCCGCCACGCCCCCAGTACTCGACCAACCCGTCCAGGTCCGATGCGTCTTCGATTGAAAGGCGAGCAATTACAGTGGGCTGTCTGAAGAGGACTTTTCCCAGCCGCCGTATTTCTTCGTCGCCGCCGATCTCCGCCCGTACAAGCTCAATATCGGAGAACAGCATGTAATCGCGGTCTCGGTAAATAAGCGGTTCAATGAGCTGCCGCGTGTGCGGCGAAATCAAGTTCGAATCGAGCCATGCTTCCGTATTCGTACCGCGATATCTGAAGGCCAGCGTCTGATCGACGTTCAACTTGCTCTTGGCAAGAATGCGGTAAATATGCGCGCGCGTCTCCGGGGCAAGCGCTCGGACCCACTCTCGGTCCGGCATCAAAATGATGCCGGAGATCCGCGATTCAGAGCGCGCTTCAGCCTTCAACCGGGCAGCGTCGGAAGCAGATACGCCAGCCGACTGAAGAATTACGGCAACCATATCCGCATTCGCACCCGGAAAGAACCACATGGGCTGCGGCATAAATCCCCAATCGATAAAAACGAGCTCCATGGGCGGGGAGATGACGATGGGAACCAGTGTCATTTTCCCCCACTTGCCGGCGCGGGCTGCCGCTTCAATCGAGGCATCGCCCGCATCCATGTCGGTTTTATTCATCGGTTTGAGCCAGAGTGCCGTTACCCCGAACCATGGCATACAAAGAAGCGATATAAACGCAATGAGCCACGGTCTTGGGATGGCCATATATGTAATGGGTGCGCGAGCAGACTTTAAATCGTGGGATTTTTTCGGGGCCATGGGTATCGAAGAACAGGAGCAGTCACTCAGGTATCAGGACAGGAACACTCATTTGGCTAATCGATCATGCCGCGTACCTGTGTTCCACTTCATTAAAACAATTCAGCCAATGATTCTCTAAGAACTTGCAACCTTTTTTTATGTCCGCTCCATCCTATATGGGCTTTCAGGTACAGCATTTGGTAATACTTCCGGCTTAAAATAATTGTTTCATAATAATTTCATATACTATGGTCTTAGGCAGAATCCCCGCTTGGGTATCCTGAGCTGCGCCATTAACCCGTATGATTCACGAAGATTCTTCCTGGGGCGGTGAAGATGGTCATGGATGCAGGGCGTGCGACGGGAGGATTCAGCGGGCCTGCTCAGCAGTACGCGGAAGACTGTGACCGAGCGCAACGCACTAAGAATGCCCCGATACGTCCTCGCCGCAGATGTCCATGCGCCGCCGGAACCCTTTGGGCGCAAGGGGATTGCGGGACGATCTCTTTGTTGCTCGTCGTCAACGATGTCCCCGCATCGCCTCTTCCTCGCGCCTCGATCTCGTCCCCAAGCCCCATGCGCGCGGCATATCCTAATACTCGGACAGGCTCCTAGTACTACTACGTTAAGTTAT
>CAZDMR010000075.1:0-16402 GCA_964506795.1 uncultured Acidobacteriota bacterium | reverse complement strand
TTTAAAATTCTCGGGCCGGCGGAAAGTATCGGGGGCAGCTCCCCGCTCCCTCCTTCGCGGGCGATCAGAACCGCTTTGTAGGAATCGATCAAGCCGAACCCGAATTTGTCGTCCCTGCCCGCAACGCCGATATCCTGAGTCAAATATCCCGCTTCTAACAGCACGTTGAATTCATCGGACGTCAATTCGGGGTAGAGCGATTTCATCAATGCGGCCACTCCCGAAACATGAGGGGCCGCCATGCTTGTGCCCATGTAAAAGGCATATCCCATCTCAATATCTGCGCTCCTGTCGCTCCCGCAAGTGCTGAGCACTCCGTCCGGATATCCGTCTCCGTTCGAATCCGTCGAAGAACCGCCCGGGGCCGCCACATCGATGGTGCTGCCGGAATTGGAGTAGTCAGCCAGCTCCGCATCGATGGTTACCGCGCTTACGGAGACTACGCCTTCATAGCCTGCGGGATACATTGCATCGGAAGCGGCGCTGTTCCCCGCGGACGCAACGACAATTACTCCCAAGTCCTGAACTTCGCGGTAAACCTCCTCTTCTATTTGCGAATAGCCTTCTCCGCCAAGACTTAAGTTGATTATATCCGCCGGGGCGGCCGCGCTCACGCCGGCGTTCGTTTCCAATCCGGCGGCGTATTTGACCGCCTCAAGAATATCGCTCGTGGTGCCGGAGCCTCCGTATCCCAATACCCGCAGGGGCATGATCTTTGCATTCCATGCAATGCCGGCGACGCCTTCATCGTTGTTCGATGAGGCGGCGATAGTGCCCGCCACGTGAGTCCCGTGAAAAGTGCTGCCTCCTATATCCTCGTCGCCGGGGTCGTCGGGATTGTCATCGATGCCGTCTCCGTCCAAGGAGGTGTTGGGATTTGATATAAAATCGTAGCCGGCCACAAGCTGGCCCTGCAAATCCGGGTGCTTGAGCAAAACGCCGGTATCCACCACCGCCACCGTCACATCATTGCTTCCCGTGGTGACTTCCCAGCTCTCGGGAAGGCGGATCAGCGGGTAATGCCATTGATAGGGGTATTGGGGATCGTTCGGCTCTACGGCGAAAGCATTCCGGATATAATTGGGTTCCGCATACCGGATGCCCGCCTGTCTTCGCAGCGCTCGCACCATCCAAAGCGTTTCCATCTTGGGGGCGAGTTCCGGGGCCACGCTGCCTTGAGTAAGGCTGGATTCAAGCGCGGACCGAACGCCGAGCTGCTCGAAGAAAGCGCTTTTATCAACGGCTTCGGGGCGGCTCAACAATCTGTCCCGGCCGGAAATTGCGCTCTTGGCATGAAATCCCGCGCGGGAAAGAGCCGCCAGCGCGCTCGCGGATGCAGGCGTGCTTGCCTGTTCTTCAAACCGCACCAACACTTCTCCAAGCACAAAGCGGCTGCTTAGTCGAGGAGCATTTTGATCGGACAGCGATGAAGTCTGTCCGGCGGTTAAGACATAGGTGGTTGCCGTGCCTAATTCAGCGTAACCTTCGGCTTTCACGTGCACGTAATAAACGCCGTCCAGCGGCGCCGTCAGGGAAGCAACGCCGTTTTCGTTGGTATGCGTCGAGTCCCAAAGGGCCCTTTGATCGTCATAAAGAGATAGGGTTAATTCGGACGACGCCGGATCTTCCGACATGTAAAGGACAAGATTCGTACCTTGAGAGAGGGACAAAAGATAAAAGTCATCCTCGTCTCCACTAAGAATTGAACGGCCCCATGTCCCTTTAAGGGGGAGGTTTGCATAGCCGCTGATGGAGCAGGGCGCCGATACCTCCTGAGCCGTGTCAAAAGTATCGTTGGGGACATAATCGGGGTTGTAGTCGTTTACATCGCTGTCCGCAACCAGATATTCAGCCGATGAGACAGTGCCGGAAAGCGTATATTGCGGTTTGACAACGATCTCGCGGGATTCGGCGTCGGTCAAGCCTTTGTTGTCCGTGACCGTCAATCGGGCCGTGTAGCTCCCGACTGCTTCATAAGTGTGTTCAACGGCGGATCCACTGCCCGTCGCTCCGTCTCCAAAATCCCACCGATAGCCGGTGATTCGGCCGTCATCGGTGGATGCCGATGCGTTAAATGCGACATATAAAGGGTAGGACCCAATGTCCGGGGATGCCGTAAAGGAAGCAGTGGGGGCGACATTGATATGATTTCCCCCGCCGTTCCCGCCGCAAGCAGCCATCGACAACATAAACATCATAAGAGCCGATATCCTGCATACGGGCGGAAACGCTGATGTCTGTCTTTTCATAGAAACCTGCTCTTTTGATTTGATTCAAGGCAGTATTGAATTTTTGTTTCTTTCGCTGTGAATACCATCGACTTACGGCACAGCTTATCAAAATAAGATTCAACCGTTACGTTTAGGGATCAAAATTATTCGGAAAGCTTCGCGGGTTTATAGTCAAACCATTCTATTTCTATATGCCGGCGGATATTCTTAACCATCAGCACCTTCACATCCAGTTTCAGGTCGAAATTTAGCGGCAGCCAGATATCGGGATCAAAACGGCCGTAGTCCAACCTGCCGTCGGTATTGCGGATGACGGCGACAAAACCGCCCCAGTATTTGAATGGTTTGCGCAGCGAAAATGTAATGCGCGCAAGGCCGTAATCGTCCTGTGAAATCCAGAATCGGCCCGTCGACTGGTTCAGAGCGCGGTCCATCCTGTTCCTTACCGGAAGTTTTCCCTCCTTGGGTTTGAATGCTATCACCCAGCATCGATATCCGCGGATGGTTTCGACTCCGGACATCTCAAATTGATACCGGTTCGCAAATTCCTGGTTGAAACGGATTCCAGGTTCTCGTTCCGGCTGCGGATGCTCGCCGCGGGATTTTCGTTTCTCGACGTCGCGGATGAATTCCTGCTTCTTCTCCTGTTCGTCCCTGCGTTCCTTGTCGGTGAGACTGCGGCCGTTTTTTTTCGTGCGCTCCTCGAAAAGAACGCCCGCGACCGGGTACCGCTTGTATCGGGACTGCTCGGTTTTAGCAACGCGGCTTTCGCCGTCCAGCGAATGAACAGCGGAAATGGATTGCGATTCGAATAAAGCTTCCGCCAGGGCATCGTATTGATCTTCGGCCCTGGCCGCAGCGCGGTTGACGATATCCGCGGCTTCCGGCTGCGGATATGCCTCGGGTTGTTCCCGGGCTGAGCCGAGAGCAAGGGCCGATATAGCCAAAGCAATCAGCCCGAGGCCGGTGCGAAAGAATCGATAGGGAAGAAGGATCCGGAATTTCATTTTTAGGCAAAGGCCGGGAGACTGTCCGAGACGCTTTTTATAAATCATCCGGATTAAAGATAGCATCCGCCAAGCGCGGCGGCCAAAAAAATAGCGGCTTTTTGTCCGGCCGTTGCGGCGGCGCAGGCAAATGACTTAGACTTGTCTGTGCGAAGCCTTTTTTGGCAGGCCGCTTAAAAAAGAAATCAGCCTGAAATGAAATCCCGGATTAAGGCCTCAAATCGGATTTTTCTTATTTGGAGTAAATATCGTTCTTTTTCTCCAAATAAGTGGAGGGTCGCGCCTATGTATGCGAATCGAATTATTAAATCTTCAACCGGTTTTTTGCTGCTGGCTTTTTTGTTTTTTATCGCGCCTGGGGGCAGATCGATATATTCGCAGGTGCCGGAGCGTATCGCCCGAATACCGGGAATCGATCCGGGACCGTGCAATCCGGGACCGGAGGAAAAGCCATGGTTGAATCCGAATCAGCCGCCAGGCTGCCGTGCGCTTGAAGCGATCGCAAGCATGACTTACGAGGAAAAAATGGCCGAACTCGGCGGCATATCCGGGCGCAGCGCCAACAGGCGCCTCGAATTGGTCTCGGGCGGCGGCTCCGACGGGCCCAACGGCATTGCCACCATGGGTTCGGGGCCTCCGAGGGATCGCGGGCGCAACGTCACGGCATTTGCAAACGCTGTTAACCTGGCGGCCGCGTGGAACCGCGAACTGGCGCGGCTATACGGGAAGGCCTTGGGCGAAGAGTTCGTCGGCAAGGGATCCAACTCTATCCTCGGTCCGACAGTCAACATCATGCGGACGTGGCGCTGGGGAAGGAACGGTGAGACCTTCAGCGAAGATCCGTATCTGACTTCAGAAATCGCCGTGGCCGAAATCAAAGCCCTGAATGAACAGAGGGTCCTGACGGTCTTGAAGCATTTTGCGGCCAACAACCAGGAAAACACTCGATGCGGAGTCATGCCCGATTATGCGGGCATAGACGCCAGGATAAGCGAAAAGGCGCTTCATGAAATCTATCTTCCGGCCTTCAAGGCTTCGGTGGAAAGGGCTCGCACGGGAGGCATCATGTGTTCCTATAGCCAGGTGAACGGCAAGTTCGCCTGCAATCATCCCGAACTGCTCGGCTATCTGCGATCCTGGGGGTTTGACGGCTTCATTGCTCCGGATGCCGCTTTTGCGCTGCGCGATGCGCTTGCCGGGGCTCGAGCCGGCGTCACCCGCTTGAGCGGAAAGGAAGTCGACGGGCTTATCAAGCAAGGCAAGCTCACGATAAGCGACCTGGACCGAATGCTCTATTATAATCTGACTCCCTATTTCAGGCTTGGGATCTATGATTCTCCCTCGGAAGGAAAGCCGGAAGCCGATGTGTCCACTCCGGAGCATCAAGCCCTGGCGCGCAGGATTGCCGAGGAGGGCGCCGTGCTGCTTAAAAATAAGGGAGGCGTGCTTCCCATTGATCCGGCGACTGTAAAATCAATTGCCGTCATCGGGCATGACGCCGGGCCGAATGTGACGATCGGTCTGAACGGCAGCGCCCATGTATACGCCGGCAGGGTCAGCGTTCCCCTAGAGGCCATAACCGCCCGCGCCGGAAAGAATATAAAGGTAGCCTATGCGCAGGGCACGGCGGGGATCGGGCCGCTCCCTGCAATTCCGGATATCGCGCTGAAACCGGAGTCCGGCGGCGGAGAAGGGCTTTTGGCAAGATATTTCAACAGTCCCGATTCCAACGGCATCGCGGCCGTGTCCCGCATAGAGCCTTGTCTGCGGAATGTGGGCAATCCTCCGGCAGAATTTTATGAGGCTTTAAACATTCCCGTTCCGGCGGACCGGGGCGCGCGCCGCACCGCCTGGTCCGCAAGATGGACGGGGACGCTGGTTCCGCCCCTATCCGGACCCTATTTGTTTTCAGTAACAGGCACCGGCACGGCCCAGCTCTATATCGCTCACAAGCCGGTGGCCGTCATGATGCGGGCGGATTTCGAACAGACGGTGCAGGGAACTATTGAATTGAATGCGGGCCGCGCGGTTCCGATTGAACTGAAATACTCCAATGCTTCGTCCATCATGGGGCCGGGTTTATCCCTGGGCTGGCAGCCGCCGGATACCGGCATGCTGGCCGAAGCCGTAAGCGCCGCAGCTCATTCCGATGTCGCCGTAGTTTTTGCCGCGGAGCAGATGGGCGAAGGCCAGGACAAAGTCACGCTGTCGCTTCCGGGCGATCAGGATGCGCTGATTCATGCCGTGGCGCGGGCGAATCCCCGAACGGTGGTGGTGCTGCACACGTCCAATCCGGTCTCCATGCCGTGGCTGGATCAGGTTGCCGGCGTGATTGAAGCGTTTTACCCGGGGCAGGAGGCCGGCAATTCAATTGCGCGGATACTTTTCGGCGACGTCAACCCGTCGGGCAAGCTCGCGATGACGTTTCCTGCGAATGAGCAACAGGGACCCGGAGCTCATTTCCCGGACTATCCAGGCGACGGCATGACGGTGAACTATTCCGAAGGCGTGCTTGTAGGTTATCGATGGTATGACGCCAAGAATCAGGATCCCCTGTTTCCGTTCGGCTTCGGCCTTTCCTACACGACATTCCGCTATGAGGATCTGGAGGTGGACAAAACAAGCGATATTAATTTCTCTGTTAAGGTAAGACTAACGAACACCGGCGCACGCAAAGGGGCGGAGGTGGTTCAATTGTATCTCGGATTCCCGGCCGCCGCCGGAGAACCTCCGAAGCAGCTGAAGGGTTTTGAAAAAATCGCGCTGGAACCCGGCGAAAGCAAAACGGTGAGCATGAAACTCGACAGGGACAGCGTTGCCGCATGGGATGCGGAAAGCCGCGCATGGAAGGTGCATCCGGGTTTATATTCCGTAATGGTCGGCAGCAGTTCGCGCGACATTCGTTTGAAAGGTTCCTTTAAAATCGCGGAAGCATTTTAGAAAGGAAAACAAACCATGAAATCAAACAGGCGTGAATTTTTCCACAATGTAGGCGCCGGCGCCGCGGGAATTGCCATCGGAGCCGCTTCCATGACAACATCATCCTGTTCGCCCAAAGCCGCTGAAAAAGACCAGGACGGACAGGTTCTTTTCATAGGCGACAATATCGCCCTGGCGGATACAAAATACGGCAGAGTCAGAGGATACATCCTGAGAGGGATTTACTATTTCCTAGGGATGCCCTATGGCGCCGATACCTCGGGTGCAAACAGATTCATGCCTCCCCGGAAGCCGGAAGCCTGGAGCGATGTTTTTCCGGCCATATGGTGGGGAAACACCGCCCCCCAGAATATGGAAAACCGGTATGGCAACAAATACGCTTCGTTCCGCGATAACTGGAACTACGACGACGTCAGCGAGGATTGCCTGCGGATCAATGTTTTTACGCCCGCCGTCAACGACGGGGGGAAAAGACCCGTCATGCTGTGGCTGCACGGAGGAGGTTTCACCAACGGCAACGGCATCGAGCAGGACGGCTATAACGGCGAAAACTTCGCGCGTTTCGGGAATGCCGTTTTCTGTTCCGTCAATCATCGTCTGGGACCTCTGGGATTCACCAATCTCGCGAGCGTGGGCGGAGAGAAATTCGCCGCCTCGGGAAATGCCGGCATGCTTGATATTGTGGCCGCCCTCGAATGGATACGGGACAATATCGAGAATTTCGGGGGCGATCCGGCAAACGTAACCATCATGGGGCAATCGGGCGGCGGCGCAAAAGTATGCCTGCTGACGGCGATGCCTTCCGCCAGAGGGCTCTTTCACAAAGCGGTGGTGTTGAGCGGAGCGTCCACCCGGTCGGGGGACAGGGAATACTCCGAAAAACTGGGAGCCTATGTGTTAAAGGAAGCCGGTCTAAGGCCCGCGGAAATAGGCAGACTGCAGGAAATGCCTTGGAAGGATTACTACGGAATCGCGACAAGGGCTCAGCAAAAGTTAAGCGCGGAAGCGGCCGCGGAAGATTCGGTGATGCGCCGGGGATTCAGCCCCTTTGTGGACGGGACGACCCTGCCGCAGCATCCCTACTATCCCGAACCCGCGCCCACGGCGGAACGCGTTCCCATGATCATCTGTTCGACCATGGACGAAATGTCGCCGAGCTGGACGGATGCCGCGCTGGAAGAAATCACGCTGGACGAGGTTGTGGAAAAAGTCAAACAAAGAGCCGGATTCGGCGCGGGATTTGGAGATAAAGCCGGGGAAGTAGTCCGCGCGTATGCGAAGGCCTTCCCCGGGAAAAAGCCGGTGGAAATCTGGTCCTTGGTAAGCGGCAATCGGCGCAGCGTCGTTGAGCTCGCCGATTCCAAATCCAAACAGCCCGCTCCCGTCTTCGTCAGCTGGTTTGCGTGGCAGCCCCCCTTGTTTGATAACCGGATGCGCGCTTTTCATTGCGTGGATATCTGCTTCTGGTATTACAACACGGACTTAATGCTGAGCCACACCGGCGGCGGCGCGAGGCCGATGGCTTTATCGGAAAAGATGGCCGGTTATTTGATTCAATTCATGAAGACCGGGGATCCCAACCGTCCGGACCTGCTGGACTGGCCGAAATATACATCGGCCAAGGGAGAGACCATGATCTTTGACGACGTCTGCTCGGTGAAAAAAGATCCGGACAGGGAAGCCAGAAAATCTCTTGTTTAATGCTCGGACCGTGCTGTATCTAAGGCATGAATAAAGCGGACGGCGATTTTGCCTGCCGAATCGGCTGTCGTCATGTCCATGGGAAGGGGCTTTTTTCTATGCGCAAAAAATATGTTTTAACGTTGCTCGTGGCGGCGGTCGGCTGCCTTTATATCGGTTGGACTTTTTATTCGCGATGGACCGCGAAGAGCGCATTAATCCAAAACCTGGAGGAGAGCAGCGAATCTCAGAAACGCGCGGTTGGGGAGGCATACGGCGACGGCCGCGTCTCTATATTGAATTTCTATGCCGTTCCCCCCGAGATCCGGCGGGGCGAAAGCGCGCAATTGTGCTACGGCGTAGTGAATGCGGACAGCGTTCGCATGGAACCGCCGGTCAAGAATATCTGGCCCTCGCGCTCCCGCTGTGTTGAAGTGGCCCCCGAAAGCGACACCGTTTACACTCTGGCCGCGGAGGATGCGGCAGGGAATAAAGTCACGGCCGAAACGGCCGTCCTTGTGCGATAAAAAGCAAACCAGCACTCAGTCTTGCGACCCGGCTGCCGCACAATCCTGAAGGCTGAGGAGCGCATTCCAATCCAGCGCCGCAAAAGTTCCGTGCAGGAAGTGATCATCTTCCACGGCGTGGAACTTGTGGTTGGTGAAAAGCCGGGACGCAATGTCTCTGACTGCCTCCAGGGGAACGATGTCGTCCCGAAGTCCGTGAAATAGGACAATGGGCATATGCAGCTTTTTATCGGCGTACGGCCTGTAGGGCTCCAGGTGCAGGGCGGGCGCCAGAAGAACCAGCTTCTTCACTCGTTCTTCATGAAGGCAGGCGTATACAGCGGCCATCAGCCCTCCATAACTGGATCCGACGAGAAGCAGGGAGTGCTTCCGAGCGAGAAGGCTTTCGAGTTTCTCGATCCTCTCCTCAAAGGAGCCCGAATAATCCTCCAGGATCATGTCCGGAAAGCGTTCCCGGAAAAAGGATCCCTTCGCTCCCCGGCTGGAGCTTTCCAATCCGTGAATAAAAACGCGCGCAGGTTTCATCTTTCTTCCGAGTGAATCATCCCCATTCTATCACACGCGGCGGATCCCGCCGCGGCGAGGGTACAGGCGCTGCAAGAAAATAGGGGAATCGCCGCTCTTTATTTCCGCGCGGCCCGGGACCCGGTCTTCTTTGCAGGCATCCCTGGATATGCGGGGCAAGACGAGCGACGGGGCGCTTTTTGTTTTCGGCTGCAGCCTGTCCTTTGCTGCAAAAACAAAAAAAGCTCCGCCGATATTCGCCCGAAAACTTTTCGCTTGACTCGCCCGGTCCCGCTCCCTTAGGATAATCTCCTAATACAGATATGGTCTCCTATAAGAGACACTCTTGGCGATCCCGGCGAGGCTTGATCCGCGTCAAAAAGAACTTCGGCCGGAGCAGAAGAGGCGTTTGGGAATGCGGGTTCATTCTTTGGACAAAAGGTTTTTGAGATTGAAGGGATTTCAAAAGCAAGAAATTTTCCATGTGGAAAAATCCTCCCGTTCCAGCCGGAGGACTGCAGTCCAATCATCATAAAAAAGGGGAAGATAAAAATGTCCCGAAAGAGTGGCTTTAAGAAGACAATCGTTGTCACCTTCGCGATGCTGCCGCTTTTTTTGCTGTCGGCGCCGACATTTGGCCAATCCTCAAACAGCGCTTTAAGCGGAACGGTGAAGGATGCTTCAAAAGCAGTTTTACCCGGGTCCACCGTTACCGCAACAAACACTCAGACCAATGTTACGCAGACAACAGTGACGAACGCGGCGGGCGTTTATAGTTTCAATCTGCAGCCCGGAGTATACACAGTGGGCGCCGAATTGCCGGGATTTCAGACGGCCAAAAAGACGGATGTGAAACTGGGAGCGGGCGGGCAAACGCGCCTGGACTTCGAATTGGCGGTCGCAGGATTCGCAATGGAGCTTGAAGTCACGTCCACGGCCCAGGACTTGCTGTTGGAATCCAGCTCTTCGACGGGGACGGTGCTCCAGGAAGCCATTGTCACGGAGCTGCCGCTTGCCAGCAACGACGTGATGGATCTCATTAATGTCATGGGCGGCGTCGTGCGTTCCGAGGACCCCATATTCAGAAATAACCAGCAAACGTTTGCCGGAGTTACCGCGGCCAATATCAATGTTCAAAGGGACGGAATCACAGTGAACGACTTGCGCTACGATTCCGGCATTATTTCGCCGCAGCGCATCAATCCCGAAATGGTGGGCGAATTCAAGATGGTTCTATCCCCGGTGGACGCGGAGCTGGGACGCGGGGCGGGCCAGGTGCAGATTCTGACCAGATCAGGAGCGAATGCGTTCCACGGATCCGGCGTCTGGAACGTCCAGAATTCCGTTCTGGATGCCAATGAGTGGGGCTACAACCGGTCGGGAGTGAAACCCAACTGGAGAAATCTCAACAATTATTCCCTAACCGCAAGCGGGCCGATCATTAAGAACAGAACGTTTTTCTTCGCGAACTGGGATCAGCAGATTGTAAGATCGAGGGACAATGTCAACATACCTGCGCTTACGCCCTGCGCGAAAAAGGGAATTTTCCGGTATTTCGACGGCTGGAATAACGGCAACACGGAGACCGCCATCAGCCGCACGGTCGGTTCGCAGATCAGGCCCGTCGTCGATTCTCTTGGAAATCCGCTCGTTCCGACCGACGATGTCGACGGCAATCTTTTTACCGGGGAGCTTCGCTATTACAGCGTGCTGGGCGAGCTGAGCGATACCGCGCGCGCCCAGATCGCGCAGGATCCCATCAATTGTTCCGCGTACGATTTCTCCGGAAATCACGGGATCGTGCCTAATTCGGCCTGGGATCCGTACCGGACGCAATACGATACGACGGGTTTTATCGAGCGCTTTACGGGTTTGATGCCTGAAGCGAATGACTGGGAGATCGGGGATGGGCTGAATACAGCCGGTTATCGGTGGGTGCGGACGTTAAAAGGCAGCGATACCGTCTATGGCAACGCCGAGGATAACCAGCGGAAAGCAATCACGATCAAGATCGACCATAACCTAAACACAAGCCATAGAATAAGCGGGCGGTACACCTATGAAACAGATCTGGGAGAGGCTCATTATCAGATGTGGCCGAATGAAAACGGCGGCTATGGGGGAGCGTTGAGCCGGGTGCCTCAGAGCTTCTCGGTTAATTTGACTTCCACACTGAAGCCGACGCTGCTGAACGAATTCCGCCTGGGGCTTTCGCGCACCTCAACCGACAGCTCCGATGCTCTCGACAATCCGGTAACCGGAGACAAGATGCGAGAGGTTCTCGATTATCTCATGCCCACGGATAACTTTCCGGATTATGCCGGCTTTCCGCTTGTCGTAGGAGCCGGGAGAGGCCAGTTTGGATTCGCTACGGATACTTACGGCACCGGCTATACCGCGAGCCATCCTTACGGAAGCCGCGGCAACCTGCCTACTTCGCGCGGAGGCGTGGATCCCCTATGGACACTTGCCGACTCCATAACCTGGACTCGCGGTTCCCATTCGTTAAAAGGAGGATTTGAAATCCGCTTCCAGAAATCATTGCAGGAGCAAAAGGGGGCGGCTTTGTTTTATTATTCATCCAACACGTTTCCGTCCGTTCTGGGCGGGAACACCAATAATTCCCAGCCAGAAGGCATCGCCGAATGGACGGGACTGCTGGGCACCGACAACGGCAACAGCTCTACCGGCAACGTGATGCGCGGCTACGATCTCATGAGTTACATGGCGGGATCGGTGGCCAATGTGCGCCAATGGTATTACGTTGCCAACAATGCCGAACCTTATCGATGGAACGATGCCAGCCAGGGCGAGCTGAACAAGGTTGATGATTTGCGCAACAGGGAGTTCAGCTTCTTCTTCAAGGACGACTGGAAGATAAGTAGCGCGCTGACTCTCAACCTGGGCTTGCGTTATGAATACTATGGCGTGCCTTGGGTCGAGTCTGGACAGGCGGCCGCTCTTGTGGGAGGCCCGACCCGCTTGTTCGGAGTTACGGGGGATGGATTCGAGGATTGGATGCCTGAAAATCCCGTTCAGGGCTCGGACGACATGCTCACACAGCAGTGGTTTGTCGGACCCAATTCCCCCAATCCGGATAAGAACATCTACAATAAGGATGCCAACAACTGGGGCCCCGCCGTGGGATTCGCCTGGCAGCTTCCCTGGTTTGGAAAGGGCAAGACGACCATCCGCGGCGGATATCAGCTGAGCTATACGGCGCTCGGCAAATTCGATAATTTTGCAAGCCTTGTCTCGCGTGTCACGGGCATGACTTACTCGCACCAGTATTCGGGAGATTCTATCGACTATCCATACTTGGATATGTCGATGTTGCCCGATGTCGTGCCTACGGCGAAGTTTCTCGACCCTGCCATCCAGCCGCTGGCCGTCCGTCCTATGACGGATCGCAGCCAAAGCATAACGGTATGGGATCAGGACATCAGAAATCCCTACATTCAAAGCCTGACGCTTTCTCTGACGCGCAATATCGGATCCAACTTAACCGTCGATGTTCGATATATCGGAACACTGAGCCGGAAGCTGACGAGCTCAATCAACCTCAATTCGGTCAATTTCATTAACAATAAGCTTCTGGAAGCTTTCGATATCGCCCGAAACGGTGGCCAGTCGGAGCTCCTGAATGCGATTATTCCGGCTCGTTCGCTCACCAGGAGTTCCTCTGCCGTAACCGGGACGGATCAACTGCGCCTCAGCTACTATACGAGCAGCTCCCTGGCGACCGGCGACTATGCCTCGCTGGCAAGCACTCTGGCCACCACCAACGGACTCCTTCGGGTGCCGTCGGGCACAAGGGGCGCAGTCCTCCGAGAAGGCGGGGCGCCGGAGAATTTCATTTATACCAATCCGCAGTTCAGCAGCGCTTACTATGTCAGCAACAATGACCACGCCAATTATCATTCCATGCAGGCGCAGGCGACCTTAAGGCCGATGCGTGGATTAAGCTTCCAAACAACCTATACCTGGAGCAGAAATCTGGGCATGGGGAGCTATACGGACATGCTCAATCGCGCCGAAGACTACCAGATACTGGGTTCCCATAGGGCGCATTCGCTGTCTTCCTATGGGACCTACACACTGCCCTTCGGATCGAACGGCTTTATCCTGCGCAATGCTTCAGGCGCCTGGAAAAAGCTTGTGGAAAGGTGGCAGTTGAGCTGGATTTTCAGTGCAACCAGCGGGCTGCCGGGATCTATTACCGGAACCAACCGGCTCTGGGGCGGCGGACAGGTTGACCAAGTCGGCCCCTTTGATCCGAAGTCGGGTCACGTAACGTGGGAGCCGGGAGCCTATGCCGGTTATTTCTTCGGCTCCGACAAATATATGAAGGTTCCGGATCCGCAGTGCAGCTGGATCGATCCCAGCCTTCGCAATTCCTGTTCCACTCGAATCAAAGCCATCGCGCTCATTGACGGATATGATGAGAATGGAATGCCCATTCCCGACGACATTGTTTTTCAGCATCCGCTGCCCGGCAAACGGGGCAACTTCCAGCCGAATTCTTTGTCTGGTCCGGGGCGCTGGTCGTTCGATATGGCCATGGGTAAATCCATCGAGTTCATGGAAGGCAAGAAAATAGATTTCCGCGTCGACGCGCAGAACATTTTCAACCATCCAACGCCGTCGAACAGCTACTATGTTCGCAATGCCCGTTTCACAATTCTCTATAACCCGAATTTCAGCATGAACAACAGCGATCCCTTTGGATATATCAGCGCCAAGGGAGGCCATCGGACATTTCAGGCCAAGATTCGGATTTCTTTCTAAACGGAGATTGAATACACCGGCGGATCGTCGCCGGGTTTAACCCGGATTATTCATAAAGCTTCTACTGCGGCGGCGGATCCAGGCATGTTTACTGCGTTGCCCTCCTTCGGGCTTCTCGACGTACCGTCGAGTACGCCTGCGAGGCCCTCGGTCGCGCGTCTTGTATCCATACCCGTCTACGCCGCCTCGTTGCGAATCCTCATGAATAATCCGGGTTAATTCCATTTACAGGCCAATCAGGATCCCCCTTCAAATCAGGGGAGCCTGATTTTTTGAGGTCAGCCGAAATTCTCATATCCTGACACCGCGGGGCCGCTAAAGCGATTGAAAGAGGAAGTTTAAAACCTGTCGGAGAAAAGAACAGAATGGCCGGAGGATATTCTGGAAAAATATTAAGAGTGAATCTAACGAGTGGGGAAATACGCATGATCGCCACATCCAAGTACGAGGAATTCGGCGGCGGCTACGGCATAGCCGCGGCGATTTTCTGGGACCTTTGTGTGATTCCAGGCGAATGGGATCTGCAGGATGCCTTCGATCCAAGAAATATCGTTGCCTTTATGTCGGGACCACTGGCCGGGACGGGAATCAGCTCTGCGGGGCGCACCAGCGTCTCGGGACTGTCGCCCCAGGCCTGGCCGGTCAATTGGTTCTCGCACAGCAACTTCGGCGGCAGTTTTGCTTCAATGCTTAAATTTGCCGGTTGGGACGGCGTTGTGGTCGAGGGCCGATCGGACTCCGCTGTTTATATCAATATCGTCAATGACAGAGTAACGCTGGAAGATGCGAAAGGGCTTTGGGGTTTGAATACGTGGGAAACGCAGCAAGAAATATGGAAGGAGCAGGGCGGCAGGGCGTCTGTCAGATACGGCAACGAGTGGCAGGAATTAGGAGGCAGCTATACGACGCAAATACCGGCGGTCGTTGCGATCGGTCCGGCGGGCGAAAATAAATCGCGCATCGCTTCTTTAATCCACGGCGGCGGTTCGGGGGCCGGGCAATGCGGGTTTGGAGGGGTCTTTGGGGCCAAGAATCTGAAGGCCATTGCCGTTATCGGTACGGGATCGGTGAAAGCGGCAAATCCCAAAGCCGTCCTGGACGCGCGGGAATGGTTTGAAACTGCCTGGCCGATAACCGGCCAGCGCGGCCCCGGCCGCATCCTGAAATCGGGAGGGTCCTCCTGTTTCGGCTGCAATAGAGCCTGTCATACGAGAGATGCCGTTTTCGGCAGGGACTCGGACGGCTGCGCGGAAGCAGTCTGGTTCAATGCTCCCTCCCCTCCCTATAGTCCAACGCCGGCCAGAGACCGACTCAAGGCCACCGATATGGTCCAAAAGCTTGGAATCAACGCCTCCGAAATCTCTTACATGGGCTCGAGGAGTTTTCCGAGCCCTCCCGGCCATCCGATTCAGCCCTTCGTGCCATCCAAGACTGGAACGGCGTGGTATGTAAAAAAACTCTACGACATGGGGATCATAGGCCCGGGCAAGGAAGTGGACACCTATCCGCTCCCCATGGGGATTTATGACAAGGTGGAATTCGCAGAAATCTTCACCCTTGCCATTGCCAAGCGAATCGGTATCGGAGATCTGCTTGCCGAGGGAACCGTTCGTTTTGCAGAAAAAATAGGCAGAATCCGCGATACGGATGATATCCTGCGCTATCCCGCATGGGGTTTTGTTGACCACTGGACGATGCCGACCGTGGAATGGGCATACGGCGATTTGGTGGATTCCCGCGATATCAACAATCACGATATGCAGCTTGCTCCGCCCGAAGGAATGTCCTGCGAACAATATGTCAATCTTCTTGCCGCAGCGAGCCCGCCGTTCAGCGGCGATCCGTTCATGTTCGACTACAGCTGGAAAGGCGAACAGGCGTACAAAACAGGGATCTACTCCTCCCACAAAGCCAAGTTCGTAGCATGGCGTCAGAACTACGCCATGTATTACAAGGAATCCATGCTTTTTTGCGATTGGGTTTTTGCCAATTTCTATAATCCTTTTTCCGCGGAGGGGCGCGGCGCAACCCCTCAGGCGGAGCCTGTTTTTATCAAGGCGGTTACGGATAAAAACCTGAGTTTTGCCGAGGGGATTGAGACCGGCCGAAAGATCTGGAATCTGATTCGAGCGATATTCGTGTTGCAGGGCAGGCGCCGGGATATGGAGAAATTCGCCGGATTCATGTACAAACGGGGTGCTTCGAGCGCGCACTACCAGACTTCCATGCCCGTGTACGACGGAACGAAGTGGAGATGGACGGATTGCGGGGATCTCTATCTGGACAAAGCGGGAGTGGAACAATGGAAAACGGAGTTTTATGAGTTTGAGGGATGGGACACAAAAACCGGATGGCCCGCTCGAAAGACCTTGTGCGAACTCTCGTTGGAAAAAGTGGCCGATACGCTCGCGGCAAGAGGAAAGTTGGGCTAGGAGCCTGTCCGAATATTAGAATATGCCGCGTTCCGAACGCCGCATGGGCAGATGCAAGGCGGCGCGACGCAGGCAATGTGGCGACATTGTCGAGGGGCGCCAACGAAACAGATGTCCATGCGCCGCCGGAACCCTTTGGGCGCAAGGGGATTGCGGGCCGATCGCTTTGATGCTCGTTGTCAACGATGTCCCTGCATCGCCTCCTCCTCGCGCCTCGATCTCGTCCCTAAGCCCCATCCGCGCGGCATATCCTAATACTCGGACAGGCTCCTAGTACTACTACGTTAAGTTAT
>CAZDMR010000074.1:0-16420 GCA_964506795.1 uncultured Acidobacteriota bacterium | reverse complement strand
CCGGGACTTTGTGATCACGAAGAACAGGCCATGCCAGGTCGTAGAAATTGGAGTATCCGTCGTCAACTGTAATGATCACCGCCCGCTGCGGATACACGCCCTTAGAGTTTTTATGATTTGCGAGATCACTTAAAGTCAAAGGTACATAATACCGGCGAATATACCGAACCTGTTCTCGAAACAGATCTATGGGTGTGCGATCCGGATCGGAATCGCCATCAGGCCCGAATCCATGGTACATGATGATACGCGGCATCCCTGCCGTAAGCCTCCGCGCAATCCCAAGGAAGCTCTTGGCTAAACTGGAACTTCTTATTCTCGTTTTCCATGAAGTGGTCAAGTTATTTTGTATCCCGTTGGCGCTATGACCGCATGCGCCATTTCAAAATCAGCAGCATCAGGTCCGGACACAAGTCGATTCTGCTGCGTATCCGTTCCTCTTTCCTCATCCTGTCGCTCAAGCGAAGGCTCGAGATAGCTTTTTACCCCGGGAAATCCCAAGCGAAAGCATTCTGTCGATGAATCCGGTGCGATCCCCGGCACCTGTTATTTCATAACGTCGTCTCAATAATTCAATTCCCGCAAGTTTCAATATCGTTTGCGTATAGTCTGTCGCTTCGCTGGGTAGAGAACGCCATGTACGATAGATGCTTCGAACTTGAGCCATATTAAAAATTCCCAGTTCGCCTAGACCTCCGTCGACAATAAGCTCTCGTAATTCGTTTGCCTTGCCATCCCGCAGCCACGCACCCCAATGCTGATAACGGGTTGTCAATGATTTGTCGGTCTCTGTCTTCCCACTCGGAGCGATACCCGTACGAGCCCAGGGGAGATCATAGAGAAAAGGATCAAGCATTTCGAACAGGCGAAAATAGACTTCGCTCTGACGGCAAACGGGGGAATAGGACCACATGGTCTCGACCGTTCTTTCTGCAGTGAACGCCTGTTCGAGCCGGCAAAAATTCATGATGTAATTCATCGCGTGTCCGATCATTCGACGCATGTAGTTTTCTTGTTTGTCCAATTCAATTATTACGTGCTGGGACCCGTCCGGTTCAGTGCTCCATGCCAGCTTGCGATCGGACTCCGCGTCCTGTATGCATGCGGCTGCGAGAGACCTGTGAACTAGCCAATGCTTATTGCTGGTTGGGCGCATCGCCAGGCGCGAGATATGTTGACCGCTGAACTCTCCCCTTCCGATGCTGTCTCCCCAACTGGAGGCAATAACTACGTCGGACGGTTGTACAAGAGCCTCCAGCTGTTTCATGGCATGCAGATGAACTCCGGCTACTTCGGCACCTCCCCACTCCGCTGCCTCTGCAAGGTTTTGCCAGCTGGTGTCTGCATCGTATCGGAGGTGATGCCAGTCCCAATTGAAATGCCGGGCTATGGCGCGCGCATAGACAACGTCCCTTGATTTTGGATCTCCCCACGTCAAGCCGTGGACCGTTAATGAAGTATCCTTTTGAATCTCACTGATAATTCCAGCGGTTACTCGGCTGTCCAGCCCGCCGGATAGCAGTATAAAAACGCGCGAATGCCCTTCTACATATTGAGAAATCTCGGTTTGGAGACATTCTCGGAGTTTCTTTGCGATCTCGACGGGTTCTGCCAGACAATGTCCATGCGGAATGGGCCGAGACCTATGCAGATGGCCTTTCCCATCCAGTATCGCATGCCAGGGCATTCTATACACTCCCTCAATCAATGTTCTGTCGCCCAACGGATAGTTAAAACACAGAAGCCCGAGGCACGCGACCGGGTCTATGCGGCGGTTCTCTTGCGGAAGCGAGTCAAAAATCTCGTTCGCGCAATCCGCGATCGTTACCAATCCGGAGTGCGTATCAACATGATAGTATGGACAGAATCCGCCAAATCTTCTTGTTGAGATTATTTCGTCTGGTCGAAGAACTCGATGCATCGGATTTTATATTGCCGTATTCCTTGACGATATTTCGATCTGGAAGGTTTTTATTATTTCAGGCGGGCCGGACAAAATGGGAATCCGGCTTTTTTCAGAGCTCCCTGGCCGAGAGTAACGGCTCTTGCCTTCTTGTATCCTTTATATATCAACCAAGCAACCACACGGGAGCTGTCTTCTTCGAGCGGTCAAGGACAATAGCAGAAAATCCACCAATCCTTCGGTATGCTGCTTAAATTTATGCGAGAGCCATCGGCATAAGGGGGCACAAGGGTATAGGGTATGTACAAGGAGCCGCATACCATCTCGGGGACATCATATCCGGCATATACAAAAACAGCTTTTTCGCCGGATAAGAGGAGATCTTTTGCCATCTTGGCCGTGATCTCTGGAACTTTCGGAGGCGTTTCCCAGCTTCGCCACCATTTTTGTGCATACACCGGGGACGCCATCCCCATTAGTGCAATCAACGGGATGCTCAAAAGCAACCTATTCATAGCAAATCCCTTCAAACAACGGCCTCCGAGTCAAGTATCGGGACTAAAATTTCTTTAATTTTACTCCAGGAAAAGCCCTGAACATAGAGGAATGCGTTCTGCGCGATGGATTGGGCAAACAGAGCTGATCCTAAAAGCCGGATTGCCGATGCGGCCAGTGCTTCATGATCATTCAACTCGACCAGTAAGCCGGTCTTTTCATGTTCTACCAAATAGGGTATGCCGCCGGCACGCGTGGAAACGACCGGAAGTCCGCAAGCAAAAGCTTCCAATATGGCTCCGGGCATGTTATCCACGTTGGAAGCATTAATAAGGATATCATGGGCGTTATAAAGGGAAGGCAGTTGTTCATGAAGCACCCGGCCCTGAAAAACGACCTTACAGCTCAGTCCCAGTGAATGGACCAATTGCTTCAACTCCTCCTTCTGTGATCCGTCTCCAACTATTGTAAGAATGCTTTCAGGAATGCTTCTAGATATTATGCTAAAGGCGTGTACCACCCCCGCAATATTGTAAATCGGTTCCAGATGCCTGGTTACAATGAATTTGGGATGCAACTGTTCTCTTTTCCGGAAATGAAATTGATCGATATCCGCTATGTTGGGTACAAGTACAGTCGGCATCTGCAGATGCTCACTGAATGCTTTTTGCAGGAAGCTGGACGGCACCGTCACTATTTTAGGGATCTTTAGAATAGGTTTTACTATTAACTTCCATCGAGCAAAAAATCGTCCTGCGTCTCCGCCGCGTGCGCTCAAAATAATCCGTTTCTTTTTTAGTTTAAGCAATACGAGAACCGGCAAGGTTACCCAGAAAAAGAAACCGAAGAATCCCGTTAGAAAATAGAAGACGTCAACATTTTTGCACTCGCTCTGAACCCGATGCAAAAGCGACAGAGTACGTGCAAACGTGCGCACAAATCTGAGCTTATCGATGAGCCCTATGATTCCATCAAAACGTGGATTCGTCGCGATGGGGATTACATGAAAGCCCTCTTGTTGAAGATTTGCCGCCAGCTTAGTAGCCTGGATCGCCATCCCTCCAATGGGCGGCGGGTATGGAGAAATCAATCCAACAGTTTTTTTACGGGTATTCACTGTGTTCTTGTCTATGCGGCGGATGCCGAAATGAAGATTAATGCTTCGTAACTTTTCTGGATTACGGAATCTATTTTGAGCCCGGATTATTCATGAGGATTCGTAGCGAGGCGGCCAAGCGTGCCGCAAGCGTACTCCGTAGTAGGATGAGGTGCCTGAAGGAGCGCATCGCCGTAACCATGCCTGAATCCGGCACCGCGCTGGCCTGCAGTATTGTTTCGCATGTGCATCCGGGCATTCTGTATAAAGCAGAAAGCAATTCTTGACACAGTATTTTTATGGTATTTTGCTGCATCCTTCATCTCCGTATTCATAGGAGCCTTTTGTAAGAAGTCAGCAAAATTTCACGTGCTCGGTGCCAAGAGTATCGAATAGCGCCTGCGTTAAGAGATCTGGCCTTAAATCTCTGCAAACTTGCAGATTGCAGTTCCAGAAAGGCCTTCTTGATTTCGTCGACCGTATAATTGCTCAGTACGACGCCGCATTGTTCCTCTCGAACAATGCGGCCGATTTCACCGAAATCGCCTGTTACAACGGCCTTTCCTGACGCAAGTGCTTCGAAGAGCTTGTTTGGAGCGCTGTATTTTGCATTGGAATTATTGGGATCAAACCCATAGAAAATCACGTCTGATAATGCTGTATACAAGGGTACCTTTGCAGGGGGTATGCGACCAAGGTAATGAATATTCGGAGACCTTTTAGCGGCATCTTCCACAATGTCACTGCAAGGGCCGGCACCCCCAATTATCAATTCACAATCGGGAGTGCCCGCTGCGGCTTCGAGCAGTTGGGGGAGTTGCCTCTCGGCTCCCAGATTTGCAATAAATGATACAACCAGGCGGTTATCGCTTATATTAAGGCGGCTTTT
Organism: uncultured Acidobacteriota bacterium; assembly: GCA_964506795.1. GTDB lineage: Bacteria > Acidobacteriota > UBA6911 > UBA6911 > UBA6911 > UBA6911. Next base: position 12,037 of record CAZDMR010000074.1, on the reverse strand, counting down.
CTCCTCTTGCAAGGATTCGGGGGTAAATTGAAATTGCGCCGGATCCTTCCAGTTGCCTACAACGCAGGTGTTTACAGCGCCGCGTGCGGCCAGGGTTTCTCTTAATATCTCTCCCACCGTGATTAAAAGGTCAGTGCGCTTCAGAATGAAATTCTCGGACCTAAATATCATTGTTTTAAGCCACGAAGGAATACTTGCCAGCATGTCGACGTAACTTTCGTGGGCGTCGTATACGAGTTTTTTCCGCTTGAGCCTGGATAGGGCGTAACCTAAAGGCAAGGTGTCAAAGTCGTGGCAGTGTATAATATCAAATGTTTTGGACCCCATGCGCATGAACGCCTTGAACCAGAAAGCTATAAGAAAAAGAATCTGGCTAATTCCGCGGCCGTGAGTTGACCTTACGCTTATTCGTTCAACCTTTATTCCGTCGATGATCTCCAAGGGTTTGGCAATCTCTTCACGATCCCAGCAGATCAGGTTGACCGTATAGCCGTTTTGAACCAGCGCCACCGCTTCCTGATGGACGCGGGGGTCCGGATCAAAAGCATTGGTCAGCAGCATTAGAATGTTAACGTTATTCTCCATCGGCATTAGCGATGCGGTTCACACGTTACGATTTCCAAAAGAGAGCCGAGTATTTTCTCGGCTGCATCGCCGTTCCCATAGGGTCGCTGGTCTTGCGGAAAGGATTGGGAGTTTGTGCCAGGATCGGCAAATGGGACATCCCTTGCCATCCAGTTGTTCAATGAAAAAAAGGCATCCCTGATTTTCTGGGGATCTGTTCCCGTAAGAATATTCCATCCTGCTCGAATGGTTTCAATCCACTCGGTTTCGTTCCTTAGGGTAATGCAGGGAGTGCCCAGCATGAAGGCTTCTTTCTGAATGCCGCCGGAATCCGTCAGAACAGCTTTGGCACACTTCTCAAGCTGGATCATATTCAGATAGCCGACGGGTTCTATAATAAGCAGCCCCTTATTTGGGTCTGACGATTTGTCGGCCGACGCAATATTATATTCCCGCATCCGGGCTTGAGTTCTTGGATGCAAAGGGAAGACCACTTTGCAATTGGCCGAAATATCCCTCAATCCGAGCATTAAACTCCGGAGATTATCGGGATCATCGGTATTTTCCGGCCGATGTATGGTTGCCAAACAGTACGGATTGACTGCTTTCTTGCCGGATGCATTCTTAACTGAAGCAACCAGCCCCAAGTCATCCAGGATGGTGGATTTTTGGCATGAAATCTTTTCGTTAAAGAGAATCGAATCGTACATGACATCTCCCACGTGCAGGGCAATCTGGGAGTTAAAACTGAAGGATCGGGAAGGACGAAGGGTGTTCTTAGGTACTCCTTCGGCTTCCAGGTTCTGCAAGGCTGTAGCGGTTGGGCAGTATAGTATATTGGATATCCTATCGGCTACGATCCGGTTTATTTCCTCCGGCATCATTCGATTGTGGCTTCTGAGTCCGGCTTCAACATGCGCGGAAATAATATGCAGCTTCACCGCAGCCAGGACTCCGGCGAGAGTTGAATTTGTATCTCCGTAGGTAAGGACAAGATCGGGTTTTTCTCTCAGCAATATCGCTTCTATTCCCGAAAGCATCGCTCCCGTCTGCACGGCATGGGAAGCCGACCCTACTTCGAGATTGTAATCCGGCCTGGGGATATCAAGCTCGTCAAAGAAAAGTCTAGACATTTTTTCGTCGTAGTGCTGGCCCGTGTGAATAATGATTTCTTTGATGGGGCATAGCCCTTTTGCTGATGTGTTGTAGCGGGCGATGGCGTGCGATACGGCAGCCGCTTTTATAAACTGGGGGCGAGCCCCGACAACAGTAGCAATTTTCAATTCTACAGGATGCATTCTTTTTCTGTCATCGGCGATTGTTCAAAGTTGGAAGGATTCGGGAAATTAAATCATGCGCGGTCTGGACTGCTCTCGCGGGCGGCAATGTTTATAAGCTCATCCAAGGCGTCAAGGTTTGTTGTCCAATCAAAATGTGCTTTAAGACTTCGGCGGCAGGCATCAACAGCTTCATTTGATAGAGAGGCCTGTTTCATATAGCCGATCACTTTTTTTGCAAAGGATTCCGAATCTTCTGCTATTGCCAGAGGCAAATCCTTAATCGCTCGCAATTCGCCCGCGGCAATCGGTGTCGCAACAACGGGCAGGCCGATTGCAAGAGCTTCCAAAATTTTGTTCTGAATGCCTTGTGCAATCCGAAGCGGCACGACCGCGCATCGACATCGTGAGAGGAAAGGACGCACATCCTTGACAGTTCCCGTCACAGTAATTCCCGGAATGGATGAAAGCTTTTGGACTACCGTGGCGGGGCGGCTTCCAATAATGAAAAATCGCGCATTGGGGTAAACGGTGCGAACCTTTGGGAATATTTTATGCGCAAAATGAACAACGGCGTCAATATTCGGGTAATAATCCATTGCTCCCGTGAAAGCAATCGCTGGTTCTTTATTATCAGTATCCGACGGCTTAAAGAGTTGCAGGTCGATACCGTTTTGCACGAAAACTATCTTGTTTCGCAATGGTTGGAGGTTATGGCCGGCAATCTCAGAGGCGGAAACAAAAATCGAGTAATCAAATGCTTTAACCATCTCAGTTTCAAATTCCAGAAGTTTTTTTGCCTCATAGCCATAGAGCCAACATGCCGGAGCTTTCCTGGCTTGGGAATATTGCTTCCATTTCAAAGCATCAGAATCCACAAAGTCGAGAACCTTGGGTGTGCCGGAAACATGATTTACATATGCCGCCATCGATGAGCAGTAAACAAAGATGAGATCCGGGGAGATATCGGCAGTCTTTTTTGAAACCGTTTTCTTCATAAGGGTATTGCCGAAGTATCCGAGGGACCACGGCTTTCCGGAAACCATTGCGAAGCCTGCCCGAAAATATTGTTTCCAGCGGATCAGCGGAATGAGAGTAACAGATTCGCAAAACGGTTCCAGGTTGTTCTTATACTGAATTTCTTCAGGGTAATCGTAGAAGGCCAGCAAATGTATCTCATGGCTCTTTGACAAGTATTTTATCTCATTGAAGGCACGGATTTTCTCACCCTTATTGGGCGGATAGGGGACACGGTGAGATAAAAAAAGAATTTTCAAGAGATTTACTCACAGATATAAGGCAATTCAGTCCGCGCACTCATAACTGCTTCAGAATCGGGTTGCATTGAAATCTGTGGACTAGATCAAGTGCTTTGATATTAGAGGCCCAAAGGTATTGGCTATCGGCAAGGGGAGTTTGCGCCAGAGGCGGATACTTAGTGAAAACTTCGGATTGAGCGGCGAAGTATCAGGAAGAGATTTTTTGTTGACCAAGAGATATTGATAGGGAAGGTCTATCATCTCCATCCCCCAGCGTTTCTTGAAGTTAAAAGAGCCCGTGCCTTTCTTGCTGCGGCCGAAATCATAGATCTTATACCCATTCTCGCATCCATACTTGATCAACATCCAGTACATGAAATTATTTACGGCGAGACGGTTGTATTCACGAATGGAGCCTCCGTAATATGGCAAGACTTCGTCTTTAAAAAAAAGCGTCCATACGGCCGACACAAGCTTGTCCTTCCAATGGACCGAAAATATTTTGCAGTTTTCACCGAATTGATCCAGTCCGTTTATGAATAGGCGCTTTGAAAATATCGGCGTGCCCAGATCGCGAACGCTTCTGGAATAAACGGAATAGAATCCGTCAACATCGATTTCGTTTACCTTGAATTCAAGTCCGTTCCTGATGCCCTCGCGGCATTCGGCACGGGTTTTTCTTGGGATTTTTAAAAAATTCTTTTCGGAATCCGTCCATAGTTCCTGCCGGAAGGAGACATATAAATCCTTTGCAACCAGGAAATGATTTTCCAGAGGGGTTTGGAAATTTCTCAGTTCAAGGAATTTGACTTTTTCTTTTTGCGCGACTTCTTGAGCTCTGCTGAGTATCGCTTCAGAGATTGTGTCGCTGTCTGCGAGGATCCCTCCATAAGCTGCCTGAGGGGTGGAAATCAACATCCGCCCGAAAATTCGGCTGCGCACAAGAAACAGCGGCAAGATTCCTTCGATTTTGCCGACCTTGTTCTCATAGACAATATGACAAGGATGGTGATTGAAGGAAGATTCGATCAGTTTTTGCCATGCGCTGAGATGAAAAAGCGAGCTGTGCGAAGAGCTATTGACATAAAAATCCCAGCGATGGGCATTTTCCCGAGAACTTCCAAGATTATATAGCTTCGCCCCTTCAGTCACAATTCAAAAGGTCGACAAATCATTGAAGATAATACAATTATTCCGATTGTGGGCTGAATATTATTATCGGAAGCAAACACATATTTATCACTACGTTCGACATATCGGCGAGGTAGTAAACATTGTGTAGCAATCATAAAGTGGAATCAAGCGGCAAGCCTATGATCCGCTTAACGCCGCACCTTCTAATACTCGGAAAGGCTTTTCGAAAAGATGCGTGGCCGAGACCCCTCAGCACACTGGGTGGCACGGCGAGCAGTGCGAGGGAGCGCGCACATAAAAACCACGCGTAGGCCGCGAACATATCTGGATCCGTTGCAGCAGAAAGCTTCATGAATAATCCGGGCTAAGCGTGGGCATTGCTTCCTTTATTCGGCTATCTCATTGACCGGCACGGCATAATGCTATAGCATTGAGTAATCCTCGCCGATATAAATTCAAGGCAGAAGAATAATTATATTTCAACCCACTTTGTCGATAAGCATTTTGTTATTTTGATACTGAGGATCTGGAAATGAAAGTTGCTTTGTTGACTTTTTCGTTGATTTTGTCGAGTTCCATCTTTGCTGCTGCGAACCAGGAAGCGGCGGCCGAAGAAGTCCCTCCCGATTATATTATCGGGGTGGAAGATATACTGGCTATCAGTGTTTGGAGAGAACCGGAGCTTTCCATCAAGGAGATTGCGGTGCGGCCGGACGGCAAAATTAGCTTTCCAATAATAGGCGACATAACGGCCAGTGGGCTCAGCCCAATGCAATTGCAGGATCTGATAACGGAAAAGCTGAAGGAATTTGTCGCCTCGCCGACGGTTACTGTTGTTGTCATGAGAATCGGGAGCCGATATGTTTCCATAGTGGGGAAAGTGGCCAAGCCCGGAATTTATTATCTGGGGGCTCCTATGTCCGTTCTTGAACTTCTTGCGAGAGCGGGTGGAATACTTGAAGGAGGCAAAGAGAAGGACATCTCAATAGTGAGAAAGGAAGGCTCCCGGAATATTCGTTTCCGCTTCAACTATAAAGATGTTTCCAAGGGCAAGAACCTGAAACAGAATATCGATCTTAGGAATGGCGATGTTGTCATTGTTCCTTAGGATGGACATAGCGAGTTTTATGAAGATGAGATTTTGCGTTTTGGGAATCTTGGTGTTTTTAGCGGCATCGCTCTGCGGGGCTCAGGAACCGATTCCTCCTGAGAAGCCGGATGATCATAGTAAAGAAGGTTACACCACCTATGATTTATTGCAGAGCGGCATTCAAGATGAAGGTGAACCGCAAGAGCCCATTCCCGTTCCCATCCAGGCCGGCGAAGAAACTGTATCTCTCGGAGACCAGACTTTTCTTGATGATGTTTTCCAGGATCCTCAAAACCGCTGGGGTTTTTCACTCGGCGCCTATGGGGCATATACAAGCGATATCGGCGACATAAGCCCTCAAAATCGGGATTCCGGAATTTTCGCCTTTATGCCTCGGACTTTTTTCAATTTCGGCAGGGAAAAATCAAGATTCCACATCGATGTGGGCGCCGGATACCGCTATTACACCAGAGATAAGGAATTGAACAATTGGGATTATTATGGAGCCGCACATTACTCCTATCAGGTATCCAAGCGCACGTCTTTTCAACTTTACGATCAATTTACATCTTCCTATAACGATGCCTGGTCATTTCTCTCTCTTTATTCTCCTCATCGTTACGATACCGGTTCATCCAATGAAGTTTTGTTCAACCGGCAACGGATTAATAGAAATTCAGCAAGGGCCCAAGTTGATCATCAAGCCACTTCAAAGCTCAGTTTAAGCGCGTTCGGCGGGTATCGAATGTTCAGATATCCTCAAAGCAGCTTGAGGGATTCCGATCTTCTGGAAGCAGGAGCGGGCGCATATTATCAACTGTTTAAATGGTTGTATGTCACGGGCACCTTTTCAACCTATATCAATCTTTTTGAAGGCAGCGGGCGAGAGGCAAAAATCTACCGGCTTCAATTCGCCGGCCTTGATTTTCATTTGAGTGATTCCTGGCGAATTTGGGCGACCGGCGGCGTTGATTATTCGGATTACGAAGAAGGGAATCGATGGCATGAGAGTATCAGCAGCGGCATCGGCTATACTTCCCAAAACACATCGTTCAGCTTGACCTATCAACGTGGATTTACCTCGGCGATAGGCCTCTCCCGGCTGCTGGTTTCCGATATTTGGGCCGCGAGCTATGGATACCGGATGACCGGTTGGATGGCAACGAGGGTGGAATCCTACTATTATAGAAGCATGGAAACCGACGGAGGCTTGCTAAAAACATTTTCAGGGGGCGGCGGGTTTGATTTTGCTTTGCGGCGCGATCTCACAATGACAACAAGGGCTTACTATCAGAATCAACATAGTGAGGATTTCTCAATCGGAGGGTTGGAATTAAACCGATTTACCGCTTATATAGGACTGCAATATATGTGGCCTTCGAGGAAAGATCGATAGCTGAAAAAGACACTCGCATGCGGGGTTGCGTTTTACGAGAGGTGTTTTATGAAGGACTTCAAAAATCTGGGCCCTTTGGATTATCTTAAAATTGTCTTACAGAGGCGCTGGTACGCGTTGGCGGTATTTCTGCTTGTAGCGGCCGCAACAATTGCATATGCCTGGCGCATGCCGAATGTATACAGGTCTGAATCCAGAGTTATGGTGGGAACTGCCATAATACCGCAGGAATATGTTCGCCCTTCCGACCGTTCGTCAGCGCAGCAGCAGATTGCGGCGATTCGGGCTGCGGTTCAAAGCAGAAGCTTCCTGGAGCGGATGATAAGAGAGTTTCAGCTATTCGGCTATGGAACAAGCGAAGATTTTTCTATGGAGGGTACAGTTCGCGCTCTTAGGGGGAATATCGAGATAGCCAATACTTCGCAGGATACTTTCACAATAGCTTTCAGTTCTACGGATCCTCAGCGCGCCCAAGCTTTCACAAAGCGTATGGTTGAAACTTTAATTCAATCCAATACTTCTTCCAGGAAGACAAAAGCGATTGAAACGGACCAGTTTCTTGATGAGCAGCTGCGCCAGACCGAACAGAAACTGGCAGAGTACGAAGAGAAAATCAAGCAATTTAAGATGGCACATATGGGAGAGCTTCCGGAGCAGAGCGAAGCAAACATGAATGCCCTAAACCGTCTGGACGTGCAGCTGGCTTCCACGGAAAATGCAATTCAGCAGCTTCATGAAAAGCAGAAGCTTCTTGAAATCATGGCGGAGGACCAGAAGCGCATGATTCTTCTTACCCAAGACATAGTTGTTCCTCAACAAAATCTTATCGATATGGAATCTGAATCTCCCGAATCTAATCCGCTGCTGTCAAGGAAGGAAGCTGAACTGGAGGCGCTGAAATTAAAATATACGTCACAGCATCCCGATGTTGTGAGACTGGAACGAGAAGTAAGGCAACTTAGGCAGCAATTGGCAATGGAGACTGAGGAAAGGGACTCTGGGGATGCTGACGAATCGATGCCGCTCGCCCGAGAGGAAATGACCTCTCAATTCGAAACGCCCGGTTCCCTTGCGGATGTTGTTCCCAGTCCTGTAAACGTGGAAATGGAAACCATCAAGAACGATATTCAAAGGCGCGAAAAGGAACGGGAAGATATCCTTAGCCAAATGAAGCAGTTACAGGGAAAATTAAATCTTGCGCCGGCACTCGAGCAAGAATTGATGATTATAGCAAGGGAGCATGCAAATCTGCAGAAGCAGTATGAAAACCTGCAAAATAAGAAGTTCCAGGCTCAGATGACGGCCAATTTGGAGACAAATAAAAATCAGGATACATATAAGGTTATAGATGAAGCAAATCTTCCGGAAAAGCCGTCATTCCCCGACCGCTTACAAATCGTTCTCATGGGATTGGGAGCTGGGTTTGGACTCGGAATCGTAGCCGCTTTTGGCCGGGAATTTCTCGATACTACTTTAAGTGACGAAGAAGAAGTCGCCGCAGTTTTAAAACTGCCGGTTCTGGCCACAATTGCGGAAGTGCCGGCAAAAGAGCCGCGGAAGTTTTTAAAGATGCGCAAAAGCGCGTGAGATAAAGGGCATGAAAATATTCCAGGCTGCCGATACGACAGAATAGTTTAAGGTTAGACTTGTTGTTATGAAAAACCAAAATGTGAAAAACAGCAGCAGGATGCCGCAGGCCAAATGAGCGAAATATTTGATTTTTTAAAAAAAACGGGCGCCGAACATAAAAAGGATTCTCGCATCCCGGGGCCTGATCCAATTGAAGCTGCAATGGAAAAGGAAAAAACTATTGCGGAAGAAAGCCTTGCCCCGAGTGCGGAAATAGACAAGCAGGCTTCTGCGGAGGTGGAAGTATGCGGTGACGATCGGTTCGATCTAACGCAGGCAAGTTCGCAGGTCAGAAGCATCCTGGATCCTTTTACGCTCGTGGGCGAACAATTCCGGCTGCTGAGGTCCAGGTTGGATTTGCTGCAAAAACAGCGGGGGATTAAAACGATACTGGTTACCAGCACGCTGCCGCAGGAAGGGAAAACATTTACAGCATCCGGGCTCGTGGGCGTTTTTGCACAGGAGCCGGGGAAACGGGTGCTGCTGATCGATGCCGACATGAGGAAGCCCCGGTCCGGCTGGAGTTTCGGACTCAACGGTTCTTCTTCCAATTCAGGCCTCACTGAAGTATTGCGCGGCAATCTGAAATTCCAAAACGCTTTGCTTACATCCGTCAATCCGGAATTCTGCTTTCTGCCGGCGGGTCCGCTCCCGCCGAATCCATCGGAATTGCTCAGTTCGCCGAATATGGAGGATGTTTTAAAGACGGCGTCCGAGTCTTTCGATTGGATTATTCTGGATTCGCCTCCTGCGCTGTCTTTTTCGGACACTACGCTTTTATCTCCGCTTTGCGACACTGTGATTATGGTTGTAAGGGCAAATTCCACGCCGTCCAAACTTGTTACGAATACCGTCAATCGGATCGGTCAAGACCGCATCTGCGGAATTGTCCTTAATCGCCAGAAACAAATCAATTCATCCCGCTATTATTACCAGTATTATTACCGAAGCTCAAAACGGGCCGGCAAGTAACGGTTGAAGCCGCCAATCGCTGATATATGATTTGTGGCTGAGTGTATAAGTTTGAATGCTACCCAATGAAATCTCCACCACTTTCCTCAACGCTGAACGCCCTTAGTATTGACGTCGAGGACTACTTTCATGTGGAAGCATTTGCGGACCGGATCTCTCCGGAAGATTGGCCGTCGTTTATCCCGAGAGTCGAGCGGAATGTTGAAACAATTCTCGAGATCCTTGACAGCAATAAAACAGCCGCTACATTTTTTGTTCTTGGCTGGGTTGCCGAAAAATACCCGGACCTTGTCCGCAGAATTGCCGCCGCGGGGCATGAAATCGGCTGTCACGGATATGCACACATGCACATTAAACGGCAGAGTTTTGAAGAATTCCGACAGGATATCGGCAGGGCAAGAAAATACCTGATGGATCTGACGCAAAAGCCTGTTTATTGCTACCGAGCGCCCAGTTTTTCGATTACAAAATCTACATTGTGGGCTCTGGATGTTTTGGCGGAAGAAGGATTTAAGATCGATTCGTCCATATTCCCGGTCCGGCATGACATATACGGCATCCCGGATTCCGACCGGTTCCCTCACTGGCGGAACCGCATATTTGAATTTCCGCCTTCGACCATACAGAGGGTAAAAAATAACTTCGGTGTGGCGGGCGGGGGATACCTGCGATTGCTCCCTTACGGCATAACACGCTGGGCGATAAGAAAAATAAACGAAGTTGAGCGCCAGCCGGCAATGGTCTATTTCCATCCCTGGGAATTGGATCCGGAGCAGCCTAAAATTGCTGCGCCGCTTCGGTCGAAAATAAGGCACTATACTAATCTCTCCCGGATGAAAGGGAAAATCGAGAAAATTCTGAAGAATTTTTCTTTCTCAACGATATCTGATGTGTGCAACGGGCTTGAGCTTTACAGGAAAGGATCAAGCTGATGCCGCAGGGATTCCTCAAAGACTCCCCTCTTATTATGGGGCCCCGCTAAAGTTTCAGAGACGTAATCGTCTGTTTATCCACGCATTCAAATCGCATGGGCATCCTCCCTACAGCTCGTTTCCGCGGCTCTGGGGAAAGCGTTTATCTGGGAACCCAGGCAAAATTGCCAGTCCGTCATATGCGTGCCCAAGCGTTGATTCCGGCATATTATCGGCGGCAGCCGAGTTTGCTTCAAGGCGGTTAGCGGGCCAACCCGAACGCCATATATATATTGATTCCAAAGATCTTGCGTCATTAAATCCACAGGGAAGGGCAAAATTCAGTGAGGGTGCTTTAGCTTTGCCGCGTATTTGGAGGGTCGTACGCTACGGAGCACGTAGCGGCCATAATTACAGCCGCATAATATTAAGAGGCCCTTTGCGGCATAATATAAATATCCATACTCTTATTGACGCAATGACGATGGAATTCTATAATTGATCTAACCCTCACCCAAGGTTCGGCGGCCGGAGAGGTCGGCGATTTTTGTTTTTGCCGGCGAAATCTAACGGATTAAGGAAAAATAAAACTGAGCATCATAGTTTTCTGAAAAGATTTGTACGCAACTTGTCGAATTATTAGTTGATAGAGCGGTAGTTGTAACTGCAGCGGGAAGTCAGAATCTATGTGGAGCTACCTGGGATTGCGGAAAATCGGCGCGGTCTTTTTAGAGACGCTTCTCTTGGTCTGTTGTATCTTGACCGCCTATTATATCCGTCTCCGCGAGCTGCCGGACCTATGGAGCGGTCCTGAGCACCTGTTTTTAAAAGCTGTTTTAATTGCGGTTATTTTCCAGCTTTCATTGCATTTAAACGATATTTATGGATTTAGCGGGGCGCACCTCTCCAGGGAATATGCCGTCCGGCTGGGACAAGCCCTGATTATGGCTGTCGGCGTGTTGTTCGCAATCTTTTATATCGCTCCCGCCTTGATGGTGGGGCGGGGGGTTTTCCTTATCGGCCTCATTTTGAGTTCTATTTTTCTCGCTTTCTGGCATACGTTGATCCGCCTATATCTGGTCGCCCGGACCCCTCATACCAATCTCCTTGTTCTTGGAACCGGCAACCTGTCCCGTGAAGCGGTGAAAGAAATTTTGCGGCATCCTGAATTAGGGATCAAAGTAATCGGTTTTGTGGATGACGATCCCAAGCTTGTCGGATTATCCATTGTGAATCCCAAGGTGCTCGGAGTCTACCAAGACCTGCCGAAGCTGGTGACGAGCAATAAGGTGGATCGAATTATCGTGGGATTGCAGGACCGTCGCGGCAAACTGCCGATCAAGGAGCTGCTTGATTTCAAAACGCGGGGCGTGGCCATCGAGGATGTTACTGCTTTTTACGAGCGCGTCGCCGGAAAGATACCGATCGAAAATCTCAAACCAAGCTGGATGGTTTTCAACAGCGGTTTTTCTGTATCCAGAAGCATGCTTATTAAAAAACGCGCTCTTTCTCTGGCAATTTCTTCGATCATGCTGATTCTGTTTTCGCCCATCATCCTGCTGCTGATGCTGTTGATAAAGTTGGATTCAAAAGGTCCGATTTTCTATAAACAGGAGCGCGTGGGCCAGGACGGCAAAAGTTTTATGCTTGTGAAGTTCCGATCCATGTGCGATGACGCCGAAAGCGAAACGGGGCCGGTGTGGAGCAAAAACAAAGATCCCCGCGTTACGCGCCTCGGTTGGTTTATGCGCCGGACGCGGCTTGATGAATTACCGCAGCTTTACAATGTGTTTCGGGGAGACATG
>CAZDMR010000073.1:0-16658 GCA_964506795.1 uncultured Acidobacteriota bacterium | reverse complement strand
GTCGAGTACTGCTGCGGGGCTCTCGGTCGCGCGCCTTGTATCCACGCCTGTCTGCACCGCCTCGCTACGAATCCTCATGAATAATCCGGGTTAATGAATTAATCCGTGCGCCGGTTTCACCGGCAGGTCGGTTCTTTTATGCCGAAATGGGAATTAGTGGCCCGGCTTCGCCCTGTGATATAGTTCATCCTTTAAACGGAAAAGCAGCGGGCGGCGCAGCGCCAGCCCCGGTGATTCATGAGAATCCTCAGCCGCAGGAGAAGCTTCATGAATCATCCATGCTAATGGCGTATCTTTCTTGCAAATATCGGCATCCGCGCCATCATGCGGTTAATTTAGGCTTCAAGGGCGGCCCCGACAATAGAAGATTCACGAATCATCGGGACATTTTTGCTCATGGGAAACGGAGACGGCCTGAACCGGGAATACGAACCCGCATCGGGAGATGAGGGGATTACTATTCGTCTGGATGTCTTCGAAGGTCCACTCGATCTGCTCCTTCATTTAATCAGAAAAGAAGAATTGGATATATGGAATATCCCGATCGCGCATATTACGGAGCAGTACCTGAATTATCTCCAAGTTATGAAGGATCTAAATATCAATATGGCCAGCGAGTGGCTCATGATGGCCGCTACCCTCATCTATATAAAATCGCGAATGCTGGTGCCTCAAGAACCTTCGGAAAACGCCGAGGAAGAGGAAAAGGAAGATCCCAGGACGGAGCTGGTATACCAGCTTTTGGAGCACCAGAAATTCAAAAATGCGGCGGAAATGCTTTATACTAAAGAAGAGCTGGAAAATGCCGTATGGAACAAACCTCCCGCCGATGTTTTAGAGGAGGGAAATGAACTCATAGCGGCAACGCTTTTTGACCTTTTGCGCGCATTTCATGAAGTCGTGCGGCGCTTTGAAGCCGAGCGCGTGATGGAGGTGGCGCAGGAAGAAATCACTATCGAACAGCAGATTGAGGAGATCAGAAAACTCTTGCTTGTTTATGACACGCTTTCGTTTTCATCCTTTTTTGCAGAAGCGCGCTCCAAACGGCACTTGATCGTTATATTCCTCGCTCTTCTGGAGTTGGTTCGGCTGCGGGAGATTTGGCTGAGCCAAAAGAAAGCCTTTGAAGAAATTCAAATAAACAAAATGAAAGAAACAGCATGAGTGTATGGAAATAAGCAGAATTCAGGCCATTATGGAAGCCATCATCTATGTGGCCGATAGTCCCGTAAGGATAGAGCATTTTGAAGAGATATTTCCTGAAGAGAGCCGCGAAACGTTGAAACAGGCTCTTGAGGGCCTTGTGGAAAGCTTCAACGCGAGATCCGGCGGCATGCTGATCCGGGAAGTAGCTGACGGCTACCGTATGACCACCCGTCCGGAGCATCATGAACGGATTCGCGCTTACTTGAAAACCAGACCGAACGCGAAACTTTCCATGGCTGCATTGGAAACCCTTGCGGTTATTGCATACAAACAGCCGGTGACTTTAGCGGAGATACTGGCGATTCGGGGAAAAAAATCGAGCACGGCGCTGCAGACTTTATTGGAAAGGAAACTGGTGGCTATCCTCGGACGAAAACCTGTAGTAGGCCGGCCGATCCTCTATGGGACTTCCAAAGAGTTCCTCATTCATTTCGGTCTTAACAATCTTTCCGACCTGCCTACACTGGAAGAGTTTTCCCAAATTGCGGGCGAGCAGCTTACCTAACCGATGAACCGCGAGCAACGCCTACACAAAATCATTGCCGCTGCGGGCTTGGCATCGCGGCGCAAGGCTGAACTCTTGATTCAGCAGGGCAGGGTAACCGTCAACGGCCAGGTTGTAGTTAAACTGGGAGCCAAGGCTGTCCCCGGCCGAGATCATATCAAGGTCGACGGGAAGCCGGTTCATGACACTTTTCGGAAGGTTTACATCCTTCTGAATAAACCGCGTCGTGTAATTTCTTCGATCTATGATCCCCAAGGACGAGTGAAGGTTACCGACCTTGTGGATATAAAGGAGAGAATTTATCCGGTCGGCCGACTCGACTACGATACGGAAGGTCTTATCCTTCTTACCAATGATGGCGAATTTTCCAACATAGTCACGGCTGCGTGCACGCATATGCCTAAAGTCTATAGAGTTAAGGTGAAGGGAGCGCCTGAGGAAGGGATAATAGAAAGGCTGCGTGAAGGGATCCGTTTGAAAAAGGGGATGCGTCTTGCGCGATGCAGAGTTGTGCCTATAAAGGAAGGCACAAACACCTGGTACGAAGTAACGCTGTTCCAGGGAATAAACCGGCAAATCAGGGAGATGTTTGAGGCGGTCGGCCATCCCGTTTTGAAGCTGCGGCGCATAAGGATCGGATTTTTATCGGATCAGGGTCTGGAGACGGGAAGATATCGATTCCTGACTGCGCGCGAGATAGCGCGCGTGCTACGCTTATCGGAGAAAAAGCAATTTAATCCGGATTAAGATGCCCGTGCCTGGGCTGGCTTGTCCGGAGCAGGGGGCGCAAATGAGCAATCGGGAGGATCGGCCGTGTTTACCGGCATAATCGAAGAAGTCGGCGTCATCCGGGAAATGCGTTTCCTATCGGCGGGCGGGGTCATTAACGTATCGGCGAAATGGATTGCCCCCGGCCTTAAGATCGGAGATTCAATTTGCGTCGATGGAGTTTGTCTCACGGCAACGCAAATCAGTCCGGATTCCTTTTATTGCGATATATCCGCGGAAACGCTGAATCGCAGCAATTTCAAACATTCTAAGCCTGGAACGAGCGTCAACCTCGAGCGTTCGCTGCAAGTGGGCGCGCGCATGGGAGGGCATTTCGTGCTCGGACATGTGGACGATACCGGGCAGTTGACCGGCAAAACTTCAAGCGGGCCAGGTTATGAAATGACCTTCGAATTTCCTCCGGAACTGGAGCGTTATTTAGTTTTTAAAGGGTCGATCGCCGTCAACGGGATCAGCCTGACCATTGCTTCGCTGCAGAAAAATTCATTTTCGGTCTCCGTTATTCCGCACACCTATGAAGCGACAAACCTGAGCCGGTTGGAAATCGGCCATGCGGTAAATCTGGAAGTTGATGTATTGGGCAGGTATTTCGAGCGATTCTTCAAGCTGGGACGGGAGGAGGAAGGGAAAAGCGAATCCAGGATTACGTTGGAATATCTCAAGGAACAAGGCTTTTAGCATGGTGAATTCCAAAAATCTTTTCTTTCTTGCTCTAGCCATTGCTTTTCTGCCGGCATCGCACCGCAGCGCCGTCGCTGAAAATGATTTCCCTGTTTTTGGACGCGACACGGTGCTGGTTTGGAAGATTCAAAATCCCAGCTCCGCTTCGGAGTTTGTGGTGAGGATTGCGGATTTTTATCCCGATCGATTTTTGGAATGGGAGACCGACAATAAGCAAGGGACGGTTTTTATTCCATCCAGGGAAATAGAGAAGGCCCGCAATTTCATTTACAGGTCCCTTTTTGTCCCCGGAGTTGACAAAAAGAGCAAAAATGCCACAACACTTTGGTTGAGCCGTGGCGTTTTCCGGGAACTCAAGGACAAATCAAGGGCTAAATGCAGGCTGGATGGCGTCGGAGGTTCGTTCGCTTTGCTGGGGAAGGGTCATATGAGCGTGGAAATAAACGGCCATATGGAGGAACTTCCGGTAATCAGCGTTTCGGACAATCGGGGATCGGAACTGTTGTTTTTGGACAATGAGGAAAATCCTTTGATGGCGCGGCAGAAGATACGGGTTTTCAGCCAAACGCTCATAAGCATTACCACGGATCGTTCAAACAGCCTTCGCTGGATTAAGGGCAAAAAAACAGGGGGCCATCCGCACTAAACCTTCAACCTGATGCATCCTCATTGATCGGCGGACAGCGGATTTTAAGAATTTCGTTGTTCGGCGGGCAATGCCGAGGCAATGGCATCGCGAACCCGCCGTATCAGCCGATCACGGTCTTCTATGGTCATGCCCTCGGTAGCTATGGGATCATGGAAAATCACTCGTATAAGCCCGGGTCGGATGCCGTATTTCCCGGGCGGTTGAATCCGGGCGCTGTTAAGAATAGTGATCGGAAGGATAGGCGCCTGCGCTTTGATTGCCATTATAAAAACGCCCTTTTTAAATTCGCCGAGCCGGCCGTCCCTGCTCCGCGTGCCTTCGGGAAATGCGACAAAGGAGTTGCCTTCCTTGAGCAGATTGGCCGCAAAATCTATTGCGAGACGGGATTTCATTGGGCTCAGCCGCTCGATGGGAACAAACTGAGCTTTTTTCATGGCAAGAGAAAGAATCGGGATGCGCATCATTTCCCTTTTTATCAAGGCTCTCCAATTTCGGGGGATGGCATGAAAAAGCACCGGACCGTCAAAATTGCCCTGATGGTTGGAAAGGAAAAGATATGTTTTACCGGGGGCGATGTTTTCCTGTCCCTGCAAGGAAACTCGGACGCCGCATATCCGCCCGGCGGCACGGATGCAAAAGCGCGCTAAGGCATACAACAATGAATTGTCTCGGCGGAGATGGATCCAAAGCAGCGTCGGCAGCGATAGTGTTAGAATATAAAGCCCGATAAAAAGATATACCAGTGACGCGCGGATCATAGAATTATCCTGTCGTTATAAGGCAGCCAATTTTACTTCACTTCCGGGATTATTTCACAATTCGCAATTCGTCATTTTATATGCTTTCGGGTATGATAAGCGGTTACAATAATTCTTTTGCGAGAGGGGTGGGTTTTTGGGATTCAACACCGTTGAGGAATGCGTTGAGGATATCAGCCTAGGCAAAATTGTCATTGTCGTCGATGACGAGGATCGTGAAAATGAAGGCGATTTAACTGCCGCTGCCGAGAAAGTTACTCCGGAAACGATCAATTTCATGGCAAAGCACGGCCGTGGCCTCATATGTCTTGCCATGACCAGGGAAAGGCTTGAGCAGCTTCATATTCCGATGATGGTGGGAAAAAATACGAGCAGGTTCGGCACGGCTTTCACGGTTTCGATCGAAGCGCGTCATGGGATAACAACAGGCATATCCGCCGCCGATCGCGCCAAGACAATTCTGACCGCGATCGATCCCAAGACCAGACCTTCCGATCTCGCCCGTCCGGGGCACATCTTCCCGCTTAGGGCGCGTTCGGGCGGCGTACTTATGAGGGCGGGGCAAACTGAAGCTTCCGTAGACCTGGCGCGGCTGGCTGGGCTTTATCCGGCAGGCGTCATTTGCGAAGTAATGAATGAGGACGGCACCATGGCGCGCGTGCCTGATCTCATGGCTTTCGCCGATAAGCACGGCATTAAGATTGTAACTGTGGCGGATATTATCTCCTACCGGCTCAAGAACGAAACGTTTGTCAAACAAGTCGGCGAAGCCGCTTTCCCCACCGATTTTGGCGATTTTCGGATTATGGTCTTTGAAAATTTACTGAATCGCGAAAACCATATTGCACTGGTTAAGGGACCCATAGATCCTGAAACTCCCATAATAGTGCGGGTGCATTCACAATCGACGATGAATGATGTCTTCGGTTCATTGCGCAGGGACGCGGCCCATGAATTGAAGAGAGTCTTGAAAACCATGCAGGAAGCCGGAAGCGGGATTCTGGTTTACTTAAGGCAGGAGGATAAAGGCAAACATTTAGTTGAAGAAATCCAAGCGTATGCGACGCGCGACAAAGGCGCGAACCCCGCCGCTAAGAAGCCCGCGCCGGGCCGCAGTACGGATTTGCGCATTTACGGAATCGGGGCGCAGATCATCCGAGCTTTGGGAGCACGCAAAATCCGGCTGCTTACAAATCACCCTAAAAAACTCGTCGCCCTACACGGCTACGGCATAACGGTTGTCGAGCATATTCCTCTGTAGAGAGCTGCTAGCCGTCCAGACCGAAATATCGCAGCCAATCCTCAATGTCCACTTTTTCTTCTGCAGTCCTGGCTCTTTCGCGGGCTCTTGGCCTGGATTTCACTTTTGAAAGAAATCGGTCCCAATCCATAGTTGCGGCGCCGGCATTGCGGCAGCGTGTCATCAATTCGCGATCGTTTGTAACCACAATAATTTCTGAGGCATTCCGGATTTCCCGAAGGCGGCGGACGATAGCATCATCTGATGACAGAGGAGCGCTGTATCGAACCGCCACGCCGGGCGGAGCCGGAGTCCGATTGGGATCATCTCCGTCAAAATAAACAAGGTATCGGCCGCCGCCGGACCTGCGGTAAGAACTCAACGCCGAAAGAAAAGCCCGGCGCATCCGCGGATCTGCTTTCGCAACCTCAACGGATTGGCCGATCAGATTATTGCCGTCAAACCAATAAGGCATATAGGCATTCCCGGGCGAATACGGCATTACACGGGGCCCCTCAAAGCCATCCGCATAAGCATTCACTATGTTTAAACCGCCGGAACGTTATTTGCAACCATTGTTGCTGTCTTGCCCCGCCTTGACGCAAATTTTGCAATCCACTATGCTCCGTGACGATGCCCTTAAACTATGTGGAAGTTAGAATTCAGGCGGATGTCGATTCCGGAGAGCTTCTCGCTGTGCTGGAGAAAGAGGAAACGCTTGGCTGCTGGGAAAAGGACGGGATCATATATCTCTATTGGCGTGAAGGAAGCTGGGATTCCAAGTCTCTCAATAAATTGAAGCAGGCTTTGGAAATCCTCGGAATTCAGGATGCTGCTTCGAGAATACGCATCGATTTGATTCCCGACAAGGATTGGAATGCAGGCTGGGCGGAATCGCTGCAGCCGATTTATGTCGGACGCAAATTGCGAATAAGGCAAAGCTGGCATCCAGAGGATGCGGATTTCAAGGGTATTGAATTGGTTCTGGATCCAGAGCGCGCCTTCGGCACGGGGTATCACGCGACGACACAATTGGTCTTGGAATGGCTGGAAGAAAACATAAAACGCGGGATGAAGATTCTCGATATCGGAACGGGAAGCGGCATTTTGGGCATGGCTTCCCTCCGGTTTGGAGCCGCGTCGGTTCTCGCTATTGATAATGATCCGGATGCACTGGAGTGTGCGGAGAAGTACGCAAGAATAAATGGTTTCAGAAAAGAGGAGTTAGAGCTGCGCTTATGTTCCTGGGAGGAATTGGGAGAGGATACATTCGATATAATTGTGGCCAATCTGGACATCAGAACCATGCCGCGACTATGCGGAAAGATGACGCACCTTTTGAAACCAGGCGGCGTTGCTCTGCTTTCAGGGTTGTTAAAGGAGGACCGCCAAACAGTCTGCGAAGCATTGACCAGTGCGGGATTGCGCATTACCGCTCAAATGCAGCGAGAGGAATGGTTCGCACTGGAAGTATCCTTCCACTCTGAAAGAAAGAATCTTTAGGCGCGGATGATTCACGAGGATTCCCAGCGTGACGGACACTCTCTCATGAATTCCTGAAACCGCGAGCTCGCGGCAAACTCGCATGAATCATGCAGGCCAAGAATTTTCTGATCTATGGATTTCTTATGGCCTTTTTGTTTTAATGAATTCACATCTGACAAGGGGGCAGAATGAAAAAGAAAAGAATCGCAGTCCTGCTGTCCGGTTGCGGGGTCAAGGACGGTAGTGAAATCCATGAAGCTACGCTTACTCTTTATTTTCTGGATAAGAACGGCGCAGAAACCATCTGTATGGCGCCCGATAAGGATCAGATGGATGTCGTCAACCACCTCACCGAATCGCCAACGGGGGAAAAACGCAATGTGCTGATGGAATCGGCGCGCATCGCGCGCGGCAATATTGTGGATGTGAAAACCGTGGAGGCCGATTCCATTGATGCGGTGATCGTTCCAGGAGGATTTGGCGCGGCAAAGAATCTATGCACCTTTGCGAAGGAGGGGCCCGATTGCACGGTGGATGAGGATGTCGCCCGCCTTTTGCGGGAAGTAAACTCGAAAAAGAAGCCCATCGGCGCTCTTTGTATAGCGCCTGCTCTTATAGCCCGGTTATTCGGATCGAAACTGAGCCCGGAAGTCACGATCGGGAACGACCCGGAAACGGCCGCGGCGCTGGAAAAAATGGGGGCAAAACACAGGAATGCCAAAGTCGACGAGATTGTTGTGGACCAAAAGAATCAAATCGTTACGACACCGTGCTACATGTTGGGGCCGGGAATAAAGGAGATTGGAGCCGGCATAGAGAAGCTGGTGGCGGAAATAATGAGAATGGCGGGATAAGAGCCTATCTTTTCGTTTTATGAATTCGATCGATACCATCTTGTTCGATTGGGACGGCACGTTGATAGATACGGCGTTGCCGTCCTTTGACGCTTTTAAAAAAGCCATGGATGCATCGGGCATACCGATTGAGCTTGAGCTTTATGAGAAAATATATGCGCCCAATTGGTACAGCATGTATGAAAAGCTGGGTTTGCCGGAAAATAAATGGGAAGAAGCGGATACTCTCTGGCTGCGGAACTACGGGATGAGCGTGCCGAACCTGGTGGAGGGAGCGATGAAGGTGGTGGAGGAACTCGGCCGGCGCGGATACAGCCTTGGAATTGTAACCAGCGGAAGCCGGACGAGGGTTCACCGTGAAATCAACGAACTCGGTCTTGTCGATGCTTTCGAGGCCGTGGTGTGCAATGAGGATGTCCGAAATAAAAAACCGGATCCGGAAGGAGTCCGGGTGGCGTTAAGGGCGATGGACAAAACTCCTGAGGTCTGCTGCTATGTCGGAGACAGCCCGGATGATGTGAGAATGGGGAAAAATGCCGATATTTATACCATTGGCATTCTCGGCAAATATCCGAGCAGCGCGAAACTGCAGGTCGCCCAACCGGATTTCTGTCTTGAATCAATACTGCAGCTTTTACCGATTTTTTGCGGGGTAAGGTAAAGGGACCGCATCCATAGGTCTGTTAAAGTCGGCCGCGGTCGATTCAGTTCGGCGGGACAGCCGGTGGACTCACGCCTCGAGTGTTTTGAGGAAGCTGTTCATCAAATTGGCCGGTTGCGCATTTTTCGAAAGACAGCCGGAAACCGAAGGCGGATTGCCGAAGCGGGGATCGGTTTATGGAATTGAATTGACAGCTTGCGTCAATCCGGGGAGAATAAATTATCCCCTTACCCCAGAAGATCATTTGCGGAGAGAGAAAGTGAAATCGCGCGGATTTTTGATTCTTGATGCGCATCTAAAACCCTTATATGCAGATCCGGAATCCATCCGGATTCTCTGCTATCCCAATGCAGCCTCGAATCCGGCATTGATCGATGGAGTCGTGGCGCAGAAAATCGCCTCTTTTCTCCCGCGGGATTGGGAGAGCTTGAGGGATTTATCCGCATTGCAATTCAAATCTGGGAGAAGGAACTATCATTGCCGGGCGTTTGTTCTCGAAGACCACTGGACTCGCTATTCTCCGGAAACAAAAATCGCCCTTCTTATGGAGAGAGCAATGGATGTTGTTCCGGAGGCAGGCAGCGGAAGAAATAATGTTACAGCCCGGTATCAGGATGCGTTCGCCTTTTCTCCCGACCTAAAGTATTTTGCTTTCTCGCGTGCTCATAGGGAAGTGTTTCTTTCTCTT
The DNA here is from genome assembly GCA_964506795.1 of uncultured Acidobacteriota bacterium. GTDB lineage: Bacteria > Acidobacteriota > UBA6911 > UBA6911 > UBA6911 > UBA6911. Next base: position 7,142 of record CAZDMR010000073.1, on the reverse strand, counting down.
CGCAAACTGATTCGCGAAGGTCGGGGCACCGCGGTTCTGTTGTCGCAGGCAGGAATGGGGAAAACATTGCTCCTCGAGTATCTTGCACAGGATATTCGGGGAGAATCGGAAGTTGCGGTTTTCCCCGGTGCGTTTGATAATCGCAATGAACTGGTCCGCGGAGTGATGGCGGTTCTGGGAGTGGATGCCATCGAAAAGGATGCTTCGGCAAATCTGAATTATTTGGGACAATGGCTGCTGTCAAGGCAACTGGCGGGAAGAAGAATTACTCTGCTATGTGATGACGCTCAGGATTACGGATTTGACACGCTGGAAAGCCTTTTTATGCTTTCCGATTTCCAGAATGGACCCCAGCCGCTTCTGCAGATTGTACTGGCCGGAAGACAGGGATTGCTCGAAAAATTGAACGATTCGCGCCTGAAATCGTCCGGCGGCAGGATAAACATTTGCTGTAGACTTTCTCCTTTGGACGAATCGGAGGTGCGCAGTTATATATGGCATCGCCTGCGGATCGCGGGGTACGCGCGGCCGATGTTCAGCTCTGCCGCGCTTTCCGCTATCGCGCTCTATTCGCGCGGAATTCCATTGAATATCAATATGATTTGCCGCCATGCCTTATCGCTCGCGGCAGCCATTAATCTACAGACGGTCGATGAGAGAATTGTTGCGGATTCCGCATATGATTTGGTACTGAGAGCTCAGCCCGCGGATATTTGGGAAACGCCGGGCCCCATGTCTTTCTTGGGAGACCGGCGCGGATCGCGCTCATCCAAAGACCGGCATGGTTTAAGGCTTGTGCACAAGCCCTAGCCCGGATGCTTCATGAATACGCGCCGCCGGCAGGGTCTTTATTTTTTCAGCATAGGCAATTCAAGCAGCATTTCAATGTTTTGAAGAATATAATCGGCGCGAGCCAGATATTCTTTCCCGAGCGTGGTCTGTATTGCGGCGCAAAGCATGCCCGCATTTTTAGCCGCTTCAATTCCCAAAGGAGCGTTTTCCACAACAAGGCATGCCCCCGCACCAAGTCCAAGGTTTTCCGCGGCTGCAAGGTAGGAATCCGGGTAGGGCTTAGCGCGAGCAACTTCGCCGCCCGTCACAATGAAATCAAAGAGCGACCGTTGCGCGCCGTTGAGCGAATGACGCATGTTTTCAAGAGCGCAGGCTGTAACAAGGGCAAGTTTAAATCCGCGTTCTTTCAATGCGGCGATAACGGCAAATGCATTGGGGTATGGTTCCACGTGTGCAATGCTTCGATAATAGGCTCGTTTTTCCTCGATCAATTTTCCCTGCTGTTGCGGCGGGATAGCCACGCCGGATTCTTCCATGAGAAGGGGAAGGATTTCATGCGAGCTTCTTCCTTCGTGTAAGAGAACGGTGTGTTCCCGCACCGTCCCTCCGTAAGTCTCAAACATGTGCTTCCATGCAAGATAATGGTAATGAAGCGTGTCTACGATAACTCCGTCAAGGTCGAACAGAATGCCCTTGATCATTCGGTTCTTCTTCCTTGTATCTTATTTAGCCGTTCGGCAAGCCGGCGGGCATCAACGATTTCTGGAGCATCGGGATCGGCGTTCCTCCGTTCAGACCAGAATGCCTGAAGTTCATTTTCCGCTTTCGAAGGCTCCTCTTTATCAATCAAGAGCTTCGCTAAGTGGAGGCGTGCGAGCGCATAATGCGGATTATATTCCAAGCTGTCGATATAGGCTTCATAGGCATCATCCAGACGATCCATCTTTTCATACATCTGACCCATAGCATCAAAAAAGAATGCGCGGTCGTAGGGAGTGCTCCAATATCCGAGTTTGACTTTTATCCACTTTAAATCATTCATCACGGCTGCAGCTTCTGGGATCTTGCCTTCCTCCGCTAAAATCCACGCGCGCAAGTGAAGCCAGTATTTATAAGCGGGCTTATAGTTATTGGCGCTGATGGAATTGGATTCCAGTATGTTTTGCAGCTGGCCAAGCGCCCGCCGCGCGGCGGATAGATTGTTTCTTTTCAGCTCTATCATTCCCATGACCCAAATCAGCTCATCATGCGGCGCATCATACTGGACGGAACCCAAAAGATTCAGCCGCTGCCGACACAGATTCAACGCGGTTTCCAAATCGCCTTGGCGATAATATAAAAATGCCAGTGCGGAGAGGAACTGGGCGCTTTGCGAGCTGTCATTTGAGATGTTCAAAAGCTGTATCAGCCTTTCAGCTGCGGCCTTATATCGGCCCTGCATCATTTCAATGAAAGCCAGATGGCGGCTGGCGTAATAGATCTGCGGATCCATCTGGATCGCTTTGGACTTCATCTCCGCCGCCTTTGCATAATCGCCCGCCTGCATATAGGCGTCGCCCAAGCTGTCGTACGCATTCGCCGAAGGATCAATCTCCAGGTAGCGGCGGCAGGATTCAAGCGCCTTCGCATGGTCCCCTTTCCAGGAATAGCAATAGGCAAGGTGGTTGTATACGAGCGCATATCGGCTATCGAGGCTCAAGGCTTCCAGGTATTTGCTTATGGCATCGTCGACATCGGCCGTGTGGAAATAAGATTCAGCCATCTCATAGCGGTGCTCCCGTTTGTATGGCTGCAATCCGATGAGTTTCTGGAGATAATCCCTTTCCTCAAACGGTTTTCCGAAGACACGCGCCAGGAAAGCTTCCACCCGCAGCTGATCTATTTTGGTCAGCGCCCCGGGCTGGCTGCGCGCTGCGAGGATTTCGGATTGTGCCGCATCCCATTGGTTCTGGAAAACGAGCACTTCGCCCAGCATGAGATGGGCAAGGGCAAGATTGGGATCAATTTCCAGAGCGGATCGGATTTCCCGGTCGGCCGTGTTCATGTCCAAACGTTCCCATGCGCTGGCCCCGCGATAATAATGTCGCAGCGCATCCCATCGGGAAGAAAGCAACTGCACGGACGTGCGATAATGAGATCGGTTCCCTTCAATATGGCGCTTTGTAATGCCTGAATTGTAATAGTGCAGTATCTGCGTTACCAGATCGTCTATGCCGTTGTTTAAGAGCTCATCCACGCCGCCGAAACGTTTTACGATTGCATTTTCATTGCCGCGCGCCAAAAAATCGAGCCTGACTTCAAGCTGCCCTCGAGAGTCGTTTACAAGTCCAAAAATGCGCACGGCAGGCTCACGAATTTTTCCCCATGGAATCAGCTTGCGCCATACCGAAGCCTCGCCGGCTTTGGACCGCGCCTTTTCCATGGTCAGTAAATAATCGAATTCGTTTTGGTTCACAACCGTCACTTCACTAAACTGAGAGAGCGTTCTTTTAAGGACAAATTCAACCATTTGAGCGTTCACAGCATCGGATCCGCCGGTAAACTCTTCAAATAGGATGCAGGGAACATAGGCGGAACTATGGCGCGTGAAGAATGCAAGAAGCGAGATGCCGACGACAGCAGCCACGATAATCAGCAGCACAATGGGCCGTGCCCGGAAAAATTGGGAAAGACCGGAAGGCGCAAGGGATTTGTCGCGGGGGTTTTGGGCAGCCGCTAGGGAAGCATCCGATTCTGGTTCTGAATTCAAGCCTTGACCGGGGAGCGCTGCGATATTACGTGCAGCCAGCCCCCTCTGCAAGTCCAGGTCTCGTTTGAGACGTTTCAAATCCGCGCAAAGATCGGCGGCGGTTTGCTGCCGCAGCTCGCGGTCCTTCTCGAGAAGCTTCGAGACAATATCATCAAATTTTGGGGGAATCTCGGGATTCAGCTTGCTGGGAGGAGCGGGAGACTTTGTAAGGATTTCCTGAAAGAGGGCGGGCTGTGCAGCGGCTTTGAATGCAGGGATTCCCGTAGCAAGTTCATACAAGACCGACCCCAAGGAAAACAAGTCCGAGCGCCCATCAAGTTCCTCCCCCAAGGCTTGTTCAGGAGACATATAAGGCAGGGTGCCGGCAGCCGCGGAAGGAGCGCTGATGTATTCAGGTTCGTGCTCGTCGGGCTGCTGCGCGGATGAGGCCGGGCGGGCGCCTAATGCTGTGCGGCGCGCGGCTGCCGCCAATTTTGCAAGGCCAAAGTCAAGTATTTTGACATAGCCGCGCTCGGTGAGAAAAATATTTGCAGGTTTGATATCGCGGTGCACAATCCCCTTAGAATGAGCCGCTTCCAAGGCATCGGCTACTTGAAGCCCAATACGAATGATCTGGTCCAGCGGTAGGGGTTTGCCGGGAACCAGGGCCCTGAGGGTTCGGCCCTCCAGCATTTCCATTGCGATATAGGGCTGGCCGTTGTGCTCTCCAATCTCGTATATGGTACAGATGTTGGGATGGTTCAAGGCCGAAGCTGCGCGGGCTTCGCGCTGGAACCGTTGAAGGTACCCGGCGTCGGAAGCAAGGTTTTCCGGCAGCAGTTTGAGAGCGGCCTCGCGGCCGAGCTTTGTATCCCGGGCGCGGTAAACGACTCCCATTCCGCCGGCGCCAAGCTTGTCCAGAATCTCGTAGTGAGCGATCCGTTCTATCATTCAAATGTTCCTTGATCCGAATTATTCATGAAACTTCTGCCGAGCCGCCTTCTAATGCTGGGACGGGTTTCTCCAGGGCCTTTCTACGAATCCCCGTGAAGAATCATCCGGCTTAGGTTCTTTGCAAAAAAGCTTAGTGCAACATAACCTAAAAAGGGTCCGGACTCAAATAAACAAAAATATCTTTAATGTTCTTGGCACACAATATTTAATCATGGCAATATGTTGCGATAATCGTAACCGACATATATGTTTTTGTGTTGAAAGGCTGATGGATAATCGGAGAAAAATCCCGTTCAGAATTTTTGTGTGGAAGGCAATGGGCGCCACAGGACTCGAACCTGTGACCCCTGCGGTGTGATCGCAGTGCTCTACCAACTGAGCTAGGCGCCCATGACGGAAGTTTTTTAACATTCTGGTTGCCTTTTGTAAATAGGCATCCGTAGGGAGAATTCAAATGTTAACAAACGAAAGCTTCTTCGGACGATTATTTTCTGTTTCCTTTATCCTCCTTGCTTTGGCCTTCTCGGTCTCCAAAGCGCAGGAAGGTTCTGTCGAGGATATCAAGTATAAGGAAGACTACGATAGGATACAAAAAATCATAAAAACAAGAGCTCCTGTGGCTCGTGCCGAGCAGATCCTGGATCTGTATGACGAAAGGCCGGATATGGATTCCAGGCTGCGCCAATATACCAATGATATTTTCAGCAAGGACCTGGAATCTTTACTGAAGCAGAATAATTACATAGCACTGAGGGGAATATGCGAGCATGCCATAAAAGTAGACCCCGATTTTGGGGAGGTTTATCTTTATTACGGGGTCGCATTAAAAAATGAAAAAAGAATTGAAGAAGCAATGATTGCCTTTGCCAAAGGCTATTTAATCAAAAATCCGCTGCAAACCAGAGCCAAGCAACAACTGGATTTGGCTTATAGGTCCCTTCACAAGGGAAGCCTTGTAGGACAGGATAAGATAATTGAAAAAGCCAAGGCTGAGCTGGGGGGCGCAGCGACTCAATAAACCTGCCAGAGTTTTTGGATACAGGGTAAGAAGGGGCCCTGCATCGAAAGATAAGGTTGTCTTCTTCGTTAAAAGATACCGTGGGTGCGTTAACGCGGACGCCTGGCGCTGGTTCTGTGCCGTTTGCATGGGATATAGGCCGTTTGACTAGCGGCCCCCTCTGACTGGAGGGAATCCATCGCGTGCGCCTTCGGCGCGTTTCGCCGTCTTCATTCTCTCGGCATCCATAAAGAATACGGCCGTTTAAGCCGATAACGCCAGAGGGCTCGCGGAATGCCGACACAGGAAAACCAACCCATCCATCCATCTCAAAAACAGGTAGGATATTTCAGGCATCTCAAGATTGGAGAAAAGCATATTGGCGGAATTTTGGTTACCAACCAAATCGGAATACCCCTGGAGTTTAAATACACGGATCCTTTGGTTGCCACAAAACTGCATAAAATTCTTTATGGATCCGTCCTTGAGAAATATTTGCACGAAAGCGTTATTCGCGATCGATTGGCCAAGGAAATTCGCAGCACACCCGCCTACTTTATTACCCCCTATGAAGAAAAGCAATTTCTTGGAGCAATAGCGGATAAAGAAGTGCTGGCAATCCAGAGATATCCTTCTGTATCGGCGGAAAGCTCGGGCTTTTTTACCCGGGTGCGCGAACGCGAAGCCATCATTGAGCTTCACGAGGAGGCAATAGTGCTGCGAGTCGCGTTTTCGACATCGGACGACGTCCTGCAGCATCGCATGGCGGCATGGCTCCAGGAAATAGCCGGCACCATGGATATTCTCGAACCGCTGGACAGAATAAATTCCGCGCTGACAAGCCTATGTGGAGACGGGAAGAAAGATTAGGATTTTGGCTGAAAAGCAGCGCCGCCTCGCGCAAAGCGGGCCATGCCGTGCAGCCATGGGAAAGACTTTCCTGCCTATTTAGTTTTTCTCGAAAGAAACAAATCGTTTTCGACGCGTTTTTGCCCACGGCGAATGAGATCCATGGCGTAAAAAACATGGATGTCACGGCGGATGTCCGCGATGGCCTGGCGTTGCTTCAAGGCAAGCCCCGTCGTTTTAAGGACGCCGGCGCGTCTTGTTCTGGGGCGTGTATCCATACGGTGAAGGATATTAGTTTTACGCTGGAGCTGGGCGTCCAGAACCTGAGCTTTCCCGAAGCGTTTCGTCCGTGCATAAAGGGTACAAACCTCGATGTCGAGGCAAAGTGCCGGGCTTATGGGCTCAATATGCAAAAAGGCGGCTTGCGCAAAATCGAATGCCTTTGTAATCAGGGAAGGAAGGCGAACGACGGCCGGCGATTTCTCTGGATGAATCCGCCCGTTGCAGCCAATCTTTCGAAAATATCCCGGATCCCCCAGATGCGGACGAGCGTTGACGCTGAAAAAATCAAGGACTCCGAACGTCAGAGCTTCATGCGGGAAGCGGAAATTTTGAAGCAAATCCCCATGGATCGAGTTGAGATTATCGCTATTTATCGGCATGTGCCGATCGAAATAATCACCCGATTGCGCTACATTGACCGGAATAGAATTATTCTGTACAGCATCCAATGTGAACCGCGTAGAACCAGAACTCGGGTTCACGACCTAGCGGCGGTTCGCGATCGCCTAAGCGGGGAAATGCACTTGGTGCCGCATCGGA
>CAZDMR010000072.1:0-16722 GCA_964506795.1 uncultured Acidobacteriota bacterium | reverse complement strand
AGAGGGGGCCCTAAACCCCTCTTGATTCCTATTCATTTTTTTTAATTTGGGTGGGTCCCATTTGCATTATCACGGTGGGTCCCTTTTACTTTGACATTACGAGATGTGGTCGAGCATTCTGATGCCGAGGATCTTCGAGGCTTCGACCAGGCGGTTCGTGCAGTCGCGGGGTCTTTCCGCGAAGGAGCAGGGTCTCCTGAAGGATGATTGTGCAGGAAAATGACGGCTGCCGCGCTGTCGAGCAATGCGGATTTCCACTGTGTGTCGCCAAAATCTCATAACCTCTGAGATCCAATAGGTTGAAGAAATCCACGGCTGGCTCCGCTTGTGATATAAATCGGGCTCATGATTCCCTTTATCGCTGGAATATTCACTTTTGTTGGTGCCTTTTTCTGTTCCCGATATCATCTTAGCCTTGAGATCCTGGCCTTGCGTCAACAGCTTGGAGTTCTTAAACGAAAAAAGCCTCGCCCTAGACTAAGAAAGGCAGATAGACTATTCTGGATTTTGCTACGCCGTATCTGGCCTGCATGGACAAATGCTCTGATCATTGTTAAGCCAGAAACAGTCGTTTCCCGGCATCGGGCTGGCTTTCGCCTCTTCTGGCGTCTTCGCTCCAGGACAAAGCAGTATGGACGGCCCAAGATCGATAAAGAGTTGCGAGATATCATCTGTAAAATGGTCAACGAGAATCCTACCTGGGGTGCTCCAAGAATCCAGGGTGAACTATTGAAGCTCGGATTCGATGTCTCGGAACGGACTATATCTCGTTATATCCACCGCATATCTCCATCCGATCAATCCCGAAAGCTTTGGACTGCTTTCCTGCGCAATCATCGTGAAGCCATAACTGCTATGGACTTCTTCACTGTTGCAACGGTTACCTTTCGAGTCCTGTACTGTTTCTTTGTCATCGAACACGGTCGCCGCAGGATCCTCCATTTCAATGTCACTGATCATCCTACCGGTTCCTGGATTGCACAGCAATTGCGGGAAGCTTTTTCGGAATCCAATCCGTATCACTACGTCATTCTCGATCGAGATGCGAAGTTTGGAACAGAAGTGCACGAAATATTAAAGGCCAGTGGCATGAAATTGAAGCGCACAAGCCCTGTGAGTCCTTGGCAAAATGGAGTCGCTGAACGCTGGATTGGCAGCTGTCGTCGAGAGCTACTCGACCATGTTATCGCCCTTAATGAATCTCAGCTGCGACGTCTGATTCGCGATTACGTCTCCTACTACAATTCAGATCGCACCCACGATTCACTAAGTAAAGACTCTCCATTACTCCGCCCAGTTTCGAATAAGCCGGAAAATTCTTCAGCGATTTGTTCAATCCCGAGAGTTGGCGGTCTGCATCACCGCTATGACTGGAAACAGGCAGCTTAAGATTTTTCGCAGTTCAGTCTTATTCAGAGATGCTCCTAAAATCACGCGTACATCATATCCAATTTGCATCCAAGCTAATTCCACCTAAATCCCTGCATTAAATTATTGCCTCCCTGGTTGCCTACCCGTATCCTCAACCCTCATTCTTGAGACCGAACAGACTTTTGGCGACACACAGGCTCGTTTTACGGGGATGCAACGTATATCTTCACCTCGACGGAATGCTCCTCCCGATCATCAACAAGGGGAATGGCTTGCTCGTCTTGCTTGATGCCATCTACGGTTACTGTCATCCCCTCATTTGGCGCGGGCGTTTGCAGGATACGGATGTGATACAGAGTCTCCCGATACCGATAGTGAACCTTGAACGATTTCCAATCCGCCGGCAGGCACGGATCAAAACGCAATCTGTCCACTTCCAGCTTTAGCCCTAGAAGTGATTCCACGATAAGCCGGTACATCCAGCCGGCCGAACCCGTATACCAGGTCCAGCCTCCGCGGCCGGTGTGCGGCGAGAGCGCATACACATCGGCCGCCACGACATACGGTTCCACTTTATAGGCAGCCATTCTCTCCGGAGACTTTGCATGGTTCACCGGATTGATCATTGCAAATAATTCCCACGCGCGCTTTTTGTCGCCCAATGCTGCGAACGCCATCGCCGCCCAGATTGCCGCATGGGTGTACTGGCCGCCATTTTCTCTCACGCCTGGGACGTATCCTTTTATGTAGCCGGGATTCATGTCCGACCTGTCGAACGGCGGGTCGAGCAACTGGATTAGCGCATGATCCCGGCGAACCAGGCGCTGATCCACCGCTGCCATAGCCATGCGCGAGCGGTCGGCATTGCCCGCCCCGGATAAAACGGACCAGCTCTGTGCGATCGAATCAATCTGGCATTCGGGATTGCTTGCGGATCCGAGCGGGGAGCCGTCATCGAAGTATGCCCGGCGATACCATTCACCATCCCAGCCATTCTGCTCGATATTCTGACGCACTCGGGCCGCTTCCTGCCGGCAACGCTCGGCGAAGGAGGCATCTCCGTATCTGCAAGCAACTTCCGTGAATTGCATGAGTACTTCATAAAGGAAAAATCCAAGCCAGATGCTTTCACCCTGACCGTGTTCGCCCACCATGTTCATGCCGTCGTTCCAGTCACCGGAGCCGATAAGCGGCAGGCCGTGCTCCCCGAATCTGAGGCCCTTCACAATGGCTCTCATACAGTGTTTGTACAAACTTGCCGCTTCTTCAGACCGGCTGGGCAGATCGTAATAGGAATCCTCTTCCGCATTTACCGGCCGGCCTTCGATAAAATGGACGGGCTCGTCTAATACTCCGGTATCTCCTGTGCTCAGAACGTATCGGCTTGTTGCCAAAGGCAGCCAGAGGTAATCATCCGAACAATGCGTGCGCACACCCCGGCCCGAAGGGGGATGCCACCAATGCTGGACATCCCCCTCCTGGAACTGGCGGGCCGCGCAGCGGAGCAAGTGCGCGCGCACGAGCTGGGGCTCAGCGTGGATAAGCGCCATCACGTCCTGCAACTGGTCGCGGAAACCAAAGGCGCCTCCCGGCTGGTAGTATCCGTTCCGTGCCCAAAGGCGGCACGCGATAGTCTGGTACAAGAGCCAGCCGTTGGCCAGAACGTTGAGGGACTGGTCGGGAGTTTCCACATTAACCGCACCGAGCGTTTGGTTCCAGAACCGCCACACCGCTTCGAGAGCGCCGCGCGCGGCGACAGATCCCCGGAAGCGATGTGCCAGTTTGCCGGCATCATCGCCATCATGCCCTGCCCCGAGCCTGAAGGTAAACTCACGCTCTTCTCCATCGGCTAATTCGAATGGAACCTGGATCGCAGCGCAGGGATCCAGCCCGGCACCCACCTTTCCGGAAAGCTTCGAGTGCGTCATGGCGGCCGGATTCCGAAGCGTGCCATTACGCCCAAGGAATTCAGTCCGGTCGCCGCTGATATTCCGAATCTCATTATCCACATCGTAGAAAGCGACCCTGTCGGCATACTCCGTGTTGTATGGATTTCGAGCGAAAAGCGTTCCGCTTTTGGCCTCGACTTCGGTAATCACGTGCATTGCAGATTTTGGCCGCAGATCTCCCAACACCCATTCCACGTACCCTGTGGCTGAGAGGCTGCGGGATCGGCCGGACTCGTTTCGCACTTTCAACATCATGAACTTGATAGGGGCGTCCATGGCCACATAAGTCCAAAGCTCTGAGCGGATGCCGCGCTCCGCGTGCTCGAATACGCTGTAACCGAATCCGTGCCGGCTGGCGTAGGGAGTCGATCCCATGCGTGGCAGGGGCGTGGGTGACCAGAATTGACCGCTTTCTTCATCGCGGATATAAAAGGCTTCTCCGCCCAAATCGCTGGCGGGATCGTTGGTCCGGGCAGTCAAGCGGAACTCGTGGGCATTCTCACTCCAGGTATAGCCAAAGCCACTCTCCGAGATGACGGTTCCGAAGTGCGGGTTCGCCAGGACATTCACCCACGGCGCCGGTGTCGTTTGCCCGCGCGCAGTCGTAATTACATACTCGCGCCCATCCGGTGTGAATCCGCCCAGCCCGTTGAAGAAGATCAGATCCCTGCGAGGCAATGCAGCGGTCGGGAATTCAGCGAGGCGGATTCGGGTCGGCATAAGATGTGGAAGTGGCGCCTCCACAGGGCCGCGACGATTGATCTGGTCCGCCAATGAGCCCCGACTGTCGCTAATGATTACGCGCGCGGCCGTTTGGAACAGAATGCGATCCTCATTCGACATCTGCTCCACAGGCCTTACGAAGATCCCTCCCGGCCGATCCGTCACGTTGGCTTCAGCGCCTGCGGCAATCAGTCCCATGATTTGTTCGTGGAGTTCTTGCCGGTAACCGGCGTGATCTTCGTTCCAGATCACCAGGTCGACTGCCAATCCCTTCAGACGCCAGTAGGCGTGGGCCTGCACGAGCTGGCGCACCAGCTCGATATTAGCCGGATCTCCAATACGCAACAGCACAATCGGCAAATCGCCGGAAATAGCGTAACCCCATAAGCCGGATTGCCGGCGGCCGTTCTTAAAGAGGATGCTCGCGTCGGCACGCAGCGAAGAATTGGCATAAATCACAGAGCCCGCAAGCCGCCCATAGAGTTGTGCATCGGCCTCTGTGGCATTGATCTGCCGCAACACGATCTGGTTATGCGTCCACGCAAGGTCGAAGACTCGATCGGCCAGACGCCGGTCCTGGTACTTCTCAACAAGGCTTAGGCATGTGTCGCGCGTCGCTCCGACGCCGGTAACAATATTGATTGTTGCCGTTTTTTCCGGCTCGATCATTATCCGATAACGGATTGCGACGATCGGATCCAGAACAGATCCCTCGCTGCCTGAAAGCGCCGCAGGATTGGTCATCGCTTGCGGATCGGCGGTCGTATGTCCCCGTCCGATGAAACGCGTCCGATCCGTTTCATAGGAAACTTCTCCGACCTCCGCCCCATGAACAGCCATTAAGTGAAGCATCCATGGCTCCTGCTCGCCGGCGGAGCGGGGCCGACGAGTGCATAGGATCGCCTGCCGCTGGCGGATGATTTCGGTTTGAACAAACAGATTGCTGAATGCCGGATGCAGCGCGTCCGCAGCAGCCGATGTGAGAACAACCTCAGCGTAACTTGTAACTTCGATCGCCCTGCGTGTCCGAGACTGGTTGGTGATACGAATTCGGCGCAGTTCGATGTCGTCCTCGGGCGAAACGCTGATCTCCGTATGCGTGTCGAAATCGTGGTTGCTGCAGCGGAACTCCGCTCGCGCCTCCGAGAAAATTGCTTCGTAGCTCTGCAATTGCTTAAGCATCGGCTGATATGCGGTTGACCAGAGATCTCCGCTCGCTATGTCGCGGATGTAACAGAACGTCCCCCAGTTGTCGCAGGTGCTGTCTTCACGCCAGCGCGTGACGGCAATATTCTTCCAATAGCTGTACCCGCCGCCCGCGTTCGTGATCATCACATGGTACCTTCCGTTCGACAACAACTGCACCTCGGGAATCGGAGTGTCGGGACTGCTGAAAACCCGGATCGACGTTTCCGGATCGCTCACAGTGTTGCGTATATCGGAGATCTCGGCGGTGTGCCAATAGAATGCCGAGGCCTTTGGAACGCGCTCCTGGAGCAAAAGCATGGTTGCCTGGAACGATGGATCCAACTCGAACCGCTTTTGCATCGGATGGTCCAGAAGCAGACAGGCTAAAGAGAGGAAGCTCATGCCCTCGTGATGCGCCATGAACGACTGGACCACGGCGCTCGATTGCCCGCGCGGCAAACGCGACGGGGTGTAATCGATTGCTTCATAAAGACCGTATTTCCCTTCCAGCCCCTCAGCAGCGAGTCGCTCGAGATTCAGGCAGGACTCCTCGGGTTTCACCATCAGCGCCAGCGCCGAGGCATACGGCGCAATAACCAGATCTTCAGCCAGCCCGCGTTTGAGCCCAAGGCCGGGCACGCCAAACGCACGGTACTGGTAGTTGAGAGGGACGTCTAATGCGTTGTAGCAGGATTCTGAAATTCCCCACGGTACGCCGCGCTTTCTGCCATATTCGATCTGTCTATCCACAGCCTCCTTATAGGTCCGGTCGAGCAGCGTATTTTCATGCGTCGGCATCACCAGCAGCGGCATGAGGTACTCGAACATCGAACCGCTCCACGAAAGGAGAACCGGATGTCCACCGGGGCCGGTGAGCAGGCGCCCCAAGGCAAACCAGTTCTCCTGCGGCAATTGTCCCTGTGCAATCCCCACGAAGCTGCAGAACCTCGCTTCCGAAGCCAGCAGGTCGTAATAACTCGAGTCGCGCCTTCGTTCACTAACGTTATACCCGATCGCCAGAAGATGATTGCCTTTGTCGAATAGAAAGTCGTACTCCATGCCGGCGAGCTCGCCGGATTGCTGCGCAAGGATTTCGGTGGCGGAAATTCTCTCCTTGGCCCGCCGGGCCGCCTCCGTGATGCGCTTTCGAACCTCGCTTAACCATCCGCTCTCATCCGGGCATGCTTCCGCGCCGAGCGGGGCCTTGATTGCCGGCAGCAGTTTCAGCTCAACCCTTGCCAGTTCGCGTAACGTTGGGATCTCATCGAGGCCGGGAAACTCGCTGAGTCTATTCAGCGAGGTCGGCAGCGTGATCCACGGAACAAGAAAGGTCAGCTCATCGAGGGCATCTTGGGATTGCCGCGCAAGAGTGCGTGCCCACCATTTCACCTGGTTCTCGGGATCGCCATCCAGGTCGTCCGCCGCGTTGGCGGCGGAGGCTGCTAACCGGCCCAGGCGTCGCCGCGCTTCTGAGAGCGTAGTTGGCGGGGAATCTGATTCCAGATCCTTTTGTAGTTGAGCGAATTGGGCCGCAGCTTTTCCTCTCGTTGCGTCCATGAGGATCCTCAGCGTGTCCCTAAATCCGTCAAAAAATCGCGCCCCCAGGATTTTGCAGTCTGGAAGTGCGAGCAATCCCTGCCGAAGGGTCAGTAGATGACCCGCGAGGTTGCCGCTGTCTACTGTCGAAATATACATGGGCAGCAGCGGCTTCAAGGACAGCGTGTTGTACCAGTTATAGAAATGGCCTCTGTAGCGTTCCAATGATTCCATCGTGTTCAGTGCATTTGCCGTGCGTTCCAAGAGTTGTCCGGCTGCGATGTATCCAAAATCGTATGCGGTAAGATTTGCCAGCAACGCGAGTCCCATGTTGGTCGGCGACGTGCGATGTCCGATGACTGTAACGGGATGTTCCTGATAGTTGTCAGGCGGCAGCCAATGATCCTCCGAGCCGACGAATGTTTCGAAGTATGCCCAGGTCTTCCGGGAAAGCTTCTGAAGAAAGATGGTCTGGTCGGCTGTCAGCCGTGCTGTGCGGCGAGCAAGCGGCAGGCTGATCCACCATGCGATAATGGGGGAAGCGAGCCACAGTGCCAGTATTGGTGCAGCCACGCCGGCAGCGGCCGGCCTCGCGAGCGCCAGATAGATTGAAGCGGCAATCGCAACGGCGGGGGCAATCCACATCGTTCGCCAGAAAGCCGTGATATCCGTGCGGCGATTTCGATCCCGATCGACAGCGAGACTCCATTCAAGGATTCTCCTGTGCGTGACCAGCATTCGTACCGCGGTACGCACAATCGCATCCAGGCTGAAGTATGTTTCGTAAGGGAGGCATAGGAGCATAAATGCCGCCTGTGCGAAGTGCCTGGGTGCGCTATGCACGCCGGCAGCGAGATGTTGACTCGGAAGGACATCGCCCGGCTTTCGAAGCAGATCCAGAATACAGGTTATCAAAGGAGGAATCAGCATGATTCCGATTACAGACAATGTCCAAAGCCATGGCCGTGACAGGAGCGTCCAGCCCAGCAGTAAAAGCGCTGTCAACGCTGCAGCCACGAGACTACGGCGAAGATTGTCGAGGATTTTCCATCGAGACAATCCGGAGAGCGTATTCTTCTGCCGGCGCCCGTCGAGGCCGGGAACGCGCGGAAGCAGCCAGCGTGCAATTTGCCAATCTCCGCGAATCCAGCGGTGCCGGCGATCCACATCCGCGCTGTAGTTGGACGGATACTCCTCACACAACGGCACATCACTCAAAAACCCTGCCCGTGCGTAGCACCCTTCCACAAGGTCGTGGCTGAGAATCCGGTTCTCCGGAAACCGTCCCTTAAGCGCCCGCTCGAACACATCAACATCGTAGATCCCCTTGCCGATGAACGAGCCTTCATGGAAGATGTCCTGGTAAACATCGGAGACGGAGCGTGTGTATGGATCGATACCGGGTTCACTCCCGAACAGCCGCGCATAGCGTGAACGGTTCGTGCCCGGCAGACTTGCAGCCACGCGCGGCTGGATGATGCCATACCCATCACAAATGCGCTGTCTGTCTTCATCGTATCGCGCACGATTCAGCGGGTGCGCCATGGTTCCAATAAGCTGCCAGGCCGAATCGCGCGGGAGTTGCGTGTCTGTATCAAGCGTGATCACATACTTCACATTCGATAAAATTTCGGCTGCACCGATCACAGCCGAAAAATGTTCCTTAGAACCTCCGCGCAGAAGTGAATTCAATTCTGCAAGCTTCCCGCGTTTGCGCTCATAACCCATCCAAATTCCTTCCCCGGGATTCCATCGGCGCGGCCGATGAAAGAGGAAAAAGGCACTGCCTTTTACATTCCTGTATTTTTCGTTCAACTCCTCAATTCTCTTCCGGGCCAGCCGCAGCAGCGGTTCGTCCTCCGGAAGCGTTTCTTCTCGTGCATCAGGGGAATCGGTCAGCAGACCGAAATGCAGGTTGTCATCTCGATTTGCCAGAAAACGCACCTCGAGCGCCTCGACCAGATCTTCGATGTTTTGGGCGCTCGAGAGCATCGTGGGGATCACAACTAGTGTACGTGATTCCGGCGGAATTCCTGCGGAAAAGTCCATGCGCGGAAGCAAGTCCGGCGTTGACAGCAATGTCGCCATCCAGTTCACCAGCGCAACCGCCAGATGACTTCCGCACAGCAGCAGGAGAACACCAACCAGGATGAGCATCAAATTAGACAATCCGCTGCTATGCGCCTCCACCAGTAAGCCTCCGGCAAAAATCGCTGTGATCAGTGCGATGGCGCCCACATAAAGGAGCAAAGGAAACCGGCGGATTTTACGCTGAAGAGCCGCCGGGATAGATTGGCGCACCTCAGCCGCTTGTTCGAACTGCGCCAAGCCCCTGTCGATCAGGTAAAATCCAACATGGGCTTCCCGATCCTTGCTGCCGTTCCTGGCCGCTCCCTCGCGGGCTAATTGGATCACCTTACGCGCGACCTCGCCTTCGGATAGCTTGCTTCTCCTCGCTGTCTTCTCCACCACGTGGCGGTATCGATCACGGGTGCCAAAATCCATTTTGCTGTAAATTCCGCCGGGATCGGCACGCAAGGTCTGCTCGACAACGCTTATGGTCTCGACGAACTCGCGCCAGTCCATCGCGCCTAGAAAACGGAGGCTGCCGATGCTGTTGCTTATGGAAACCTGATCGGCAGCCTGTTGTTGGTTCTCCGACTGAACCGATTTCTCAATCGTCCCGCTGGACTCGGAGAGCCGTTGCTCAATCCAGGTAAGCGGCAACGCCAAGGCTGTGCCCTGCCCCTGCAGCCGGCGCGCGAATTCCGCAACAAAGGAATTTGACATCGAAGCAATTGACCGCGCCATGTCCGCGACTACTAAAATCAGACTCTTGGGGTCCTTGTCGGCAATCTCCATCATCTCGTCCGCCCAATGGTCGGCGCAATTTTGGTCGGCCTTGTCAGCGGCTATTCGGGCTCCGACACGCCGGAGATTTTCAATTAATGCGAGACGCAGCATGATTGGGATTGCCCACAATTCGCCCAGCTTCAAGGGAGTGATTAACTGGTAGCTTGCTACGAAACTGCTGAGAGCTTCCGGATCCACCCTTCCATCGCTGTGCGAGACCGTCTCCAGAGCAATGTCATACACGCGCGGATGATGAGACGGATTGTTCAGCAAGCGAGGCAGTCCCCGGCTGTAACCTTTTGGCAAGTGCCTCCGGGCCGTGCGGATCTGCTCTTCAATCAGATAAAAGTTATCGAGCAGCCACTCTCCGGCCGGCGCAATCCTGCGGTTCGCTTTAACTGCGTCCACGAGCAGGTTACGGATTCCAATGAGTACTTCTTCATTCTCGGCCAGCCTGGTCAGAAGCCGATCTGAAGAGCGTCTCATACTTAACTTGTGAGAGCCGGCCAGAGTCGCGCTGTGCTGCTTCATCTGGGCTCGGCTGAATAGCTCTGATCGCAGCGGCGGCTCGCTATCGCCATACCTCTTTCCCTGGCCTTTACTGCGGAGGCTCGCACTGAAATGCCGCAAGTTTCCCATTACCATCTGGCTTGCCTTCAAGTTGATCCCTCTATTCGGCAACAAACTCTCAAAAACACGGACCGCAACCAGAGACGCTCGTTTGGATCGATCCCGGAGCAGATCGGTCAGCTCGATCACAAAACCTGCGATGCTGTTTTCGCTTTACCTGGACTAAGGGCCCACTCAATAGTAACTTCGCATTTTGCGCGGGCCCTTAGCAATTGTTGTTCGCGCAGTTTTGTTTTCCAGTCCCGGTGCCTGCCGCAAGAGCCCGACAGCGTTTTCCAAAACGAAGTCGAAGAAACAAAAACCCCCCGGTCTTAAAAATTGTCGGTATAACGCATTCAAATGACCGGCAATGACTACTCCGTGATGCAACTGTCGCGCGGATTCCTAAAGTCTGCATATGCCTTGCAGTCCACACGGATATTACTTCGGTACGAGAGATTGGCCACAAGGCTGATCAGCGGCGCGCGGCGCTGCCATACGTTGTTGCATAGCCTCCGCAGAATGCGCGGCACGGAATAGAATTCCCGATTGCAGGAGATCATCTCCTGGATTACAGCGTCCAGAGACAAGTTTTTATATTGAGCCACAGGATAGGTGAGTGTGTAGTACTTCCAGTCTTCCGGGTAACTATTACGAGATATGTGGCCGTCCGCCTTCATCTGATTCCACAAGCGCGTACCGGGGAGGGGCGTCAGAAACAGAGCATTGAGATTGTCCAAGCCGTAATGGCTGGCCGTGTCGGCGATACGTTTTCCGATGCCCGATTGGTCTACGTCCAAACCAAGGATAAAGGATCCCACGATCATTATGTTGTGCCGTTGTATGCGCCGGATGGAAGCGCGCATATCGCGGCCCTTCAAAAGGTTGAATTTCTTGCCGAGCTCCCGGAGCCCTTCCGGCGAGGGGGATTCAAAGCCGATGAAGACTCCTCTGCACCCAGCCTTCGAGGCCAACCCCATGAGTTCTTCGTCATCGGCGAAGTTAATGGTGGCTTGGCCGACCCATTGCTTTCGCAGGTTTGCCTTCACCATAGCGCGAAACAGGTCTTTGGCGCGCGCGATGTGTTCGGTGCGGGTGCCGATGAGGTTGTCGTCAACCACCAAAACCCGTTTTTCTCGGATCGACTGGAATTCCCGTATGACATCCGGAATAGGCCGCAGCCGGTAGCGGGCCCCGTTAAATGCCGTCACGCTGCAAAAGCTGCAGTTTAAGGGACAGCCGCGCGTGGTTTGAATGGCCCCAAAGGCATATTTTGCAGGCAACAGATCATGACGTGCAAGCGGGACATCCTTTATGTCCGCCAGCCCTCCGTCATATCGGGATTTCAGGCTGCCCCGCCGAGTATCCTTCAGGACCTGCGGCCAGACGCCCTCGGCTTCTCCGGTGACCACTGAATCCACGCGCGCCATCACCTCGTCCAAGCACATGGTAGCGTGGATGCCGCCCATGATGACTGGTACGCCTAGACGACGGAAGAAACTGGCTATTTCATAGGCGCGGTTCGCCTGCGAGGTGAAAGCGGTAATTCCCACCAGGTCCGGCTTCGGCATCGCCGGATAGTCAGGATTACCAAGATTCTCGTCAACGATCGTAATCTCCCACTCTGGTGAAGTCAGGCCTGCGAGAACCATAAGGCCGAGCGGCTTCCACACGCGGTAACGGTTCCATTGGCTTTCTTTGACCTTGACAATGCTAACAAGCGGGTTGGAGGGATTAATCAGGTATAGTCGCATGGCATCCATTCGCTCAGAAACGGGGATTCATTTTATATATACCTTTGTAGCAATCCGGTGTCAGAGCAGTCCTGCTCACGCTTATGTTCAAAATTGCTCACCCTGGACGTATGGGGGTAAATTCCCTCAATACGCCATCGGGAAGGACTGGCCCCCGGGCGGCATCCGCGTGATCACGTCACTGAACTCGTCTACCTCCTCGGTGAACGCCAATAATGCATGGCATCGGTCAGCGTAGGTCCGCGGATCATTGCTATCCGGTCAAAGCCTGCCATTTGTGTATTCTCATAAATCATACATTTGCACTCCTCTGCGCTTCCGGAATGGGCAATCTCTCTCTCCGCCCCTCCGGCGGAGCCGGTTTTATCTCGGAGAATTGCAGAGGATTCGATATCGATTCTATTTGTGCAGGACTACGCCGAGGAGGCCATTATGGACCGTTAATCCACTGCGGTCGTAGTCGATAAAGCCAAGCTTCCCGAACTTCTGCAAAAGGCGCCTGATTTGCGATCGGGTGGTGCCGATCATTTGCGCCAAGCTATCCTGACTGACTCTGGGAACTACAGTTTCGGCTCTGCTTTCCTTGCCATAGTGGGCGAGCAACAACAGGATCTGAGCCAGACGGCTCTCGCTTGAGTTGAGAAGATGATCAACGAGAATTTCTTGGTATTGGATTCTGCGCATAAGCAGATGCTGCACAAACAGCTCCGAGATGTCGTGCTGTTCGTGCAGCATTCGCGCCATCAGAGACTTTTCAATCTTGTGGAGAGTGCACTCTGTCAGGGCAACGGCCGTTGCTGTGCGCAAATGTTGACTTGTGAGACATCCCTCACCGAATAACTCGCCGGCGCCCAGAACGGCGACGATTGCCTCTTTGCCTTGTTTGGAAATAACCGTGAGTCTCACCTTGCCTCGCCTGAGGTAGAACAGGGTATCCGCAGGTTGTCCTTGTTGAAAGATGTTGCAGCTTTTCCCGCATAATATAGGGATTTTCCCGATGGGGATTGCGGCAAGCAAGGCATCCCAAGGGATAGACCGGCTTTTGCTGCTTATCATGTCAACCTCTTTAGGCTCCTGCGGGCATCGGGATTTCATCAGATCCGGATTGCTGCGCAAGACACAATTTATATACTCCCGGAGCAATCCGCATGTCTGTTCGATGTTGCTCACGTGTCCGGTCAGAATTGCTCATTCCCTTCAGTTGAGGAGGACTATCTGTGAGGCTTGCTGACATTGCGGAATATACGAAATTGACTCTATTCGTGCAGGACTATGCTGAGGAGGGCACTATGGACCGTTAATCCATCGTCGTCGTAATCGATGAAGCCAAGTCTCCTGAACTTATTCATGAAATAACTGACTCTCGACCGGGTGGTGCCGACCATTTGCGCCAGGGTATCCTGATTTACCCTGGGAACCACGATCTCAGCTCTGCTTTCCTTTCCAAAATGAGCAAGCATCAAGAGGATGCGAGCCAGCCTCTTCTCGCTCGAGTTGAAAAGCTGGTCGACGAGATCGGCTTCGTATCGAATGTTTCGTGAAAGCAGATGCGTGACGAACAATTCCGAAACGTCGTGCTGTTCATGGAGCATTCGCGCCATCAGCGGCTTCTCAATCTTGTCGAGAGTGCAATCCGTCATGGCTATAGCCGTCGCCATACGCAATGGCTGACCTGCTAGACATCCCTCACCGAAGAATTCGCCCGGGCTTAGAATGGCGACGATCGCTTCCTTGCCTTGTCGGGACATAACCGTGAGCTTCACCTTGCCTCGCCTGAGATAGAACAAGGAATCCGCAGGCTGTCCTTGCCGGAAGATGCTGCGGTTGGTCGCGTATTCTATAACGGTCTTCCCGCGGAAGACGCCCGTAAAGACGGCTTCCCAATCAACAGGGTGACTTTTCTTATCCGACATAACAGCCTCCGGCTGCTTGTTTAAGCTGAGCCGTAGAGTCAGGATCAACTATTTGTGGGTGGTGCGTCTTGCTGGCTCACGAGTTGGCGGCATCGAAATGCGGTTTCACTTTGCTTTTGAAGGGCTCAGCAAAAACACCTTTATTTTAGATCAAATGGACATAGCAATCAAACGGATAAGGGCTCTGCCGAGCCGCTGATCGATGTGGCGGGTAATCTTGCATAATAATATCAGCCACGGCTGAATAAATATAACCGCAGATTTTCAAAAATTTTCACAGATCAAGGGCGTAGTATCCGTGAAAATCCGCGGTTGGATATCTCGTGGCACTAAGGGGCTGCGCAACACTAACTCTGCATTCTGACGCGAGCGCCGGCGGGCAGGCAGATTCAAGGCGCCGCGACGCAAGCAATGCGGGACATTGTCGAGGAGCGGCAACGCCGCAGATGCCCGCCCGGCGCCGCAGCAGAAAGCTGGTGAGAAATGCGCGCGAAGGCAATCGTTCAAAAATCTTGAGGAAATCAAAGCCGTAGATTGCGCAGTTGATTGCCATCGGTAAGAGCTCAGTACGGCGAAACAGTGACCTGAAAAAAAGCTTCCAATAGTAGATTCGCTCCTTGCCGACGACTTCCAAAAAGACAATGGATTTAGAAAGCGCTACAAGGTGCGTTGTGCGGATTCCCTCTGTGCCAATAATAGTGAGACATCTGCCCCCCCTTTAATTTAATATAGGGCGGGGAGAAAATCTTAGATGGTAATTATTACTTTTAATGCGCCGCGATTTTCTACGTTGATGTTTTTACAATAATCTCCTGCAATGTTTTCGATTTGTTTCCATGTAATCATCCAGCCAGCAGAGAAAACGGGATAGGATACTTGTTTGTGCAGGCGGGGAGCATGGCAGCCACGGTCAAAAAGACCAGGGGCGACTCGCCGGCTTTCCTTGAAACAAACCTCAATGCGTGGTTTAAGTTCCAGAACGTTTCCGGAACCTGGGGATATACGACGTGGATGTTCATAGCACTGTCCCCTTGCAACGAAGGCGGAGCTCGAAAAGAAAGGATCTTGACAGAACACTCGTTCGTCAGACTTCCCTTATCACACCGTACCAAAGCATTATCGGCCACAAACTTGTGCGCTAGCTGATTCGAAGCCTTCCTTAAGGGCGAAAACCGGCCTTGTTCGCCGGTCTAGCTTTCTGCCCCGCGGCACGCTTCTCCTCATCTTGCTTGTTTTGCCGTTCAATCTCTCGTTGAGGGGCTTCTTGCTCGTTCAGGCGAATCGCTTCAACAATCGCGGTCTGCGCCAGGGCATCTAACTGTTTGGAAAAAATAAGCAGGCCAAAGCCACGCTTATAGGAGAAATGGAAAAGATTTATCGAGTGCTGCGGATCCTCCCAACGCGCTATGACTTTCTCGCTGTCGCTAAAGGCTTGCGATAAAGAAGAGCTGATGATGTTTGCAGAAGGCATGGTTGCCATTCCATATATCGCCGAAATACTTTCGATCAAATCCTCCTCCGTCAGACCTTCAGTCCTGTACTGATCATAATTGACCACAATTCGATAAAGCTGGCCGCTGTAAAAGCCGAAGGAAACCTCTTTAACAGAGTCCGTCTGTAGCGGGGAGCGGAAAGAGTCCTTCGGCCGCCATTCCAGCTCTTGAATTATCGCCGGACGTTGATGGATCAATTTTGCTTGGGACCGTTTCACATTCGCATGTTCAGCCACGGCGGGCAAATCCATTCCGAGTTGAAAGTCCCGGTACTTCGAAAGATCTTGCGCATAAAGGAAAGACATTGAAAGCGTAACACAAAAGGCTGAAATCACGAAGTTTCGAGCCCTGATCATTGGAAGCCTCCTTAGGATTTGATCCCTTACGATTTGCAGAGCACGTCTGACCGAAGAGGATAACCGCTCGGACGCCGCCTGCCAGTTCGGGGGGAATTGCACCTTACTGTTTTCACTTTATTTGCGGTTCGTGCCTGCGGCTTGTGCCAATTTGTTTTCTGGCGACAGCTCCTTTCGCAACTCACGAGTGCGTTTTTGGCGAAGATTCCTTTTTATTCGTTCCCGATCAAACCGGGCTTTGTCGCCATGACTTCCTGACATAGTCACCTTCCTTATGAGTCCAATACTTCGAAGACTGCAATCGAATTGGCTTAGTCCACTTCATGTTGTTCGGTATTGCCCCCACCGCCGGTCAAAACCGCTCCACCGGATGGAACCTCTTTCCGGCAGGTTTCTCTCTACTAAGGGCCTGTCAATAGTTGCCGTCTCGCTGTCGTAAGCCTGAAATACCGTCAGAAGCCTGCTTATTGCCAGAACCTCCTGGACCTTCTTTGTCAGGCACAGGAGTTTTAGCTGCCCGCCCTGATTAACGACTGTATTGTAACTGCGCACCAACTCACCAACTCCCGAGCTGTCGATATAGTTTACGTCTGCTAGATTTAGGACGACCTTTCTAGCACCTATCTTCAGGATATCAAGAACGGCATTTCGAATTGCCATCGTTCCTTGGCCCAGAGTGATCTTGCCGCTGCAATCCAGAACGTGAATATCCCCAATAGTGCGTGTATCAATCTTCACAAGAATCTCCTTCATCGAGTTTGAACGATACGTGTGGCGCCCTGAGCGCCAGAGTGGAACCTCGCATTTCTCACTCTACACTATATCAATATAATTTGTGGATAGTCCGATGTCCGTTCGCTATTGCTCACTCGCTTGGTCAAAATTGCTCACGGCGGTCTGATGCGAATGGCCCGCTGTCCGGATGGCTGCATTGATATTGGAGCTGAAAGAGAACCGGACGGAATTCAAATACGGCA
>CAZDMR010000071.1:0-16927 GCA_964506795.1 uncultured Acidobacteriota bacterium | reverse complement strand
TTTATTGTGGACTGGGAACCGTTGATCCTCAGCGTCCTCGAGGACGTCCGCAGCGGCATGCCGCCGGCGAGGATCTCCAAAAAATTCCACAATGCGCTCGCGGACGTAATCGCCGCCGTCGCCCGGCGGGTTGGACAAGAGCGCGTTGTGCTGACCGGGGGATGCTTTCAGAACAGGGTCTTGACGGAAACAGCCGTCCGCAGGCTTGAACAGGATGGCTTCCGCCCTTATTGGCACCAGAGAATCCCGCCCAACGATGGCGGAATCGCGGCGGGCCAGATCGCGGCGGCCTCGCTGCTGCTTGAGGCAACCGCAAATACAAGGAGTGAATTATGTGCCTCGCAGTTCCCGGAAGAATAATCAGCATCGAAGGCACCGATCCCACGTTTCGTTCCGGAAATGTCAATTTCGGCGGAATCGTTAAAAAGATCAATCTCGCCTATGTTCCCGAAGCCGAGATCGGCGATTATGTTCTGGTGCACGTAGGCTTCGCCATCAGCAAGGTGGAGGAAGCGGAGGCGCAGGAGGTTTTTGAATACCTGCGCAGGATCGGGGAGCTTGCCGAAATGGAAGAAAAGGAATGCGATTCATAGATGAATACCGCGACGCGGATGCGGCCCTGCGCTATTCCTTGGGTCTCAAGCGCATCACCACGCGGCCCTGGACAATTATGGAAGTATGCGGCGGCCAGACCCATGCAATCGTAAAATTCGGCATAGACGAACTCCTTCCGCCCGAGGTCACGCTCGTGCATGGGCCCGGCTGCCCCGTATGCGTCACTCCGGTGGAACTGATTGAGAAGGCCATCGAGATTGCCTCCATTCCGAATGTGCTGTTTTGCTCATTTGGAGACATGCTGCGCGTTCCGGGCCTTTCGAAGGACCTGCTTACGGTCAAAGCCGGCGGGGCGGATGTCCGCATCGTATACTCGCCTCTGGATGCGCTCAAGCTCGCCCGAGACAATCCGAGCCGCGAAGTTGTTTTTTTTGCGGTGGGATTTGAAACCACGGCTCCTGCGAACGCCATGGCGGTGTTTCAGGCAAGCCGGCTGGGCGTAAAAAATTTCACCCTACTGGTATCCCACGTCCTGGTCCCTCCAGCCATGGAAGTGGTTCTTTCTTCTTCGGAAAACCGGGTACAAGGATTTCTGGCAGCGGGCCATGTCTGCGCGGTTATGGGATATACGGAATACGAACCGATTGCCCAAAAATACCGTGTCCCCATTGTGGTCACGGGATTCGAACCGCTGGATATTCTGCAGGGCATTTATATGTGCATCCGGCAGTTGGAAGAAGGAAGAGCGGAAGTGGAAAACCAGTACTCCCGATCCGTCCGCCGCGAAGGCAATGTCCCCGCCCGAAAACTGATTCAGGAAATCTTCCGCGTGGGGCCCCGCAAATGGCGCGGCATTGGAGAAATACCGCAAAGCGGCCTGGGCCTGCAGGAAAAGTACGCCGACTACGATGCGGAAAGGCGCTTCGGAGTCGCGCACCATACCGCGGAAGAACCGACCGCGTGCATCAGCGGATTGATCTTGCAGGGGATTAAAAAGCCGCCGGATTGTCCCGAATTCGGGCTGCGGTGCACGCCGGAGCATCCATTGGGAGCGACAATGGTTTCTTCCGAGGGCGCCTGCGCGGCTTATTATCAATATCGAAGAAGAAAAAACTGACGGGGAAGCCATGGAGTCCGAATCTAAGACCGGTACGGGATTTGTCTGCCCCATTCCCATACAACAGTATCCCAACGTTCTTATGGCGCACGGAGGCGGCGGCAAACTGACAAATCAGCTCATAGAGAAAATTTTCCTGCCCGCTTTCGGCAATCCTCTGCTGGAAGCCCGTCATGACGGCGCCGTTTTCGACCTCCCCCGTTCAAGGCTTGCTTTTACAACCGATTCCTACGTCGTGCAGCCGCTCTTTTTCCCGGGGGGAGATATCGGCACGCTTGCGGTCAACGGCTCGGTTAACGACCTTGCCATGTGCGGCGCGCGCCCATTCTATTTAAGCGCGGGCTTCATCCTCGAAGAAGGATTGGCGATGGATACGCTGTGGCGCGTGGTTCAATCAATGGCCGCCGCGGCCGCGCGGGCCGGCGTCCGGATCGTCACCGGAGACACGAAAGTCGTCGAACGGGGCAAAGGAGACGGCATCTTCATTAATACAGCCGGCGTCGGAGTGATAGAACCCGGCGCATCCGTCCTGCCCTCCAACGTCCGGCCCGGCGACGCCGTCATTCTGAGCGGCGACATCGGCCGCCACGGAATAGCCATTATGGCGGTGCGGGAGGGGCTTGAGTTCGAAAGCCCTGTTTCCAGCGACTGCGCCCCGCTTTCGGAAATTGTAATGTCTTTGTTTGAAGCGGGCATTGAAATACACTGCTTGCGCGATCTCACGCGCGGAGGCCTGGCGGGCGCCTTGGTCGAGATCGCTCAATCCGCCCGGCTCCATATCAAAATTGAAGAGAGCTTAATCCCAACTCTGGAAGCCGTGCAGGGAGCCTGCGAGATTTTAGGATTCGATCCGCTCTACGTCGCCAACGAAGGAAGATTCGTAAGCTTCGTACCGGCTTGCGACTCCGAGCGCGCGCTTCAAAAGCTGCGCTCGCATCCTCTGGGCGAAAATGCATGCGTCATCGGAACGGTCGAGGAGGGCGATCCCGGCCTGGTGACGATGCGCAGCCGCATAGGCGCGACGCGGATTGTGGATACGCTCAGCGGAGAGCAGCTCCCGCGCATCTGCTGAATAACCAGGCGCGGCTCGGCGCCGTGCGGATCAGTATCGAACTCATTCGAATTCTGGGAATCTTCAACAGGAGAGGGCTTGTGGCTTTTCCCCGACGCTTCAGCGAAATCCGCGCCGGATTTCAATCCGCCTTCTGGGTCGCGAATCTCACAGAGCTGTTCGAACGGCTGTCCTATTACGGCGTAAACGCCGTTCTTGCCATTTATCTGCATGAAACGCTCCATTTCTCCCAGCAGGAAACGGGGGAGTTGATCGGATTCTTCGGCGGCATCGTATGGTTTCTGCCTATCATTGGAGGGACGGTCGCCGACCGCCTGGGATTCCGGCGATCTCTGGCCGGTGCCTACCTTGTCCTCGCCCTAGGCTATTTCCTGCTCGGGTCCTTATCCGCGCAATGGATGGCCCCTCTGAAAAACGCGCTGCCCCTCGCCGTGTTGGTTCAGCTGATTCTATGCGTCCCGGCGCTGGGCCCGGCGATCGTGAAACCTTGCGTGGTGGGCACAACGGCGCGGGCCTCCGCTGAAAATGTCCGATCGCTCGGATATTCGATTTATTACACGCTTGTGAATATAGGCGGCACTCTCGGCCCCATCATGGCCTTCGCGGTCCGCCGCACCATCGGCATCGAAAATGTCTTCCGCGTATCCGCCCTCAGCGTGCTGGCGATGTTTTTCGGGACCCTGTTCTTCTACAAGGAACCGGACCGGCTTGTGGAAAAGCAGGTGGCGAGTTTTGTCCAGGCGTTTAAAAATATGTTCGTCGTCTTGAAAAACCTACGTTTCATGGCATTCCTGCTGATTTTTTCGGGTTTCTGGGTAATGTTCTGGCAGGAGTTTATCGCGCTTCCGCTTTTCCTTCGGGGATATGTGAATCCGGACGCCGACGTCGATCTTCTGACCACGGTCGATCCCCTTACCGTAATTCTCTTCCAACTCTTAATAAGCTTTCTTACGCGCCGCATGCGTGTGTTTGCGGCCATGACCGCAGGGATCCTCGTCACAAGTCTCTCCTGGTTGATTCTGGCCGTCTGCGATCTCAGTTGGCAGATCCACACGGAGCTTTCCATCGGCCCCTGGGAACTGCCCGTGCAGGGATTGCCCGTTTACGCGATTATCGCTCTTGTGGTGCTTGCGATCGGAGAAATGATCCAGTCGCCCCGCTACTATGAATACGTGTCCCGCCTTGCGCCCGCCGGGCAGCAAGGGACTTTCATGGGATACTCGTTTTTGCCGGTTGCCATCGGTTTCGTTGTCGCCGGACGGATCGGGGGCCGTCTTGTGAATTATTTCGGCGAAACGCTGCAGAATCCCAGCGGCCTCTGGTTTGTTATCGCCGCAATAGGCGTTCTAACAACGCTGTTGATGTGGATTTACGACAGGGTCCTGAAACCGCCGGAAGCGGAATAGAGTTGAACGGCTTGCCGCGTAGATGCTTTTCCAATCGTGTGCTCTCATTAATTTTCAGATTGATTTTTATAAGGCGCTTATATAATGCAAGTTAAAATTGGAAAGGAAGAGTGCTTATGAGAAAGATTCTCGGTATTGCAGAATTTTCAGCAGTTTTTGTTTTTGCGGCGGCTGTTTTTGCGGCTTCCTTTACGGCTTATCCGGGAGCAAAACTGGATGAGCAGGCTACGAAGGCAATCAGGGACGCCGAAGCGAGCATGGGGTCCCCGCAAGTGCCCTCGGCCGTATATACGACCAATGATTCATTTGAGAAGGTGAAAGCTTTCTACAAACCCATTGCAAAGGAATACACCATACCGGGCATCGGCGGGAATCAGGCGTTTTTTATTTTTGACGGGGCTCAGGATATTATGAGTTCGAAGCTCTGGATCAAAATCCAACGTCCGCTGGCCACGGGCGCGAAGCCGCAAAAGATTGACATGGAAGCGCTCAAAAAAATGAAATCCGGCGGCACCATCCAGGTTCAGACACAGGGGCTGCAGGACATTACAGGGATCATCCTGGTGAAAGAAGATTAATTTCCTTCCCCACTATAGATTGAAGGCATAAAAGCGGCCGGATTTACTTCAGCCGCACTTGCCACGCGGCCGGGACATACCTATGGAACGGGCGGCTTTCACTGTTTTTAGTGTTTCCGCACTTTTAGCCGCCGTCGCTTTGTCCCTCAGTCCGGCCGATGACCGGCCGATTATTCCAAAGAAAGCACGGCGCGCGCGAGAGATTCTGGGGAAAATGAATCTCAAGAAAGCCGCCGGCATGCCGCAGAGCACAGGCAAGCCGGGTTAACAGAAAAAACCCTCCCTAAAAATTGCGCGGGCGGCTGCAGACGATCCCGTACTGCTTGCGGCGGGATCTCACCAGGCATAGGCTTCCGGAGCTTCTCCGCCCGGCCCCGGCCAAATCTCATCCAGTTTCTTTAGAGTATCCTCCGAGAGCTTCACGTTAAGCGCGCGAACTGCACCGATCAGCTGTTCCATATTTCTCGGACCGATGATGGGCGCGGTAACCGCTGTGTTACGCAGCAACCATGCCAACGCTACCTCTCCCGGTTTCTTTCCTATCTTCCGGCACAAAGGTTCGTACTTTTCCAGCTGTTTGCGGTGTTTCTTTATCAGATCTCCCGTGCGCTTTTCGCTTCGCCGCCCCTCTTTGGCCTTTTGCAGAGCGCCGCTCAGCAGGCCGCCCTCCATCGGACTCCAGGGAATCAGCCCCAGACCGTAATGCCGGCATGCGGGGATGACCTCCAACTCGATGGTTCGAGTCGCCAGGTTGTAGAGGCTTTGTTCCGAAACAAGCCCCATGAAATGGCGATTTCGTGCTTCAGCCTGCGCCTGAGCGATATGCCAGCCGGAAAAGTTGCTGCTGCCGATATAGAGGACCTTGCCTTCGCGCACGAGCTGCTCCATTGCCTGCCAGACCTCCTCCCAGGGAGTGCTTCGGTCGATGTGATGCATCTGATATAAGTCGATGACATCCGTTTTTAAACGCCGCAGGCTTTGCTCGCACGCTTTCCGGATATGGTAGGCCGAAAGGTTGAGGTCATTCGGCCCTTCTCCCATCTTGTTGAAAACCTTGGTGGCGAGCACGATTTTATCGCGCCGTCCATTGCCCTGCGCCAGCCACCGCCCGATGATCTGTTCGGTGAGGCCTTCGCCCTGCTTCCAGCCGTACACGTTGGCCGTATCAAAGAAATTGATCCCCAGCTCGACAGCTTTATCCATTAAAGCAAAGCTGTCTTTTTCGGATGTGTGCCATCCGAAATTCATGGTGCCGAGACAAAGGCGGCTGACTTTCAAACCGGACCTCCCCAAATTTCTGTATTCCAAAATGAGCCTCCTTTCAGGATGTCAGAAAACATCCGGGCGCTCGATACCCCCGATTGCGCTTTCATCGTATTTTACTCGAAAACATGCTTTGCGGAGAGAGGGAGTCTTCTTTGACAATTCATTTCTGCCGGAATTGTTTACGGTCCAGGTTTCCTCTTGCCTTGCAGAATAGAAACGCCTATGAGAAACCGATTCATCGGCAAAAAGGAGCGGTTGCCAGCCGATTAAAGTAGCTTGGTTAAAACAATGAAGAAGGCCAGAACGACGCCTGCGAGAAAAGCCATCATCGAATGTTCTTTTTGCTGCTCTTGTGCCTCAGGCAGTAGGTGAGCGGCGGAAACGTATAATAAAACTCCGGAGACGAAGCCGAGCATCAAGCCCAAACTGGGTTCATTCAATTTCCTTATGAATGGATAGGCGATGAAGGCTCCGATGGGCGTGGTGAGCGACGCGATCAGGAAAGCGTATAACATGGCGATTTTTTTCTTGAGCCCGCCTTCTAATAGGACCACGTAGGTGATGATCCCTTCAGCAAATTCATGGACGACCAGTCCGGTTGCAGCCAGTATGCCGGTGAGAATACTGACGCTGAAGGTCACCGTGTAGACTATTCCGTCGATGAAAGAATGAATGCCGATTCCCTCGGCCGCCGTCAAACCGAAAGCCAGAGTTTTCTTTTTTGTCAGATATTGTATTGTCCTATTCGAGAAGAACATGAACAGGAAACCGAAAAGCGCTACAAAGCCGGAGTAAAAATTCTTTTCAATGGCGTTCGGCAGCGTCAGAACCAGCGGCGTTGAGATCAACACTCCGGCCGCAAAGCACATGAAATAGATTTTGGCTTTTTCTGCCCATTCCCTGAATTTGAATATGGCGAGGATCCCGAGGCCGTTCACCAAGGCTGCAAGCAGGGAAAAAACAGCTATCCAGATGAAATTGTCATTCTCAGCCATTTCGCGCTCCTTTTTTCGAACCGGACAATTGAATTCAGGGACAAGAAAACAACCCCTTATTTTAGCGCACCTGTCAAAGCCCTCCAAAAAGCCCGCAACGAAGGAGTATCTCTCTAGATTCGCAACCGTCTGATCGTTCGTAGCTGAAAGTTTCCGCAGGAAAAATGAAAGACGAATGCCCGACCGGAGTCTTGATCAATATTCCTACTGCGGATCAGCCGTTCTGAAATAATCCGCCAGATTGGAGCCCTTAAGATCCCGGATGCCTTCGATGACGCGCCGAGCGTTGAACGTGGCGCCGGCGGCCGAGGTATGGGAATGGTCCCCCGATGCGTAATAAAGCGACCGGAGAAGGTCCGGCCCGAGTCCTTCAAAGATCGAAGCGACGCGTTCGTTGAGGTCGATGAAGCGGCCTCCGGCCTCTTCGGCGGCCTGTTTGGCCCACAGCCCCAGGCTGCGGTAGGTGCGGGAGCTCGTGCTGCTCATCGCGTGGTTTTCCGCGTTGATCCGGCTGCAGTCAAAATAGTCGGCGAGCGGAGCGCCCCGCCCCCACTGCCTGTTGGAGCCGTCGCCGAGACTGCCGTTGCTCGCGGTGGAGTCGGCTGCAATATACAAGCACGGTGTTTGCGCGCGCGCCGGGATTTCAACAATCAGCAGCGTCAATGCAAGAAGCAGCCGCCGTGCGGTTTTCATAGCGATCATTCCCTCCCGAACAAAAAGTCTCCAGGACATGCGCTTATCGCAAACAGGCCACACGTCTGCCCGCCGCGGCAAGCGGCTGAAAAACATGCCCCATAACTCCAGGTTTTCAGTCCCACCGGCGAAAGGTTATTATAGAGTAGTCGTCTGAAATTGAATAAAAACAATAGAAGTCCATTCTCCAGGAAATTCATCAGGAATGGAAATCCCTCGGATCATTGTCATTTTTGCGCTGGCCCTGCCGTTGATTGCGTGCCGTTCTCCGCAGACGCGGATCCAAACAGTCCATAACATCACCGATTTCGGCGCCGTCGGCGACGGTATAACGGTTAATACCGAAGCCATCGGGAAGGCAATCGACGCCTGCGCTCTCACCGGCGGCGTGGTCGTCGTCCCCAAAGGCACCTTCCTGTCCGGAGCGATATTCCTCAAGTCCGGCGTCGATCTGCGCATCGACAAAGGCGGCATTCTCAAAGGCACAACCCGCATGGCCGACTACCCTCTGGTCCAGACGCGCTGGGAAGGAGAAGAACGCATCTGGGTCAGCGCGCTGGTCAACGTTTTCGGCATCGAGGATTTCACGCTGAGCGGCGAGGGAACCATCGACGGATCCGGCGACGTCTGGCATCGGCGGATCTTCCAACCCGGCGCCGGATCATTGCCGAAACCGGAAGGCACGGCCCCCGTTCGCCAGGTGCCGCCGCTCGGACCGGCCGGCGGTCTCGACGCCGCTCCGGACTCGCCCGCGTACAAACTCGCGGCAACCGAACTGCCCTTCTATGCCCGCCCGCGGCTGATCGCCCTCCAGAACTGCAGCCACGCAAGGGTGCGCGACATCCGAATGCGCAACCAATCCTCCTGGGGGCTGTTCGTCCTTTATTCGCGCGATGTCGTCATTGAGAATCTGAACATCCGTGCGGCGCATCATATCCCGAGCAGCGACGGCATCGACGTCGATTCGTGCGACAGCGTCACCATCCGCAATGTGGACATCGACGTCAACGACGATTGCATCGCCATAAAGTCCGGCAAAGACGAAGACGGCCGCCGCGTCGGCCGCCCCGCCGAGAACATCCTTATTACGGACAGCATTTTCCGTTACGGCCACGGCGGGGTCTCAATGGGGAGCGAAATGTCCGGAGGCATCCGCAACGTTACGATCCGGGACAGCGTTATGATGGAGGGCAACTGGGCTCCTATTCGTTTCAAGTCGCAGCCCAGCCGCGGCGGCGTGGTCGAAAACATTACCTACAGGAATATCGCGCTGCAGAACACGCTCAAGGCATTCGAGTTCAATATGGCGTGGCGCATGGTCGATCCCCGCCCCCCAGCCGACCCGCTGCCGGTCGTGCGCAATGTCCGGATCATCCGTGTCACCGGTTCCGCAGCCAGCGTCGGAGACATGTCCGGTCTTGAAGGCAGCCCGATCACGGATGTCGTTTTCGAGGATTGCATCATCCGCGCAACCAAAAGCGGTCTGATACTTCGCAATATCGAGGATATTGACCTGGCCGGCCTCGCCATTCATGTCCCCGAAGGCATCCCGGCGGTCGTCCGCCGCTGATTATTTGCTTTGGATTTCTCATTTGTATAATTTCAACATAGATTTTTCTATTGTTTGAAATCCCAATGACGAAGCCTGCTTGACAACCGGCAGTACAGCTGCAATTGAAAGCTTCTCCTTATGCGGCTGCCCGGGAATGCGGGTGCGTCGGCGAAAACTCCGTAATAATTCCCTGCCGGGCTTTCTTTCTGTCCCGTTTTTCTCTGTTTACCTGCTGATTCCCTCAGGGTTCTTCTTGCCCTCCCGCAAGGAAATGCTTATAAAGAAGCGGCCTGAGAATTTAAGTTGTGCGAGAAGTTCGCTGCTTTGATCCGGACGGCAGTCCGCAGTGGAAATACAAAAGCCCGCGCGCATGGGCCTTGCCGCGCAATATCGAGGCGCGAGGAAGATGCGATGCGGGGGAGCGAGCCGCCTCCGCAGATCGCGGTTGCGGTTGATTCTATGCAAAACCGTTTCTAAATAGAGGAACCATTATGAGATTCCGCATAGAAGAGGAAGTTTTTCGAATGTTTCCGCAATTCTGCAGGGGCATCGTGGCCGCTGCGGGAATTGACAACAGCAAGCCGAGTCCGGAGCTGGAGGCTCTTTTGCGGGAGGAGGAAGAAAAAATGCGGCAGGATCCCAGTATAGATCCGGCTTTGCATCCGCGCCTCCTTGTCTGGAAGGACGCCTATCGCAAGTTCGGATCCAATCCGAACAAATTCACCCCCTCCATCGTGTTCCTCTGTAAACAGGTTAAAGCCGCGAAACCGCTGCGATCCATCTCGCCGGCCGTGGACGCGTTCAACATCATCAGCATCCGACATATCATTCCGTGCGGCGGGGACGACATGGACAGCGCCGAGGATGAAGTTTCATTGGGGCGCGCGGTATCGGATGAAACTTTTGCGCCGATTTTCAAACCGGAGGGGGCCGAGCGCCCGGATCCGGGGGAAATTATCTATGTGAACCGCAGCACAAAGAAAGTGCTGTGCCGGCGCTGGAACTGGAGGAACGCGGATTTTTCCAAGATAACGCCCCAAACCACAAACCTTGCCATTAACGTCGACGGGATGATTCCGTCCATCAGCCGGGCGGAAATCGAAGAGGCTGCCGAGGAGCTTAGGCGGCTTTTAAGCACTTACTGCGGCGGGACGGTCTCCGTTCATTTCCTGGATGCTCAAAACCGGGAAGCGAATGTTTCCTTTTGATTATGAACGCTTCGGACAGGCATGAATTGCGGTCACAACGTCATGGGACCGCATAGTTTATAATTCGGTTATCGTCCGTATTTAGTCAGGGTCGCTCCGCGTATTACCTTGTGCATGTAAGGCCTTGTCATTTTAACATCCTCAACATTGGCGGTTGAGCCGCAGGGAGTCTGGAAGACAATCACTCCGCCCGCACCGGTGCCGGCCACAATAACAGCCACATCCTTCGGATCGGCAAAAGGCTCCCTGTAAAACCCCGGTTTGCAGTCTTCAGGCTTTACTCCGACAACTTTACCCTCTGCCGCCATTTCTCTGAATTCTTTGCGCTCATCCTCACTCATCTTGTCCCAGTCAATCGCATTTTTGTCGCGCAGCCACTTAATAAAAGACTCTCTGGTAAAGCCGGCATTTGCCAGTTGCCGTGCAAAAGTTGGATGAATCGCGATCATATGCCGCATATCGCTGCCGTCTTGGGGCATGCCAAAAAATCCGAATACTCCTGCGGAAGGGGAGAACATGCTTCTCATCTGCTCCAGCCTCTCTTTAAAACCGGCCATGCTCAAGGTTTCAGACGGCCCGCGCGAAATAAAAATCCCTTCGCATATGGTTACCGTGCTTTCATCGGCCTTGAATCCGTTTGAAACTGCATAGGATTCCCACGGGCTGGCTTTCTGATTCTCCGGTATTATGTAATTTGCATAAGCGGCGGGCTGGCCGAGGCCTCCCGGCGACGAATAGACATCCATGCGGCGCCAGCCTATATTGATCATGCACATGAGCATTGCCCGTCCGATCGTGGCGTTGGCTCTGTGACCCGGAGCCAGGTAGCCGACTTCGTTATTAAGTCCGATTTCTTCAACAATCGGCCCGCTTATAAAGGTTATGGGCAGAATCTCATTGACAATATGATATTGGTTAAAGTCTTTGGCGGTAATAGTCTCTATCATGGCGATAATGACAGGAAGATACTCGGGTTTTGCTCCCGCCATAACCGCGTTTATGGCGATTTTTTCCACAGTCGCCCTGCCTTGCTTCGGAAACATGAGCCCTATTTCCTTATCAGGCGGATAAGCTGTTCCCGCAAACATTCTGTCCACGGCTTCTCTCGTTGGAGGGACTACGGGCATACCGTCGGTCATGAAATTTTCAGCGCAGTACTGCTGAAATTTTTCGTTTGCCTCGGAATAATCGGATCCGATGAATCTTTTTGGGGAATAGTCATAGCTGAAATCGTCGACTTCCCTTTCTTCTTTTGTAAGCGGTTTGATTAGCGCATTATGTATATCGTCAAAAGCCGCTTCTGCAACCCCTTTCATCAATTCGGGATCAGTCTTGGCCACAAGGTAATCCACTGCGGGCACCGCAAGAACGCGGCAGGCGGGCATACCGTTATTATCTACCAGGAGTTTTTTCGCCTTTATTATTGCGTCGGACACAATGGCCACACCGGGGCAGCCCCGTTTTTCCAACCTGGCGCCCGTATCATGTCTGGATCCGGTCTCGGACGCCTTAACTCCGTCAATCCACCCGTCGCACGCATCCGCTATTTCGGCGGAAATGTCGGGCGAATTCGGAACTCCGAAACTGAAATGAACAAACTCAACCCGGGGGTACTTATTCTTCAGCATGGACTTTATTGTGTCGAAAAAAGACATGGAATCCGGGCCCATCGCCATTATCGCGATTTTTTTTCCATTCAAATCCCTGAGACGCGGCGCAAATAATCCCTGTCTTTCGGGAAACGCAAGCTCGCCGTGAGGCTCAAGTAACTCCAATGTAAATCCGTCATTAGTCATTTGTACTTCCTCCTTAGAAACGCCACACGATGACATTATCAGGGTCACGGCAACGATTGCCGGCAAGAGGAGAGTGGGGCAGGTTTTGTTTTTTAGTATATTCATATTTCTATTCCTTTTTACCGGCCGGCTTTTGTCAAGGTCGCACCGTGTATTTTCTTGGTCATATAGTCAATTTCAGTTGAACCCGGGTTATCGAAGTTAGGCTGAGTAGCGGCGCCGCCGTAGATACCCATCGCCTGACCGGCCATCGGCCCCGCAACTAGAATAGCCAGATGTCTCGGGTTGAAGTTGGGAACAGTACCGCCGGATTTGCAGTCCTCTACCTTTAAGCCGGGGATGCTGCCCGCCTTTGCCGCCTTAAGAATGCTCTCCTGCTGGCTGTCGGAATAATCGTCCCATGGGAAACGGTGCTGATCGCACAGCCACTGGGCCAGCGATTGTTTGCTGTAGCCGGCGGCGGCGAGCTGACGAGCCAATGCAGGATATAAAGCCAGAGTGCAGTAATTGCCGTTAATCGCCGATTCTGCATCCGCGGACCCCCACATCGGGCCTGCCGGAGTGTTTCTGGCGGGAGTCATGCCTCCTGTAAAACCTTTGACCATTGAGGCAAGCTGCGCCATATCGGCCTGCATAGGCATGGGATTCATACATCCCGAGGGACCCAGCCTGTCATACCAGATGCACTCGTCCAGAGTAACCGTGCTGTCTTCGGGATTAAATCCGTGCTCTATGGCAAAGGACTCCCAGGGGCTTTCCGCTTCGTTTTCCGCAAATATCAAGTGGGTATATCTAGCCGGCTGTCCAATCATGCCGCCTTCTGTTTTGAAAAAGCTCCATCCAATATTTATCATGCACAGGCTGAGCGCCCGGCCGATGGAGCTGTTTGCACGATTGCCGGGACCTAAGTAAGTATCTCTGCAGTTCATGCCGATTTCTTTTGCTATGGGACCGTTTACCAGAATCAGCGCGCTGGAGTTAAGGGTGCCGGTGGAAATGTGGTAGAGATTAAAGCGGATATCGGCCATTCCTTCAACCGCGGCAATAATGACAGGCAGATACTCCGGCCTGGCTCCGGCCATTACCGCATTAATCGCCACTTTTTCCACTGTAGCCTTGCCGTTGCGGGGGACCATCAAACCCAGCACTTCATCGGGTGAGCGGCTTGTGCCCAAAAGCATCCTTTTTACCGCTTCTTCTGTAGGCGGAGTCAGGGGTAGCCCGTCTCCTATATCATTGTCCATGCAGTACTGCTGAAATTTCTCATAAGCCTCGTCATGGGAGGGACCCTCAAAATGCAGGGGCCCGTAGTCGTAAACAAAAGGCTGAGGATTCTTCTCCTCTTCGGTCAAAGGGGAGGTCAGAGCTTCAATGATGTCATCCAATGCCGCGGCAGCTATAGGTTTCAGTTTTTCCGGCTTGCATTCGCAGACAAAATATTTTTCAGCGGGAACTGTTACTATGCGAATACCCGGAAGACCGTTGCATTCTGCTACGCGTTTCCGCTGAGCAAGAAGGCCGTCAACAGTGATGGTTACCCCGGGTATGCCCATTTTTTCAAGCTTTGCCTCGTTGTCCACTCTCCCGCCGCCGGAGGTTTTAACTCCCTCTATCCATGCGTCGAAATCATATTTTTCGCCTTCCGTAAGCGAGAAAAACCCGCGGCGCACTACAGTTAACGTCGGGTATCTTCGCTTTAACAGATCTTCCAGGGCGTCAAAAAAAACGATTGAATCCGGCTTGCCGCCCGAAAGGAGAATCCGTTTGCCTCCGAGAGAGTCAAGCCTCGGTGCGGTCAAACCGCTTAGGGTGATTGCCGGGAGAACCCCGCGGGGGTTTAAAACTTTTAAAAGCACCTGATTGCCTATCTCTTTGGTCATTTGATTCGATGCCTCCTGAAATTTGTTACTCTGCAACTCGCTTGCGGATAAAAGTCCCGCTACGGGCAGTGCCAATCCGGCCTTTAAAAACTTTCTGCGAGATGAATTAAGTTTCATGAGGCCTCCTGTTGATATAAGTTAATACTCGATTTCTATTAAAAATGAACCTCAAAAATTAAATAACGGAACGGTGTTCAAATATCTCTTTACGCCAATGAGCAGGAGTAAAAATGCGAAAGGTTAAAAGAGGCCGGTTGAAACCGGTAATAAATTTGTTTCTTGTTTGTCTTGCGGCCGTCGCGCATGCAAATACCTTGGCCGCCGAGCCTGCAGGGGAGGCAGACAGTATTTCATTTGAGGTGCTTAATCCTGAGGCTAAGATGATCATGGCGTCTGATATCTCGCTTATCGCCCGCCGGGTTGAGGACTTATCCGGCAAGAATATCGGATTGATTTGGGCCGGTAAATCGGGCGGAGAGTTTTTTCTCGACGCATTGGAGCTACTTCTTAAGAAGAAATATCCTTCGGCCGCAATCTCAAGATATACCCGCGGTGTGGGTGATACGGAGGAGAGGATATTGAGGGAGGTTGATACCTTTGTCTACGCTGTGGGGGATTCCGGCCAAGGAGCCTGGGACAGCATATCTTTTACAGTAAAACTGGAAAAACTCGGCAAACCCGGCGTTGCCGTTTTTGGGAATCACCTGATTTATAATGCAAAAACAGCCTCCCGCCATCTTGGCATGCCGTCGGCACGTATGGCGCCTCTGCCCAGCATGGAATTTTATCCAAACAGGTCAAGCGCAGAGAGCATGATGCCCTGCGCCGCAGCGGTTCTGGACGATATTATAAACGCATTAACCCGTCCCATACAGGATTCAGAGAAAGAAGCCGGTTTGAAACCCAAAAAGGCGTCACCTCCAACTGTGACCATTACAGCCGACAGCCTGGAATCTGCGTATGAGAAATTCTATCAGTTATTCATGGATAACGACTGGGGCGACGGGCTCCCGCTTGTTCCTCCCACGCCATATAATGTCAAACAGATGTTAAAGGCAACCAGCCTTGCGCCTGATACAGTACTGGGCGCGATAAAAGCTCCGGACGGGAATTCCATCCTAGCGAATGTCACCGTGGAGAAAGTTGCTGTAAACGCTGTAATGGCCGGCGCCAAACCTGAATATTTTCCGGTTATCGTCGCCGCCATGGAAGGTATTTCAGATAAGCGATTTTCTCATCATGTTTTTTCTTCCGACGGTTCCTTTAACCTTTTTGTAGCCGTGAGCGGACCCATCGCGAAAAAAATCAATATGCACTCCGGAACAGGCTTGCTGGGTCACGGAAGTCGGGCCAATAATACCATAGGACGCGCGGTGAGGCTGTGCATGAACAATATAGGAAATTTAAAACCGGGAAAGCTCGATACGGCATTAACCGGCAGAGCATCCTCGCATACTTTTTATGTGCTGGCTGAAAATGATGAATTAAGCCCCTGGACTCCCTATCACACGGTCCGTGGTCACCGGGCGGAAGACAGTTACGTTACGGTATCCGGCATAGGTCTGGGCGGCGATTTCACCATTTACGGCGGCGGAACCGGAGGCGCCTGGACCGTTGAGGACCTCCTCGAAAGCATTATCAATAAAATTGCTCCCAACCGCCTTATGTTTGCTTCCTACATGCCGGGCATAGGGGCGGGGGCCTTTGCCAGGCCTTTCAACTATATTTTCGTACTGAGTCCGGATACGGCACAGGAGCTGAAAAACATGGGATTTACCAGGCGGAGCCTGCAGGATTACATTATCGACAAGACATCGGTCCCTTACGAGGAGTTAAGCGAAGCTGAGATAGAGGGCCTCAAAAGGAGGCTTTCCGAAAAGACCGAAGCTTTTGGCGGCACCGATAATATTCCTGATGACCGCATACCTGTGTTCTGGGAGAACCTTAAACCCGGAGGGAAAATACCTGTCATCGTCTCGCCGGAACATCTTAACATTTTTATATCGGGCGATGTATCCGGCTATAATTTTGGAGCGCTCTATCTGCTTGGGGCCCATTCGATAAAACGTGTTCGATAACAGCTGAACAGAAACCTCTGCCGGTGGCTTGAAAGATAATTTTTCCGAAGATATTTGAAGTTTAGCTTGGTCATCGAGCCGGGTTGTTCCGGACATGGAACGGCCTCCGAGGGAGGCGCGGAAGACATAAAGAACAACGGCCGCAAGTATCGCGAGCGCCCCATAACCGCGTCCGGCATAGCAAAAAGATTGAAAGCAAAACAGAACCTGAACCAAAATGCGGCAAACGAAGCCTCAGCATCAGGATCATCAACGCGAGAAAAAGAGCGAAATCCCGGTTGCACTGCGTCAATCGCCCGTCCAGAATGATGTCCGCCGGTTTCAGGTCCCGATGCATTACGCCCCGTTCATGGGCCACTGCCGGTCCCGCCGCCAGTCCTTGAGCTGCATCCAAAGCTTTTTCATCGGGGCGGCAAATCCTGCCCAGCGCCTCCCCGGCCAAGCGGCCCGACGATGCGGCAGCGATCCGCAGAGAAGGATGTTTTCGCCCAAGCCGTTTATCTGCCTGGGGACGATGCTAAATTAGCAATTTAGCTGTTTCAAAATCATTGACACGTTGCATGACGGCTGGGATTCAGATGACCGCCAAAACGGTCGAGCGCCTCGGGGGACGGCGGGAGAGCAGATCGAGGGGCGAAGCCAACAGCGGCGCCAACAGATCTTGTTGGCTGAGGTCTTTAGCCCGACTTTGACAACTGGGCGGGCCGTTCAAGAAAAATTGAAGGGGACAA